>JAPYNE010000033.1 GCA_028285945.1 Candidatus Foliamicus numerosus | reverse complement strand
GGCCGTGAGCTCGGCTTCCGCCTTGCCTCGCGAAGCATCATCGCCTATGGCATTGGTGCCGATGTCGTAGCGAACCTGTGTGTCGCCAGCAGGGAGCACGATGGATTTCGCGCCGTCAGGGGGAGAGCTGCCGAAAATTAAAGCGGCATCCGTTGATGCGGAGACAGGTTCCGTCAGAGTGATATCAAGCCCCACAGTGATGTCCTTATCCGCGGGGTTGCTCGCGCTCACATTGAACTGGACATCGTCATCTCCCGCTTCCACTTCGCCGGCAACCGCCTCGATACTCAGCTCCGGCTTGTCGCTTTCGGCGATGGTCACTTGGTACATCTTGGGTTCGTCCGGGCGCGACGGGCGCACGCCATCCGGCAGCGTGCCTAGAGCGATGGTGAAGGTTTCGGCGGCTTCGAACACGTTGTCGTTTGTGATGGGCACGGTGGCGGTGCCGCTGCGCGTCCCCGCAGAAACGGTCACGCTGGCGGCCGCTGTGTAGTCGGCGGCTTCGGCGCTGTCGTTGGTGTACACGATCGGAACAACGGTAGCGCTGCCGCGCGTGTTGCCGTCGCGCAGATTGACGGTAACCGTCACGTTGCTGCCCTCGGACAGCGATGTCGGCGACACGCTGAGCACGGCGCGGGGCTCGGATGCGACCTCGACCGTGACCGGCAGCGACTCCGAGAGGCCGTTGTATTGGGAATCCGCGGAGGTCAGTGCATGGTTGATGGTGGCCGAACTGTCGCGCCCGTAAGTGAGCGCAACCTTGACTGGCACGTTCCAATTGGTGGTGGTGAAGGTGTGGGTGAACATCCCTTGGTCTTGGAGATTGACGGTGCTTCCGGTTGTCGCGAAGCTCACATCGCGCACATCGCTCGGTGTGCCGGTGACCGTCACACTCGAGGAGGGCCTCGACAACATCTGTATGGAATAAATGCTATCGACATCCATGAATACTGTGACCTGTGAAGGCGTGAAGCGCAGCGCCGGTTCGACCCTTACAGTCTGCTCCGTATCCCAATTGCCGGACGAGCCGCCGGTGAAGGTCAGCGAGTTGGTCGACACCGTGGCTTTGGATGAGCCGCCTGTGCTGATTGCCACCACCCTCGTGGTGTTATTGCCCGGATCGCTGCGAAAACGCACCGTGTAGGTGGCGCTGGCATCTTCGTTGATGCGAAGCGACGCGGGCGTGAATAGCAATACACGGTCGACGGGATTTTCACTCGCAGACGCTGTGAGCGATAAGTTTGGGCCGCTCAGGTTGTTGTAGTTGCTGTCCGCCGAGGACGTGGCGGTGTGTGAAATCGTGGCGGTGCCACTGTCCTCGTCGAAACTGAGAAAACGCCTACCTTCAACACGCTGCCATTGATTCCAGTTGCTGGCCGTGAACGTCAAATCGAACCGCAAACCAGAGACATCGGTGTTCGATAGGTTCGGATCGAAGTTGATCCGGCTCGGGAAGCTGCTCGTTGCCCTGACGGTGACGCTCCCTGACGGTTGCGTGGCGAGCCTGACGTGGTAGACGAAGTCGGTTTCCCTTTCGTACAAGGTGATGGACGATTGGTCAAGCTCGATGCCAGCCGTTTGCGCGGAGACTGGCGCGGGGACGAGCGCAAGCAGCAGCGGCAGCGCCAGCAGAAACGAGGGCGCGGCCCGCCGCGACCGGAACGCGGGAACATCAGCGAGGCTGCGTTGAAAGCTCCCGCCGTTCGACCTGCGGACATAACAATTAGAAAACACGGGCATTCCCTACCTCTTGGCGCAACTTTATCCGTTTTCCGCTCACACCCCCCCCCGCCCCCCAATTTTTGAACGAGGCGGCAATCTTATACCAAAACACTAAAGAAAGGGAATTATGTAGGAAAGTGCCGAAATCCCCTGAAACCTCAATCCTTTGATTTCCCCATGAATTCCAATCTTACCGGCTGAGCCAGCATTTCCACGGCTTTCCTGAACGGCATTGGAATCCTCACATCCTCTTCCAGTTCGGCTTTGCTCGGCTGGTAGTCCGATGCCGGTATTTTCGCAGTTCCCGCCCTGTCGTCCGGTTTTGGCTGCTTCTTCATATTTCGTCTCCGACTAACGGGCCATTGTTTGAAATCACGGCATCCGCCCTTCTTCTTGCTGCCTTTCCCGCTCCATCGGCGGCTTCCTTTAATTCCGGCCGATGCCATCCCGATTTCTTATTCAGCTCGATGGTTTGAGAAATGGTGGATTTGTAGCTTTTAGTCCTGTTGCACGGGCCGCACAGCAATATCCGGTTGGAGATGTCGTTCGGTCCTCCGGACTTGCGGGGATCGATATGATCCAGCTCCATGAACGGCAGTTCCATTTCCCTGCCGCAAGTGGCGCAAGTCACCATGCCTTCCGGACTGCCTTTCGCTCTCTGCGCTTCCGCCAGTTCCGCAACGATCTGCTTATGGGATAGGCGCTGCCATGCGGGACGGATGCCCCGCATTTCCAAGTTGAACTCGGGGGCGGCGGTTGCGCCATCGTCCGTCCGCTCAGGCAATTCATCGGTGAAGGTCACGTCGCCGAACAGGCCCACTTCCTTCCTGAGGCGATTCACTACGACTTCGTGGGCTTTCTCCCAGATGTCGATGCCGATCCATTGCCGATTCAGCCGTTCCGCCGCTACGCAGGTCGTAGCGCATCCAGCGAACGGGTCTAATACCATATCGCCCTCGTTGCTGCTTGCTTTGATAATGCGCTCGTAGAGAGCGAGCGGCTTCTGCGTCGGGTAGCCCGTGCGCTGCTTGTCGCTATTAGTCAAAATTGGAATCCGCCACCAATCAAACGGAATTCTGCCAAGCGGGTGCATTTTCTGATAGGTCTTATCGCCTATGATTTTCGGGGTCATGGATTTGTGCGGCGATGAGTAAGGCTCCCGCACGTCATCAACATTGAATATATGCCCCCCCCCCCCGCCGCATAAAAGAGAATCGCATCGTGCTTGCGGGAGTAATGGCGCTTGGAAGCGCCTCCCGAACCGTAGCACCAAACAATCTCGTTCTGAAAATTCTTCCAGCCGAACACCGCATCCATGACCGCCTTCAGATAATGCGATGCGGTGGGATCGCAATGGAGGTAGATTGAGCCGGTCGGCTTCAACACCCTTCGCATCGCCAATAACCGGACGGCCATGAAGCACATATACGCCCCCATTCCGTCGCTGTGGGCATACCTAGCGGACTCTATGGCCTCCATCAATCTCGGATAGTCGTCCTTGATCTCATCGACCCATTCCTCGTGGACATCCTTTTCCCAACTCCACCGGTCCTGGAACTTCGCCCCTTTCGCCAAACTATCCGGAGTGGCGTGGAAGTCCCTGTTCTTGTTGAACGGGGGATCTGTAGCGATGAGATCGACTGACTCCGAGTTCATCGCCCGAAGGAACCTCAGATTGTCCCCGTGGAACAGGGTCCTGTTCTTCCAGTTGGGCTCCGCCATGTTCCTATGCCGCCCTTGCCAAACTCGGCAACCCGTTATCCGCTATCAGGCTATCGTACTTGAGCCGCTTATGCTCTGTTCCGGACATCACCGATTCAATGATTTCCATGGTGTCCAAATTCCGCAGATTGTGCCGTCCTGCGAATTCCTGGACATACCGGTCAAGGTGCTTCGGGCTCATCTTGTGGAATGTGCCCTTGTGCGCCCTCTTGAGCATGGACCAGAATGACTCGATTCCGTTGGTGTGGATATTGCCGTTCACGTATTCGGACACGCTGTGCCTTACCGTGCCGTGGTTGAAAGGCAGTCCATTGTAAGCCCTCGCCTCGTCGGTATATACGGTCGATCCTTTCCTTGCGTGCTCCGATACGAACCCCTGCAATGTGGCCGCATCGGTCCTGGCCACGGCCTTCGCCATCACCTTGTTGCTAGCCCGATCCTTCGCTCCCACCACGGCGGATTTGCCGACTGTTCCACGGCCTTCCAACTGCTTGCGCTTGGAATTACGCATACGGCTCCGCTTGCCGCCGAAGTAGGTCTCATCGACTTCGATAGGGCCTGAGAACTTGCCGCCTTTCTCGGACAGCGCCGCCCTGATCCTGTGGGCCATGAACCAAGCGCTCCGCTGGTTGATGTCCAAGTCCCGATGCAGCTTCATGCTCGATACGCTCTTCAAGGAAGTCGTCATCTGATAAGTGGCGATCATCCAGACTTGGAAACCTAGCTTGGATCCTTCCATCACCGTTCCCGTCTTGGCGCTGAACCGCTTGGCGCATTCCTTCTCCCGGCAACGGTAAGGCATCGTCTTGTGCTTGGCCCCTGTCTGGACATTGACGGATCCGCAATGGGGGCAACTGACTCCGTGAGGCCACCGCCGCCCGACAAACCATTTCTCAGCTGTTTCGTCATCAGGGAACATCCGCATGATCTCAATGAGCGAGATGCCTTTTCTGTCTGATTTACCTGGCGATTTCTTGGTCATACTGCTTACTCCGAATATCACTCCATTTTATAGCAGAGTGCTGAAGAAGTCAAGAATTTATCTAGGAATATCAGAGGCTTAAATCAATTTTGAGTAGTCGGCGCAGTTGAAGTTTCGGCACTTTCCTACATAATTCCCTAAAGAAACACTCAACAAATTCGCTCCCTGCTGTGTTCGCTCCGCCGGAGCGTTGCGGGCCATTGGCTGCCAAGTCAAGCCGTCGGCGCGCGCCCCGCATCCCGGCTTCGGCAAACCCTTGGCACGGGATGATGAGCGTGCGAGAGGAAAGCCGCACGCGCTTTGCGAGGCTCGCCAAGCGCCGGCGGAGGCTTTTACAATGGATGGCTGCGGGTGCCGGCGCAGTGGTTCCGACGCCTTGCAGTCCTGTCGCTTCGGGGAGAGAACGCATGGCCACCATGAAAAACCAGCAAATCCGCCGCGGCGCGCTGCGTATTGTTTCGCTCGCCGCGCTGGGAATCGCCGCTCTCGCCGGGTGCGCGAATCGTGACGGCGCTTTAGAAGCGCCGTCCGCCGCAGCGGCGCAATACCGGATTGCCGGCAGCCTCGGCGAATTGCTAGAGGACGGCGAAGTCGTGCTGATCCGCTCAACCGGAGTGGTGGGTGGAACCGAGGAGCTTGCCCGCGCGCCTCTCGCCGGCGGCGAATTCGAGTTGAATGGGGAGCTTCAACAAGGCGGCGTGGCGCGCTTGTCCGTGCGGGATGCGGATGGCAACGGCAAGGGGTCGGCGCAGCTGATTCTGGAGGCGGGCGACATTCAGGTTGAATACGCCGGCGGCGTGGCGGGTTTGCGGGCGAGCGGCGGGCCGTACCACCAGCAGGTCATTGCTTCCTGGGAGGACAGCGAGGCCTACCGGGACGCGCTCGCAGCCTACCGGGACATCATGGAGCAGCGCAAAGGCGCGGAGGAAGGCGACGAGGGCTACCAAGCGCTGCTCGACGAATCCTGGGAGCGCTACCGGGCGTTGCAGGATGTTCGCTCGACCGCGTTGAGGGCCATTGCCGAATCCGATAACGATCCGCTAGCCAGCCTGTATGCGCTTCAATTGGGCGGCATGGGCGGCGAGCAGGCGCTGGCGCGGCTGGCCGAGCTGCAGCTGCAAGGCGGGCTGGGCGAGCATCCGGCGCTGCTGGCAACGCGCAGCCGCATCACCCAAGGCATCCAAATGCGCGCCGCCTCGCAAGCCATGAAGCAAGGCGCGCGGGTGGAGGATTTTTCAAGCACTGGGCTGGATGGGGCGAACTACCACCTTGCGGACTCGCGCGCAAACCACGACTACACGCTCATCGAATTCTGGGCATCCTGGTGCGGGCCTTGCCGGGCGGAAAACCCCAACCTCATCGCCACCTACGGGAATTACAAGCCCAAAGGCTTTGATATTTTCGCCTACTCGCTCGACGACGACCGCGACGACTGGGCGCAAGCAAGCGAGGAGGACGGCATTCCCTGGATCAACACCAGCGACCTGCTCGCCTATGCCAGCCCCGTTCCCGAGCAGTTCGGAGTGCTGGCGATTCCGATGAATTTCCTGATTGACTCGCAGGGCATGGTGGTGGCGAAGAACCTGCGCGGCGAGAAGCTCGATCAAAAGCTGGCCGAGCTGATCGACGGCGCTCCGCTGGTCGCCGCCGAGGAGTCGGACGGCATGCCGATCCGGGTCCCTCCGGACTGAGGGGAAAACTCCGGCCCGGGAGCCCCGTGATGCGGCACCCGGCGCGGCGCAAAACCGGCGCGCCGTGCCGGGTTCAGACCCTCTTCAAAGAACGCGGCGGCGCGCCGCCGGAACAGGCCTCAGCCCTCGCCGCCGCCCGCCTTTCCAAAGCGTTCGGCAAGCGCCTCGTCGAGCTTGTGCCCGCGCAAATCCTTGGCGATGATTTCGCCAGTGCCTGCATTCACGAGGAAATTGGCGGGCACGCCGGTCACGCCGTAGGTTTCCGTGGCCGGGTGGTCCATGCCCATGCCGGCATCGATCCAGGGCAGCTGCTCCTCTTCGGAAGCCTCTTCCCAGTCCTCGCGCTCGTCATCCACGGTGAACGAGAAAATCTCGAAGCCGAGCGGCCCGTAGTCCGCATAAGCCTGCTTCATGTGCGGAATCTCCACCCGGCAGGGCCCGCACCATGAGGCCCAAAACTCAACCAGCAGCACATCCTTGCCCTGGCGCGCCCCGGCAATGCTCACCGTTTCGCCGTCCAGCGTCTCGGCCTCGAAGTCCCGGATTTCCGATCCCACCGTGAATTGGGCCCGTCTTGCCCGCGCAGCGGCGTATTGCTCTTCCGCAGCCAGCGCGTCAATGACCCAAGGGTCGTCCGGGATCATTTCGGCCAGCGCCTGCACGGCCTCCCCGAACCAGCGGCCTCGCAGCCAAGTGGATTGCAAGGTCAGCTTGCGGACCAAAGGGTCCTCGTGGCTCATGGCCACCTTCCTGCGGCCTTCGGTCTCCAGGTCCAGTATCGCGCTATAGGTCTCCGAGGCTTCCTCCGCGCGCGCGCGCCTTTCGCTCTCGGTTTCCCCGTCCACCGTCGCCGCCTTGCGGTGGTAGGCCTCCGTCAGCGCAGCGTATTCGGGCGACTGCTTCCAGGAATTCACCACGATGTCGTTGTAATGGCCGCCGTCCACCAGAAACCGGGCCCTGGCGGTCATCGTGAGTTCGAGCTCGCCCGGCTCAAGAATGAATGCCTGGCCTTTCACAGGCGCCCAGCGGACGCCTTCGGGACTGACCGCGCCGAGCACGTAGAAAGACACATTGCGCGGCGCATCCACCGTGCCCTCAAGAAAGAACTTGCCGTCAACGATCGGCGCCTCGGCCACGATATTGAGGCGGTCCTTCAGGCTTGTTTGCGGCTCGTCGGCGCCCGAGGCCGATGCGGCCGCCGCCATGCCCATCGCGCTGCCGCTTTCGTTTTTCGGCCCCGCTGCCCACACCACAAACTCGCCGTTGGAATAGACCGCGGACACGTCGCCGGTGATCGTGTAGCGATTCGATTCGGTATCGTGGGCGGCGCAGGCCGCGACCAAGCCAGCAGCGATTGCCATGAGCGAGAACAGAAAATTGCGGTGATGCATGCGAAGCTCCCGATGCGATGCCAGCAATAATAACCTCTCGATTCCGGCTCCTTCCGGCCCGCAACCGCGAACGGCGCAGCCGCTCTATGCTAGATTCGTCCGCCCTCCTGCTTATCGGAACGAAGGACGCAATGACCGGACAACCATCGACCGGCGCGTGGCTTGCATCGGCGCTGGCGGCGGCGCTGCTTGGCTCGTGCGGAGGATCCGGCGGAGGCGGTTCCCCGGAGCCTCCGCCTCCGCCGTCCAACCAACCGCCCTCGATCATGGTCGATTCCACCGCGTCGGTCGATGAGAACCAGGCAGGCGCAGCGATTACTTCCATCACAGCCAGCGACCCGGATGGCGATTCGGTCGCCTTTGACGTCAGTGACGACCGCTTCGAGATCAGCGGCGGCGAACTCAAGCTCAAGGCAGGCGAATCGCTGGACCACGAAGCCGAGATGTCGGTGCGGATCACGATAACCGCTAGCGACGGAACGGATGCTGTCACCGCCCGGGTCGCGATTGCGGTTAACGATATCGTGGCGAGCGTGGCTTTCGTCGATGCCACTCCCGGTTCCGGAATCGCATTCGAGCGCGGCTACACTGAATCGCCCGGCGCAGGCAGCCTGCCGCAGGATGCCGATGTGCGCGAATTCGCCGGCGGCGTGGCGGCGGGCGACTACGACAACGACGGCTGGGTGGACCTGTTCGTGCTGCGCGGCGACATCGGCCCCAACCTGCTCTACCGCAACCTGGGCGACAACACCTTCGAGGACCGGGCCGAGGAAGCCGGCGTGGCTAATCCGCGGGCCGCATCCGGCAGCTTCCGGCATAGCGGGCCGGGGTTCGCCGACATGGACGGCGACGGCGATCTCGACCTGTTCCTAGGCGGCGTCATGGGCAACCGGGCGATTGCGTACCGGAACAACGGCGACGGCACATTCACCGACGTGACCGACGGCTCAGGGCTGGATGGAATGGGCGCCCGCCACACGATTTCCTCAGCCTTCGGCGATTACGATCTCGACGGCGACTTGGACCTGTTCTTGTCGCATTGGGGCACGCCGCGCCCCAAGGACGACGAGGAACGCCCCTGGCCCTACAGCACCGAGCACCTGTGGCGCAACGACAGCGGGAACGGCGTGATCCGGTTTACGGACGTTAGCCTGCCATCGGGCATCGCCGAAACCATCATCGAGGACAACCCCGTTGGCTCGTTCGGCGGCGGCGGCCACGACTACACCTTCAGCCCCATATTCGCGCGGATCACGGATGACCTCCATCCCGACCTCGTGATCGCCGCCGACTTCCTCACCTCGAAGCATTACGTCAACGAGGGCGACGGCTCGTTCCGCGACGCTACCAACCGCGAGGTGATCGTGGACGGCAACGGCATGGGCGCGGCGGTGGGCGACTACGACAACGACGGCGACCTGGACTGGTTCGTCAGCTCCATCTGGAGCGATCCGGATGAGAACGGCGAGCAGATATTCAAGCACGGCAACCGCCTGTACCGCAACGACGACGGCGAGTTTTCGGACGCCACCGAGGAAGCCGGCGTGCGCGACGGCAGCTGGGGCTGGGGCGCCTGCTTTGCGGATTTCGACAACGACGGCCATCTGGACCTGTACCACACCAACGGCTGGGTGCATATGGAGCGATTCGCCTCGGAGAAATTCGACACCGACCCCAGCCGGCTGTTCATTTCCAACGGCGAAGGCGGCTTTACGGAAATATCGAAGGAAGCGGGCATTGTCGATAACGAGCGCGGCCATGGAGTGGTCTGCGCGGATTTCGACAACGACGGCGATATGGATATTTTTCAGATGCACCGCAACGAAAGCAATGCGGGCACGCTGTGGCGCAACGACAGCAGCGCCAACAACTATCTGAAAGTGAAGCTCGAAGGCCGCGCGCCCAATACCGCTGCGGCGGGCGCCCGGATCACGCTCACGGCCGGCGGCCAGGATCAGATGCGGGAAATCACCATCGGCAGCAACTTCACCTCCCAGAACCCGCTAGTGCAAACCTTCGGCCTAGGCGCCAGCACCCAAGCCGACCTTGCAATCGAATGGCCGGACGGCGCCGCCACCACCCGGCAAAACGTGGCCGCAGCCCAACTCGTCACCATCCGCCAGCCCGAAAACTAGCCCCCGCGCCAGCCTCAGCCCTGCGCTAGCCCCCGCGCCAGCCTCAGCCCTGCGCTAGCCCCCGCGCCAGCCTCAGCCCTGCGCTAGCCCCCGCGCCAGCCTCAGCCCTGTGCTTGCCCCCGCCTCGCGGGAGCGTCGGCGGCAGGAGCCGCCGCCGAGCCCCATGGATGGGTTCATGCGTCTCCCGCGAGGCGGGGGCAAGCACAGGGCGAGGGAAAACGCCAACGAGGGCGAGGGAAAACGCCAACGAGGGCGCGCGTCCCTGCCTCAGGGCCAGTCGCGGGAAACGCTGACAAACGAGCCGCGGGAGCGCGAAGCCATCCTCCAGTAGTAGCCGGTCGCCGCCGGATCGCCGTCGAGGGGATAGAACAGCACATTGATGGGAATGCCGGACGGCAGGTCGCGCACCGCGCGGTCAAAGTGCCTCGAGCGGGCCCGCTGATCGACCCAACCGACCCGCGACGGCGGATTGGCGCCTTGCGTGGGCAGCCCGTCGGTCAACAGGTAAACATTGTCGGGCGATGGCTTGAGCGAACGAATCGCCCGCACTGCCGCATGCATGCTGGTGCCGCCCTGCGGCGCGTGATTGCGCAGCGCCGCGACTGCTTCGCCAACCCGCGTTCCGTCCGCAACGCTCAGCCATTGCCCATCGGAGTCGTCGAGGATGCTGCGGTAACCCTCGCCGTAGATATAGACTTGGAAGCGCTGCTGCGGCCCGAGCCGCGTGGTGATCCAATCAACCGAGTTGACCACCTGGCGCCACTTGGGGGCTCGCGGCTTCAACGCTTCATCCATCAGCCTAAAGCGCAGCACGTCGATGTAGGTGCGTCCCAGCATGCTGGCGGAAGCGTCCACTAGGATCAGCACCCGCTCCCCGCCCATCTGCATGCCCGTGAGGTACTGGCGCGAACCGGTGCCCTCGAATCGCCTGATCTGCCGCCCTGTGCCCTCTTCCGACTCGGCAATGCGCGCCTCGAGCGCCTGCTGCCTGTTCCGAAGCCGGTCCACATCGGCGCGAAGCTTATCGACCGACTCCTGGCTCTGCGTTCCCAAGCGCTCGTATTCCGCTAGCTCCGCGAGCAGGGCGGCGAGCCGTTCACTCAGCCTGCGCAGCTCCTCCACCGCGCGGGCGCGGCGGTCTTCAAGCTCATCGCGTTCTCCGCGAATCTGGAGCAGATCCTTGCGGCCTTCCAGCACTTCGTCCTCCAGCCGCGTGGTCTCGCTCAGAAGATCAATGCGGTCAGCATCGGCGCGCAGGCGCACCTGGGCATTGATAATCACAAAAAACAACACCACGGCCCCGAAGCCGCAGGAGATGATGTCGAGAAACGACATGCTGAAAACATGAAGCGGCCTACGCGCCATCGCTTTCCACCTCGCGGGTCACGAGAAACTCCAACGGACCGATGCCAATCCTGTCGCCTCCTCTCAGCGGCGCCGATTCCGCCACCGGAGCGCCGTTAAGGCGCGTGCCGTAACGGCTGTGATCGCGCAGCAAGGCCTGGCCGCTCTCCAGCAGCACGGTGCAGTGGTTGCGGGAAACGCCGCCTTCCGGCGGCAGCGCGATGGCCGGGCCGCCCGGCTGCGGAGCGGAGCCTAGGCGCAGCCCCTGCTCGTCAATGCGCCAGGCGCGCCCGCCAAGAACCAGGTGGGTAGGCGTGGGTGCCGCTCGAACCGCGCCCGCGCGCCCGGGCGCGGAAGCGCCTGAAACGCCCGGATCATCCGGCCCGGCGCCGGCCGGCGATTCCTGCGGCGAATCACTGGCCGCAAGGGAACGGAGCAGCACGTAGCGGTCCTTGCCGGCCTCCAGCGCCGGCACCCGGGCCAGCGCCCCAAGGGCCGAGGCCCCCGGCGGCAATGCTTCAACGCCCGTGGGCAGCAGGCTCGCCAGCGCCTCGGGAACGCCCGGCATGGCAGCCAGCGCCGCCGAAAGCCGAACCGGCGCGGATCCGGGGCCGGCGCACCAGGAGCGCAGCCGGTTTGCCGGCGCCGCCAACTGCCGCTCCATCGCCGCCATGAATTCATCCCGGCGCAGCCTGGCCAAAGCCGGAATAGCGGCCCCGCTCAGTTCAACCTTCAGCTCGCCCTGCGCCACCAGGCTGCGCAGCCAGCCGTCCTGCTGTTCGGCCAGCTGCTGTTCCGTTGCCGGCAGGTCGAGAGGATCGAAGCGCGACTCCGCCACAAAGCGTCCGGCCACGTAAGCGCCCGCCGCCGCGCGTAGATGCCGAAGGCCGGGACGGCCATTGAAGAGCAGCTCCTCCGAGCCAATGCGTCCCTCGCGCCGATCAAGCCGCGACGCCACAATGCGTTCCCCGTCGGCATCGATATGGACGCAGGAACTGCCGGACGCGATTTCGCGCACGGCGGCCACGCCGCTCTCCACCAGGCCGGCCACCGGCAAGCCGGCCTCCTCCGCGATGCCGAGAAGCAGCGCCAGGCGCTCATCGCCGGCGCCGGCCGGAACCACCAGGATGATGCCTTCGACACCCTCTGCCGACTCGCGCAGCCGGGCCCATAATTCGATCAGGTGCGCATGCGCCAGATCCGCGAAAGTGCGGAGATTCCCGGCCGGCCTGGACAGCGGCGCTTCCGAAAGCAGATCCCAGTAATTCCAGCAGCCCTGTCCGGGGTGGCGGCGCGCCGCGTCCGCCGCCGGCTTGCCGAACAGGACCCGGCGCTTTTCCGCGAAAGCCACTCCCGGCTCATTGAACAGCACGCCGCCTTCGGTGGCGCCGATCAGCGCCGCGCCGTTGACCTCAAGGGCGACCCGCGCCATCCGGCCCGCCGAAAATTTACTCGCCCTGCAAGCGCCGGATCAGCCGTTCGTCGCAGTAGTCTGCCGTTTCGAACACCAGGCGCTCCTGCAGCAACTGAAGCTGATAAACCAGAAACATGATGAAGATGCTGACGAGCAAGGCGAAGAAGGTGGAATTGAAGGCCACGCCCAGGCTTTCAGTCACGCCGCTGATGTCGCCTTCCACGGCCCGGTAGGCCAGCGCCAGCGCCTCGCCGATTCCGCGCACCGTTCCGATAAAGCCGATCGACGGAATCGCCCAGGCGATGTACCGGATCATCGACAGCTCGGATTCCAGCCGCTCCGCCTCGGCATTGACCAGCGACTGGGTGGCGGACGACACGTCCTGCACCTTTCCGGTGGCTCCGAACCGCTGCAAGGCGCTCAGCAGAACGCGCGGAAGAAGCAGCCGCTGCTCCGCAGGCGGCAGCGCCCGCAGCTGCCGCGCATGCTCGCGGGTGTCTTCCGGCAGGATCCGCATTCCCTCGGCCAAAGGCAGGAGGTCCCGTTGCAGCAGCGAACGCTCGCGCAGGGCCCCGCGGGCCTTGTAGCCCATGATCGCCAGCGCCCAGAGCGCCAGGATAAGGCAGGCCTCCTGCTCGAAGTCGCGCACGATCACGTAGAGGGATCGTTCCGGCACGTATTCCGCGTCCTGCTCAAGGCGGATGCGCTGCTCCTCTAAAACGGCGCTGGCCTGCGGGCGGATCCAGGCCACATACATCGCATGCACCAGAATCACCGCGAGAAACAGCGAGAACAATTGGAAAACGAACTCGACCGGCAACTGCTTCCTCATGGCTTTCCCTCCGGCGGCATCCGCCCAGGCCGGGGCGGCCGGGGCGTCAGAACCCGGCGCAGACGCCCGCTGCCCTCTTCCCAGCCAGCGGCATGCGAAGCGGCCCGAAACTCGAGCTCCGCCGCCGCGCAGGTGGGAAACTTCCCGTGCAGGACCGCAAAAGCATCCGGCTCGCCCGATCCGGCCAAATGGAGCGCCAGCTCCTGCAGCGCGGGATTGTGCCCCACCACCATCAGGTCGCCCGCATCCGGCGGCAGCCGGCGAAGGCACTCCAGCACCGCTTGCGGGCTGAAGGTGTAGAGCGGGCGCAAAACATCCACGCGCAAGTCCGCCGGCAAGGCCGGCAGCACGCCGCACATCGTTTCCACCGCCCGGCGTCCCGCCGAACACAGCACCCGCTTGGGCGCGCATCCGGCCGCCGCCAGCTTGCGGCCCATTTCAGGCGCATTGCGCCGCCCGCGAGGCGCCAGCGCGCGGGCGAAATCATCCGCCGAACACGGCTCGGCCTTGGCGTGGCGAAGCAGCCATAAGCGAGTCATGGCGCTGATTCCAGCCGCCCGGCATGAGGATCGAAGAAGGCCCGCGCTGTCATGGCTCCTGTATGCTACTCCGATCATGGAACCCATGCCACGACCGCCGGGCCCGGCGGAGAGCGCCGACGGACGGCTGATCAACCGCGAACTGTCGTGGCTGCAATTCAACACCCGGGTTCTTGAGGAAGCAGGCAACGCCAGCCATCCGCTGCTGGAGCGCGTGCGTTTCCTGTCGATTTCAGCCAGCAACCTCGACGAGTTCTACATGGTGCGGGCGGCCGGCCTCATGGCCCAGGTGGCCGCGGGCGTCACCCAGGCCAGCGCCGACGGCCTGCAGCCCAGCGAGCAATTGCAAGCCATCCGCCAGCAGGTCGAGCGGCTGCTCAAGGCGCAATCGCAGCGCAGCGCGAAGCTGCTGGCCGAATGCCGCGAGGCGGGCGTGGCCGTGGCCAGCCCCCGGGAACTGGGCGAAAAGGCCCGGGAATGGCTTTCCCGATGGTTCGAGGACCAGCTCTTTCCGGTGCTCACGCCTCAGGCCGTGGACCCCGCCCATCCGTTTCCGTTCATTCAAAGCGGCTGCCTCGTTTACGTGCTGCGGCTCAAGCGGCCAAGGGACAAGCGCGAATTCAACGGCCTGGTCCTGGTTCCCCCGCAAATCGAACGCTTCGTTCGGGTGCCCGGCAAGTCGCTGCGCTTCGTGGCCGTGGAGGAGATCGTGGCCCGGCATTTCGGGCGCCTGTTCCCCGGCATGGAGATCCTGGGCCGCGGCATATTCCGCATAAGCCGCGACAGCGATTTGGAGATCGACGAGGAAGCCGAGGATTTGGTCCGCACCTTCGAGACCGCCCTTCTGCGGCGGCGCAGGGGCAATGTGATCCGGGTGGAGGTGGCGGCCGGAACGCCCAAGAATTTCCGCCGGTTCGTGCTCAGGGCCTTCGATGCCTCGCATGCGCATGTGTTCGACATCGAAGGCATGCTCGGGCTGGCGGATATCAAGCAGATCATCGCCGAGGAGCGGGCGGACCTGCAGCACGAGCCGCTGAACGTGCGCTATCCCGAGCGGGTGCGGGAATACGGCGGCGATATTCTCGCCTCGATCCGCGCCAAGGATTTCGTGGTTCACCACCCCTACGAGAGCTTCGACGTGGTGGTGCAGTTCCTGCGCCGCGCCACCGCCGACCCAGCGGTGGTGGCCATCAAGCAGACCCTCTACCGCACCTCGGAGGATTCGCCGATCGTGGAGGCGCTGATCGCGGCCGCCGAGGCCGGCAAGCTGGTCACCGCCATGGTGGAGCTCAGGGCGCGCTTCGACGAAGCGGCGAACATTCGCTGGGCCCGCGAGATGGAGCGGGCCGGCGTGCAGGTGGTGTACGGTTTCGTGGAACTGAAAACCCACGCCAAGGTTTCGCTGGTGGTGCGGCGCGAGGGCGGCAAGCTCCGCACCTACACGCACTTCGGAACCGGCAACTACCATCCGGTCAACGCCCGCGTTTACGTGGACTTAAGCTTCTTCACCTGCGACGCGGCGCTGGGCCGCGACACGGCCCGCCTGTTCAACTACATGACCGGCTACGCCACCCCCGAGGACATGGAGAAGCTGGTTTACGCGCCCATGCAGCTCAAAGACACGCTGGCGGGCCTGATCGACGCGGAAACCGAGCATGCCCGCGCCGGCCGGCCGGCGGAAATCTGGGCCAAGCTCAATGCGCTGGTGGATCCGGAAATCATCGACTGCCTCTACCGGGCCAGCCAGGCGGGCGTATCCATCGAGCTCTATGTGCGCGGCATCTGCTGCCTGCGCGCGGGAGTCGCCGGGCTTTCGGAAAATATCCGCGTGCGCAGCATGGTTGGAAGGTTCCTGGAGCACGCCCGCATCCTGTGCTTCGGCGCCGGACACAAGCTTCCCTCCACCGCCAGCAAGGTCTTTATTTCGTCCGCCGACTGGATGCCCCGGAACCTGCACAACCGCGTGGAAACCTTGGTGCCGATCGAGAACGAAACGGTCAAAAGGCAGCTGGTGGAGCAGGTTCTCATGGCCAACCGCTTCGACATCATGCAAAGCTGGGAAATGCAGCCGGACGGCTCCTACCGGCGCCTGCCGCAGCATGCGCGGGCATTCAACGCGCATACTTGGTTTATGACCCATCCCAGCTTGTCCGGACGCGGCAGCGCGCTGCGCGAGTCGCGCCCCGCCATGCCGGGCGAGCTCTTTACCGAACACGGGGGCGCCGCCGCTGAAGAAAGCGCGCCGCGCCCCGCCTTGGTGCAAGCCGCCGTCTGAACGCTGGTGCCGGGCGTACTGCGAACCAGCCCCGCTGCCCCGGGCGAGGCGCCGGTGGCGGTGATCGATGTGGGCTCCAACTCGGTGCGCTTGGTGGTGTACGAAAACGGCGGCCGCGCGCCGCTGCCGATCTTTAACGAAAAGGTCTTGTGCGGCTTGGGCCGGGAACTGGACCGCACCGGCCGGATGGAGGAAAAAGCGATCGGCCGGGCGCTGGACAGCCTGCGCCGCTTCGCGCATTTGTGCCCCCGAATGGGGGTGCGGGACATCCATGCTGTGGCCACCGCGGCCGTTCGCGAGGCGAGCAACGGAGGGGAATTCCTGGAAAAAGCGCGCGAGCAGTGCGGCCTTGATGTCAAGCTTCTGCCCGGCGCCCGCGAAGCGGAAGTGTCCGCTGCCGGCATCGTGAGCGCAATTCCCAATGCAAGCGGTCTGGCCGCTGATCTGGGCGGGGCGAGCCTGGAACTGATTCTTCTCGAGGCTGGACGAGTGGCCGAGAGCATTTCCCTGTCGTTCGGCACAGTGCGCCGGAACAGCGCCGAACCGCTTGCCCGGAGCCGCAAGGCGGTTGCGGACCGGCTCGCAGGCCTGGATTGGCTGCGGCAGGCCCGAAACCAGTGCCTGTACCTGGTGGGGGGCGCCTGGCGGGCGCTGGCGCGCCTGCACATGGATGAAACGGACTACCCGCTGCACGTGATTCACCACTACGCGCTCGAGGCGCGCGCCGCCGGCGATTTTTGCTCCGCGCTGGCCGCCTGGCCGCGCGAGCGTCTGGAAGCCGCCAAGGGATTGCGCGCGGACAGGCTGGAATCACTGCCCTTTGCGGCAACCGTTATCGAATGCCTGCTGCGGCAGACTTGCGCCGGCGAGGTCGTGTTTTCGGCCAACGGATTGCGCGAAGGCTGCCTATACAAGGCCTTGACGCCGCTGGAACAGGAAATTGATCCGCTGTTGTCGATATGCGAAACCACGGCGCGGCGCATGGGACGCGGCGGCTCCGGCGGCGATTTGCTGGCCGAATGGATTGCTCCGGCGCTCAACGGCGTTGCGCCGCGCAAGCTTCGGCTAGCTGCCTGCCACCTGTCCGATATCGGCTGGTCCGAACACCCGGATTACCGCGCCGAGCAGGTCTTTCTCCGCATACTGCGCATGCCGCTCACAGGCGCCGACCACCGCGAACGGGTGATGCTGGGGCTGGCCGTGGCTTCGCGCCATGCCTCGCTGGGTTCGAGCCTCAAGCGGCTGGGCCTGCGCCAGCTGATCAGCAGGAAAGAAGAGCGCCAGGCGACCGCAACCGGGCTGGCAATGCGGCTTGCCTACACGATCTCGGGCGGGGCCGTGAGCGTGCTCAAACAGTTTCGTGTGAAGCGGACCTCGAAAACGCTGGTGCTGGCCGGGCCTGAGGCCGCCCGAATACTGGTTGGAAACACCGTGCGGCGCCGCCTGCGCGCGCTGGCGGAAAAGCTGGGCGTGAATCATGCCATTCGGCTGTCGGCCCGCTAGCGGCTGGCGCCCGGCAAGCTCCGGCGGCGCGCTCCGCAACGCCGGAGCCCGCTCAGATATCAGTTGGCCAGGGTTCGGGTTTGTCCGCTGAAAGCGGCTCGGACGGAGTGAATTCCTCCAGCGCTTCCTCGTTCTCCAGCGCTTCCTCAATGCGCGCCAAGTCCTCCTCGATGGAGGCGGCATCGGCGGACAGTTCCGGTTGCGGACCGGGCGCATCGGCGCCCGCAGCCTCGGCGCCAAGGGCGGCGTCGCCGGAGGACGAGAGGCTATCGTTGCCCGCAGGGTCGATGCCCCCATTCCCCGGAGAGGCTTCGGTTCCGGGCGGCGCGCCGGTTCCGGGCGCCTCCGCCTCCGCGCCGGAGTTGTCCCGCGGCTGGACCCCGAGCCAGCGGTCCACCTGGCCGGCAGCCCAGGTGAGGCTGATGCCGAGGCTGGCAACGGCGATGACGCCGGATAATTTCCTCATTCCTGTTCCTGCAACTGTGCATGGCGCGCTAGGCGAAATCCTACATCGACCCGTTCCTCGCCGCCAAAATCGCGGAACGCCCAGCGCAGTTCGCGCAGAGTGCCGTGCAGCCAGCTTGAGCCCCGTATCACGTTAAAGCGTCCTTCCCGCGGCCCTCGCGGATCGACCTCCACGCCGGGGTACAGCGTGTCCGTGCTGTAGTAATCGCCCACCCACTCGGCCGCGTTGCCGCCGAGGTCGTGTAATTCAAGCAGATTGGCCGGAAAGCTGCCCGCCTTCGCGGTAAAAGGAAAGTTGTCGTTGTAGCCCGCGAGCACGTTGCTGACCAGGCCGCTGGCCGACTGATCGGCGTAGTTGCCGGAGCGCGGCGGCGGAGGCATCCGCTCGCCCCAGGGGTAGCGCGAGCTGCCGGCGCCGCCCTGGTAGCGCGCCGCCCAAACCCATTCGGCCTCGCTGGGCAGCCGATACCCTGTGCCCGGCTCGTCCACCGGAATCAGCCGGCCGGCTCGGCTCTGGTACTGAAGCGGCAAGCCCTCCTGCGAGCTCAGCCAGTTGCAAAAAGCGGCCGCTGCCTGCCAATCCACGTTCACCGCGGGGCTGGACTCGTTGGCCAGCGCGCGAAAACGCTCCGCGCCCGAGGTATGGGTGGGCACGAAGGCCTTGAATTCGCGGTTCGTCACTTCCTTCACGCCCAGGTAATAGCGCTTGGTGATCCGCACCTTGCGGCGCACCTCATTGCTTCGCCAACCCTGCGAGCCGCGCGGCGACCCCATCTCGAATTCGCCCGGAAACAGCATAACCATTCCGGCCCCCTGCGAGGTTTCGATTTCCGCGGGCTGCTGCGCCAGCCTATGCTCCTGCGGCGTGAGCAGTTCGACAGCCACTTCCTGCGGATAAGCGGGTTGAGGCACCACCTTGCGCTGCTGGGCCACATAGCCTTCCCGCCGAAATTCGAGTTCGTGCTCGGTGGCCGGCAGTTGCAGATCGATAGGAGCATGCCCCGCCGCTTCGCCGTTCACCAGCACCGCCGCCCCCTCAGGCCGGCTCAGCACCCGAATCGTTCCCAGGCGCGGCTCGAGGCGGATATTCAGCGATTGCTCGGCACCTCGCGCCAGCGTCACGATGCGTTCCTGCGATTCATAGCCTGCGCGGGCCACCACTACCCGGTGGGCGCGGTCCGGGGCCACTTCCACGGTGGCAGGCGTGCCGCCGCGAAATTCGCCGTTCACGGTAATGCTGGCGCCGGGAGGATCGCTGAGCACCCGAAGAGCGCCTGCCGCAGGTTGAAGGCGCACGGTGGGCAGCACCTGCGGCGAGCCGGCCACTACAGTCAGCGCTTCGCGGTGGGTTGCAAACCCCGGCCGGGAAAACGCCAACAAGCGTTGGCCGGACAGCAGTTCCACCGTTGCGGGCGTGGTTCCCAGCAGCGCATTCTCCGAGCGGATCTCGGCACCGGCGGGCTCGCTGCTCACGGTGACCGCCGCCCAGTCCGGTTCCAGTTCCGCCGCGAAGGTCTCCCGTTCGCCGCCGCCCTCCACGGTCAGCGGAGCATTAAGTTCCTTGTAGCGGGGCGCGCTGACGGACAGCGCCCAAGTTCCGGGCTCCAGCGCGATTTCCTCGCCGGGCGTGAAAACGCCTTCCACTCCCTCCAACCGGATTTCCCCGCCGTCCACGCTATCCACCACCACCCGCCCCGGCAAAAGCCGCAAGTCAAAGCGAAACGCCTCGTCTCCGCCGCCAAGCACTTCGATTCGCTCGTCGAGCGGGTGATGCCGCGCGAGCTCCGCCCGCACCCGGTATTCGCCTTTCCAAAGCAGGTAGCGCGGCCCTATGTGCGGGACAACAAGCGCTCCGTCCACTTCAACGTTGGCTTCCGGCGGCACCACCTCGATCAGAACGCCTTCGGCGGCGAACACGAAGAGGGCGCTCGCTGCAAGAACCGCGAGGGCCAGCGCCGCCGTTGCGCGCAGCCACAGGCCGCCCTTGCGCGATCGGGCAGGGCGGGCATCGGCTGCGGGTCTTTGAGCGCGGATCGATTCGCCCGACTCGGCCTCGTCGGCAAGCTCCGGCGGACGGGTGTCCCAAGCCTGCGCCAGATATCGCACCGTCAGCCGCATCGCCTGCGGGGAAACCGAGTCAACCGCCACTTCCGCCCCGGCGATGGACAAACGGTCGCCCTCGCTGAGCCAGCGGGCGCCGCTCACGGCCTGTCCGTTCAGTTGCAGGCCGGAAACGCCCGCATAGCACTGCACCAGCGCCCGGTCGTCGAGAAGATTGATGCTGGCCGCCGGGGGCGCGGAGGGCGGACCGGGCAAGCGGATATGCGAATCCGCGCCGCTGCCGAGAAGAACGGGCAATTCGTCCGCCCGCAGAGCGCGCTCGCCCTCGGGCAGCGCGAGGATCACCTCAGGCGCCATAAGCTCTCAAAACGGAACGCCGGGCGGACGCGCTGATTCCGCCTCTCCCTGGCCCCGCCTTCCGGGAGTGTTGAAGGCAGGGTGAGCGCCGATGTCCCGGCGCGAACGAACCAAGCCCCATGGACGGGTTCATGCGTCTCCCGGAAGGCGGGGCTAGGGAGAGGCGGCTTCAGTACTCCGAGAAAACGTACGCGGAACATTGGCTGCGGGACGCTTAGCATCAAATGGGCTCAGTGCAGATCAGTACCAGAGGATCAAGGAGACCCTCGGGCGCAACGACAAACTCGCGGCGCACATCGCGATAACCATTGCGTGTGCCCACCGCCGTATAGGCGCCGGGCCGGAGTTCGAGGACACGGTTGTCAAAGCTCCCCAAGCGGCCGACGTGATAAATGGTGACCTCGGTGAGGCCGTCGGAGCGCAGCTGCACCGGAGCCGGCGTGGCGGCCACCCGCAGGGTCTGGTCCAGCCGCTCGATCTGACCGCTCAGCCGCGGCCCCGGAGCCGCAATGCCGGCGGCTTCGTCGAGCAGGCTTCTGCCCTGCTGCCAAGCATCGTCGCGATTCAGCCCGCGGCTGTTGGCAATGGTGTTTTCCAGCGCGTCATCAAGACTGATCCGCCGCCGCGCCTCAGCCAGCCCCCGTTGCGCGGCAACGATATTTGAATCGATCTCCAGCATTGATCGGTAGCTGTCCGCAGCCTTGCGCCAATCTTCCGAAAACTTGCCAGCCATAGCCGCCGCCTGCAATTGGGCCAGGCGCTGGCCACGTTCCTCCAGTTCCAGCGCCGCCAGCGCCTCGACCGGCGCCGGATCGTTAGGGCGCTGCTTTAGCGCCGCCTCGAAAGCGGTGCGGGCAACAGCCACATCCCCCTCCGCCAAGGCCGCATGGCCGCGCGACATGCGCGAGACAAAAAGCTGCCGTTCGATGGCGGCATTCACCGCGGCCAGAGCCGAGCGCGCCGAGTTGCGCCCAGGATCAATGTCCAGCACGGCGCGCCAAGCGGCGCGCTGCTCTTCAAGGCCGCCTTCCCGCCCGGCGGCCCGGGCCGCGGCCACGGCTTGCATGATTTCGGGCAGCCTGACCGCCCGGTCGAGCGCCGATCGGACCTCGGGATCGGTTTCCCCCAGCAGTATGCGGGCCTTCTCAAGCTCCGCCACTGCGCCAGCCTGGGCGCCCGACTCGATCGCCTCCAGCGCTGCCTCAAGGGCGTTGCGGCCGATCTCCGGCGCCTGTTCACGCAGTTCGCCCAACCTATCCCCTGCCTTGCCGTATGCGACCCGCGCCTGCGGATAATCGCGCCGCCGATAGGCATCGTCGCCCTTCCGCTCCTGTTCGAGCGCCCGCTCCCAGAGGCCGCCCGACCACAGCGACGGCTGAAGCGAAGCCAGGTAGTTGCGATCCCGCAGCAGGCCGCCCATCGCCTCATCGGCGGCGTCCCGCTGCATCCTCATCAGCTGCATGTTCTGGCGAGGCGCCTCCTCCGGCTCCCGAACGATGCGCTCGGCGACCGGCTGAATCTCCGCGCGCTCCTCAACCATTCGGGGCAAAACCAGAAACAACACCGACGCGGCAACCAGCAGCAGGCCGCCTAACGCATACGCCAGCCAGACCGGAACCCCCGAGCGCCTCTGCAACGCGGGCGAAGGCGAACGATCGGCGGCACGCGCCCGGGCGATAATCGCAGATGCTCGGGTCGGCCCGCCTTCCGCCTCGGATTCCGTCAGGATCTCCTCAAAACCAGCCCTTACCGCCTGCACCGTTGCAGGCCTGCGCGCCTTGTCGCGCGACAGCATCGCCGCCACGAGTTCCACCAAGTGCTCCGGGAGCTGCGGCAGTCCCTCGGGCGCTGCGGGTTCAGCGGGCGGACCGGCGCAGATGCGCTCCTCGCTAATGTCCGGCGCATGGGGCGGATATCCGCACAGCAACTCGTAGGCAACGCAGCCCAGCGCATAGATGTCGTCGCTGGCTTGGGCCGGTTCGCCCGCGCACTGCTGCGGACTCATATAGGCCAGCGAACCAGCCGCCCGCCGGATCCGCTTGTCCGGCTCGGCGTCTGTCAGCCGGGCGGCGCCGAAATCAGTGAGCCGCGGCGCGCCGGACTCGTCCAGCAGGATGTTCTGCGGTTTGAGATCGCCATGGACCACTCCCTTGCGATGCGCGTACGCCAGCGCGTCACAAACCGGCAGAAGGTGCCGCACGCTTTCGCTCCATGGCTTTTTCGGCAATTCGCCGATATGGCCATCCGCAAAAGCAGGCATGGTGAAGAAATGGCAATCGCCTTGCGAGTGAAATCCGATCGGGCGGGCGATGCCCGGGTGAACCAGCGAATGCGCCACGTCAAATTCGCGGCGGAAGCGATCGAGCAAAGCCGGATGCCGGGCATGGTCATCGGCGAGCAGCTTCACCGCCAGCGGCCCGCCTGCGGCTGCATCTTCGACCAGCCAAACTTCACTTGACCCGCCGGCGCCCAGCTTGCGAACCAGACGGTAGCGCGACGCCAGCCGTTCTCCTTGTTTTCGGTTCGTCATGGCGGGAGGGACCGCAAGGACGGAGGGCATCCTGTCCCTGCCAAGGGCTCAATGAGGGCTTGAGGTCCCCGTTCCCTATTGCTCCCCAAGGCCCGGCATGTCCAAGGAGCCGGTCTCGCGGCTGTAGATTTCCTGCAAAAGACGGCGCCATTCACGAAACCGCTCCTCGGCGGACCCGGTCAGCCGCCGGGTCTGGCCTTCCAGCTCCACCACCACCGGCTCGGCTTCGGATTCGAACGACTCTCCCACCTCGCGCAGCGCCTCAGCGTGCAACCGGGCTTCCTCGCGGCGGCCCATGCTGCTCTGGATTCCCATAAAGCCGCCCTGAATGGCAGTGCTCGTTACGCCCATGTTGTCGCCGCCGCCGGCCTCGTAGGCAACGGCGCCCAGTATGCTGAGCACCCCCAGCAGCATGCGCGTATTGGCCGACCGGCGCATTTCCTCGTAGCTCATGCGGCCTTCGCGGGCCATGCGCCGCCAGTCCGCATAGGGCTGATCCAAACCGTAGTAAAGGTTGGCGTAGTGCTCATTGACGGCATCGATCAGCGAGTATTCCCGCTCCCGGACCTCGCGCATCCGGGCGACCATGGGTTCGCCGGACGCTGGCAGGCGCTTGACTTGGTAGCGCCCGTCTCCTTCCTGCTCCAGATAACCCTCGAATGCCTGCGGAACCAGGCTGAGGCCGTAGCGCAAATCGCTCACGTCGCGAATCCGCTGCAACTCGCGATGACTGAGTTGAGCGCGGGCCTGCAGAAGATCATTCGCGATCTCGTTGTAGATTTTCTGATACGGATCCTGGCCGGGGCCGGCGTTGCGAACATAAGCCTGTTCGGCCACTTCCATCTCATACTTTTTCTCGAACCACTCGCGCCCGGAGGCATCCCAAGCTCCCACGCGCAGTTTCGCGCTGTAGCCGTCGGAATGGTCGATGCGCGCGGCGATATGAATGTCCGTCACGGGACTGAAATCGGGCAGCACGCTGACGGCGCCCCAGAATCCGGTGGATTCCAGCGTGTTCTTGAGGTGATAGGGCATGTAGCGCGCTTCCGCGCGGCGGATTTCCGGGAAGATGAACCGGTTGTTGAGCTCCTGCTCGCCGGCATCCTCAGGCAGGCCCTCATCAAAAACCAGAATGCCCACGCTCAGCAGTTGCTCCTGCGCGATGTCGGTTTCCGCCCGCGCCAGAGGCACCTCGATATACTGAACCTCGCGCGAGGAGGTGCAGGCCGCCAGCATGGCCGCGCCGGCCAGCATGCCGAAAAATGCGTTGGTTTTTTTCACTTTGCTTTCAGCCCCATGTGCTTGCGGTACTCCTCCCACAACGCTTCGCGTATGCGCGGATCCTCTTCCTGCTCCGCCGCTTCGCGGATCTGCCGCGCCACCTGGTCTTCGCTGCCGGCGACTTTGGCGATATCCTCGGGAATCTCGACCTTCGGCTCCGGACGGGCATCCGCCGCGCCGCTTCTGCCATCGCCCTCCTGCGTACCCGTTCCTCCTCCGCCGCTTTCGCCCCCGCCGGCCTCGCTACCGCCGTCACCCGCCGACTTTCCGTCCGACCGGGCGTTGCCGGAATCCTGCCCGGCGCCGCCGATTCCGCCGCCGGAAGCATTCGGAATCGTGACCATCGGCCCGCCTGAGCCGCCAGCTCCGCCCATCATGCCGCCCATGCCGCTGGAACCGCTGGCTGCTCCCTGCCCGGATGCCGCCATGGCGCCGCGTTCACGAGCCATTTCGCGGTCGTGGCCCTCCATGGATTCACGCAAAATGCCTTCGAGGTCGCCATCTCCGCTCCCGCCGCGCTGACCGCCGCCTGTGCCGATAGACCCGCTCGGCTGACCGGCAGAACCGCTAGGTGAGCCTCGTCCGCCGCCCGATGATCCCATCGAGCCGCCGGAGGAACCTATGGAACCACCCATAGATTCCCGTGAGCCGCCCATTGAACCCATAGATTCCCGTGAGCCGCCCATTGAACCCATAGATTCCCGTGAGCCGCCCATTGAACCCATCGAACCGCCGGACGAACCGCCCATTGAACCCATCGAACCGCTGGAGGATCCCGAGCTTCCGCCAGAGGAGGGCGTGGAAACCGGAGGGCCGCCGGACGGCGAGGAAACGCCGCCTGTGGTTTGGCAAGCCGCCAGACCCGCCGCCCCGATAAGGGTCAAGCAAATACCTGAAATACGCAATGATGCTTTCATATCGATATACGCACCCACGCTGCTAGGGCAAGCATACCACCGCCGCCGACAGGCCGCCCGCGCGCTATTCGGATGCGCCGGTCAGCCTCCGCGCCGCTTTTGATACTCTTCGTAGCTCAGGCGACCGCCCTGAACGGCCGGCGGATAGTGGCCGTATTGTTCCTGTTCACGCTTCTTTTGATAGCGCCTTGCCAGCCAAGCCGCCACATTGAACAGCACAAAAGCCACGACGGCGGCGGTGCCCGCGTTTTCCACGACAAACCAGAAAAAATCCACGACTGACTCGCCTCGCGCTCGCAGAACAGCGTCCGCACCGGACTTTATTTTACGCGGAACGCGGTAGTACTATCGAGGCCATGCTCCCCGCCGCGACACCATCCTGCTGATGCGCGCCCGGCACCGGAATCTGATTGCCGCCGTTTTCCTGGCAGGCGTGATTGCCGCCATGTGGCGGCTTCAGGACAGCGAGGCCAGCACCACCTTGCTTCTATTGACGGCCGCCGAGCGGCTGGCCGGAGACTCGGCCTCGCTGAGCGCCGCCGGCCTGGCCAGGGCCGAGGCCTTGAGCCGCCTGGCGGGCGAGCTGGCGACGCCGGAAATGCTGGCCGGCATCTTCAGCACCGGCGGAGAACCGGAACGCGAAACGGTGCGCCTGCTGTCCGAGCGGCTTGGGCAACCCATCAGCGATGTTTTGATCGAGGATCCGGGCATCTTTGCGCGCGGTCTGGCGAGGCAGCACCGCGGCAAGGTCGTGGTGGTGGTGGCCCGCGCCGAGCTTGCTTCCGCCCTGCTGGCCGAATGGGACGCCGCCGCCTTGAATCTGGAAGGACCCGCTCCCGGGCGGCTGCATCTGATCAGCCTGCCCGCATTCGGCCAACCGCGCACCCTGATGCTGAATTACTGATCGCCGGAGGCCGGCCCGGAGTTATTCCAATAGCCCGCTGAAGGTGGCGAGGTCGATATTGGAGCCGCACAGCAGCACGCCCACATGCCTGTTCCTCAACCGCTCGCGCAATGGGCCTAGCGCGGCCGCCGTGGCGGTGGCGCAGGCGGGCTCCACCATCATCTTCAGCTCCTGCAAAATGAGCCGCATCGCCGCTCGGATCTCGTCGTCGCTCACTTGGCCGAGGCCGTCCATATAGCGTTGCGCCAGCGCAAAGCTGTATTCGCGCGCGTTGGGCGCGCCCAAACTGTCGGCGATCGAATCACGCCGCCGTGCCCGCGCCGGTTCGTTGCGCGCGAGGCTCTGGAACATCGAATCAGCGCCCACCGGCTCCGCCCCGAAAACGCGTATTTCCGGGCGAATGCGCTTGACGGCCGCAGCGACTCCGGCAATCAATCCTCCGCCGCCCACCGGAATCACCAGCGCATCCATATCCGGGGCCTGCTCCAGCCATTCCATCCCCAGCGCGCCGGTGCCGATGGCGATCGAGCGGCCCTCGAACGGATGCACCAGGACTTTTCCCTGCTCCCGCTCAATATCCGAAACCCGTTGAAACGCGGCTTCGGCATTGTCGATCAATTCAATGCTTGCGCCCCAAGCGCGCGCCTGCTCAATCCGGGCCGGATTAGCCGGAGAAATAATCACCACATGGGCCGGGGCGCCCATGACATGCGCCGCCCAGGAAACGGCAATGGCGTGATTGCCGGCGCTGACCGCGGTCACGCCTTTGCGGATCTGCTCCTTCGGCAGGGAATGCATCCAGGCGAGCGCGCCCCGGGCCTTGAACGTGCCGGTCATCTGCAATAACTCGAACTTGATCGATATTCTGAGACCGGGCGCGCGCCGCCGGATCTCCGTGCCGCGCCATTCATGCGCGGGCGTACGCACAATAAGTTCCCGAACCTGTTCCCGGTGGGTGCGAATCTCGCTGAGCGAGGGCGGTTGATGAACAGTCATTGCGCGGCTCCTTGGCCCCTATATTGCACCAAGGGGGCTTGCAGGCCGCGCGGGATTTCGCCAGCCCTTCGCCATTCCCCGCCCTCTCTTTGGGAGACGCATGAACTCGTCCGCGGGGCTTGCTCGTTCGCGCCGGGACATCGGTGCTCGTCCTGCCAGCCCTTCGCCATTCCCCGCCCCCCTCTTTTGGGAGACGCATGAATACATCCCTGTAGCTTGCTTCGGCATCCTGCCTCCGATACTCCCAAAAGAGGGGGGCGGGGAATGGCTTTAGCTGTGCGCTTAAAGCATGGGGGCGCAGGCGGGCCAAAGAGCAGAGGCCGCTCGAACTCCGAGGTGCAGGCTGAAAATATCACGTGAACCTCGCCAGGGCGTAATCGCTCAGCGGCAAATCGGGCTTGGCGCCGCTTAGATGCTGCGCCAGCGCCTTGCCGGTGCCCGCCGCCATCGACCAGCCAAGATGGCCATGGCCCGTGGCCAAGTGCAGCCCTTCAACCGGGGTGGGGCCAATGATGGGAACGCCATCGGGAGAAGCCGGCCGCAGCCCGCACCAGGGCTGAGCATCGCCGGGCGCGATTTGGTCCGCATGCCGGGGAAGCACGGCCGCCAGAAGGCGGCGCAAATTAGCGACGCGCTCAGGCGAAAGATCCTGGTTGAATCCGGTGAACTCCACGGTGCCCCCCACCCGGATCCGTCCGCCCAGCGGCACCACGCCGGCCTTGTAGCGGTCGTCTAAAACGGCGTGCCCCAAAGGCCGCAAGCCTTCCGGCATCGGCGCCGTCAGCGAATAACCTTTTGCCGGACACACCGGAACCCTGATGCCCGTAGGACGGACCAGAGCCGAGGTATAGCTGCCGGCCGCCGCCACCACGCGGTCGGCTTGAATCTCCTCTCCGCCAAGCAGGCGCACGCCGCGCACCCGCCCGCGCGCCGAGAGCAGGCCCTCGACGGTGTCGCCGAAGCGGAACACGGCGCCATTTTCCTCGGCCCTTCGCGCCAGAACGCAACTGAACTTGTGCGCATCGCCCACTTGGTCCGCCCGAAAATAGAAGCCGCCAGCCAGTTCGCCGGCGATCGGGTCAAGCGCCGGCTCGCGCTCCACCACCGCGCCAGGACTGAGCTCCTCGGTCGGGACCTCGTCGGCGCCAAGAAACCGGCTGCGCTCCCGCCCCCGGCGCATCGCCGACTCGTCACGGCACACCTCGATAATGCCAGCAAGGCTGGAATCGAAATCCAAAGAAATACAGGAAGATATTTCATTCATTATTTCAATAGAATAATTACATAATCTCAAGTTCTTTCTCATGTTGATCTCATGCCGGGCGGAACTGCTGTCGCGCAGGAACCGGCAGCCCCAGGCGAGCAGGCCGGGAAACGCCGCCGCCCTCACTAAAAGCGCAGCCTCCTTGCGCCCGAGATACTTCAGCACTGTCAGCCAAACGCCGGGAGCGTTCCACGGCGAGGACAGGCTGGGCGTGAGCATGCCTGCATTGGCGAAGCTCGTTTCCAGCGCCGGCCCATCGCGGCGCTCCACAATGGTGACAGAAACGCCGGCCCGGGCCAGGAACCAAGCCGCAGTGACGCCGATGACGCCGCAACCCACAATCACCACATGCATCAGGGAAGCCGGACCGTCTCGATTAGTGGGCGACGAGCTGCGCGAAACGGGAATACACCTGCCGGCCCAGCTCCATGGAGCGGGCCATGCGGGTGCGGGTGTCGGCCAGAATCCGCTCCGCGCTGAGGCGGCCTTCCCTGCCCAGCCAGCCCCGCGCGGCATCCCGCCGGACCCATTCCTCGATCATCGGCCGAAGGATTTCCAAGTGGAACTGGATGGCGTAGGCATTCTCTCCGTAGCGGAATGCCTGGTTGGGGCAATCGGGCGAAGACGCCAGCAGAACCGCGCCCTCGGGCAAATCGAAGGTGTCGCCATGCCACTGCAACACCACCTCCTGCGCGGCCAGCCCGGAAAACAGCGGATCGCGGCGGGCGGCCCCGGTGACCGCCAAATCGTACCAGCCCACTTCACGCACCGGATTGGCCCGCACCTCGCTGCCGAGCGTCTTCGCCATGATTTGGGCGCCCAAGCAAACGCCGGCCAGAGGAACGGCTCGCTCCATCGCATCCGCGCACAGCCGCTCCACCTTCCGCAGATGCGGAAAACGCTCCGTGTCGTTGGCCCCCATGGGGCCGCCCATCACCACCAAGCCGGCATAGCCATCAAGCTTCGGCCGGGCCGAGGGCTGCTGCTGAAAATCGACGATATCGAGTTCGAGGCCCTGCTCGCGAAGCAGCGGCTCAAGCAGGCCCTCGCTCTCGTAGCTGACGTTGCGGATGACCAGTACGGACTTCATCACTGCTTGCTGTCTTTTCCCCGCATTCATTTTACTTTCCCCCATTCCCGTCTCTCCGGCGAGCGCCCCGCTTCCACAGCCGCCTGAGCCATTCCTCCGCCTTCCGCGTTTCCCGAAAACGACCCTTGGGGCCCTTAAGACCGTTTACGCGTTCCTCATATCCACCAAGCGCTCAAGTTCACGAATAATCACAATTGCGGATTGCGCCGTCGCTGATGGGATTTCCCGCTTGCTCTTGAGGCGCTTTTTGAGCCTCTCCAGAGATTGCCGAGCGGAGGCATCATTCGCGCTTTCCTGAAATATCTTCAGGAATTCCCGCCAATACACTGCGCTGATGCCGCATAGCGGCATGTCGTCGAGCTTTTTCTTGTAGCCGTCCATCAGCCCGGTGCGGGCGATCCGCCCAAAATTTCCGCCGCCGTCCTGCGGTGGCGCCAAGGACTGTATTCAGGGCATGAAGGTCTGTAGCCATCACGCCCGAGATATTTGTTTCCGTACGGAAATATACGGGGAGGCTGCTGACCGCTTCCCGAACGCCCTGATACAGCTGGAAGTGTTCCCAATCCCTGCCTGGAATCCTGCGTTCGGGCCTCATGGCGCCGCTTCCAGTCAAAGAGATCGCAGCCTGTCAGCTGCGGCCCTGAAGAACTCTGGATTCATCTCGGCGCCAAAATACCTGCGATCCAGATGATAGGAAACGACGGCGCCGGGACACAAGCCCCCAAAAGGCTCCCATACCACGTCGCCGCTTTCCGTTGATGCCTCGACAATCATCTCGATGAAACGCAGTGGCTTCTGGCTGCCGTGCAGGCTGCGAAATTTGTAGCGCATTCCGCTTCGATGCCCTTGGATGCGCTCGAAACCGCCCACTTGAGGCGCGCGCCAGACATTTGTGATTCCGATGCCGCACGAAAACTTGGCTCGCATTCGCGCCCATTCATCACCTGCGATTGGCCGGCGTCCATTCATGCTGAAATAGGGTCGCCCCCGAGGGTCGCCGTGTTCATTGGCGAACAAAACCAGCCGCGCGAATGCGTCAACAGGCGGATAGTACCAATGATGGTCCGCCGTGAGATATTTTCTTGTTGCCGCATTGGCCACGCCACAAGCTTCGTTTGCCAGCTTGAAAGGCAGGCCGGTGCGCTTCCATTCGCTGCGGAGCCACTCCTGCATGGTCAGTGAAGCCCCGTTGGACTCAAATCGCGGCGACTTCACATAATGCGCGCAAACCTCTGTGACGACCGGAAATTTCCGAAGCGTGCGGGTATTAGCGTTGCCCGCAACATGGCCTAAACCCTTGTCCCAGATATTGCAGCACCGGTATTCCCAGCCAAATTCCACCAGCAAAGGGTGAATGTTCGCCCATCCCACCTCAGTGCTCCAAAACCAGAGCGTTGTTTCGGCGGTGGCGCGGCGGCTCCAGGTTCTGATATGCGGCAGATACCACTCAGCCAGGGAGGTGGCGGTAGGCATGTCGCCCGGAAATCCGTTAACGCCGTACGGACCATCCGAAACAATGCATGTTGGCGCAGGCCAGTCGCCGTAGCACCGCTCCGCGAGATCAAAATGAATGGTTGATTGCCGCCGAGCGCACTTCTGTCCCTGGATCATTTCGGACGGCGCCAACGCTGGGCGGGGAATCAGTTGAGTCTGTAGCAATTTGGCATCCTTGCTCGCATGGCAGTTGTCAGTTGCAATCATACTCTCATTTTACTTTTCACCCGATCTTTGCTCTTTGCGCTCCCTTGTTTGCCTCGCGGTCGCACATGGCCAGAGGAGGGCATTGAAGGAAAAGCTCTGCTGGCAGGTTGGCGAATGCGTTGCGGCGGCTGTGGGGCTTGCCTGCGGAAGCCATCGCTAACTGGCGGGTCAGCTGCGCTGGGCGAAGTGTTGCGCCAAGGCGGCGAAACGGCGCTTGAGCGACCGCTCGGACATGGGGGCGGGCAGCTTGTCGAAGCAGTGCGGGGCGCCCGGAACGACTTCAAGGTCCATTGCGACTCCGCTGTCGCGCAGACGGCGGGCGTATTCGAGCGATTCCTCATAGAACAGGTCCTCTTCGCCGATGCACAGATAGGCGGGCGGGAGCCCTTTCAGTTGAACGGCCCTTGCCGGGGACGCGAACGGCGGCACGCCACCGGACGGATATTTCGACCCTAGGTAGCAATCCCAAGCCAAGCGGTTTTTCTCGTGGTCCCACAGGAAATATTCCTTCGCTTGACCGGCGGCAGGCGCCACGTTGCGGTGATCGAGCATCGGGTAGATCAGGCACTGGTAACCGATGGCGCCCGGGCGCTGCTCGCGAGCGCGCAAAGCCAGCGCCGCTGCCAGTCCGCCGCCGGCGCTGGCGCCTCCGACCGCCAGCGATAATGTGTCTATGCGAAGCCCGCCCGCATTTCCGAGCATCCAGCCCAAGGCCGCATCGCAATCGTCGAGGGCTGCCGGCCAGGGATGCTCAGGGGCCAACCGGTAGTCCACCGCAACAACCAGACAGCCGAGCTCATCGGCCATGCGGCACAGGTGCAGCTCGTCCATTTCCGGAGAACCCAGAATATAGCCGCCCCCATGGATCCAAAGCAGGCCGGGGCGCGGTCCGGCATCGCCGGAGCGCGCGTACAACCTCAGGCGCAGGCTTTCGCCGCCATCGGCCATGAATTCGTCGGACACATCGATGCGGTCGAAGCCTTCAAGCTCGGCCGCCGCCTGCCGGGACATTTTGTTGAGTTCGGCGCGGGACCGCGCAAGGTTCTCCCGGGTTAGATCCAGCGCGGGAAATTGATCGAGAAAGGGCAGCAGTTCCGGGGCTATTCCCATATTCAGCCCCGGGCGGATCCGTCGGACAGCGGATTCACCCTCATCTTGATGTGTTTCGGCTCAAGAAAGGCCTCCAGGCCCTCAGGGCCCAGCTCGCGGCCGAAGCCGCTGAGTTTCCAGCCGCCGAAAGGCGCCTGAAGTTCCGAAGTGTCGGACACGTTGATGCCCACGGCGCCGAATTCCAGGCGGTCGGCCAGCGCCCAGGCCCGCTCCAGGTTCTCGGAGTACACATAAGCGGCGAGCCCGAACCGGAGGCTGTTCGACACTTCCAGCAGCTCATCGACCGAGCCGCACTGCCTGATCGCGGCCACCGGCCCGTAGGTTTCCTCGGTCATCGGCAGGCTGTCCAGCGGCGCATCGCCGAGCAGGGTCGGCTGGAAGAACAGTCCCTGCTTCAGCCTGCCGGAAGTTTCAGGGCCGCCGCCTGCGATAACCTTGGCGCCCTTGCCCACCGCGTCGTCAATGTGCCGTTGCGAGCGCTCGATAACGGCGGATGTGGTGACCGGGCCGTAAAGCGCGCCCGGATCGAGGCCCGGCGCCAATTCGATTTTCCGCGTTTCCTCCACCAGCGCGTCCACGAACGGCGCATGCACATCAGGATGAGTGAGGATGCGGTTGACGGTGATGCATATCTGCCCCATGTTGGAGAAGGAGCGGCGCATGGCGGCTTTGGCCGCCGATTCGATATCCGCGTCCGGCAGAACGATAAACGGCGCGTGGCCCCCCAGTTCCAGCGACAGGCGCTTCAGGTTCCCGGCGGCGTTGCGCATGATGTCCTGGCCGGCCGAGACCGAAGCCGTGGCGGAAACGCAGGCAATGCCGGGATGCCTGGCCAATGCGGCGCCGGCTTCGGGGCCGGTCCCCGGCAGGTTGGCCAACACGCCGGCGGGCACGCCGGCCTCGCAAAAGCACTCCAGAACCGCCTGGATTGCAAACGGCGTCTCGTGCGGAGGCTTGACCACAACGGGGCATCCGGCGGCCAAGGCCGGAGCGACCTTCCAGCAGTACAGGTCCACGGGGTAGTTCCAAGGCACGATAGCCCCTGACACGCCCACCGGGAAATACGCCACCACGTTCTTGACATTCGGCAGCGAGGACGGTCGAAGCGTGCCGAACCGCCGACGGCCCTCCTCCGCATAGTAGCGAATCACCCGGGTTCCGAAGCGGATCTCCTTGCGGCTGTCGCAGAGCGGCTTGCCTTGCTCCCTAGTCAGCAGGACGGCGATTTCGTCCAACCGCGCATCGACAAGGTCCGCCGACCGGCGAAGGATGGCGGCGCGCTCATCGGGACGGGTTCGCGACCAGCCAAGCCGCGCCTTCAGCGCGTGCCCGACGGCTCGGTCAACATCCTTGGCGCTTGCCAGCGCGCAACGCCCGACCAGGCTCCCGTCGGCCGGGTCTTTCACCTCGTGCCATTCATCCGATGCCGGGGCGCGGGAAGCCCCGCCGTAAAAGAGCGCGCACTCAAGCATTGGAGCGAAGATTACCGGCTAGACAGGCGCCGCCACAACTCAGCGTAGTTCAGATCGTTCTGCCGGTTGGCCCGGGCCTTATCCGTCGTGTTGGGGCTCACCATAATCATCGGCTCGCATCCCCGCGCCGCCAGCTTTTCCGCAGTGGCGGCGTTGATGGCCTGCCCCACGGCAATCGCCACGCTGGTGGAAGTGGCCCCCACGCTGTCCTCCAGCCCGTCAACCGAAATGCCGGCATCGCCCAGCGGCGCGCCGGTGTCGATGGCGATATCGGCCACCTCAAACAGGCGCTGGCCGGACGAGTGCCGGGACGGCACCTGCGATGAATGCGGAATACTGGTGACGCCGATCACGGCCATCCCGATTTCCTTCGCCCCCAGCGCAATGTCCATGGTGACGGCGTTGATGCCCGAATGCGAGAAGATCAGCATGGAATCGCAAGGATCGGTCTGGTGCGAGGAAAGAATCGCTTTGCCATAGCCTTCCTGGGCATGGATAAACCGATACTGCCGCGCGCCCATGTCGCCAAGCACCCGGTGAAAGGAAATCATGGTGCTCTCCACGATCGGCCGGAATCCCACTACGGTGCCGGTGCGCGGAAACATCTCCAGCGCCGCGAACGAGCCGTGGCCGGTGCCAAAAGTGAACACCAGCTTGCCCTTCCCGATGCTGTCGGCGCAGATTTCCGCCGCACTCGCGATTTGAGCCTCCTGGTTGTCGAACACCAGCGCGAGCTTCTCGTCAAGCAGCCAGCGGTATTGCTGAACGATGCTCATGCCCTTGCCTCAGCGGCGGACGGACCGCCGCCATTGGCCCCCGGCCGCAGCGTGGCAAGAATCAGGATCGCGCTGATCACGAGGACGACCGCCGCGACCAGGATGAGCAGTCGGTATCCTCCGGCATCCGCGGCGGCGCCGCCCAGCCACGGGCCCATCGCCGAGCCGATCCCCTGCGCTGCGGCCATCAGCACCACGAACTGGCTTTTGCCGTCCAGCGCGGCGATGTTCCCCATCTGGTAAGGCAGCGCGAACCCTATGGCGAAGCCGAGGCCCGCAACGGCAACCGCATAGATCCGGAAATCCGCCAACTGCATCAGAGCGAGCGTCGAAATCAGCAGCAGCAGCATCCCGGCCAGCAGCGGGATCAACCGGCCGGCGCGCAGGCCCAGCAGCGTGGCGACCGCCGACCCCAACGCCGAGGCAAGCAGGTTCGAGGCAATGACGGGGCTGATTTCCGAGGCATCGTAGCCCGCGCCCACGCCGATGCGCTCGGCAAACGCCCACACCGCCGCGAACGCGAATCCTGTGCCGAGAAGGCCCAGCAGGGCCAGCACAAGCGGCAGCGAAGGCCTTCCCAGAGCTTGTCCTTGGCCTTCCTCAGCGGCAGCGCCGCCCCCGGGCAGCAGCAACGCCGATAACGCCAGAACCAGAATAAGAGCGCCGAGAAAATAGCTCGACCCGGCCAGGCCGTGCTGCTCCACGAGGAATCGCCCCACAACGTAACTAACCAGCGCCAACACCGAATACGACACTACGATGCCAATGGCGAAACTCCGCTCCGGGTTGCCGCTGGCGCTGAATATCCGATAAGCGACGGTCCACAACGCGCCCATCATCAGGCCGATCGCGAACACGACCGCTAGGCTGGCGGGATAGTTGCCGATACGCGCCAAAGCGAACAACGCGGCAACCACGACTCCTGCGGCGATCAGGCTGAGAGCGCGCCAGTTGAACCGGCGCGCCCACCAAAGGGCCGTCAGCGAAGCAGCGGAGAAGCCCGACAGATAAGCTGTTCCCAGCGCCCCCGCCTGCGTCGGGCTGAATCCTCCCGATGAGATGTTCAGCCCGACGAAGAACGGCAGGAAGGCCCAGAACAGCCCTCCGATCGTGTAAATGCCCAAAGCGCCGACTAAGCTGCGGTTAATCACTGCCCTGCGCCCTCTTAAAGCCCGGAGCTTGCCCGCGCCGCGCGGGAGCGTCGGCGGCAGAAGCCGCCGCCGAGCCCCATGGATGGGTTCATGCGTCTCCCGCGCGGCGCGGGCAAGCTCCGGGCGAGGGACAACACTCTAGAAATTACGGGTCAGTTGAAGGCCGAACGTCCTGGGATAGCTATAGTTGCCGCCTGCAATATAGAAGCCGAACCCAAGCACTTCATAGGCCTCGGTCAGGTATTGCTCGTCCGTGAGGTTGCGCGCCCAGAAAGCCGCCTCCCACTTGTCGTCGGCCGAGCGCAGCGCAAGCCGCATATCCATGCCGATATGCGCCCTGGTGAAGAGCGCCGGCGAAGCGCGCAGGTCCCGCGGAATATCGTCTTCCCAGTAGAAATCCAACTGGCCGATAAAACGCCATCCATCATTGACAGGCCAGACTGCGGTGGCGGACGAATTGATGCTCAACTCGGGCGTGTTGGGAATCCGGCTGCCGCTGAGATCGGCCAGCGTTGAACCGAATACCGGAGCGTTGTCGGGAAAGGGACTGCCAGCGCCGGCGCCAGCAATGGAGGTTGCGAGATTGCCGTATTCGCTGTCGATGTAGGCCGCGCCAAAGCTCAGCTCCAGCCAGTCCGCGGCCAGCGCGCGAAGCTGCACTTCGGCGCCTTGCGTCGTTGAGTCGTCCGCATTGATCAGGAAATTGGCCGAGATAAGGCTCAACGGCTCCACGGCAACCACTTGCGTATCGGTCGCGTCATAGTAGTACAGCGCCGCCTCGACATTCGCCCTGCCGCCGGCGAATGTCGATTTCAGCCCCACTTCGTAGGCGGTCAGCGACTCCGACCGGGTCGGCTCGAGATTCTCAACGGCGGCGAGGAACTGGCTGTTGAAAGTCCCTGCGTTGAATCCGCGGGCTATGCTGGCGTAAATCAAGGTGTCGTCGCCGAGGCTTAAGTCCAGCGCCAATCGCAGCGAATAGTCGCTGTCTGAAAACGAGTTGCTGGTCCCGGCCTGCAATTCCGCGGCTGCAAGGCCGCTGGTCGTCCGGTAATCGAATTCGCGCTCGACATCCGACCAGCGGCCGCCGGCGGTTAGAGCAAGGTTGTCGGCTACCGGATACTCGATTTGCCCAAACACGCCCAGAGTTCTGGTTTCCAGCATCGAGTAGTCCTGCCGGCCGCCGGAATCGAAGGACGGATTGCCTTCCAGCTCATCAGTCGAGAAATAAACGCCGGCCAGCCATTGCATCCCCTCGCCCGAATTGGATGCAAGCCGCAGTTCCTGCGAAAACTGCGAAACATCGGATTTGCGAACATCGTCGAGCGCCACGGTCGGCCCCGCGTCCTCATCAAGCATATCCTCACGCTCGAAGTCGTCCCAGCCGGTCACTGCGGTCAGGGCGATGCCAGCGAAACCCCAGTTCAGCTCAGCGGAAACACCGCTCGACCGGTAGTTGTGGTTGCCGATCGCGTTCTGGTTGATGGTGTAAGGGTCGCCATCGGTATCGTTGAAGGTGTCGCCGCTCACGAAAGGGTCCCTCGCCAGGCAGCGAATGGCCGCTGCTTCAAAGTCTCCCCGTGCGTACTCGGGGCAGATCTGATCCGGAATGCCGTCGCCATCAGTGTCCTGCCCGGCCGGAATCAGCGCAAAGGGCCAGACATCGGAGTTGTCGCGTCCGGCGTAAACGCGCACCAGCAACTCCGCATCGTCGTTGGGGCGGAACAAAAGGGAACCGCGCGCCTTGATCTGGTCGAGTTCGCCGCCGTCATCCTGGCCCGGATACACGTTGGCAAGAGGGCTGTCGGTCTGACGAAGCATCTTGACGGCCATGCGGCCGGCGACCGCATCGGATAGCGGACCGCCGTAGGCCGCCTCAAACGAGGCCCTCGAGTAGCGACCGAATCCCAAGGTGGCGTAGCCGTCGGGCTTGAAGGCGGGCCGCCTGGAAATAAGATTGATCGCCCCGGCTATGGTGTTGCGCCCGTAGATGGTTCCCTGGGGACCCTTCAGCACTTCCATGCGCTCCAAGTCAAGCAAGCGAAACGCCTGCATGGGCGGTTGCGAAACATAGACGCCGTCGGCATACACGCCCGTGGACTGCGGCAGCGTCTCGATGAATCCATCGGTGTTCACGCCACGTATCGCAATCAGGGGGTAGCCGAACTCTCCGAAGGGAGTTTGCACATTGAGGCCCGGCGAGTATTTCCCCACTTGGATCAGGGACAGCGCGCCGGCCTCGCGCAGCCGGTCGCCGCTGATCACATCAACCGCAATGCCCACATCGGCGAGCGTTTCCTCCCGCTTTTGCGCCGTGACAACGATTTCCTCAAGAACCAATGCCGACTGCTGCGCAAGCGCGATGCCCGCAAACATCAGCGGCGACGCGAAGGCGGTCAGGACGAGCAGTTTCTTTCCCATGGCGAATCCCCTCGATGGAATGGTTGGCCGCATTTCCCCTAAAACAGGGGGAAGACGCCGACACGAGCCAAAATATAGCTATTCAGTTGACTAGTCAAGTACTCATCTAGAAAATTTTGGGTAACATGTATCCCTTGATGATCCCTCACCGGAAAGCTGGCAAGCCGCGCTACGTTGTCCTTTCGGACACGCTGCGCGACGGCATTCGCGCAGGCAAATGGACGGCGGGGGACTTGCTGCCCAGCGAAGCCCAGCTATGCCAACAGTTCGGTGTCAGCCGGGGCACGGCGGTCAAAGCCATTGACGTGCTGCTGGCCCAAGGTCTTCTGCAACGTCGCCAAGGCGTGGGAACTTTCGTTTCCCGGCCTGCCCTGCACCGGTCGCCCGGTTATCTGCGCGGCTTCTCGGAAACCGTTCGCCGCCAGGGGCGGATTCCCGCCCACCGGCTGATCGGGCGGCGGCAGCTGGACCGCAATGAGGCTTTGCAGTTCGGCTGCGACGAGCCCGCGCTGCTTCTTGAGCGCATCCGGCTGGTCGATGGCTTGCCGTGGGCCATCCATACGGCGCTGGTGCCCATGCGCATCGCTGGCGGCGTTGCCGCATTGGCAGGCCGGGCGAGCCGCGTGGCGGAAAGCGATTTCTCCTTGTACAGCGCCTTCGACGAGGCGGGGCTGGAAATCGACCATGCCGACGAGCACATCAACGTGCGCCTGGCCACCCGCAAGGAAGCGGAGCATCTGGGCATTGAGCGCCCTTCGGCAGTCATGCTCGTGCATCGCAAGAGTTTCGACAGCCGAGGCGATCTCATGGAACTGATCGAAGCCGTGTATCTCCAGGGTTGCTACACCTATGACGCCCGCTTGGTGAGATCCCACCCGGTGTCGGTGCTGCGCCAAGGCAGCGGGCATCAATCCTCGCGGCAAAACCCGTGAGCGGGCCTCCGGCCAACGGCGCTGGCACCGCGCTGCTGTTGATCGACGTGCAGAATTCGTTCTTTCATAAAGCGGGGCAGAACTACTATCCGCAAAGCGCCGAGGCGCTTCCGGCCCTGCGGCAGCTGCTGCAGGCTGCGCGCGCAGCGAAGCGACCGGTCATTTTCGCCGCTGAGCGCCACCGGGCCGGACTGGCCGATTTCGAGGCTGAAAAACTGCCTCAGCATTGCGTGGCGGACGAGTTCGACGCTGAGCTAGCGGAAGGCTTCGGCCCGCAGGCTCCTCGGGAAATTCTGCTTCCAAAGCGGCGCATGAGCGCTTTTCATGCCACCGACCTGGATTTGCTTCTAAGGGAGCTTCGGATCGGCGCGCTCATCATCGGCGGCGTAAAAACCAATGTGTGCGTTCGCGCCACCGTCCAAGACGGCTTCTCGCTCGGCTACCGCTGCCATGTGGTGCGCGGGGCCGTGAATTCCAACCGCAGGCACCTTGCGGAAGCCTCGCTTGAGGACATTGACCGCTACCTAGGCTGGATCGTCACGCTGGAGGACGGGCTGAGGATGCTGTCATGAGGCAGGTCGCCGTGATCGGATACGCATCCATCGACTATCCCGCTGTTCTGGACGGCTTCTTCGAGCCGAACCGCACCACCATGATCCGCCGTCGGCCCGCCGGCGCCTTTCCGCGGCCCGGCGGCTGTCCGCTTTACGCCGCTGGCCCGATGGCGGCCGCAGGCATCGACGTTTCGGTCGTGACCTGGGTGGGAAGCGACGATCACGGCAGGCTGTTCACCTCCTGGGCGCGGCGGCACGGCATTGGCGCCGCCGGCATTGGCGTGGTCAAGCAGGGCGACACCCCGGTTTGCTTTGTCATCCATCAGGCCGATGGCAGTTGCGGCTATCTGTTCGATCCGGGGATGCTTGGGCGGGAAGCGCTGACGGACCGGCAAAAAAAGCTGATCTCGACCGCCGAGCTGCTCTGTTTCACCGTAGGGCCGCCGCAACTCGCGCAACAAGCCTTGGAGCTGATCGGCGACGAATGCGAGGTGGCTTGGGTCACCAAGAACGATCCTCTGTCCTATCCCGAGGACTTGCGCATGGCGCTGGGCGCGCGCGCCGGCTTGATCTTTTGCAACCGGCATGAGCGCGAATGGGTCAATGAGGCGCTTGCCCGACGTTCCGGGAACCGCAGCCCGATGATCGTGGAAACGGACGGGGCCAACCCGGTGACGGCCGAAAGAAACGGCGTTTGCATCGAGGTTGCGGTGCCAGCGCTGTCCTTCGACGATGCCACCGGGGCCGGCGACACCCTGTCCGGGGGCTGTCTGGCCGCTGTTACGGCCGGTGAATCCGACCTGCGAAAAATCGTCGAGCGCGGGGTCGATGCGGCGGCAGCGCTGCTGCGCGGGCGCTCGGGTAGCGCCAACGAGTCCTGATCCGGCATGGACGGCAAGAAGGCCTGGTACATCGGCTGCAACAGCCAGCAGGTGGCCGAGCGCGTCATTCTTCTGGGCGACCCCGCGCGGGTGCCTCGCTTCAGCCGATTTCTAACCGACGTGGAGGCCATGCCCGTCAACCGAGGGCTGGCCACGGTCACCGGCATGCATGAAGGCTGCCGCGTCACACTGTCGGCCTTCGGCATGGGCGCGCCGATCGCTGCGATCGTCTTGCACGAGCTGGCCAATCTGGGCGCCAGCGTGTTTCTGCGGCTGGGCACCAGCATCGGACTTCCCCCCGTGAGCATCGGCGACCTGATCATTGCCCGCGACGCGGAATCTTTTGAGGGCACGTCTTCCGCGTACGCCGACGGCGACGCGGGCTGCAAGGCAGACCCCGGGCTGATGAGCGCGCTGGTCCGCTCGGCGGCAAGACAGGACGCAACATGCCATGTGGGAACCTTCGCCAGCTTCGACGGCTTCTACAAGGACATGTTTGCCTTGGATGAAGCCGCCGAAGACCGCGTTCGCCAAAACCTTGAACAACTCGCCGCGCGGGATGTCTTAGCCGTCGATATGGAAACATCGGCCATTCTCACCGTCGGCAATGCCTTGGGATGCAAAGCAGCAAGCATGTGCGTGTCCAGCGTGAACAGTCTGAAGAAACAGAAGATAGGCAAGGTGGAACACGCCGGCGCCGAGCGCAAGCTGATCTCCATCGCCTTGGAAGCCCTGAGGCGGGTTGATCCAGTCTGATAGCCCGAACAAACCCCGGCCGCGTCAGCCCGACTGGGCAGGCTCATAAGCGGCGTCCGTCGCCTCATCGAAGGCGAGCACAAAGAAGGCGACATTCATGTGGCCATTGTGGTCGATCCACTCCGGCTTAACGCACGTCTCGTAAATAAGCGGCGTTCGGAGAGTCATTTCTCGAACTCGTCCATCCGAATCGGCGTGGCGTTCCGAACCGACTGCTCAAACTGGCGCACCAACTCCTTCGGCAAGGAAGAACGCTTGGGCGGGGATGAAAGCAATTCGTTCCCTGTTGACGTGTCGATGACTTCGATGCGAATAATGGGGCTTGCCGGAACCGGGAAGCGCGCGCTCCACGCATATCTTCCCGTGTGGCCCACTTCGGAAAGCGATATGAACTGCTGGTGCAGGACTTCCCAATTCGGCCCCCTCGCCACAAGCAGGTGCTCGGATTTCGCGGGAGAGTAAGCCGGTGGCGGTTTTTGCACTTCCTCCACGAAGCGCAGCTTCCATTGGCCGTATTGATCCATGTGCCCCGAGACCGCCACGCTTCTTTGGGCAGGGCGATTGGCGGGAGGAATGGCTGCGCCGTTGGAAGAGGAAGAGCGCCAGCGCGGGGAAGCGGCGGCGCGCGCGGCGGAATCGCCGATGGCCCTGCTATTTTCGGGCGCGACGCGGATGTCAACTTTGGCGGAATCGGACAGGCCGCCGGAATCGGTGACGGTGACGGTAAAGATGGCCGTGTCGTCGAGCGATGCTCCGGACTTCAGCGCCACAATTTGGCGGCGCTCGGACCGGAGGTCGGCCCAGGGATCGACCGGGAAATAGAACCGGTCGTCATCGGCCTCCCAAGCAAGCGTGTCATCGGGGAGGTTCAAATCGCTGTAATAGATCGTGGCGACCGGGATGCCGCCGCCATCGTAGGGCTCGAAAACATTGTCGTCCTCGGGCGAAAAAAAGCCCCAGCGCACATTCCTCTTGAGGCGCCTGGAGATTTCGGACGGAGGGGGAGTGTAAGAACGCCTGATTCTCGGCGGGACGTTGAAGGTGGCCTGCGCGCCGGGATTGACATCGCCCCGGTGCTGCAACGCCAGGTCATGCTCGAAGCGGGAAATGAATTCGAGGTCGTCTAAATCGTTGTAGCCCATCACGGAATGGGGAACTCGCCATGCGGCGGGCGGAGGATCGCCCACATCTTTGCGCACATAAACAAAGCCTTCCCCCGATTGGGAGCCTTCTATATTGGACCACCCGCGATGGTCGTCATACGGATTGGGGCCTTCCTCTGCGTTTTCGGGGCGCACTCCACCCGGATACGGGAAAACGCCATCGTCGTAGTCCCACGGATGATCGAGAGAAAGGTTGTGGCCCAGTTCATGGGCGAGGGTGCGTAAGCGGCGGCAAGTTGAATCCAATGTGAGTGTTGTCCCCGGTATGAATCCCCGTCCGCAAAAATCCATGTCAAGCCCGCCGGGATGCACGCCAGCCAAGTGGCGATTGGGACCCGGCGCAAGATGATCGGGGAAGCCGAGACCGCTCAAAAGCGCTACGTCATTAAGAATGTCTAGCGGGTATGGGTATTCCGTAGTGTTTTCCGCCACTTCTTGAGGAATTGAGATCGGGGAGGCGGTTTCAAACGCCGTGTCCTCTTGGAGGGGCAAGCGGTCTATCGCCAAAGCGATGCGGGGCGGCGCCCATTCTTCGACCATCTCCTTTGTTATGGCCTCCTCGCCGCTGTAGTTCATGGGCAAGAAAGTCACTCGGAGCGCTCCCAAACCCTGAATGGTGCCCGGGAGGTCTGTCGTATTGGCCAGTTCCTCCCCCCTGGACATCACGCGGTAGGAAACGGCGCTGCCGTCAGCCATCGCACCGGTCACATCGAACACCACTTCCTGCTCGGCGTATTGGTTCAAGCCCTTGTCCGGCTGGAACGCGACAACGGAAGGATCAAAGCCGGAAAGAAGGTTGCCGTCCTTATCGGAGATTTCCACGGAGATCCGCCCCTCGCTGACCGCCTCTTTCGCCCGCACCACCATGACGGTCTTGCGCCCCGGAATGGCGGGCAGCGCCTTAAAGCCCGAAGGGCGCGGATGCTTGTCGATCACCTGCCCCTGATAGAACTCCACCACTTCGAGCTCCGGCGGGGGCACATCATTGACCGTAATCCGAACAGTCGCTGTGGAAGCGTCCCCGTCGTCGTCCACCACCCGCAACTCGAACACGAACTCCGTGTCCCCGTTCACTTCCGGCGCCGTGAAAGTCGCCGTCTGCGCGTTGGCGTTGGCGATGCTCACGCCAGGCGAATCCGGGGATGTTTGCGACCACGCATACGACGCGATCGAGCCGTCGCTGTCGCTGCTGCCCGAGCCGTCCAGCGTGACCTCGGAAAGCTCGTCCACTGTCAGGTCGGCGCCCGCATTGGCCGTCGGCGCGGCATTTCGCGGAGGCGGAGGCGGCGGGCTATCGGAACCGCCGCCTCCGCCGCCGCACCCTGCTATTGCAAGGGAGGCGCAAACCAGAAGCGCAAGTGCGAGGATGCCCCGATTGTGTCCTGTGTTTATGCTTGATTTCCCTTGAACATGATTTCGTTTGCGCGATGCCGGAGCGCAAAGGCCGCGGCGCGGCATAATGAAATAACGAACATTGCCAAACGCCCCCAAAAGGGGGTTGGCGGAGAGGGTGGGATTCGAACCCACGATACGGTATAACCGTATACCTGATCTCCAATCAGGCGCCTTCGTCCACTCGGCCACCTCTCCGTAACACCTCCGCTAGGCTCCCGGCGGTTCGATTTGCGGGGGCTCCTCCAGGCAGGAACCGTTGTTTCGCTTGGGCAATCCATCAAGCACTTCGCCTTCGGGAACCTCAAGATTACCCAAAGTTTGCGGAGTCTCCAATCCTTCCGGGGCCACAAGCGGCTCGGAGGCTTCGGCGTTCTGGTACATCTGCGGATTCTCGCAGGGCGCCGCGCCGCCGCCGAACAGCCCGCAACCTTGCAGCAGAAGCGCCGGGATCACGCCGGCCGCCAACGCCGGAAACCGCGTCACAACGGCAGCCCCGCCCGGCCCATAGCCGCCGCCACCCGATCCTGATGCGCCTCGGAAAGCCAAGTTAGCGGCAGGCGAATGCCTTTCTCTATTCGATTCATGCGATTAAGCGCCCATTTTGCCGGTATCGGATTGGATTCCACGAACAATGCCTCATGCAACCCGCCCAGCGGCGCATCCAGCCGGACGGCCTCCGCCGCGTCCCCGCTCAGCGCCGCTTTGCACATCGCCGCCATTTCCGCGGGGGCGACATTGGCCGTCACGGAAATCACGCCGTCGCCGCCGGCCAGCATGAACTCCCTGGCGGTCGCATCGTCACCACTGAATAAAAGAAAATCCTGTCCGCAAAGCGCCCTCAAGCGCGCCACCCTTTCCACTTCGCCGGTGGCCTCCTTGAATCCGGCTATCCCCGCGTTGGGCGCCAGACGCCCGACGGTTTCCGGGGTCAGGTCCACCGCCGTGCGGGCCGGCACATTGTAGAGGATAAGGGGCCTTTCCACGGCCTCGGCAATGGCCGTGAAGTGCTTGAACATGCCGTCCTGGGTGGGCTTGTTGTAATACGGAGTAACCACTAGGCAGGCGGCGATATCAGCGTCGGCAACCGCTCTGGAAAGCGCGATCGTCTGCGCCGTGGAATTGGAACCGGTGCCGGCCACCACCGGAATCCGGCCGGCCGCCTGCCGGGCGGCGTAGCGGATCAGCCCGGCGTGCTCTTGGTGATCCAGCGTCGCAGACTCGCCCGTGGTCCCGGCCACCACCAAGGCGGCCGTGCCCGATTCCAAGTGCCATTCGATCAGCCGGTCCACGGCCGCATAGTCCACAGCGCCGTCTGCGCTCATGGGCGTGACCAAAGCTACCAAACTTCCCTTCATGACGGCCCGGCATTTTATCCCGCAACAGCCTAGCCCGGATATTGCACCAAGGGGCGGGGAGGCCGCGCAGGATTTTGCCTGTCCCTCGCCATTCCCCGCCCCTCTCTTTCCGGGAGACGCATGAACCCATCCATGGGGCTTGCTTGTTCGCGCCGGGACATCGGCGCTCACCCTGCCTGTCCCTCGCCATTCCCCGCCCCCCTCTTTCCGGGAGACGCATGAATACATCCCTGTAGCTTGCTTGTTCGCGCCGGGACATCGGCGCTCACCCTGCCTCCGATACTCCCGGAAAGAGGGGGGCGGGGAATGGCTTAAGCTGCGGATTAAGCAGGAAAACCGGGGAGGCAACAAGCGGCTTGGTGCGATATGCGGGCCGCGCGCCCCGGCGCGCCGCCCGGGGCCTTCGTGTAAGCTAGCGGCGGCATGGCGAAAATGCTGGCGATCTCGACCCTGGGCCCGAAGGAAGACCTCTCGGCGCGCGAACTTTGCGAGGTGGTCAGCGAGGCCGGAGGAGAGATCCGCGATGCCCGGATGACGGTTCTGGGAAGCAGCTTCGGCGCCCTGCTGCTGGTCGAGGGAAACTGGCACACCACCAACAAGGTGCGCGCCGCAGTGGAGCGCATGGGCAAGCGCACCGGCTGCGAGATTTCGATCAGCGAGACCGCGCCGCGCGCGGACCAGGCGCCGGCAGCCCCCTATCATGTGGAGGCCGTGGCCCTGGAGCGAGAGAACCTGGTGCTGGCGCTGGTCAGCTTTTTCGCAAGGCGCGAACTGCCCATCGCCGAAGTTCACTCGCGGCGCTACAATGCCCCGAGCACGGGCGCGGCAATGCTTGCGGTGCGCATAGAGGTGCATGTGCCGGGCGATGTGGGGATCGCAATGCTGCGCGAAGAATTTCATGACTTCTGCGACAAGAACAACCTGGATGCCGTGATCGAGCCTATCCATGGCTAGCGACGATTGAGCGGACTGGAAGGAGAAACCAATGAGCACAACTGAAATCGGCCAGCCGGCGCCGGACTTCGATGCCGCCAGCACCGCCGGAGGGCAGCAAACCCTGGGCGATCTGAAAGGACGCAAGCTGGTGCTTTTTTTCTACCCCAAGGACAGCACCCCGGTATGCACGCTTGAAGGGCGGAACTTTCGCGACCTGCATGAGCAGTTCGAGGCTGCCAATGCCGTCGTGCTCGGCGTTTCGCGCGAGTCCATCCGCTCGCACGGCAACTTCCGCGCCAAGCAGGGCTTTCCGTTTCACCTGCTGTCGGATCCGGATGAAACGCTTTGCAAGGCTTACGATGTAATGAAGCAAAAGAGCATGTACGGACGAAAGTACATGGGGGTGGAACGCAGCACCTTCCTGATCGACGAGCAGGGCGTGCTGCGCCGGGAATGGCGCAAGGTGAAGGTGAAGGGGCACGCCAAGGAAGTGCTGGAGGCCGCCCGCGCCTTGTGAGAGGCCCCCCGCACTCAAGGGCCTCAAGGGCGCAGCGCGCCGCCTGCGCGGCGCTGGCCCTGCTTTTGAGTGCGCATGCCCTGCCGGCCGGAGGCCAAGTGGGCCAAGCGCAGGAGCTGCCCGATATGGGCAGCCTCGCGGATTCGGTGCTGACCAGCGCGGAGGAGCGCGAAATCGCGCTCAACGTGATGGAGCAGATTCGCCGCGCCGGCAAGCTGGTCACCGATCCGGAAATCAACGAATACATTTCCGACGTGGGCAAGCGGCTGGCCTACCGGGCGCAGAACGGAGACCACCAGTTTCACTTTTTCATGGTTCAGGACCCTTCCATCAACGCATTCGCGCTGCCGGGCGGATATATCGGCGTCCATACCGGCCTGATCGAGGCGACGGCCAACGAGAGCGAGCTAGCCGGCGTGCTGGCGCACGAAATCGCGCATGTGACCCAGCGGCACATTTCACGGCAGATCCAAGCCATGCGGGGAAGCGGCATCATGTCGATGGCGATGCTGGCGGGCGCCCTGCTGGTGGGCGGCCTGCTAGGTGGGGGCGGCGACATGATGCAGGGCGCGCTCATGGCCAGCCAAGGAATGGCTTTGCAGCAGCGTATCAACTTCACCCGCACGCACGAGCATGAGGCCGACCGCATCGGAATCGGCACGCTGGCGGAGGCCGGCTTCGATCCGCGCGGCCTGCCGTCGTTCTTCGAGACCATGTCGCGCAAGGAATCGCTGGCTTCGGCGGCGATACCGGAAATACTGCGCACCCATCCGGTGAGCGTTAACCGCATCGCCGAAGCCCGCAGCCGCATTTCGCCGCCAATGATGCGGGAGGTGGACAGCAGCCTGAACTACTACCTCGCGCAAGCCCAAGCGCAACTGCTTGACAGCGAGAACCCGGAGCTGGCGCTGCGCCGTTTCCGCTCCCGGCCCCTCACCGAAACGCCCGGCGACATCGGAAAGTTCTACGGCGAAGGGCTGGCGCTGCTGGAAACCGGCCGGCCCGCCGAGGCGCGGGAGGTGCTGCGCGCGCTGCGGAAGGAACATCCCAATTCCATTCCGCTGCGCATCGCCGAGGCGCGCGCGACAGCAGCGGCAGGAAACGCAGCCGCGGCGAGACGCGCCTTTGAGGACGCGCTGAGGCTGTTCCCAGGCAACGTGAGCATTGCGCATCGTTATGCCGAAGTGCTGATTGCGGACGGCCAGGCGCCGGAGGCCCGCGAACTGCTGCTGGAATACCTGATCAACGACAAGCTCAACCTCGAAACGACCAGGCTGCTAGCCCAGGCCAGCGGCGAGTCCGGCCAGGTGGCCGATGCCCACTATTTCATGGCCGAGTACGAACTGATGCGCCGCAACCTCAACGGCGCGCACACCCAGCTTCAATTGGCGCTGACCGCCGCCGAGCAGTCCGACGAGGTGCGCCGCAGCCGAATCGAGGCGCGCCTTGAGCAGGTGGAACTGATGGGGGAGAGAGGCGACAAGCGCAAGGAGCAGGAAAGCAAGGACGAAGAGGAATCGCCCGGCTGACCGGGCGGGAAGGGCGCCTGCAACGAATCGGCTATCTCATCCTGCGCTTCGCATGCCGGCCCGTCCGCGCATAACGGGTCAAGGGGCTTCGCTTCGAACGCGCAAACGAGTCAGGGCGCTTCGCATGCCGCCTTCTCTGCGCTCCCTGTTTCCGGGAGACGCATGAACCCATCCATGGGGCTTGGCGGCGACTCCTGTCGCCGACACTCCCGGAAACAGGGAGCGCAGAGAAGGCTTGGATGGTGCCGACCCCGGGGCTGCGCATAACGGGTCGAGGGGCTTCGATCCGGCTCGAACGCGCATCAAGGCACTTCGATCCGCCCTCTCTGTGCTTCCTGTTTCCGGGAGACGCATGAACCCATCCGTGGGGCTTGGCGGCGACTCCTGTCGCCGACACTCCCGGAAACAGGAAGCACAGAGAGGGCTCGGGTAGTGCCCACCATCGGGGCGGCGGCTCTTGTCGCCGACACTCCTGGAAACGGGGAGCGCAGAGAGGGCTTGGGTAGTGCCGCGCCGGGTGGAAACGGAACGGGAGGGCTTAAGCGGCTTCTAGTTCGGGGCGGTAGTCGCCGGTGCGGGCGAGGCCGTTGAGGCGCGCGCGTTCGCCGAAAGCCTGCTGCGCGTTGGCAAGCCGGCCCGCCTTGCCTGCCCACGCGGTCAACGCCGGCGCCTGAAGCGCGCGGCCGTAAGAGAAAGACACCTGCCAGGGATGCGGGCCGCGCGCGTTCATTGCGCTGAGATGCGCGGTTGCGTCTTCGGCCGACTGCCCGCCTGAAAGAAACGCGATGCCCGGCACTGCGGCGGGCACATGCGCCTTGAGGGTTCGCAATGTGGCCTCCGCCACTTTGTCCACGCCCGCTTGGGCCGGACACTCGCTGCCGGACACCACCATATTGGGCTTGAGAACGATGCCTTCCAGCTCCACGCGATGACGCTCCAGCTCATCGAAAACCTGAGCCAGCACTTCCCCCGTGACTTGCTCGCACCGCGATATGGGATGCGGCCCGTCCATCAGCACTTCCGGCTCCACGATGGGCACGAGGCCGGCCTCCTGGCACAAGGCGGCGTAGCGCGCCAAGGCGTGGGCGTTGGCGTGGACGCAGTAATCGCTGGGCGCGCCCTCGCCAATCGCAATCACCGCCCGCCACTTGGCGAAGCGCGCTCCCAGCCCGCGGTATTCGGTCAGGCGCCCGCGCAATCCGTCCAGCCCTTCGGTGACCTTCTCGCCCGGAAAACCCGCCAGCGGCTTGGCGCCCTGATCGACCTTGATGCCCGGGATCATTCCGCGCCCCTCAAGGTACTGCGGAATCGGCTCGCCGGCCGGCATGGATTGCCGCAAAGTCTCGTCGAACAGAATGACCCCGCTGATAAACCGCTCGGCTCCCGGCGTCGAAAACAGCATCGAGCGATAGTCGCGGCGCAATGGCTCGGTGGATTCCACCCCTATGCTGGCGAAGCGCTTGCCGATGGTGGGCGCGCTCTCGTCGGCCGCTAGGATGCCCCTCCCCGGCGCCACCATGGCTTGCGCTGTTTCCGCAAGGCTGGGATCGCTCATCGTCTCTTCTCCAATAACCTTTTGTTGCCTGCGTCTAGTTTATTGTTTCTCGGCTTGCGCCGCCACCGCAGCATGCGGCGCCCGCGCCTCACTGGGGATGACGGATTCGGGGTTTCATTTTGGACTAAAATAGTCCTGTTTAAGAAGCAGCCGGGGCAAAGGGATGCTTAGAGTCAGCAGGCTTACCGACTACGGGACCATGATCCTGGGCTGTCTGGCGAAGTCGGACGGCGAATCGCTGTCCGCCAAGCGGATTGCCGAAGACACGCGGCTTAAGCTGCCCACCGCGCAGAAGCTGCTCAAGCAGTTGGCCGGGCACGGCCTGGTGCAGTCCGAACGCGGCGCGCTGGGCGGCTACCGGCTGGCGCGGGCGGCGAGCGAAATCAATGCGGCGGAAATTCTGGAAGCGCTGGAGGGGCCGATGGCGCTCACCGAATGCAGCCACTCCGAAGGCCAGTGCAAGCTGGAGCCTTTTTGCAGCGTGGGCGGCGCGTGGCGGCAGATCAACCGCGCCATTCGCGGGGCGCTCACCGAAGTCACGCTCACCGACCTGCGGCGGTCCGCTCCGGGCTTCCGTACCCGCAGGCTGGCGGCGGAATTCGATGCGAGGATGGCGCAATGAGTTTATCCTTCGATCTCCGCGCAGGGGCCGTGCGATGAGCGCCCCGGCCGCCCGCAACCCCGAAGTCCACGAGCTGCTTCAACGCAAGTACCGTCACGGCTTCGTGACCGATATCGAATCCGACACCCTGCCCCCGGGGCTCGACGAGGATGTGATCCGCGTGATTTCGGCGCGCAAGGAGGAGCCGGATTTCCTGCTCGACTGGCGCTTGCGCGCCTACCGCTACTGGCGCGGGGCCGCCGAGCCGTCCTGGGCCAAGCTGAGCATTCCCCCCATCGACTACCAGGCCATTTCCTACTATTCAGCGCCGGGGCCGGCGAAGGACGCGCCCAAGAGCCTGGATGAGGTCGATCCGCGGCTGCTGGAAACCTACGACAAGCTAGGCATTCCGCTGCATGAGCGGGCCCGGCTGGCCGGCGTGGCGGTGGACGCGGTGTTCGACAGCGTGTCGGTGGCCACCACCTTCAAGAGCCGCCTGGCCGAGGCCGGAGTGATCTTCTGCCCGTTCTCCGAGGCGGTGCGCGAGCATCCGGAGCTGGTGCGCAAGTACTTGGGCAGCGTGGTGCCCTACCGCGACAACTACTTCGCGGCGCTGAATTCGGCCGTGTTCACCGACGGCTCCTTCGTCTATATTCCGAAAAACACGAAATGCCCCATGGAGCTATCCACGTATTTCCGCATCAACGAGCAAAACACGGGCCAGTTCGAGCGCACCCTGATCGTGGCCGACGAAGGCAGCGAGGTGAGCTATCTGGAAGGCTGCACGGCGCCGATGCGCGACGAGAACCAGCTGCACGCCGCGGTGGTGGAGCTGGTGGCGCTCAAGGACGCTAAGATCAAATACTCCACGGTGCAGAACTGGTATCCGGGCGATGAGCAAGGGCGCGGGGGCATCTACAACTTCGTGACCAAGCGCGGCGACTGCCGGGGCGAGAACTCGTCGATCTCCTGGACCCAGGTGGAAGCCGGCTCGGCCATCACCTGGAAATACCCCAGCTGCATCCTGCGCGGCGACCACTCCACCGGCGAGTTCTACTCGGTGGCCGTCACCAACAATTTCCAGCAGGCCGACACCGGCACCAAAATGATCCACATCGGCCGCAACACCAGCAGCAACATCGTCAGCAAGGGCATTTCGGCGGGCCGCGCCCAGAACACCTACCGCGGCTTGGTGAAGGTGCTCCCGCGCGCCGAGGGCGCCCGCAACCGCACCCAGTGCGACTCGCTTCTGATCGGCCGCGACTGCGGCGCCCACACTTTCCCGCGCATGGACATCGGCCATCCGCAGGCCGTGGTGGAGCACGAGGCCACCACCTCGCGCATCTCCGAAGACCAGCTGTTCTACTGCCGCCAGCGCGGCATCGGCGAGGAGGATGCCGTCAACCTGATCGTGAACGGCTTTTGCAAGCAGGTGTTCAACATGCTGCCGATGGAGTTCGCGGTGGAGGCGCAGGCGCTGATGAACGTGAGCCTCGAAGGGGCGATCGGATGAGCGCGCCGCTTCTCGACATCCGCGATCTGAGAGTGCGCGTGGAGGGCAAGGAAATCCTAAGCGGCCTGTCGCTTGAGGTGGGCCCGGGCGAAGTGCATGCCATCATGGGGCCCAACGGCGCCGGCAAAAGCACCTTGGCGCAAGCGCTGGCGGGCCGCGACGGCTACGAGATCGAAGGCGGCAGCGCGCGGCTCGACGGCGAGGACCTGCTCGGCATGAGCCCGGAGGAGCGCGCCTGCAAGGGCTTGTTCCTCGGATTCCAGTACCCAGTGGAGATTCCGGGCGTGAGCAACATGTACCTGCTGCGCTCGGCCCTGAACGCGCAGCGCAAGGCGGCGGGCCAGCCGGAAATCAACGCCGCGGAGTTCCTCAGGACCGCGCGGAGGGAGGCCTCCCGGCTCAAGCTCAAGCCCGAGCTCCTCAAGCGCGGCGTCAACGAGGGCTTTTCCGGCGGCGAGAAGAAGCGCAACGAGATGATGCAGCTTGCGGTTCTCAAGCCGCGTCTGGCGGTGCTCGACGAGACCGATTCCGGCTTGGATATCGACGCGCTGAAGGTTGTGGCCTCAGGCATCCGCGCGCTGCGCGACGGCAAGCGCGCTTTCGTGCTCATCACCCACTACGAGCGCATCCTCAACCTGGTGTCGCCGGACAAAGTGCATGTGCTGGCCGGCGGCGGCATCGCCCGCTCCGGCGGCGCGGAGCTGGTGGCGGAACTGGAGGCTGATGGGTACGACGCGGTGCTGCGGGAAGCAGCATGACGGGAACGCTTGCCCAGATCGTGGTGCGCGCCGGGGAAAAATGCAAGAAGGTGGTTCGGATGGACACGCCTGCGCACAAGGCCCAGGAGCATCGCCTGCACATACGCGTTGAGTCCGGCGGCGCGCTTGAGCTTGAGGAGCTGCACCAGACCCGGACAGGCCAAGGCGAAGGCGGCATTCAGATTGAATCGAACGGTTCGCTTGAGTTTCAGGAGCGGTGGAAAGACGGCGCCCGCGGTGCCGGCCTCCTGATGCGGGTTCGCGTGGCGCTGGAAGCCGGAGCGAAGTTGCGGCATGTGGCCGTGGTCGATTTCGGGGGACGGGGCAAGCTGCATTTTGACCGAAGAGCCGAGCTTGCGGAAGGCGCCGAACTTGACTACACGCGGGTGGGGGCGGCCGGAACGGCGCGGTCCGAAATTGAGCCTTGGAAGCAACGGGAAGCCGGCGCGCCGGTGGATGAGGAGCGTCTTGTTGTTTCGATGAACGGCGCCCGCGCCCGCTTCCGGCACCATGCGCTGATGATCGTTGAGCCGGGCCGGACGGCCTCGCTGGACCTCAAGATGGACCACCGCGCCGGCCATGCCGTGAGCGAAAGCCTCTGCCGCTGCATCCTGGACGCCCGCAGCAAAGGCCGCTTCGCGGGCCGGATAGCGATTGCGCCGGAGGGCCAGGGCGCGGATGCCCGGATGCGCAACGACAATCTTCTGCTCGACGAGAGCGCGCAGATCGAAACCCAGCCGGAGCTTGAGGTGTACGCGGACGAAGTGCAATGCGCGCATGGCGCGGCCACCGGCGCGCTCGACGAGGCGGCGCTGTTCTACCTCAAAACTCGCGGGCTTTCCCCGCAGCAAGCCCGCGCCATGCTCGTGCGGGCCTTCGCCTCAGGCATCACCGAGGCCATCAAGCTGGCCGAATCGAGGGCGATGGCCGCCGCCATCCTGAGCCGGGCATTCGACGGCGCGCAGCACCGCGAACGGGCGGCTTGAGCGCGATGAGCGCCGCCGCCGAAACACTCCCGCGCCCTGCGCAGGCAACCCGCATCACCGATCTGCGGGCCGATTTTCCGGCGCTGGCCACGCAGGTGAACGGCAAGCCTCTGGCCTACCTCGACAACGCCGCCTCCACGCAGCGGCCGCAGGCCGTGATGGATGCGCTGCGCCGCTACGAAGTGGAAATGCACGCCAATGTCCACCGCGGCCTGCATACCCGCTCGGACCAAGCGACCGCGGCCTTCGAAGGCGCAAGGAAACGGACCCGCGCGTGGCTGAACGCCGCCTCGGCCGAGGAAATCGTGTTCACCCGAGGCGCCACCGAGTCGATCAACCTGGTGGCCCGCTGCATGGACAAGCGCATGGGCGCGGATTCGGAAATCCTGCTCACGCACATGGAGCACCACTCCAATATCGTGCCTTGGCAGCAGCTCTGCGAGCGCACCGGCGCGCGCCTCCGGGTGGCGCCGGTGCTGGATTCCGGAGCATTGGACCTGAAAGCGTTTGGGCGGCTGGTCAACCGCAACCTCAAGCTGATTGCCGTGACCCATGTTTCCAACGCCATGGGCGTTATCAATCCGGTGGCGGAAATGCGCCCCTGGCTTGAGGAAATGCCGCCGTTTCTGGGCGGCGGCGAAATGATCCTGGAAGTGCGCTTCGACGGCACCCGCTACAACGCGCCGCCGCACAAATTCGAAGCCGGCACGCCCAACATTGCGGGCGCCATCGCGCTGGGCGCGGCCATGGACTACCTCGCGGCCCACGGACTTGAGCGCCTGGCCGCGATCGAACACGAGCTGCTGGAATACGCCGCCGAACGGCTGAGCGGCATTCCCGGATTGCGGATAATCGGCACGGCCGCGCCCAAGTCGGCGGTGGTTTCGTTCGTGATGAAGGATATTCACCCGCACGACCTCGGCACCATCCTGGACCATGAAGGCGTGGCCATACGGGCGGGCCATCACTGCGCCATGCCGCTCATGGACCGCTTCGGCGTGCCGGGAACCTCGCGCGCCTCGTTCGCCTTCTACAACACGCGCGATGAAATCGACCGCTTGGCGGACGGGATCGAAACGGCGCGCAAACTGTTTGGATGACGTGATGGACAGCGAACTGCAAAACCTCTACCAGCGCACCGTGCTGGAGCACTGCCGCGCGCCGCGCAATTTCCATGCGCTCGAATCCGCCGACCATGTGGCCCGGGGTTTCAATCCGCTTTGCGGCGACAAGATCACCGTGTACCTGCGCGAAGGGAAGGCCGAAGGCATCCTGCTATCCGGGAAAGCCGGAAGCCCTTGCTGCCCGGCAGGGCGGGCGCGCCAGGAGGAAAGCGGCCGCATTCGCGCCGAGGGCGACGGCCAGGAGGCAGGGCGGGCGGGCCAAGAGGAAAGCGATGCGCCTGCGGCCCTTGTTGCGGAAATCAGCTTCGAGGCCGAAGGCTGCGCCATCTGCCTAGCCTCCGCTTCGATGATGACCGCGCTGCTGAAGGGCGCCGAGCAAGGCGCGGCGCGGCAACGCGCCGAGCGGGTGCTGGCGGCGTTCGCGCCCGAAGCGCAAAACGGCCTTGGCGGCTTAGGCGACATCGCGGCCTTGGGCAGCGTTCGCGCCTACCCTTCCCGAATCCGCTGCGTGACTCTGCCGTGGCGCACCTTCACCGCCGCGCTCGACGGCGATCCGCACGCCGTGAGCACCGAGTAGCCGGCAACCGGCGGCGCGCCCGCAGCCATGTTCGGCCATCAGAGCGAACCCGTCACGCTGACCCGCGACTGCAAGGCGGTCATCATCCCGGCCGGGGAGGAGGCGCGCTTGCAGGCCGGGCAGCTCGTGTTCATCACCCAATCGCTAGGCGGCAGCTTTACGGTGTACGTGGACGGCTGGCTGTACCGCATTGCCGGCATGGACGCGGACGCGCTCGGCAAGAAGCCCGTCGAGCCGCCGAAACTGCCGGACAACGCCGGCGATTCGGACGTGGAGGCGCTGGTGTGGGAGCAGATGAAGACCTGCTACGACCCCGAGATTCCGGTGAACATCGTCGATTTGGGCCTGATTTACCGGTGCGAAGTCGAACCCCGCGGCGACGGCAAGCGCAACGTATCGGTGGAAATGACGCTCACGGCGCCCGGCTGCGGCATGGGCGAAATCCTCGTGGAGGATGTGCGCGAGAAGATCGCGCTGATCCCCACGATCAACGATGTGGCCGTAGAGCTCGTCTTCGACCCGCCCTGGAGCCAGAGCATGATGTCCGAGGCCGCCCAACTCGAAGCCGGCCTGCTGTAGCCCGCGCGGCGCCGGGCGCCTGAAACGCGAACGGGACGCTGGCTGCGCGGCATGCTTATCATTGCGGCCATGAAGTATCCGGCTTTATGCATAGACAGTCGGGCGGCGGCCACTGCCCCCCCCCCTAAATTGAAGCGCCGCTGGATCATTGTCGCTTTGTTGTCGCTGCTGTGGGGGTGCGGCGGCGGCGGCTCCTCGGAATCATCAAGCCCGCCCGTCGCTGCGCCTCCTCCTCCCTCCACGCCGAATCCGCCCGCCCCGATGGCGGCAACCGTGGAGATTTCGCCCGCCGCCGTGAGATTCGAGGCCGTTGAAGATACCTTGCAGCTGACGGTCGAGGTCAAGGACGGCGACGGAAACGCCATGACCGGCGCGCAAATCGCTTGGTCCACGGACGCGGCCGGCGTGGCCAAGGTGGATGCCAACGGCTTGGTCACTGCGGCAGGCTCCGGAACAGCCGTGGTCACGGCAACAGTCGGCGAGTTGTCGGCATCGGCGCGCGTAACGGTTGTCCTCGAATCAGCGGCCGACCGGGCGGCGCTGGCCGCGTTCCACCAGAGCGCCGGCGGCGGCAACTGGGTGAACCGGACCAATTGGCTGAGCGACGCGCCCGTGGCGGAATGGTACGGAATCGGGGTTGACCGCGAATCAGGCAGAGTCGTTTCCATCATCCTCTCCAGCAACGGCCTTGAAGGCTCGATCCCGCCGCAGATCGGCAATCTCACGGCGCTCATCGAATTGAGCCTGGGGATTAACAAGCTCTCCGGCCGCCTGCCGCCGGAACTGGGCAACCTGGCGAACCTGAGAGACTTGGGAATCGCCGCGAACAACCTTTCCGGCGCCATACCTCCCGAGCTGGGCGAACTGGCGAACCTGAGAGAGTTGAGAATCGACGCGAACAACCTTTCCGGCGCTATACCCCCCGAGCTGGGCAAGCTCGCCAATCTGAATCGGCTGAGCCTAACGCGCAACAACTTGTCCGGCCCCATACCTCCTGAACTGGGCAACCTTGCCCAACTGGATTCCCTCGAATTGGGCGGCAATGCACTTTCCGGCCCCATTCCCCCGGAACTGGGCAGGCTTAGCCGGCTGACCCGCCTAGCTTTGTGGCAGAACAAATTATCCGGCCCCGTTCCCCCGGAACTGGGCAATCTCACAGCACTGCAAAGGTTCGACATCATAGACAACATGCTGACGGGGAGATTGCCTTTGGAGATCACCCGCATGCCGCTGAAAGATTTCTTGTGGATAGGAAATCAAGACCTGTGCCAACCGGACACGAGCGCCTTCTCGAAGTGGCTGGCCAATGTCGCCGGTCGAGTCTCGGCTGGCGAGTATTGCAACCTGTCCGACCGGGACGCTCTGGCGACCCTCTACGATGCCGCAGGCGGCTCCGGATGGACGAACGCATCCGGCTGGCCCGATGGGCCGGTGGATTCCCGCCACGGCGTCAAGACCGATGCTTCCAACCGGGTGGTTGCGATCAATCTGTCCGGCAACGGGCTGGCGGGAATATTGCCGGTCGAACTGGGCGACCTGGCGCTGCTGGAGGAATTGCGGCTTGGCGGCAATCCCCAATTGTCGGGGCGCCTCCCGTACACGCTGGCGCGAATCGGCATGCTGCGGGAACTGCGCTACGTCGATACGGATCTCTGCGTGCCGCAGGAAGCGTTCCTGCGCGAATGGCTTAGCAAAGTGCCTCAACACGAAGGAACAGGAGTGGCCTGCAAGCCCTCGGCGGATCGCGATGTTCTGGAAAGCATTTACAAGTCCATGGCCGGCGAACAGTGGCACAACAGCAGAAATTGGCTCAGCGACGCGCCGCTGCGCGAGTGGCACGGCGTCCGGACCGATGGCCAGGGCCGGGTGCTGAGATTGGATCTGAGTTTCAACAAACTTCGCGGCCCCATTCCAGCGGATATCGCCGGGCTTGAGGAACTCACCGACCTGATACTCACTGCCAACGATACCGGCAACTCGCCGTTGCCTCCCGAGATAGGAGAACTCACGAACCTTAAGAACCTGGAGTTGGCGGGCATCTTTGCGACCGGACCCCTTCCGCCGCGAATCGGGCAGCTGGCCCGCCTTGAGAGCCTGGATCTTTCGGGTAATGAGCTATCGGGTTCGATTCCTCCGGAAGTCGGCGGCCTCACTTCCCTGACTGAGCTCCATCTCGGCGAAAACCGGCTGGCGGGCTCGATTCCGCCGCAGCTGGCCAACGCCACCAAACTGAAACAGATCCACTTGGCCGACAACGATCTTTCAGGCGCGTTGCCAACATCGCTGGGCAGCCTCGACAGGCTATCTTTGCTGGATCTGTCGAGTAACGGCTTTTCGGGCAGCCTGCCTTCGTCGTTGGGGGGTTTTCCGGCGTTGGAATACCTGAACCTGTCCTTCAACGACTTGGGCGGCACCATACCGGCGGAGCTGGGGAATTTGCCCAGCCTAGCCGAACTGTATCTTGGCAGCAATTCGCTTTCCGGGCCGCTGCCGTCCGAGCTGGCGAATCTGACGCAGCTGCGGGCGCTGGGCCTGACCAACAACACGGAACTCACCGGGCCGCTGCCGGCGCGCCTAGCCGACTTGCGCGAAATGGTTCATCTCCAAGCAGAGGGCACCGGGCTATGCGCGCCGCAGGACGCCAAGCTGCTCGGCTGGCTGAACGGGCTGCTTACCCGGCGGATCGGGCAATGCGGCATTGAACCGGCAGCGGCTTATCTCACGCAGGCCGTGCAATCCTTCCATCTTCCCATCGCCCTGGTGGCGGGCGAGCAAGCGCTGCTGCGGGTATTCCCCACCGCCGAGCAAACCAACTCCGAGCGCATTCCGCGCATTCAGGCGGATCTGTTTTTGGCCGGCGCGCTCAGGCACGAGGTTGACATCCCCTCAAGCCCCGGGCCCATCCCGACCCGTCTGGACGAGAGTTCGCTGGACCAGTCAGCGAATGCGATCATCCCTGCGGAATTCGTGCAACCGGGGCTTGAAATCGTTATTGAGGTCGATCCGGAAGGCGCGCTGGACGATAGCCTGGGTGTGGCGCGCCGAATTCCGGAAAGCGGGCGGCTGGCGGTGGAAGTGCGCGAGATGCCTGTGTTCGACATCACTTTCATTCCGTTTTTGTGGGAAAAGAACCCGGACAGGTCCGTAGTCGATCTGGTGAACGCCATGCAAGCCGATCCCATGGGCCACGAGATGCTGGAGCAAACCCGCAGGCTGCTGCCGATTGCGGACATACAGATCACCGCCCATGCTCCGGTCCGAACTTCCAGCAATACAGGGAATGCTATAAACCGGCAGGTCCAGTTGATCGCCACCATGGAAGGCGGCAGCGGCTACTACATGGGGCTTCTGTCCGGAGAGTTCTCCGGCGCCTCGGGAATCGGCCAAATCGGCCGGAAGACCGCGTTTTCCATAACCGATGTCGATGTGATCGCGCACGAATTCGGCCACAATCTGTCGATGCACCATACGCCCTGCGGACCTGCGGGGGGCCTGGAGCCTTCTTTCCCGTACCCGGACGGGTCGTCGGGGCGCTGGGGCTACGACTTTGCCGCCAAGCGCCTGGTGTCGCCGGCGGACTATGTGGATCTGATGTCGTACTGCTCGCCTTACTGGGTCAGCGACTTCACCTTCGACAAGACGCTGCGTTACCGGCTGAACGCAGCGGGGCTGCTGCGCCAGATCCAAGGCAGGCCGCCGGCCCAAGCCCTTGTCGTGTGGGGCGGCAAGGATACGGCGGGCGCGCTGTTTCTTGAACCGGCCTTCGTGACCCAGGCGCCGCCGGCTTTGCCCGAAACCCCGGGGCCCTATCGCATCAAAGGCTCGGCAGCCGACGGCAGGGTGCTGTTCGACTTGAGCTTCGACATGCCGATAGCCGGGGACGGGGGCGGCAGCTCGAGCTTCGCTTTCGCGCTGCCGATGAAAGACGCCTCGTCGAAAGCGCTCGATTCAATCACGCTCTCGGGGCCCCGCGGCCGACCGGCCACGCTCAACGAAAACACGGACAAGCCCTTGGCGGTGCTGCGCGACGGGCCGGCCGGCCCCGTCACCGCCGTCATCCGCGAACCGAAAGCCGCCGCCGCCCTGCGCGGCGCAACCCATCCGGGATTATTCAGCCGCGGAATTCCGCGGACCGGCGCGCGGACCCGCTAAGCGGTGAGGACTGCGCGGCCGCGATAAAAAGATCGGCGCAGGCCTGAGGCTCCGTCACCATGGCGTCGTGGCCGGTCTTGAGCGCCACGTAGCGCCAGTCCGGGTGCTCCTGCGCGTATTTCGCATGAACGCCGAGGCCGCCCGGCATAGCCGGCTCGGTGCAATGGATGAAAGTGCAAGGAACGCCTTCCTCGCCGCCATTCTCGAACTTCACCGGATCCAGCCAGCTCTTCAGCGGATGCGGCGTGAGCCTGCGGTTGACCCAGGCCGCCGCCTCGGCCGGTTCCGGCGGAATTCCGTAGCGTTCGGCGGAAAAGCCCGCGAGGTAATGGCCGTCCAGCGCCATGCGCCGCAGCTTCTCCTCGTTGGCGGCGGTTTCCTCCGCGCTGAGGTCGCGGCGCGCCGTGAGCAGGCTGTCGCCGTCGCGCGGCACGATCGCATCGAGGTAAATCAAGTGTCGCAGGCGATTCTTGGCCCGGTCGGCCACCCCGGAAATCACCATTCCGCCGTAGGAATGGCCCACCAGCACCACCTCTTCGAGCTCCTCCCACTCCAGCACGTTCGCGATGTCGGCAATGTGCGTGTCCAGCCCGATGCCGGGCTCCAGCAAATGGGAACGCTCGCCGCAACCTGTGAGCGTGGGCGTGAACACCTGGTGCCCCCGGCCGGCTAGGATGTCGCGCACGAACTTCCAGCACCAGCCGCCGTGGCCGGTCCCATGCACCAGCACGAAGCGCACGCTGTCCTCGGGCCTTTCCTGCGCCCTCGCGCCCTGCATGCCTGCGGCGGCGGCGGCCGCTCCCCCCACAAAAGCCCTACGGGTTGCCGATGCCATGCTTGCTCTTTCGATCCAGTTGGCCTCTCCTGACCAGCCACATTACCACCAGCGCCGCCTGAAGCCACGCCGAAACAACGCCGATCACCAGATTCACCGTCGGCTCCTGAAGAGCGACGGGCGAAAACAGCAGGTGCAGATCAAACCCTCCCGCCGACGCCCCGGCCCCCACCAGCGCGCTCGGCACGAAAATTCCAAGCACCAGCCACGATGCCAGTGCCACCAGTTCCGGCCAGCGCTTGACCCGCCCGGACAGCACCAGGAAAAGGATGCCCAGGTCGCGCACCACGAATCCGAGCAGGCTCACCACCCAGAAATTAAGCTGGAAGTACCCGTATTCGCCGGATTCGTAGAACGCCCCGGAAACCAGATGCACGGCCGCGGCGGCGGTGGCCAGCGCAACGATCAGCAGCCATGCGGGGGCGTTTCGCAGGCTGGGCGCGGCCAAAAATTCGCGCGCGCTTCTCCGGTCCGCGCGCTCCGCCACGCCCCACAGGTAAGCGGTGACCGCAAGCGCCAGCAACAAGGTGGCGGTGGTTAACCGCGCGGGGCTATAAGCGGTTTCCAGCAATGCGGACCCCGCAGTGTCCAAGGCGCCGTACGCCGTGCCGGCCCACCACAGGCCCACGCCCAGGCTAACCACGACGGCCTCGAATGCGAAAAGGCGCCCCCCGCTTAAGGTCTCACGAGCGGCGCACCAGCACCAGCAGGCCGCAAACGCCACAAAGGCCAATCCGCTCAGCGCCCAGAAAGCATCATGATCCATCGGCAAAAATCCGAACCACAGCGCTTCCGACCAATCCTTATCGGTCCCTGCGGGGGGCCGGGCCATCTGCAGGACCGCCAGCGGGCCGAACAGCAGCAAAGAAAGCTGAATCGCTATGACGGAGGACCGGCCGCGAACCGCCTTGGAGCGGTCGCGGTCGCAGTTGCGAATCGCCAGCGCCAAGGCCAGGAAACGGGCAAACAGGTTCGCGCAAATCATCAGCCAGGCATCCAGCGGAAAAGCGGCGCGGCGATGCGCAAGGGCTTCCGCCAGCTGCTCGACCGGCAAACCGAGCGCTGCGCCTTCGGTCAGATAAACGCCCATCCCCCAGAAAATCAAAGCGCATAAAGCCGCTAGGTCCGTCAGGCCGGTGGCGCCGAAAGCCTTGCCCAGCATCATTTGCACGGGACTCAAAGCGGACATCCGCTGGCGCTGCCAAGTGTGGCGGGCGTGCTCCTCGGCGATCGCGCCAACAATGCGAATGGGCGTCACAACAAAGCTGAAAATCGCGAAGGCCGCCGCCCCCGCGCCTCCGAAAGCGGACCAGCCCCAAGCCAGCTGGATGCACCAGGCCACGCCGGCGGACAGAAGCAGGGCAATGGCGAGCCGCAACGGCGTGGCCTCGGCGCGCCAGCCGCGCAGAAGCTCGGGATTCAGCCGGGCCAGCAACTCAGCCACGGCCTTGCGGGTGGTTCTGTTCACGCATCCGCCGATACACGTCGCGCAGGCTGCCCGGCGCCAGCCCGCTTTGCTGCGGCAGAGCCGCTCCCTCTTCCATCACCACCAGATCGGTGGCGTACTCCTCCAGTTCCGCGAGTATGTGCGACGACACCAGCACAGCGCGGCCTTCCGCTTGCAGCTTGCCAAGCCGGGCCGCGAGCCGCTCGCGGTTATCGGGGTCCAGCCCTGAGGCCGGCTCGTCGAGCAACAGCAGCGGCGGGCGCGACACCTCCACCTCGGCCATGGCCAGCAACTGCCGCTGTCCGCGGGAGAGCGAGTCGAGCTCCTTGTCGAGGAGATCGGCGACCATGCACTCTTCCGCCGCCGCCTCGACCGCCTCCCGGCGCGCCGCCGGCCGCAATAACTCCGGAAAGGCGCGGGCCCGCGACTGGGCCGCGTATTCCATGCTCTGGCGGGCCGTCAAACCCGAAAACAGCCCGTAGTGCTCGGATAAATAGCCGGTCCGCGCGCGGTGCCGGCGAAGGTCGCTGCGAATATCGCCGCCATCGCGCAGGACCCTTCCCGCTTGAAGCTCAAACAGGCCCGCGAGACAGTGGATCAGCGTGGTCTTGCCGGCGCCGTTGGCCCCCACCAGCGCAACAATGCTGCCGGATGCTATCCGCACGCTGGCCTCACGAACCGCAGGGCGCTCCTGCCCCCAGTAGCTGTAGGAGACGTTCTCCGCTACGAGCATGGAGTCGGCCACAGCCGTTCGTTACCGCAATGGCCCGATGGCGCGGCCCGAGGCGAAACTCAGTAGGCTGAACATGATCCGCACAGGTAGTAGTAGCCGCGCGGATCGTTGAACCGCGCCAGCCGGTCCAGTTCGGCATTGATGACCTGGCGCGCCTGCTGCACGGTTTCCATGAAGCGGTCCGGTTCCGAGCGGAAACCCAGCCGGTGCCTGATCTGTGCCCACCGAACCCGGACCAGGTTGTCGAGGCTACTGAAAAAGGGCCGTTTGCGCTTCAAACGCAGAGTGCCGTACTGCCCCTCCTCCAAGCCGGCCAAGGCGGCAGCGCTGGCAATCGCGTCTTCCACCGTGCCGATTTGGTCCACCAGGCTGCGCGATGCGGCGTCCGAGCCGATCCAGACCCGGCCGCGGCCGATCGCATCGACTTCCTCGAAGCTCAGCCCCCGCCCCTTCGACACATGGCCAACGAAACGGTCGTAGATCCGGCCGATGAGGGAATCCACCTGCCTGCGCGCGCCGTCCGGCAAGTCCCTGTCAACCAGCGTGTATTCCGACAGCGGCGTGGTGCCGATCCCGTCTTCGCTCAGCCCCAGCCTGTCCAGCAGCCTCGGCGCGGTGAACAGCACGGTTCCCACGCCTATGGAGCCGGTGATGGTTCCCGGATAGGCCCATATTTCATCGGCTTCGGCGGAGATGTAGTAGCCGCCGGAGGCGGCCACCGAGCTCATCGACACCACCACCGGCTTGCCGGCCTTGCTGACCGTGGAGACGGCGGCGGAGATGACTTCCGATGCGAAGGCGCTGCCGCCGGGGCTATCGACCTGCAGCACGAGCGCCTTGATGTCGTCTTCCTCGGCGGCGCGGCGGACCAGCTTGGCTAGGCTGTCGCCGGCGGCGGTGCCGGGAGGGGCGCTGCCATCGGTGATGGTGCCCGCCACGGTCACCACCGCAACGTTGTTCGAGTCGTCCTCGTAGGGCGGGTCCTCCCGGTCGGCCGTCACCAGGTAGTCGGCGAAGGACACGCGGTTGTAGTCCCCGTCCTCTTCATCGCCGAACTGCTCCTCCATGTGCGCGGAGAACGTTTCGTCATTGTGGATGGCATCCACTAGGCCGGCCTCCAGATTGACCCTGGCCAAGTCGCCGTCCGCCGCTTCCAGGGCTTCGGTGAGGTTTTCCGCGTAGCGATCGAGGGCGCCCGGCTCCAGCCCGCGCGCCTCGGCCACCTCGCGCTGGTATTCGTTCCAAAGGGCGCCCAGCCACTGCTCGGCGCTGTCGCGGTCCTCGTTGGACATGCTGTCGCGGAAATAGGGTTCCACGAACGATTTGTACTCGCCCACCCGGAACACATGCGCGTCAATATCGAGTTTCCGCAGCGCCTCCGCGAAATACAGCCGCCAGCGGCCCAAGCCGCTTATGTCCACGCCGCCGAGATCATGCAGGTGGACTTCGTCGGATTGGGCGGCGAGAAAGTAATCGGATTGGCTGTAGAAGCGCGAGTAGCTGATGATCGGCTTGCCGGACTCGCGGAACTCGCGCATGGCCGCGGCGATGTCCTGCAGCTTGGTGAGGCCGCCGCCGTCAAGACTCTCGGTGTCCAGCCGCACCGCGACGATCCGCTCGTCTTCGGCGGCATGGCGCAGCGCGCGAACCACGTCCCGCACCAGCGTCTCGGGCGCGGCCTCATCGCTCATGCGCTGCAACTCGATGTCCAGCTCGCTGCCCTGAAGCTCATGCACGAGCATGCCTGAAGGATTCAGAAGCAAAACGGATCCGTCGGTGACGCGCGCCGGGGTGCTTCCGGAGCCCAGAGCCGCCAGCAGAGCCGTGAACACCGTCATCATCAACAACAGATGCACGACTTTGCGGAAGCCGTCAACACCCGCCCATAAAAAGCGAAAAATCCTGCCCAGCATCGCTAAATGCTCCTCTTCACAACGCTTTCAATCCGCCTCTTCTCTGCCCCCTTCCTCGCGGGAGACGCATGAACCCATCCATGGGGCTTGGCGGCGGCTGTCCTGCCGCCGACACTCCCGCGAGGAAGGGGGCAGAGAAGAGGCTTGCGCTGGCGCTATCCCTAAAGCGGCGGCTGTCCTGCCGCCGACACTCCCGCGAGGAAGGGGGCAGAGAAGAGGCTTGCGCTGGCGCTATCCCTAAAGCGGCGGCCATCCCGCCTCCGATACTCCCGTCGAGGGCGGGCGCTCCAATCCCGTCCTCTGTGGGTTCCCTTCTTCCTGGAGACGCATGACTACTCGAAGCTTGACCTGAAAGGTCAAGAATACATCCCTGTAGCTTGCTCCGGCATCCTGCCTCCGATACTCCAGGAAGAAGGGAACTCACAGAGGGCTTGCGGGATGCCGATCCTCATAGGGTCTGCGCCAACCGAAGCCTCTTTGCGCGTTTGCCTCTCGCGGGAGTGTTGGAGCCTCTTTGCGCGTTTGCCTCTCGCGGGAGTGTTGGAGCCACTGTGCGCCAATGGCTTGGCGCGCAGAGCGGAACCAAGCCAAGGATGGCGTCTCCCGCGAGAGGCAAACGCGCAAAGAGGCAAACCCGAACCGCCTCCCGCGAGGAGAAAGCACGCAAACAGGCGGTTCTGTGTTCAGCCGGTGTGGCGGACGCGGTACACGACGCCGCGATAGTCGTCGCTGATGAGCAGGTGGCCGTCGGGCGTTTGCAGCACGTAGGCGGGCCGCCCAAGAGTTTCCTGGCCGCGCAGCCAGCCCTCGGCGAACGGCTCGTAGCTCCGCACTTCGCCGCCCTCAATATCCAGCATCATCACGCGATAGCCGATTTTCTCGCTGCGGTTCCAGCTGCCGTGCTCGGCAATAAAGAGGCGCCCCTTGTACTCGGGAGGAAAAGCGTCCCCGGTATAGAACTCCAGCCCCACCGGCGCCACATGCGGCCCCAGTTCCTGGGAGGGAGGCGTTGCCGAGGCGCATTCGCCCAGCCCGGCCCATTTCGGATCCGGATCGGGAATAGCGGTTCCGTGGCAGAAGGGAAAGCCGAAATGCATGTCCGCCCGCGGCGCATGATTAAGCTCGCAGGGCGGGATATCGTCGCCCATCAGGTCGCGCCCGTTTTCGGTGAACCAGAGCTCGCCGGTGTGCGGATGAAATGCCAAGCCCACGCTGTTGCGCACCCCGCGCGCCCACACTTCCCGCGTCCCGCCCCCGGGCGGAATCCGGTCGATGGTGGCATAGCTGTCGCAAACGTTGCACGGCGCGCCCTGGGCCACGTAAAGCCAGCCATCGGGCGCGAAGCCAATGGCCCGCCAGCCGTGGTGGCGGGCCGTGGGCATGCCGTCGTGGAACACCCTGGGAGGATTGGGTTGCTCCAGGCGCTCCTCCACGTTCCGGTATTCCAGAATCCGATGCACTTCAGCCACGAACAGCGAAGAGCCGCGCACCGCCACTCCGTTCGGATCAATCAGGCCCGTTGCGAACTCGATGACCTCCTGGCCCGGGCTGCCCGGGTCGCGCACCGCATAGACCTTGCCCAAGCGCCGGGTGCCGATGAACAGCGTGCCGTTCACTCCGATCGCCAGCCCGCGGGCGCTTCTGACTCCGGTCACGTATTCCTCGATCACGAAACCGTCCGGCAACTCGATGGCGCCGATATCGAAATCCGCTCGAACCCGGCTCGCGCCCGCGACCAGCAATACCAGGAAGAAAAAGGCAAAAGTGGTTTTCAGTTTCATGTTTCAATCATCCAAAGTGAAAGCGTGGGCCAAAAGGCAATCAGCAGCACCGCGGCAAGCAGCACGAGCAGAAACGGCAGGCTGGCCGCGTAAACGCGCACGATCGGCTGCCCAAACCGGTAGCTGGCGATAAACAAGTTAAGCCCGACCGGCGGCGTCAGGTAGCCGAGCTGCATCGTGGCCAGGAAAATGATGCCCAGATGCACCGGATGCACGCCGAATTGCTGGGCGATCGGCAGAATCAGCGGCACCACCAGGACAATGGCCGAGAAAATATCCAAAAACGCGCCCAGGACCAGCAGGAATGCCAGCAGCGCCAGCAGAAACGACAGGGGGCCTGCCACCACTTCGCCGATCACGGACAGCATGCGCTGGGGCACTTCCGCGTCGATCATCAGGTTGGTGGAAGCGAGTGACACAGCCAGAATGAGCATGATGCCGCCCACCAGCGTCATGGACTCGCGAATGATTCCCGGCAGCCGCGAAAGAGGGATGGCCCGGCGGATGAAGACCTCGGCGGCGAGCACGTAAAGAGCCGTGACCGCAGCGGCTTCCGAAATGGCGAAATAGCCCGAATAGATGCCGCCCAGCACAATGAGGGGCAGCGGCAATTCCCAGCCCGCGGCCTTGACCGCGCTAGCCACTTCGCGCCAACTGAAGCTCGCCAGCGGCTGGCGCTCGCTGCGGTTGGCCCACAGGCAGTAGGCCGACAGCAGCGCGATCATGAGCAAGCCTGGCAGGATGCCGGCCTGGAACAGGGAATCGATGCGGGTTTCGGACACCACGCCGTAGAGGATCAGCGGCAAGGAGGGCGCGAACAGCAGCCCCAGGCTCCCGCCGGTGGTCACCAGGCCCAGCGAAAAAGTTTCCGAGTAGCGCGCCTGCTTCAACGCCGGGTAGAGCAAGGCGCCCATGGCGATGATGGTGATCCCGGAGGCGCCGGTGAAGGCGGTGAACAGCGCGCAAACGGCCAGCGCGAACACCGCCAGGCCTCCGGGCATCCACCCCACCAGCGCCTCGCTCAAGCGCACCAGCAGCCTCGGCGCCGGGCTCTCGGCCAGCACATAGCCGGCGAAGCAAAACAGCGGAATCGCGATCAGCGCGGGCAGGGTGGCCACGCCCAGAATTTCTATGGCGATGGACCCCAGCGGCACATCGGCCTGAAGATAGCCGATGATCGCTCCGCTTGCGATCACGGCAAATAAGGGCGCCCCGAATACCGCCAGCAGCGCAAGAACAATCCAGTGCATGGCGCTCAACCGTCGCCGGCGCGCAGCGCCGGATCTTCGCCTTGGGACAACCGCCCATGACGGATCAGCGAGACGGCGTGCGAACCGTGGGCAACCGCCATGGCCGCAAAGGCCGCCGGCACGATCGACTCGAACAGCCAGCGCGGCGCGTCGCCGACGGTTGTCTCACCATAGCCCATGCTTTCGAGCCAGAAGGATCCGGTAATGAGCAGCAAGGCCGCGCACACCAGCATGGCGAAGCTTTGGGCGGCAACCGCGGCCCACCGGCGGGCCGAATCGCCCAGCAGATGCGACAGCGCATCAATGGTGATGTGGCGGCTTTTGAGGCTGGCGGCAATGGCGCCCAGCATGGCGACCCACAAAACCAGCCACTCGAGCAGCTCCTCGGTATGCGGAATGGATGTGCGAAAAGCGTTGCGCGAGATAATCTGCGCCGCCGCCAAAAGCAGCATGGTGCCCAGGCACGCCGCCAGCAGGCCGGTAAGCGCGCCTTGCGCAAGCATCGCGGCGCGGCCGGGTGCCGGTTCCCGCCTGTGTCGGCGCATCGGCGCGTTCTCCTGGCTCGTGGCGGCGGTCGCGCGTTCGGGTTCAGCCCGCCCCTTGAGCGGCGCGGAACTCCGCTAGCAACGCCATGATCCGCTGATGCAGCTCCGCCGACATGTCCGCCTCGCGCACCAGTTCAGGATACCTGCCGGAAAACGCCAGCCGCCACCGCTCAACCTCGTCCGGCGGAGGCGTGAGGTATTCGAGGCCGGCATTTCTGAGCGCCTGGCTTGCGGCGGCGTTTTCCTCCGCGTCGCGGCGGTCGAGGCTAGCCGCAAGCCGGGTGAACGTGTCCCGCACGACGGACTGGTTTTCGACGGACAGGCGGTCGAATGCCCGCTTGTCCATGGCGAGGAGGCCGTAGGCGAAAACCAATGGGAAATCAGTGACATAACGCAGTCGAGTATGCCACTGCAACAGGATCACGCCGGACGGCGGCCCCACAACCACATCGACGATGCCCGTCTGAAGGCTCACTAGGACATCGGAAATCGGCAATTCCAGCGGAGCAAGGCCCGCCGAACGCATGGCGCTAAAGCCGATGTCATCGCCTTTCGGCACCCATATCTTGAGGCCCCTGGCATCTTCCAGCCTGACCACCGGCTCCTCCGCCGACATGATTCGGGCAAAGCCCAGGCTTCCGAAGCCAAAAGACTCAAAGCCCTTGCCGCGCAGGCCGTCGGCGATCATCGAGTCGATGCGGCGGCGCACGAAAATCATCTCCTCCCTGGAGCGGAACAGCAGCGGGAGTCCGTACTGCAGCATCTCGGGATACACGCCCGCCAGCGCGCTGGACGTGAGCACCGCGCCATGCAGTTGGCGCCCGCGAATCTTGCGCAAAACCCTCAGGTCGTCACCCTGCGTGCCTCCGCCGTAAAACTTCACCTGCACCTGTCCGCCCGTGCGCTCCCCGATCTCGGACGCGGCCGCGCGCATATCCCGCATCCATGCCGACCCTTCCGGAGTGACGGTGGCGATCTTCAGTGTCTGCGCGCCGCACGGCGCCGCCATCAGCAGGGCCAATAGCGGGGCAAGGCCGCAGCGCTTGACGAGCCAATCAGAAGTATTCATCGGCCGAACTCAATAATGCCTGCGCGTCGCTTTTGGCAAGATGGTTGAACAGCGTAAGCCCCGGCTGCTCCGCGGAGGCGCCCGCCACCTCCTTGAGCAAGCGGTCGTGCAGTTCGCGGTCGTAGAGCAATCGCGCGCAGTTGCGGGCATATTCCACCTGCACGCTCAGATCCTTACGCCCGGTGAGGCGCAGAGCTTGCTCGAAGTGGCGCATCCCCTCTTGCGGGGCGCCTCCCAGGGAGGCCGGCCGCAGGCATTGCAAGGTGCCCATGTACATGTGCGCGCGGCCCCTTATCGGCGCCGGCGCCACGGCCAGCAGGCGCTCCAGCGCCGCCTGAAGGCGCGGAAGCCGGGCCAAGGCCTCGAAATCGGCGCGGGCCTGCATCCAAGCGAGGTAGCCGATCACATAGTCATACAAGGCTTGGGCTTTGGATGCGGGGAAGGCGCCGATGCGCGCCTCATACTCCTGGAAACCCAGTTTCTCCAAGCCGCAGCCGGCGCTGTCGGCCACGCACAGGGCCCTCTTTCCATAGTTGTAGGCGCGCCCAGTGAGCTTGCGCGACCGCTCCGGGTTATTGACGAACACCACGCCGTATGCGGCGTATAGCTGCGCGGCGGAACCCAGCACCGCAGGGCTCGCGTCTCCGCTCGCCAGGCTGTCGATCACGATCAGCAGCGTAGGCGTGGCTTCGCGCACCAGTTCGGGGTCGTCTTGCTCCAGCACGGCGGCGCCTAGTTGCTCGGTCAGGCCGCCGGTGGCGGAACGGATCAGCGAGCCGCAGCCCGCAAGACCGACGGCCGCGACAATGATTCCCGACCATCCGCGGGCAAGAGCCGGGAGGGTTCGAGGGGCTGCCGGGCCGGCGGGAATCACAGCTTTTCGCGGATCCTCGCGCTCCTTCCGCGCCGCTCGCGAAGGTAGTAGAGCTTGGCGCGGCGAACATCGCCGCGGCGCTTGACCTTGATCCCGGCGATCATCGGGCTGTGGGTCTGAAACACCCGTTCCACGCCCTCGCTGTGGGAGATTTTCCGCACCGTAAAGGACGAATTCAGCCCGCGGTTGCGCTTCGCGATCACCACGCCCTCAAAGGCCTGCAAGCGCTCGCGCTGCCCTTCGCGCACGCGCACCTGCACCAGCAAAGTGTCCCCCGGTGAAAACTCCGGAAGATCGGTGCGGATTTGCTCCGCTTCCAGTTCCTGAATCAGATTGCTCATGGTTGACTGCCCGTATTCTAATGTTCTGTGCCGGCCTCGCGGCAGACGCGATAGGCCGCGCCCCCCGCTTCGGCCTGAAACTCCTCCAAAAGCCGGCGTTCCTGGTCGTTCAAACACCGGTTCTCAAGCAATTCGGGCCGCCGCATCCAAGTGCGGCCCAGCGTCTGTTTGAGCCGCCAGGCGCGAACCCTGTCATGGTCTCCGCCCAGCAGCACTTCAGGCGCCGCCCGCCCTTCCACTATGGAGGGACGAGTGTACTGCGGAAAATCTAAAAGCCCCGAGGAAAACGAGTCCTGTTCCGCGGAACGCTCGTCGCCGAGCGCGCCCGGCAGCAGCCTGACGACCGCGTCGATCACCACGCAGGCAGCCAGTTCCCCGCCGCTCAAGACAAAATCCCCCAGCGACAACTCCTCATCGGCCTCCAGTTCCACGGCCCTTTCGTCGAACCCCTCGTAGCGTCCCGCCACCAGGATCATCCCGGAAGAGGAGGCCAGCCCGCGCGCGCGTTGTTGGTTGAACCGCTTCCCTTGGGGCGTGAGAAAAATCGCCGGCGCACGGGCCGGCGCATCGGCGCGGGCGGCGCGAACCGCCGCCAGCAGGGGCTCGGGCCGAAGGACCATGCCAGGGCCGCCGCCATAGGGACGGTCATCCACGCTGCGATGCGGGTCGTCGGAAAAGTCACGCGGGTTCACGCAGCGAAGCGAGGCGATGCCGGCTTCAAAGGCGCGTCCGCACACTCCGCTTTGGAAGGCGCCGAGCACCATGCCGGGGTGCAGGCAAATGGCGGTGATATGCATGACGCGGCTCCGCCGGCGCTAGAACGAAGCGTCCCAGTCCACGATCAGGCAGCCCTCTTCCAGCTTCACCTCCCGCACGCGGCTGCCGGGCAAGAAGGGAATCAGCCTGCGCCGCTCCCCTTGCACAATCAGCACATCGTTGGCGCCGGTAGCCATCAGCCCGGCCACGTCGCCTAATCGCTCGCCATCGAGATTGCGCACTTCCAAGCCTTCCAAGTCGGCCCAGTACCATTCGTCCGCATCGGTGGTTGGCAAAGCGGCGCGGCTGACCCGGATTTCCGCGCCCTTGAGCGCCTCTGCGGCCTCGCGGGTATCGACGTTCTCAAGCCGGCAGGCCAAGCCGTTGCCGATGGAGCGAAGGCTGCGCAAGGTCACCTCCCGGCGCTGATCATTCACGACGAGAATCCAGTTGCGGTAATTCTGAAGCTGTTCCGGAGGATCGGCATAGGAGAACACCCGCAACCAGCCCGACAGTCCGTGCGCCGCGCCCAAACGGCCCATAGCAATCGTTATCGCTTGGCGGGAAGCGTCCTGAGGCGGTTTCGTCTCAGCCCGAGCCTTTTTCCGTCTGACTGGCGTCTTCGCCATCTTGCTGGTCGCCGCTGGCCGGCGCGGCCTCCTCGCTTTCGTCGTGATCGGCCGCCGCTGCTTCGGCTTCGACCGCCGGCTCCTCGTCCACGGAGGGGGCTTGGGACGCTTTCGCTTCGGCTTCGGCTTCGACCGCCGGCTCCTCAGCCACGGAGGGGGCTTGGGATGCTTTCGCCTCTTTCGACGCTGCCTCGCCGCCCGCGGGTTGCTCGGCAACGGTTTCCGGTTGCGGCGCTTCAACTGCAACAGCGCCCTCCATGCGGCGGCGGCGGATCAGTTGCCGCACCTTATCGGAGGGCCGGGCACCCTGCCCCAGCCAGTAATCCACGCGGTCCAGTTCAAGCCTGAGGGACTGCTCGCCGCCGGTGGCGATCGGATTGTAGAAACCGAGCCGCTCGATAAACCGCCCGTTGCGCTTATTGCGCCGGTCGGTCACGACAATGTGATAGAAGGGCCGTTTCTTGGCCCCATGCCGGGATAGCCGAATGCCTACCATGGAAAGTGATCCCGCGGCTGCGCCGCTCGCTTGTTGCTCAAGCGCTCAATTGTACCAAAGATGACAGCGCGACCCCATGCCAACCCCGGCCTAGCCCGCATATTGCACCTAATGGATGTGGAGGCCGCGCAGGACTTTGCCTACCCTTCGCCATTCCCCGCCACCCTCTTCCGGGAGACGCATGACTACTTGAAGCTTGACCTGAAAGGTCAAGAATACATCCATATAGCTTGCTCCGGCATCCTGCCTCCGATACTCCCGGAGGAAGGGAGCAAGCAAAGGGCTTGCGGGGTGCCGATCCTCTAGGGGCTTGCGCCGACCGTAGCCTGTATGCGCGCCTTCCTCAAGAGGAAAGCATGCAAACAGGCGGCACCGAAGCGTCTCCTGCGGGAGGAAGGCGTGCGAATAGGCGGGATCGAAGCAGGGCCGCGGCGGGCATGCGCGAAAGCGGGCGGCAGCAGGGTCAGGGCGAGGATAAAGGCGGAGGGGCGGTTCAAGGCAGGTCGAGGCGCAGCTCCTTCGCGGCGGACAGCAAGTAGTTCCGGGCCTGCGGATTACCTATTTCCGCCGCCATGCCCTCCAGCGCCCGGGCCTTGCGCTCGGCATGGCGCGCCTCGTCAGGCTCGATTTGCCTGAGCTGGTCGGCCAGCCAGGCCGCCCAGCGATAGTCCTTGAGCAGCAGCGCCCCGTCCAGCGCCGCATCCAGCGTGAGATTGCTCTCGGCCAGTTCGCGTAAACGCCAAGCGAGGGTGCGCGGAGGGAACGGAACAAGCCCGGCGGCCTCGCCGTCAAACCAGCCCATATGCCGCGCATACACGGATCGCACAGCCCATTCCAGCGTGCCGTGATTCTGGGCCAGCACTTCACTGGCCGCCAGCAACGGAGGCAGGCGGATGGCGGCAGCGAGTTCATCAGGGCCCAGTCCGTCATCAATTCCCCGCAGCGTTGCAGCCTCGATAAAGCGCAGCGCCGCAGCGTAGTCAGCCAGCGCGCGGTCGATCGCCTGGGCTCCGAACAGGGGCCGGGTGTGTCCCGGAATCAGCACTTCGGCCCGCTCGGCGCGCATTCGGTCCAGGCTGCGGGCCCATTCCTCAAGGTCCCTTCCAGGAGCGCCGAGGCCGTCGAGGCTGCCGGGGAAGCCCTGGTGGAAATTGGCTCCGGCGATCAGCACCTTGCGTTCGGGCAGCCATACGTAGAGATGGTCCTGCGCCTCCCCCGGCGCGGCGACCAGCTCCAGATGCATTCCGGCAAGCCGCAGGCGCAAGCGGTCGCCGTGGATCAATTGGTCCGGAGGAAGATAGCGGTCGGGGATGTCCGCTCCCGGCGGCAGCGGATCGATCAGCGTGGGCGAACGCTGTCCGTCGTCAAGAAGCAGCCCCTTCTGCCGCTGGCGGCGCCTGAGCGCTTCCACGCCGGCCGCCTGGCGGCGCAGCGAGAAATTGCTGCGGGCATAGATGCCAGGCAGGAGCAAGCGGCCGGTGAACGCCGCCGCGCCGGCCACGTGGCGGCGGTCCCCGTGGGTATAGACGACCGCCGCAAACGGCAGATCCACCACCTCGCGATAGGCGGTCGCGGCCTCCTCGGCCGCGGCCGCAGCGTGGTGCGCATCAATGAGGATGGCCGCATCCTCGCCGGCAACCACCACTGAATTCGATGGGCCGAAACCGATGGCCGCATAAACCCCCTCGGCGGCCTTCACGATTTCGCCGGCGATCACGCCCGGAGCGTGGAGGAACGCCAGCGCGGCGGCAAGCGCGCCGGCGGGCAGGCGGCGGGCGGTCATCCGGAGCAGCCGGGAACCAGAGACGCGGACAGCCAGGAACCCGCCGGCACGATCCCGGACTTGAGCCGCTTGCCGGTCGCTATGCGCTGATTGAACATTTGGATTCCGTAGGCGGGATGGCCGGGCGCCAATGCTTCGTGGCCCTGGCCGAAGCCGTTGGCATTGTCGCCCAGGAAATGTCGGGCATACCGCGCGCAACCGCCGCCAGCATGATCCCGGCAAGCCGATCGTCCTCGCTGCCGAACAAGGCCCGACGATAGGTTTCTAGGTTGGGACAGGCGGTCATGGTCAAGCGGGGGCAAAGCGCACGGCGTAGTATATCGGCCAGTAAAAAAGGAGGACCGGATGGCCACGGCCGCGGAAAAAAAACGCATTGTTGAGGATTTTCTCAAGCGCTGCAACGCCTATTCCGACAACAAGCTTCGCAAGTACCGCGCGTCTCTGACGGGAGCGGACGGGGAGCAGGACCTCGCGGTTCAGGACAGGATCACCCACTGGGTGGCTTACCGCGCGTTCAATGAGCATGCGATCAAGGAGTTGAAGGGCTCGGAGCTCGATGAATGGTTCGAGGATGACTGATTGCCTCGACACGGGCGCGTTCCGCCGCCACGCGCACGAGGTGGCGGACTGGATCGCGGACTATTTCGAGGCGGTGGAAGGCTTCCCGGTGCGCTCGCAGGCGCAGCCCGGCGAGCTGCTCGCGGCGCTGCCCTCAAGCCCGCCCGAGCAATCCGAACCCATGGAGCGCATCCTGGCGGATTTCCGGCGGCTGGTGCCGCCCGGCATGACGCACTGGCAGCATCCTTCCTTCTTCGCGTTCTTCCCCGCCAATTCCAGCCCGCCCTCAGTGCTGGCGGAAATGCTCGCCGCCGGCATGGCGGCCCAGTGCATGCTGTGGGAAACGTCGCCGGCCGCCAACGAGCTGGAAGCGCGCATGATGGAATGGCTGCAGGAGCTGCTGGGCCTGCCGCGCGGCTGGAAGGGAGTGATCCAGGATTCCGCCTCCGGGGCCACGCTTTGCGCGGCGCTCGCCGCCCGCGAGCGGGCGAGAGGAAAAACAGTGGTTGACAGGCTCGCCTTCTATACGTCCGCCGAGGCCAATTCCTCCGTCCCCAAGGGCGCCCGCATCGCGGGTTTCCCGCTGGATTGCATCCGCAGCGTCGCAACCGACGAGCGGCAGGCCATGCGGCCGGGCGCTCTGGCGAAGGCGATCGAGGCTGACCGGGCGGCGGGGCTCACCCCGGCGTGCGTCGTCGCCACGCTGGGCACCACTGGCACCGGCGCCATGGATCCGCTGGCCGAAATCGGCGCAATCTGCCGGCGGGAGAACGTTTATTTGCATGTGGACGCCGCCTGGGCCGGCAGCGCCTTGATGCTTCCGGAACACCAGCGCCTGCTGAACGGCATCGAGCACGCCGATTCGTTCGTGTTCAATCCGCACAAATGGATGTTCACCAACTTCGATTGCTCGGCGCACTTCCTCAAAGACCCGGAATCGCTGCAACGGTCGCTTTCGGTCAATCCTGTCTATCTCCGCAACACCCGCGCCGAGCAGATCACCGAATACCGCGATTTCGGCATCTCGCTCGGCCGCCGGTTCCGGGCGCTCAAGCTGTGGTTCGTGATCCGCGCATTCGGCGCCGAAGGCCTGCGCGAAAAGATCCGCTCGCATATCGAGTGGGCCGGGGAGCTCGCCCGGGAAATCGAGGCGGCGCAAGACTTCGAGCGGGTGACGGGCCCCAATCTGGCGCTCATCACTTGGCGCTACGCGCCGCGGGACGCGGCCCCCGAAACGCTGGACGCCCTCAACGAGCGCCTGCTCAAGGCCATCAACGACGACGGCCGCCTGTACCTGACCCCGGGCGCCGTTGGAGGGCATCGGGTTATACGCTTCTCGGTGGGCCAGACGCGAACCGAGGCGAGGCACGTCCGCCAAGCCTGGCGCATCATCCAGGAAATCGCCTCTTCCCTCCGCGATTAAAGCGGAATGCCAAAGGAAATTGAATCCCAGAAAATTAAGCAATGTTAATGCTATTGAATAAATTTAGCTTATAAAGTAAATTTAGCCATTCAACTAAATTATTAGGATCAATCGGCGATGATTGAATTAGCCAATCCTTTCCGTCCCGGCGCTGGCCATCAGCCGCCGCATTTGGCAGGCCGGCAAGCTGAAACGGAAGAATTCACGCGGCTGCTCAAGCAGAACACCATTCTTGAGAATATGGTTCTGACTGGCCTGAGGGGTGTCGGAAAAACCGTCTTGCTGGAAACGCTGAAGCCTCTTGCGTCCGAGAAAGGCTGGGTGTGGGTGGGCGCCGACTTGTCGGAGTCGGCCAGCCTGACCGAGGAAAGCATTGCCACGCGGCTTTGCACCGATCTCTCGCCCATAACGTTCCCCATTGTCGTTTCCAAAAAACAAATCAATCGCATCGGCTTCGCAAGCCAGCCGGTAACCCGGGAGGAGACTCTCGGCTACCAGCAGCTTCGGCTCATATACGAGCACACGCCGGGGCTCGCTCTTGACAAGTTAAAGGCTGTGCTTGAGAGCGCATGGCTTGCAATCTCAAGCGCAAACAGCACTAGAGGCGTTATTTTCGCCTATGACGAAGCGCAAAATCTGGCGGATCATTCTGAAAAAGACGAATTCCCCCTTTCGTTGCTTCTCGACGCATTTCAATCGCTTCAGCGCAAAGGCTTGCCGCTCATGCTGGTGCTTGCGGGATTGCCGAATCTGTTCCCGAAACTCGTGGACGCGCGCACCTTCTGCGAACGCATGTTTCGCGTCGTGTTCCTTGAAAGCCTTTCCCGCAAGCACAGCCAAGAGGCCATCCAAAAGCCCTTCCAACGCAAGCCCAATGTGCCGCCGCTTGACGAGTCGTCCTTGGACACGATTATCGGCATGTCGGGAGGCTATCCCTACTTTATCCAGTTCATCTGCCGGGAAGTCTATGATGTTTTTGTGCAATGCTGGCGGCGCGAGGAAGCGGCCTCGGTGCCTGTCCGCGAAATCCAGCAAAAACTGGATACGGACTTCTTTTCCGCGCGATGGGCGCGAACGACAGAACGGCAACGGGACTTGCTGTTCGTGATTTCGCGATTGCCCGACTGCGATCGCGAATTTACTGTTCGGGAAATTATCGAGGAGTCACGCAAGGCGCCGGAAAACTCTTTCAGCGGAAGCAATGCCAATCAAATGCTCGCGTCGCTTACCCGTCAAGGCTTGATATTCTGATTCCGCCACCGGCGGCCTGATTCCGCCACCGGCGGCCTGATTCCGCCACCGGCGGCCTGATTCCGCCACCGGCGGCCTGATTCCGCCACCGGCGGAATCAGTGCTGTTCAGCGGGCTTGGTGATGTCGGGCGCGGCGGGGCGCTTGCGTTTACGGGGCGCGGCTTTCTTTTTCTTGTCCTTCTGGTCCCAGCCGGCGGGCGGGCTGGGCTCTTCGCCGTCCATGATTTCGCCGATCTGCGTCTGCTCGATGGTTTCGTACTTGAGCAAGGCGTCGGCCATGGCGTGCAGGCGGTCCATGCGCTCGTTCAATATGTCGCGGGCGCGGTCGTAGGCCGCGTCGATGAGATCGCGGACTTCCTTGTCGATGGCATGCACGGTGGCGTCGGACACCTGCTTGTGCTGGGTGACCGTGCGCCCCAGGAACACTTCGCCGTCCTCCTCGCTGTAGGTGAGCGGGCCTAAGCGCCGGGAAAGCCCCCACTTGGTCACCATGTTGCGCGCGATCGCAGTGGCGCGCTCGATGTCGTTGGCCGCGCCGGTGGTGACCGCGTCCTTGCCGAACACCAGCTCCTCCGCCACGCGCCCTCCGAACAGGCTGGTGATCTGGCTGATCAGGCGCTGCCGGGAATGGCTGTGGCGATCGATTTCGGGCAGGAACATGGTCACGCCCAGCGCCCGCCCGCGCGGAATGATGGTGACCTTGTGGACCGGGTCGTGCTCGGGCACGTTCAGGCCCACGATGGCGTGCCCGGATTCGTGGTAGGCCGTGAGCTTGCGCTCCTCGGGGCTCATCACCATGGACTTGCGCTCGGCGCCCATCAGGATTTTGTCCTTGGCGCGCTCGAACTCCTCCATGGTGACCTTGCGGGCGCCCGCTCTTCCGGCCAGCAGCGCGGCCTCGTTGACGAGGTTGGCGAGGTCGGCGCCGGAAAACCCGGGCGTGCCGCGCGCCAAGGTGCTGGCCGAAACGCTGTCTTGAACCGGAACCTTGCGCATGTGGACCTCCAAGATCAGCTCGCGGCCGCGAATGTCCGGCAGCGGCACCACCACCTGGCGGTCGAAGCGCCCCGGCCGCAGCAGCGCGGGGTCCAGCACGTCCGGCCGGTTGGTGGCGGCGATCACGATGATGCCCTCGCTGCCGGCGAAGCCGTCCATTTCCACCAGCAGCTGGTTGAGCGTTTGCTCGCGCTCGTCGTGGCCGCCGCCCAAGCCCGCGCCGCGGTGGCGGCCCACCGCGTCGATCTCGTCGATGAAGATGATGCAGGGCGCCTGCTTTTTGGCCTGCTCGAACATGTCGCGCACTCTCGACGCGCCCACGCCCACGAACATCTCCACGAAATCCGAGCCGGAAATGGTGAAGAAAGGCGCTTCGGCCTCGCCGGCGATGGCCCGCGCCAGCAGCGTTTTGCCGGTGCCGGGCGGACCCACCATCAGCACGCCCTTGGGAATCTTGCCGCCCAGTCGCTGGAACTTCGACGGATCCTTGAGGAACTCCACCACTTCGGCGACCTCCTCCTTGGCCTCCTCCACGCCGGCCACATCCTCGAAGGTGACCGGCGTCTGCTCCGGATTAAGCAGGCGGGCGCGGCTGCGTCCGAACGACATGGCGCCGCCGCGGCCGCCCATGCCGCCTTGCATTTGCCGCATGAAGTACAGCCAGATGCCGATCAGCAGCAGGAACGGAAGCAGGTTCAGAAGAAACGACAGCCAGGCGTTCTCGGTTTTCGGCTTGGGCGAGCGCACCACCGCGCCGTTATTGGTGAGTTCGCGCACCAGTTCGGCGTTGTCGGTGGACGGCGGGCTGTAAGTCACGAACGGCGCGCCGCTGGTCTGCTCGCCGCGAATAGTGCGGTCCTCAAGGATTTCGACTTCCCGGATCCCGCCGTTGCGGGCCATCTCCACAAACTGCGAATAATTGATCTCTTGCGCCGGCGCCTCGCGCTCGTTGAGCGGCCTAAGCAGCATCATGAGGGCCAGCCCGATCACCAGCCACAAAAATAGATTCCTTGTTAGTTTGTTCATCGCGTTGCCGCCGCAGTTCCAGTGCGCCCTGAATCCGAAGCGGATTTTACCTAAAGCAATCCTTAATCACCGCAAGCCTGCGGATCCCGCCATTTTGATTTGAGGCCATCCGGCGCAATCTTCAAGCCGCCCGGCCCACCAGGTAGGTCTCGCGGCTGCCCCGCCGGCAGGCCGCCGGCGTGCGAAAGCGGACTTTCGCCAGCCTTGCGCGGGCATCGGCCGCGAACTCCTCAAAGCCGGCGCCTTGGAAAAGCTTGGCCACGAAGAATCCGCCGGGCGGCAGCAAGCCCAGCGCCGCCTCAAGCGCCATCCCGGCCAGTTCCATCGACCGGGCCTGGTCGAAATCCCGGTTTCCGCTCAGGCGCGGCGCCAAATCCGAAACCACCGCGTCGGCCTGCCCGCCGAGCGCAGCGCGCACTTGGCCCAGCACCGCCGCGCAGGCGATGTCGCCCTGCAGCGCCCGCACTCCTTTAAGCGGCTCCATCGGCTCGATATCGACGGCCACCACCCTGCCCTCCGGCAGCACCTTGCGCGATGCATACTGGCTCCAGCCCCCGGGCGCCGCGCCCAAGTCCGCCACGCGCGCGCCGCGCTTGAGCAGCCGCTCGCGGCGGTCCAGCTCAGCGAGCTTGAAGACCGCGCGGGAGCGCCACCCCTCGGCCTTGGCCCGGCGTGTCCAATGATCCGCCCAGCTGCGGGATGCCTTCATTCGATCGGGGATTTATGCAAAGCGGAAATCCAAAATGCACGTGGCAGCTTGGCTGACCGCCATCGTTCGAGCCGCCTTTTCCACCTACTTGTAGTTCACGGCCAGAACCTCGTAGCGCCGCACGCCCCCCGGCGTGCTGAGCGTGATTTCGTCGCCCTCGTACTTGCCGATCAATGAACGGGCCATCGGCGAGACGAATGAAATGGCATCGTCCCGCATCCTCGCCTCGTCCTCGCCCACGATCTGGTAACTGGCCTGCCCGCCTCCGTCGAGGCTTCTGAGGTCCACCGTAACGCCGAAAACCACCCGCCCGTCGCGCGGAATGCGGTCCAAGTCGATGACCCGGGCGTGCGCCAGCCGGCCTTCGATATCGCGGATCCGGGCTTCCACCAGCCCCTGCTGCTCCTTGGCGGCGTGATATTCGGCGTTCTCGCGCAAGTCGCCATGCTCGCGGGCCTCCCCGATGGCGCGCGCCAGACGGGGGCGCTCTTCGTTCCTTAGGCGCTTGAGTTCGTCGCGAAGCGCGTTTTCGCCTTCGCGGGTCATGGGAACCTGGGTCATGCCGCTATGGTCTCGTGCAGGTCCTGCAGGCGCGACACGGCGCCGGCGCCGAAATGGTCTATCGCCTGGCAAGCGGCCTCGGCGGCCGCCAAGGTGGTGAAGTACGTGACGTGGTTGCGCACGGCCTCGGACCGAATTTCGTGCGATTCGAGTATTGAGGCGCGGCCTTCGCTGGTGTTGACGATCAGGTCCACCTCGCCGTTGCAGATGAGATCCACGATGTGCGGGCGGCCTTCACGCACCTTGTTGATGCGCCGGCAGGACACGCCGCGGCGGGCCAGAAAGCTGGCCGTGCCGTGGGTCGCCACCAGCTCGAAGCCCTTGCCTTCGAGCATCCGCGCCAGTTCCACGGATGCGGGCTTGTCGGAATCGCGCAGCGACAGCAAAGCCGCGCCGCCGCGCTTGAGCGCCACGCCGGCGCCCTCCTGGGCGCGCGCGTAAGCCTCCGCGAAGCTGCCGCCCACGCCCATCACCTCGCCGGTGGATTTCATCTCCGGCCCGAGGATGGGGTCGGCGCCAGGGAACCGCGAAAACGGGAATACCGACTGCTTGACGGAGAAATAGGCGGGACGCGGCGGATCAGCCACGCCCTGCTCGTCGAGCGTCCGGCCCACCATCACCAGCGCCGCCACCTTGGCCAGCTGAAGGCCCACGGCCTTGGCCACGTAGGGCACGCTGCGCGAGGCCCGCGGATTGACTTCCAACACGTAGATGCCGCCATCCTGCAACGCGAACTGCACGTTCATCAGGCCGCGAACGCCCAAGGCGCGGGCCAGCAGCCCGGTCTGCCGCCTCAGTTCCTCCTGCACCTCCTCGCCGGCGGTCGCCGGCGGCAGGCAGCAGGCCGAATCGCCGGAATGCACGCCGGCCTGCTCGATGTGCTCCATGATCCCGCCAACCAGGACCCGTTCGCCATCGTGGATGGCATCCACATCGAACTCCACGGCGCGCGGCAGAAACTCGTCTAGAAGCACCGGGCTTTCGTTGGAAACGGCCACGGCCTCGTGCATATAGCGCAGCAGCTCCTCTTCGGTGTGGATCACGTCCATGGCGCGACCGCCCAGCACGTAGGAGGGCCGCAGCATGAGCGGATACTTAAGCTCCCGGGCCTGCTCCACGGCCTCTTCCACCGACCGGGCGGTGCGGTTGTCGGGCTGCTTGAGCCCCAGTTCCGCCAGCAGGTGCTTGAAGCGCTCGCGGTCCTCGGCGCGGTCGATGGCGTCCGGCGGCGTGCCAATGACGGGAGCTCCGGCGCGGTCCAGCGCCCGGGCGATGCGCAGCGGCGTCTGCCCTCCGTACTGCACGATCACGCCCCGGGGCTTTTCGCGCTCCACGATTTCCATCACGTTTTCCACCGTGAGGGGCTCGAAATACAGCTTGTCGGAGGTGTCGTAGTCGGTGGACACGGTTTCGGGATTGCAGTTCACCATGATCGTCTCGAAGCCCGCCTCGCGCAGCGCCAGCGCGGCATGCACGCAGCAATAATCGAACTCGATGCCTTGGCCGATGCGGTTGGGGCCGCCGCCCAGAATCATGATCTTGGGCCGGTCGGAAGGGTCGGCCTCGCATTCCTCCTCGTAGGCGGAATACATGTAGGCCGTGGAGGTGGGAAACTCCGCCGCGCAGCTATCGACGCGCTTGAACGCCGGCGCCACGCCCGCCTCCCGCCGCCGCCGGGCCACTTCCTCCTCGGCCACGCCTGCCAGCCGCGCCAAGCGGCTGTCGGCAAATCCCTTGCGCTTGAGCATCCGCAGGCGGTCCTCGCTCAAGGCCTCCCGGCCCTCTTCCCTAACCCGCGCCTCCTCGCGCACCAGGTCGGCGATCTGGCCCACGAACCACGGATCAATGCTGGACAGCTTCACCACCTCGCCTTCGCTCAAGCCCAGGCGCAGGGCGTCGGCCACGTATAGCAGGCGCTCCGCGCCCGCCAAGCGCAACTCCTCCCCAACCTGCTCGCGGGCCTGCGGATCGTCAGGATCGAGGCGCTCGCTCAAGCCGTCAATCCCCACTTCAAGACTGCGCAGCGCCTTTTGCAGCGATTCCTGGAAGGTGCGGCCCAGCGCCATGGCCTCGCCCACCGACTTCATTTGGGTGGTGAGGCGGGCGTCGGCACGCGGGAATTTCTCGAAGGCGAAGCGCGGCGCCTTGGTCACGATGTAGTCGATGGCCGGCTCGAACGACGCCGGCGTGCGCCCGGCGGTGATTTCGTTGCGCAACTCGTCGAGCGTGTAGCCGACGGCCAGCTTGGCGGCCACCTTGGCGATGGGGAAGCCGGTGGCCTTGGAGGCCAGCGCGGAAGAGCGCGACACCCGCGGGTTCATTTCGATCACCACCATGCGGCCGTCGCCCGGATGGATCGCGAACTGCACATTGGAGCCGCCGGTATCGACGCCGATTTCCCGCAACACGGCGATGGAGGCATCGCGCATGCGCTGGTATTCCTTGTCGGTGAGCGTCAGCGCCGGCGCCACGGTGATCGAATCGCCGGTGTGTATGCCCATGGGATCGACGTTCTCGATCGAGCACACGATGATGCAGTTGTCGCGCCGGTCGCGCACCACCTCCATCTCGAACTCCTTCCAGCCGAGCACCGATTCCTCCACCAAGGCGGAGTGGCTGGGCGAGGCATCGAGCGCGCGCGCCATGGCGCGCTCGAACTCGTCCGCGTTCCGGGCGATGCCGCCGCCGACTCCGCCTAAGGTGAAGGAGGGCCGGATAATGGCCGGATAGCCGATTTCGGAAATCACTTCCATGGCTTGGGCCACGCTGCGCACCATCCAGGAGCGCGGCGTTTCCAGCCCGATGGCGAGCATGGCGTCGCGAAACCGCTCGCGGTCCTCGGCTTTGTCGATCACGTCGCCGCGGGCGCCGATCAGCTCCACGCCGTGCGCCTCGAGCACGCCCTCGCGGTCCAGCTCCAAGGCCACGTTCAGCCCCGTCTGCCCGCCCATGGTGGGCAGCAGCGCGTCGGGGCGCTCGCGCGCGATCACGGCGGCCAGCGAGCGGGCGTTGACCGGCTCGATATACACCGCGTCGGCCGTCTCCGGGTCGGTCATGATGGTGGCGGGGTTGGAGTTCGCCAACACCACCCGGTAGCCTTCTTCGCGCAGCGCCTTGCAGGCCTGAACGCCCGAATAATCGAATTCGCAGGCCTGGCCGATCACGATCGGGCCGGCGCCGATAATCAGCACGCTTTCAATGTCGTCCCTACGAGGCATGGCTTAGCGCTGGCCTGTCGTGATTCTTTTGCGGGTCATTCCAAAGGTGGCCTGACGCGTTGAAGCGAGCTTTGCTTCATTCGCCCCAAGCATGATCCTGCAAGACGGAATGCCGAGACGCTCGCCCCACTGCCAAAGCCGGTGCCGTCGCAGCCTTGGCGGCGGAGGGACGGGTTAGGGCCAAGTGGCCCTCTATGCGAGCCACACGCTCGGTGAGCTCGTACAGGCGCGCATCGACTTTTTCAAATTCGGCTCGGAGGTCGGCGCGAAGATCGGAAATACTTGTGAGCACCAAGGCATAGGAAGCGAGCAGAACGGTGGCTAGTCCGAAGGCGGCGCCGTGCTTGCGCACGGTTTCCTTCATTGGCCTGTCCTGCGCCCTCATGGAGGATGGGACTGCCTCGCTCTTAGCTTCTGCTTCCTGATTTTCCTTCATGGATTGCCTTCCGGGGCGGTGCTGGATTGAAAGCAAGAATAGCACGGATTGGCGGGGGAGGAAGCACGGAATGCTGTGCGTTTGCAGGATTTCAGGAAGCATTAAGGCTTCCAAGTCGAGCCGGATGGTCTGCGGTTGCGTTCAACGTTATGAGTTAAGACCTTTATGAGGACATCGATCCTGATCTATGGGGGCATCTGGTCGAGGAATTCGAGAAGCCGGATCCGGCGGGATGGGTGGCCGAGCCGGAAGACGTGGCTAAAGCGTACATTTTTGCAATGGCACCAAGCTACCTTGACAGGCACGGTAATACCCATCGACGGAGGCTTCCTGAGGCCGCCGCCCGCACCCGGGGGCGCTTAAGCGCGTTCCATGAGCCGGGAGAAGCGCTTGAAGGCGTAGCCGAGATCGCGCGGGCCGGGGCTGGCCTCGGGGTGGCCCTGAAAGCCGATGGCGGGAAGGCTGCGATGGGCCAGGCCCTGCAAGGTTCCGTCGAACAGGGAACGGTGCGTGGCGCGCAGGCAATCGGGCAAGCTGTCCTCATCCACGGCAAAACCGTGGTTCTGGCTGCTGATGGCCACTTCGCCTGTATCCAAGTCCAAAACAGGATGGTTGGCGCCGTGATGGCCGAACTTCATCTTCATGGTGCGGGCGCCGCAAGCCAAGCCCAGAATCTGGTGTCCGAGGCAAATCCCGAAAACGGGCATTCCATCCTCCAGGATTTCCCGTGCGGCCTTGACGGCGTATTCGCAAGGCTCGGGATCGCCCGGGCCGTTGGACAGGAACACGCCGTCCGGCTTCAGTGAAAGGGCCTCGGAGGCCGGCGTTTCGGCCGGCAGCACGGTCACGCGCCGCGCCAAGCGGGCCAGCGAACGGAGGATATTGCGCTTGATTCCGTAATCGTAGGCCGCGATCCGGTCGAATCGCGGTTCTCCGACGCCCATGACCCAATCAGCCGCCGGATCATCGGAACCCTCCGGCCACTCGTACGGCGAATCCGCAGTCACGACCCGCGCCAGGTCCAAGCCCGCCATCCCGGGCGCCGCCCTGGCCCGCGCCAGCGCCTCTTCGTCCCTGCCCTCCCCCACCAGGATGCAGCCCTGCTGGGCGCCCTCCTCGCGCAGGATGCGCGTCAGACGGCGCGTGTCGATGCCGGCGATCGACACCACGCCCTCCTGCCTCAGGAAATCGGAAAAACCGGTGTCCTTGCGCCAGTTGCTTTCGGCAACCGGCAAATCGCGGATGACCAGGCCGGCGGCGAACACGCGCCCGGACTCGTAGTCCTCCCGGTTGGCGCCGGTATTGCCCACATGGGGAACGGTGAGCGTGACGATCTGGCGGCAATAGGAAGGATCGGTGAGGATCTCCTGGTAACCGGTCATGGCGGTGTTGAACACCACCTCGCCCAAGGCCTCGCCATCGGCGCCGATGGACCGTCCGCGAAACACGGCCCCGCCGGCCAATGCCAGGGTCGCGGGCGGCGCAGTCACTCGATGGAGGCCGTTTCCATGACGGAACGCAAATCGTACATTCCGGGCGGCCGTCCGGCAAGCCAGCGCGCGGCGCGCAAGGCGCTGGCGGCGAACACGCCGCGGCCCAGGCTCTGGTGCCGCAGCTCGAGCACTTCGTCGCTGCCGGCCAAAAGGACCGAATGGTTGCCGGAGAATCCGCCGCCGCGCACCGCGCTGAAGCCGATCGTTCCCTTCTTGCGCGCGCCGGTGCGGCCGTGGCGCTGGAATTCGGCGACTTCCCCGAATTCGCGCCCGCGCGCCGCCGCCGCGGTGCGACCGAGCTGCAGCGCGGTTCCCGAAGGCGCGTCGGCCTTGCCGCGATGGTGCGTCTCAATGATCTCCAGGTCGTAGTCCTCGCCCAGGCGTTGAGCGGCAAGTCGCAGCAATTCATCCAGCACATGCACGCCCAGGCTCATGTTGCTGGCCTGGAGCACGGCCACCTGTTTTGCGGCGCGCTCCAGGGCGGCCTGGCCTTCGGCAGTGATCCCGGTCACACCCTCCACCAGCGCGCAGCCAGCCTCCGCGCAGGCCGCGGCGATGTTGACGGTCGCCGCCGCCGTTGAAAAATCCACGGCCGCATCGGCCCCGGCGACGCTTTCATCAGGGGAGCTCGTGACCGCAACGCCAGCCTCGGGAAGGCTGGCGGCGAGCCCGGCATCCTGGCCAATCCAAGGATCCTCCGGCGCCGCCAAGGCTCCGGCCAGCTCAAGATCGCCGGCGGACGCCACCCGCGCCATCAACTCCCGGCCCATGCGGCCGCTGGCTCCCAGCAGGCTGATTTTCATGAGCTCTTCCGCTCCGCCTGCCGCGACTCGCGGCCCGCCCAGTCGCGCCATCTCGCAGCCCGCGGATGCTGCTCGTCGCCGACCTGTTCGCTCTCGCTCGAGAACTGCTCAAGCAAACGCCGCTGCTTGCGGCTCAAGCCCACCGGAGTCTCCACTTCGATGTGGCAGTAGAGGTCGCCCGTGCGGCCGCCGCGCGCCGGCTTTACGCCGCGGCCGCGCATGCGGAACGTGCGTCCGGACTGCGTGCCGGAGGGAATTTTGAGTTTCACGGACCCGGTCAGCGTAGGCACTTGCACTTCTCCGCCCAAGGCTGCGGTGGCAAAGCTTACTGGAAAGCGACAATGCAAGTCGCCGCCGTTGCGCTCGTACAGGGGATGCTCGCGCACCTGCATTTCCACCAGCAGATCCCCGGGAGGGCCGCCCCGCGGCCCGGCGTTGCCTTTTCCGCGAACCCGCAAAAGATCGCCGGTGTCCGCGCCGGACGGCACTTTCAGCGAAATCTCGTCGCTCGTGCTCACGGCGCCTTTCCCGGAGCAATCCGTGCAGGGGCTGGAAACCACCCGTCCCGCGCCGCCGCAAGCGCTGCAGGTCTGCCTTATGGAAAAAATTCCTTGGCGGATCTGCGTCTGGCCGCTGCCGCCGCAACGCCCGCAGGTGCTCAATCCGGTGCCTGGGCGGGCGCCCGATCCGGAGCATGTGGCGCAGACCACGGTGCGCGGGATGGTGATGCGCACGGTGTCGCCGAAAATGGCTTGGGTGAAGTCCAGTTCCAGACGGTAGCGGAGGTTGGCGCCCCGGCGCGGCTGGTTGCCCGCGCCCCGCCGGCCGCCGAACACCTCGCCGAAGATATCGCCGAAGATGGTGTTGAACGGATCGCCTGAAGGGCCGCCGGCAGCGCCAGCATCAACCCCGGCGTGGCCGAACTGGTCGTAGGCGGCGCGCTTGTCGGTGTCGCTCAGCACCTCGTAGGCGCGCTTGGCTTCCTTGAAGCGGTTGGCAGCCTCCTCGCCCTGGTCGGGGTTGCGGTCCGGGTGGTAGCGCATGGCGAGACGGCGATATGCCTTTTTGACATCCGCATCCGAGGCGCCGCGGTCCACGCCCAGCACATCGTAGTAGTCCCGCTCAGACATTCACGCTACTCCCCAGGCAGCCCTCCGATTCCGCCCTGCGAGCTCCGGTTTGCGAAGCGGATCCCGCAGGACTGATGGCTGTGCTGACCCTTCGGCCTCCGTTCCATGCCCTTGTCCCGGAAACGCCAGCAAGCACATCCCTGTGGGCTCTGTGGAGGCATCCCTGCCTCCACAAGTTCCGGGACAAGGGCATGGAACGGAGGCCTTTAGCGAAGGGCGCGCAGCAGCTAAAGCCCGGAGCTTGCCCTCGCCTCGCGGGAGCGTCTGGGGCAGGAAGCCCCAGCCGAGCCCCATGGATGGGTTCATGCGTCTCCCGCGAGGCGAGGGCAAGCTCCGGGCGAGGGCCGGCACACTAGGTCCCGCGCATTTCTTGTCTGGAATCCCGGAAGCGCTGGAGCGGTATGCGGGCTAGGCGGATTTCTTCTGGCCCTCCGGCGTGACATCCTCGAACTCGGCATCGGTCACGTCGCTGCCTTCGTTGCCCGAGGCGTTGCCCGAGGCGTCGTCCGCACCGGGGCCAGCGGCGTTCTCCGCCTCCTGCGCCTGCTCCTGGTAAACGCGCTGCGCCAAGCCCGCCGCGGCTTCGGAAAGCGCGTGGCTTTTGGCTTCGATCACGCCCCTGTCGTCGCCCTCGAGCGCCGTCTTCAAGTCGGCAACCGCCGATTCAATGCCGGCGCGCTCCTCCGGCTGCACCTTGTCGCCCAAGTCGGAAAGCGCCTTCTCGCTGGAATGCACCAGCGCGTCGGCCTGGTTGCGCACGTCCACCAGCTCGCGGAACTTGCGATCCTCCTCGGCGTGCGTTTCGGCATCCTCCACCATGCGCTCGATTTCCTTATCCGAGAGGCCGCTGGACGCCTTGATCACGATCTTCTGCTCGCGGCCGGTGGCCTTGTCCTTGGCCGACACGTTGAGGATGCCGTTGGCATCGATATCGAAAGTCACCTCGATTTGCGGCACGCCGCGCGGCGCCGGCGGAATATCGGTGAGGTCGAAGCGGCCCAGCGACTTGTTGTCCGCAGCGCGCTGGCGCTCGCCCTGAAGCACGTGGATGGTCACGGCCGACTGCCGGTCGTCGGCGGTGGAGAACACTTGGTTGGCGCGGGTGGGAATGGTGGTGTTCTTGTCGATGAGCCGGGTCATCACCTGCCCCAGCGTTTCGATGCCCAGCGACAGCGGCGTCACATCCAGCAGCAGCACATCCTTGACGCTGCCCGACAGCACGCCCGCCTGTATGGCGGCGCCCAGCGCCACCGCCTCGTCGGGGTTCACGTCCTTGCGCGGATCGCGGCCGAAGAAATGGCGCACCGCTTCCTGCACCTTGGGCATGCGGATCTGGCCGCCCACCAGGATCACGTCGCTGATGTCGCCCACCGACAGCCCGGCATCGCCCAGCGCGGTGCGGCAGGGCTCAATGGTGCGGGCGACGAGGTCCTCCACCAGGGCCTCCAGCTTGGCGCGGGTGAGCCGGATGTTCAGGTGCTTGGGGCCGGCGGCGTCGGCGGTGATGAACGGCAGGTTGATTTCGGTTTGCTGCTGCGAGGACAGCTCGATCTTGGCCTTCTCGGCGGCCTCCTTGAGGCGCTGCATGGCCAGCGGATCCTTGCGGATATCCACGCCCTGCTCCTTCTCGAACTCGCCGGCCAAGTAGTCGATCAGGCGGTTGTCGAAGTCCTCGCCGCCCAGGAAGGTGTCGCCGTTGGTGGCCAGCACCTCGAACTGGGTCTCGCCGTCGATTTCGGCGATCTCGATGATCGAGATATCGAAAGTGCCGCCGCCTAAGTCATAAACCGCGATCTTGCGGTCGCCGCGCTGCTGGCCCATGCCGTAGGCCAGCGCGGCCGCGGTGGGCTCGTTGATGATGCGCTTGACCTCAAGCCCGGCGATCCTGCCGGCATCCTTGGTGGCCTGGCGCTGCGAATCGTTGAAGTACGCCGGCACCGTAATCACGGCCTCGGTCACTTCCTCGCCGAGGTAGTCCTCGGCGGTTTTCTTCATTTTTTGCAGCACGCGCGCGGAAATTTCCGGCGGCGCGATCTGGCGGCCGCTGGCCTCCACCCAGGCATCGCCGTTGTCCGACGCCACCAGCTTGTACGGCACCAGATCGATGTCGCGCTGAACCACATCGTCCTTGAAGCGGCGCCCGATCAGGCGCTTGATGGCGTACAGCGTGTTGGTTGGGTTGGTGATCGCCTGGCGCTTGGCCGACTGGCCCACCAGCACCTGGTCGTCCTTGGCGAACGCCACGACCGACGGCGTGGTCCGGTCGCCCTCGGAATTCTCGATCACCTTGCCCTGCTTGCCATCCATAACGGCAACGCAGGAATTGGTGGTTCCCAAGTCAATGCCGATGATTTTGCCCATGCGCTCTCTCCTAAAAGCTGTGCGTGTTTTACCTGCTGCTTGCGGATATGAGGGCTGCGGCCACGCAATTCAATGGGACTTATTCGGTTTCGGCCCCCTGCTCCCCGGTATCGGGCGGCCCGGAGCAAACCACCACCCGCGCCGCTCTCAGCAAACGGCCCTGCATGAGATAACCCTTCTGCATCACCGAGAGAACGCTTTGCGGCTCGGCCGAGTCGGACGGCTGCATCCCCACAGCCTCGTGAAGCTCAGGGTCGAAGGGCTGCCCTTGCGGCTCCAGAGCCTGAACTCCGAATGGCTCCAGGGCCTTCAGCAACTGGCGCAAAACGGCGCGCTGCCCTTCCGCCAGGTCTTCGGCGCTGGCCGCTTCCGAAGCGCTCAAACCCAGCTCCAAGCTGTCGATCGCGGCCAGCAGCTCGCGCGCGATCTGCCGCTGCCCGCGCCCGTAGGCCTCGCTAACCTGCTTCTGCGCCCGGCGGCGAACGTTCTCGGTTTCGGCGGCCGAGCGCAAGTGCGCTTCGCGCTGCTCGGCCAGCGCGGCCTCAAGGCCCTCTATCCGTTCCGCCAGATCCGCCAGGCCGGTGGCGCCTTCCTCAATTTCCGGCGCGGGGGCGCCTTCGGTTTCTTCCTTTTTCATGCCGGAGTACTATGGTGCATTATTCCGGTTTTTCAAGGCGCAACCGGCGGATCGACCGCCGGTTGCGCTCGGTTCCTCGATTCGGGGCCGGCAGGGGAATCCCGACATGCAGCAGACCCAATTTCAGCGAGTGGCAATACTGGCGCGCGAAGGGCACAAGGCCATAGCGCAGGCCGCCGCCGAACTTCTTGCCCACTTGGAGCGGCTGGGATGCGCGGCCGCTGTCGCCAAGGATCCCGGGCTTCGCTCAACCCTTAAGGAAGCGCAACTCATCATCGCCATGGGCGGCGACGGCGCCATGCTGCGCGCGGCGCAAACCGCGGTGGAGCACGACAAGCCGCTGCTGGGCGTGAATCTCGGCAGGCTCGGCTTTCTGGCGGACTTGGGCAAGCAGCGCTTTGAATCGGAGCTGTCCTCGCTGCTGAGCGGCGATTGCACCGCCGAGAAACGCATGCTGCTCAGCGCCCGCCTCACCCGGCCGAAAGACAAGGCCCTGCGCGCCATCGCGCTCAACGACGTGGTGGCGCACCGCAGCGGCAGCGCGCGCATTCTTGAGCTTTCCGCCACCGTGGACGGGCGCCATATCGCCACCCACCGCGGCGACGGGTTCATCGCCGCCACCGCCACCGGCTCCACCGCCTATGCCATGAGTTGCGGCGGCCCGATCGTGGATCCGCGGCTCGACGCCACCGTCATGGCGCCCATCTGTCCGCACAAGCTCGATGACCGCCCGCTGGTCATATCCGGGGACGCCAGGCTTAAGCTGTCGATTCCCGCGGCTACAGGCGCAAGCGCGGCCGTGAGTTGCGACGGGATCGACTTGGGCGTGCTGGAATACGGACAGGCGCTGCATATTTCGCGCTCTGGAAGCAGGCTCAAGCTGATCCATCCCTCCGATTACAACTATTTCTCGATGCTCAGGGAAAAGTTGAACTGGGGCAAGGGCCCTGCCACACAGGATGCCGGCTGACCCTGCGGCGATGCTCACGCACTTGGCGATCCGCAATCTGGCGGTGGTCGATGCCGCCGAACTGGACATGGAGCCGGGTTTCACCGCCCTCACCGGTGAAACCGGCGCCGGCAAGTCCATCCTGGTGGAGGCGCTGGCGCTGGCCACGGGGGAGCGCGCCGACGCCGGGCAAGTGCGAACGGGCGCCCGCGAAGCGGACATCACGGCCTGTTTCGAGGTGCCCGAAGGCGCGCTCCTGCCGGAATGGGCAGCGGAATACGAGCTGGCGCAAGAGTGCATCATGCGGCGGGTGGCGCGCGCCGACGGACGCTCGCGCGCCACCCTCAACGGCGTTCCGGTTCCGGCGCGGAAACTGCGCGAGATCAAAGCCTGCCTGCTGGACATCTGCGGGCAAAAGGCCCACCAGGCGCTGCTGCGAACCGGCGCGCAACTGGAGATCCTGGACGAATACGGCGGGCTGGGGGCAACCGTGGAGGCCTGCTCGGAAGCATTCGCGGCCTTGCGCAAAGCCGAAAGCGAACTCGATGCACTCGAACGCCGCGCCGGGGAGCGCAACGCCCGGATGGAACTGCTCGAAAGCTGGATCGGCGAGCTGGACGCATTGAATCCCGGCCCGGGAGAGCTGGAGCAACTGGACCGGCAGCGCCTGAGGCTGGCCAACCAGGCCCGCCTGCTGGCCGCCGTTGGCGGCGCGCTTGAATCGCTCAGCGAAGGCGAGCGGTCCGCTGGCGGCGCACTGGCCGCGGCGCGGCAGCAACTCAGGGATGTGGCCGAATTCGAACCGCAGCTGGCCGAGGCCGCGCGCATGCTGGCGGAGTCCGAAGTGCTGGTGGAGGAAGCAGTGGCGGCCATACGCCATGCCGGCGTGGACCTCGATGAGGGCGGCGGCGGCCTCGACGAGGTGGAGCAGCGCCGCCAAGCGCTTCTGGCGGTGGCCCGCAAGCATGGAAAAACGCATGAAGAGCTGCCGGCGCTGAGCGACGATCTCAAAGCCGAAAAGGCCGGGCTGGAAACATTGGACAGGCAGCTTGCCGATGCCCGGGCGCGCCGCGCCGCTTTGCGCGAGGAAACTGAGGCGCTGGCCGAGGATCTCTCCGGCAAGCGCAAGCGGGCCGCCGCGGAGTTCGCCGACGCGGTTTCTAAGCGCATGCAGGTTCTGGCCATGGAGGGCGGCCGGCTGCACGTGGAACTCGCCGAGGCCCCCGCCACCGGCCGGCGCGGAAGGGACAGGGCGGAATTCTTCGTGGCCCTGAACCCGGGGCAGGCCCCGCGGCCGCTGGCGCGTTGCGCCTCGGGCGGCGAATTGGCCCGGATCGGACTGGCGATTCAACTGGCAGCGACCGGCGCGCGCCAGCCGCCCACCATGATCTTCGACGAAGTGGACTCAGGAATCGGCGGGAAAGTTGCCGAAGTGGTTGGCGCCGGCCTGGCTGAGCTGGGGCGGCGCGGCCAGGTATTGTGCGTCACCCACCTCCCTCAGGTGGCCAGCCAGGCCGACAGGCAGATTCGCGTCAGCAAGGTGGTTCGCGACGGCGGCACGCAAACCTTGTCGGCGCAACTTGAGCACAGCGAGCGGGTTCACGAGGTAGCGCGTATGCTAGGCGGCATGGAAATCACGCCGCGCACGCTGGCGCACGCCGAGGAAATGCTGGCCAGAGGGCGCGCCAGGCAAACCGCAACCGCACGCCTGCAAGACGGCGCTTGAGGCTTGCAGGACTATGAAAAAGAGCATTCCGCGAAAAAACCTTGAGAAGGCGGGGCTCAGGGTCACCCAGCCGCGGCTGAGCATTTTCCGGCTGCTGGCCCAAAGCAGCAGGCGGCATCTCAGCGCGGACGACATCCACGCGCAGCTCGCCCGCAGCGACAACGAGATCCCGCTGGCAACGATTTACCGGGTGCTCACGCAGTTCGAGCAGGCGGGCCTAGTGACCCGCCACAACTTCGAGAACGGTTATTCCGTGTTCGAGCTGGATTCAGGCGACCACCACGACCACATGATCTGCGTGGAAACCGGAGAGGTCATGGAATTCGTGAATGAGGACATTGAGCGGCTGCAGGAGGAAATCGCCAGCGCCGCAGGCTACGATCTGATCGATCACAGCCTCGTTCTGTACGTCCGGAAACAACGCTAGGGCAGACAAAGCGGAAGCGGCCTTGAGGCTATACTCCCCGTCGCCATGAAGCATTACCGAACTTGGCGGAACCTAGTCTTGGCTGCGGCGGCCTGCGCCGTTCTGCCAGGCATGACCCGGGAACAGGTCGCTTATGTGCTTGGCACGCCCACGGTCAGCGATCCCTTCCATGCCGACCGCTGGGACTACGTGCTCACCGACGGAACGCTTGAGGGCGAACGGCAGCTCGTGGTGATCCGTTTTTCCGACCAGGGCGTCAGCGCCGTCGAAATCACCGCCGCCTCCCAAGACTAGCCCGCATATTGCACCAAGGGGCGGGGAATGGCTTCACCTGTGTGCTTATGGCGCAGCAAGCTTATGCGCGCTAAGCGGGCAAAAGACCAGCGGGAACACGGTATGCGCGTTTCGCATCAGGCAAGAAGCGGATAGAAGGCTTGCGGACCGCCGCCTCGGAAAGCTAGCGCGTGTTGCGGCGGCGGGTTTCGAGAGGGTCGTTTTCCAAGGGGCGGTAGATTTCAAGGCGGTCGCCGTCATTGAGGCGATGGTCGTCGGCCACTTCAACCCCGAACACGCCCAGCGGACATTGGTCCGCATCAATTTCCGGGAACAACTGCGCCATGCACGACAGCGCCACTGCGCGCCGCGCCGTGCAGCCGGCAGGCACGCGGATAGCCAGCACGCGCTGGGCGCCAGACACCGCGTAGCTCACCTCCACGACCCGCTCCTCACTCATCGGGCGTGCCGATCCTGCGCGCACGATTCAGAAAATCCACCACCAGCCGGTCGCACAGGGCCTCAAAACTTCGCCCCAGCAAGAGTTCCTGCGCCCAGCTCTTGAACTCGAACCGTATCTTCAGCGAAACCCGGCAGCCGCCCCCAACCGGCTCGAAACGCCACAGCCCGCTCAAATGCCGAAACGGGCCGTCGCTTAAGTTCATTTCCAGCCGGTGCGGTCGCTGCATGCGGTTGAGCGTGGTGAGGCGCTGCTTGAACACGCCCCCGCGAAGGTCGAGGCTGGCCAGCGCCTCGGCCTCGTCCTTCCGGTGAATTTGCGCGCCGGCGCAGCCGCGCAAAAAAACCGGATAGTCCTCAACGGCGGCGACGAGATCGAAAACCTGCTCGGGCGTGCTGCCTGTTAGGGCCTCTCTGGATATTTCATGCATGCCATTTGCCGCCGCGTTATTGTACCGGCCTGTCCAAAGGCGGCGGGGCGCCGTCAACGATTCAATGCAGCATGGCCAGAAAATCGCAACCCGGACGCATCGCCGCCAACCGGCGCGCCTACCGCGATTACGAGATCCTTGAGGAAATCGAGGCCGGGCTGGCGCTGCTCGGCTGGGAAGTGAAAGCCCTGCGGGCCGGCCGCGCCAGCCTAGTGGAGGCCTATGTCGCGCTGCGCGATGGAGAAGCATGGCTCACGGGCGCCAATTTCGCGCCGCTGCCCAACGCCAGCGCCCACCCTGCGCCGGTGCCCGACCGCAGCCGCAAACTGCTGCTGCACCGCTACCAGCTCGACCGGCTGGCCGGCAAGGTGCAGCAGCGCGGGCTCACGCTGGTACCGCTGGCGCTGTTCTGGGGCGGCCCCAAGGTCAAGCTGCGCGTGGGCTTGGGCCGAGGCCGCAAGCAGCACGACAAGCGGCGCGTTGACCAGGAGCGCGATTGGGCGCGCGAAAAGCAAAGGCTGGTCCGCCACTCAGCGCAAGGGCGCTCCTGAAACCAGCCCCGCAGCGCACGTCCCGCGCGCCGGGCTTGGCGCGCTGTTGCGGGGGCCGGGAAGTGTTAGCATATTTGCCGCTCGGCGCTCCGTATGCCGAATTTTCAGGGACCCGCCATGCGATCTTTTTCCGCTCTCTTTGGACTTGCTTGGATATTCTTGGCGCTGTGGCAGATTCCGCCGGCCAATGCCCAAAGCGGCAGCGCGGCGCAGGCCGGCCCAGCCTGGTACGTGGCTGTGTCCGGCGGAGGGGCCGGCAGCAATGGCCTGGGCCAGGAAGGCTGGAACCGGGACAGCCTGTGCTACCCGGACATGGCCTGCTTCGGCCAGGAGCCGCCCGCGGCCATTTCCGGGTACCGCTGGCGCTACGACATCGACCTCGATAACGGCGCAGCATTCGGGCTTGCCGCAGGGCGGCGTATCGGCCGCGCCCGCCTGGAGCTGGCGGCGGGACAGCAGCGCAACCGCGCGGACCAGCAGTTCACGGCGCTGTCCTACTATGACGGCTCGCCCCTTCCGCCTCCGCCGGACACCCCGGTCGATGCGAACGCGCGAACCCGGATCGACCGCGTGAACCTGCGCCAGCTCTCGGTCAACGCCTACTACGATTTCCCCGGCGCCTGGGGCGCGCTATCGCCCTACTTGGGCGTGGGGCTGGGCCGCGCCCAGGTCGAAATTGCCGGGCTGCACTACTCGAGCGAATATCAGGCCACGGAGGCGGCCGCCACCGTCTTCGATCCGCCGCTGGAGTTCTACAACAGCGAGCAGAACGCCGACCTCAAGGACAACGTGCTGCTCTGGCGGCTGCACGCCGGCGCGGACTACGCCCTAAGCAGCCATACCCTGCTGGGACTAAAGCTCACCTGGTCCGGAACCCGCTCGTTTGAGGCCACCGCCGGCTATGACGCCCACGCGCAGCATCAGAGCGACCCCGGGTTCGCCAACACCAACAGCTTTGGCGGCATTCGCCACTGGTCGGCAGCGCTCACCCTAAGGCGGATTTTGGGGAACTGAACTCAACTCGAGCGTCCTCAGCGCATATCCGCATTGCAGCGGCCAGCCGGACAACAAGCGGAACAAGCGGAACAGGCGGGCACGCAAGGCGATGACCGCCCAAACAAGCCACTCCTCCAGTTTCGTTAGGGGCTTCTATGCAATCCTGCCCATAAGAAGTGAAGCATCCAGTCGGGCACTTCCTCACTAGGGTGTCGCAAAGGGGATGGAGAGGAGGCGGCTGAGATACGTTGACTTGGTTGCCTGGCACGCCACGACGCCAGCGGCGAGGAGCTGCATGGGGACGCCATCTTTTTTGCGAATAACTATACGCTAATGTATATTCCTCTGAATGAAATTCGAGCAACTCCTCGCCCAAACCCAGCAGCTTAGCTGCTGGCGACCCAAAGACTTGTGTTTGCCCGCATCCCAAATACATAACTTTAGAATCCAGCTTTGCCGCTGGATCAAGTCTAATAAAGTGATGCAAATCAAGCGCGGCCTCTACACATTGACAGACATTTACCGCAAAACCCCTCCCCCTGGATGGCGGGACGTTTTCGATAAAATCAGGCCCGGGGCCCGAGTCGGCGGACTCGCCGCGCTGTCCTATTACGGAGTGGTGCCCGAACAAGTCTTCCAAGGGGTCGCATACCTCCCCGCCAAAGGCCGGGCTGAAACCATCCACTTCAAGATCGAAGGCGGAACCGGGCAAATTCAATATAAGCGCCCGCCCCCATTCCCGGAGTTCGGGTGCCTCTACATCAATAACCCCTCGCAACCCGGAACCGCGTTCCTTTCCGCTGATTTGGAGAGGGCGTTGCTCGATGTGGCCCTCGAGGAAAAAGAATGCGGCAACCCGCAATGGATTGAAAGCATGCGATTCCATTATGAGGATATCAATGCGGCCAAGCTCATCGCGTATGCCCGCAAGACAAAGAGGAACAGGCTCGTTTTGTTCGCTCAAGCCGTGGAAAACCTATGCCGGGAAGAGCGGTGGGAGGAATTGAAGTGAAAAGCGTGATCGAACAACATTTATCGGGGTTTCCGGAAGATCACCGAATTGGCTTTTTCCGGGAGCATTTGCAAAACCGCGTTGGCAAACTGCTATCGGCAGCGGGGCCTCGCAAGCGCGCTCCTGAAACCAGCAAGCGGGCGCAGCGGACGTGCGAAAAGCAAAGGCTGGCCCGCCACTCAGCGCAAGCGCGCTCCTGAAACCAGCTCCCGCAACGCACGTCCCGCGCCGGTCATTCGCGCAAGGCGCGGATTCTCTCCTGAATGGCCAAGCGGGTCGCCTCCAGCACTTGCGTCAAGGCCCGGAGGTCCTCCCTGGATTGGCCGGAAAGCACTTCGGCAATGGTCCGGTCGTAGTGGGCATGCATGGCGCCCCATAGCTCCCTGCCCTTTTTCGTCATCGTGACCGACTGAACGCGCCGGTCCGTTTCGGATGCCGCCTTGCGAACCAGGCCTTCCTTCCTCAGCCGCGCGACCACGCCGGTAATGTTTCCCTTCGTGACCATCAGCATGGATGCCAGCTCCCCCATGGTCAGCGCCTCGGGCGCCAGCGCCAAGGCGGTCAGAACATCATAGCGCGGCAGGCTGGAGTTGAATTCATCGGAAAGGCGCCGCATCAGAACCCGTTCGATACTCGAAAAGCAGCGGACCAGCCCCAGCCAAGCCCTGCGGTGCTGAGCCTCCTCGGGCAGCGACTCAAGCACCAGCTGGAATACGGAAGGCCCAGCCGTTTGGCCGCTTTCACTCATTATCTGATACTAGGCCGCATATTGCGCAGAGGCCTGGGGGCAGCGCAGGATTTTGCTGGACCTCGCCCTTCCCCGCCCCCTCTTGCGGGATTCTCAGAAGTCCGCGGTCATCGTCCAGGCGAGATTGATGAACTGGCCGGCGGGGGTCGTGACCGCGCCTGAATGCGAAAAGCTGTCCACGCCCGAGTAGTGGTCCTCGTCGAGCAGGTTCGACACGTTGAGCGTGAGGCTCTGATTGCTCCAGTCCAATCCCGCCTGAAGGTCCACCACCGTGGCCGACGGAGAGACCCGCGGAAAGGCCGAGGCCGGAATATCCGAGAACCGGGCCGCGAATTCCGAGCGGTGGCTGGCGGTCAAGCGCAGGTAGCCGCTAAAGCCGTTCGCTTCCCAGTCGAACTGGCCGGAGACGGAGGCCGTGGTTTCCGGCGCGCTCGGCAAGCCCTCGCCGCTCACGTCGCCCTGCGGCGCATTGGCGAAGCGGTCGAACTGGGCATCCATATAGCCGAAAGCCGCCATGAGCGTGAAGGAATCTCCGATCAGCGCCTGGCCGCTCAGCTCGATCCCCTGGCTGCTTGCCGAGTCCGCGTTCGCCACCACGTTCTGCGGCGCAAAACCGGTGGAGCCGGCCGGGCAGTCCGCCGGCGAAGGCACGATCTCCTGGTTGGGCGCGCATCGCGTCCGGGCCAGCCGCACCTGCATGTCTTCCCAGTCCATCCGGAAAGCGGCCACCTCGATCTGGGCGCGGCGGCCGCTGAGGAAGGCCTTCCAGCCGATCTCGTAATTGGTCACGACCTCCTCGTCGAAACGCGACCGCGGGTCGTAAGTCGCGCCGTTCACGCGATCCGCGTCATCCGCGGCCGTCCTCGCGCCGGGCGCGCGGTAGCCGGTCGAAATCGTGGCGTAAGCCGAAGCGTCCTCGCTGTAGTTCCAGTTGAGCGCCACGCGGGGGGAAAAGTTGCTGCCGTCATTCGACACGTCGAGGTACGGATTGCCCGCCGTCTGGTCGAACCGCCCGCCGCTAGTGAACTGGCTGCCGTCGGGACCGGTGTAAATCACCACATCCTGATCCGGGCGCAGCGCGCAGTTATCGAGAAACGGGGCCGGCACGCCGGCATCCACGGCGCGGCGGCTACAGTCGAAGGAGGCATAGGTGTTCCTCCAGTGCTGCCGGTCGTCATCCTGCGAGTAGCGGCCGCTCACCGACAGCGTGGCGGTGTCCGTCAACTCGAACCCGAGATCGAAGAACGCGGCGAAACCATCCTTCTCGATGGTGATCTCGTTCTCGTTGGGGCGGTCGCCCGGCGTGGTGGAACCCAGCGGGCCGCCGCCGGGAAAGGCGCCGGCATGGATGACGTCTTCGCCGGAAATAATGGCGTTGTTGACCTGCGCGTCGTCGTCGTAAGCGATGGCGCCGACCATCCAGTTGATATCGGCGGCGCCGAACTGCAAGGGAACCGTTGAGAAAAGCCGCACTTCCTGGCTCATGGATTCGCTCTCGTAGTCCGACACGCGATAGAAGAAATCCATGCCGCTGTTGTCAACGTCCTCGAACTGGTACATGTCGCTGTCGATCGTTCCGGTAATCGACGTGAAGCCGAGGCGCTCGCCGATGTATTCGAGCCTGGCCGTGAGCACGCGGTTTTCGATATGGGTCATTCCCGGCGTGTTCTCGCACATCTTGCTGTTGTTGCCGTTCTCGATATAAATCGACTCGCCCAGGCCGCAGGTGGGCGGGCCCGCAACCGCGCCGCCGGAAGCGGTGAACAGGAATCCGGCAGGCCCCTCCATGCTGGGCACGCGGGCCATCTGCCGGTCGTCCTCGCGGATGTGCCAGCCCGTGAGATCGACGGTCCAGTCGCCCGGCTGCCAGCGAATCGCGGCGCGCATGTTGAGGTTCTCGAATCCGGTGTCGTTGCCGTTGGGATGCAGGTTATCGACATGGCCCTTGCTGGACGTGAACGCGGCGGCGCCGCGCGCGAACAGGTTGTCGGCGACGGGCGCGTTTCCAACCACGCCGTACTCGTAGGTTTGGTGGTTGCCCGCAGCCAGCCGCACTTTGGCCATTCCGTTCTCGTCGGGCTTTTTGGAAACAACATTGATGGCGCCGCCGGTGGCGTTGCGCCCGAAGTAGGTGCCCTGCGGCCCGCGCAGTATCTCGATGCGCTCAATGTCGTCCAGCGGCGGGTTGGCGCTGCCGCTGGCCACGAACGCGGCGCTGAAGTCATCGACGAAATAGCCGATGGCGGGGCGCGACTGGATCAGGCGCTCATTGCCGCCATTGGTGAGATCGCCGAGCCCGCGGATGGAAATATCGCCGTTCTTGTTGCCCTGCTGGTCGTTGGCCGTGAACGCGACGTTGGGCGTCATCAGCAGGAAGTCCCGGGCGCCCTTGAAATTGCCCCGCTCGATTTGCTCCGCGGAAAACGCGGTCATGCTGATCGGCACGTCCTGCGAGGTTTGCTCGCGGCGCTGGGCGGTCACGATGATTTCCTCAAGCCCCTGCCCCTCGTTCTCCTGCGCCCCCAGCGGCGCCGCAACAGTCAGCGCAAGCAAAGGCAAAAGCGAAAAAGCGGTTTTTCTTCCCATGTCGGCCCCCTTAATTGGGTCTCTGCGATGTCACGGATTGAGGCCCGAAACCGCTCCTGCCGGCATCAGGCAGCAATTATTTTACAACTAAACCTTTGCCTCATCTTTTCCTTGCGCGGGTTCACGAGCTTCGGGGCCGCCTGTATGCGCGCTTTCCTCTCGCGGGAGACGCTTCGAACCCATCCATGGGGCTTGGCGGCGGCTCCTGCCGCCGACACTCCCGCGAGAGGAAGGCGCGCATGCAGGCTTCGG
>JAPYNE010000032.1 GCA_028285945.1 Candidatus Foliamicus numerosus | reverse complement strand
TTTCAATCCGCCTCTTCTCTGCCCCCTTCCTCGCGGGAGACGCATGAACCCATCCATGGGGCTTGGCGGCGGCTGTCCTGCCGCCGACACTCCCGCGAGAGGAAGGCGCGCATACAGGCGAACCCGAACCGCCTCCCTCAAGAGGAAGGCGCGCATACAGGCGACCTCGAATCGTCTCCCGCGAGAGGCAAGCACACAAGAGGGCGGGCTCGAAGCGTCCGAAATGCGGGAGGTCAGGCGGTCAAGGCGATCAGGGCCACATAGCCTGCGAAGGGAAGCAGGAGGCTGGTGCTCCAGCCGCGGCCGAGCCCGCCCCGTCGGCGGCAGATCGCCGCCAGCAGCAGGAACCACAGCGTGAATCCCAGCAGCATCGGAACGTGGAGGGCTGGCAACTGGCTCGAAAAGCCCGAAGGGGCGATCACGCCGGCCACGCCGATCACAACGAGCAGATTGAAGATATTGGAGCCGATCACATTGCCCAAGGCGATTTCCGATTCGCCTTTGACCGCTCCGGCCAGGGTAATCGCCAGCTCCGGCAAACTGGTGCCGATGGCCACGACCGTGGCGCCGATCACCAGTTCGCTCACCCCGGCGATTCGAGCCACTTCCTGCGCGGCCCGCACCAGCGCTTCCGCGCCCCCAAGCAGGAGTGCCAGACCAGCCGCCACGTAGATCGCATTCCGTGCCATGCTGCGCTGGGCCGCTGCGGACTGCGGGGCCATTTGGCCCGCGCCGGCATTTCGGATCAGCAGCCAGCTGACCGCCGGCAGCGCGGCCAGCAGCACCAGCGCGTCCGTGCGCGAAAGATAGCCGTTGAGGATCAACGCACAGGCCAGCAGCGTGACCCCCGCCATGGCCCCCAGCTCCACCTTCGCCGGCGCCCGGCCGGGCTTGAGGCCAATGAACAGCACGCCGGCGCCCAGCACTAGGCCGATGTTGGCGATATTCGAGCCCACCGCGTTGCCCAGCGCCAGTTCCACGCTGCCGCGCCAAGCCGCAACCGCGGCCACCACAGCTTCAGGCAGAGAGGTGGCGAAACCAGCCAGAAACAGTCCCACCAGCATCGGCGAAATATCAAGGCGCCGCGCTCCGTCGGCAGCTCCGTCGATGAACACTTTCGCCCCGAATGCCAGCAGGGCCAGACCGGCTGCGGCGACCGGCAGCCACAGGTAAAGAACGTTCACAAGCGGGCGCAGCGAACCGCGTGGTGATATCTGGCGCCGCCGAACTCGGATTGCAGATAAAATTCCAATGATGACACCGGGGGATATTTCCGCACTGATTTCGGCGCACCTGCCCGGCTGCGAAGTTGCTGTCGAAAGCGAGGATAACACGCACTTCGATGCCACAGTGGTCAGTCCCGCCTTCGAGGGGCTGCTCCCGCTGGGCCGTCATCGCTTGGTGTACGAAGCGCTGGGAACGCGCATGGGCGCGGAGATCCATGCCCTGTCGATTCGCGCCCACACGCCTGAGGAATGGCGGCAGCTGAACAAGTCCGGGGAAGACTCGCCGGGTGGATAAATTCGTTGTGTCCGGCGGCAGGACGCTGGACGGCGAGGTGGTTGTTTCCGGCGCAAAGAACGCGGCCCTGCCGATGCTGGCCGCCTCCATACTCAGCGCCGAGCCGCTTCGTCTCGGCAATCTGCCCGATCTCCGCGACGTGCATACCATGCTTTCCCTGCTGAGGATATTGGGCGCCGTCGTGGATGGAGCGGCGCCAGGCAGCGCCAGCGTGCGGCTGGCGGAGCCCAAGTCCTTTTCCGCGCCCTATGACCTAGTGCGCACCATGCGGGCCTCGATTCTGGTTTTGGGGCCGCTGCTGGGCCGTTTCGGACGCGCCGACGTTTCGCTGCCCGGCGGATGCGCCATCGGCGCCCGTCCCATCGACATGCATGTCAACGCGCTGCGCAGCATGGGGGCCGAAGTCGAGATGCGCGGAGGGTATATTTCCGCGCGCAGCAACGGCCTGCGCGGCGCGCGGATCGACCTGCCGCTGCCAACCGTTACGGGCACGGAGAACATCATGATGGCCGCCGTTCTGGCGGATGGCGACACGGTCATAGAGAACGCCGCGCGCGAACCTGAGGTGCGGGACCTCGCGGACTGCCTCAATGCGATGGGCGCAAGAATTTCCGGCGCCGGCGAATCGCGAATAAGGATTAGCGGCGTGGGGCAACTGCGCGGCGCCGAGCGCGAGATTCTTCCGGACCGGATCGAGGCCGGCACCTACTTGGTAGCCGGGGCGATGACGGGCGGCCGGGTTGCGCTGCGCTTTCGCGGCGAACTGGCCCTCGGCGAAGTGCTGGCGGCGCTGCGCAATGCCGGCGCGGATGTTCGGCGGGGGGAGGGGTTCGTGGAACTCGACATGGGCGGTCGCAGGCCCCGTTCCGTTAACGTGGCAACCGCGCCCTGGCCCGGATTTCCGACCGATATGCAGGCGCAATTCACGGCGCTCAACGCTATCGCAAGCGGGCATGCGCTGGTTCGGGAGAACGTGTTCGAACAGCGCTTTATGCACGTTGCCGAACTCAGGCGCCTCGGCGCCGACATCGAGCCGCTGGGACGCGAGGTGCTGATACGCGGGGTTCGGCGGCTGCAAGGCGCCCCGGTGATGGCCACGGACTTGCGTGCTTCCGCAAGCCTGGTGCTGGCGGCGCTGGTCGCCGAGGGCGAAACGGTGATTCACCGGGTCTATCACATGGACCGCGGATACGAACGAATTGAGGACAAGTTCAGCGGCCTTGGCGCCGAAATCCGGCGCGTATAATCCACGCCATGATCCTGTACTCCAGTCCAACCAATCTACACAGTCACCGGGTTCGAGTAGTTGTAGCAGAGAAGAACATCGGCGTGCGGATCGTTCAGGCGCGTGACGGCAGCCTGCCGCCCGATATTCAACTGCTGAATCCCTACAACACCCTGCCCACCTTGGTGGATCGCGAACTGGCCGTTTACAACTCCCGCATCATCATCAATTACCTCGACGAGCGCTTCCCGCAGCCGCCGCTTATGCCGGTCGATCCCAAGCGCCGGGCGCATTTCCGCCTGGCGCTTCACCGCATTGAGCACGACCTCTACGACCTTGCCGAAAAGATCGAGTCCAAAGGCGGGGAGAGCGAGAAGCGGCAGCTTCGCGAGGCCACGATAGAGATTTCCGAAGCGGTTGAGTCCAGCCCCTTTTATTTGGGCGAAGAGTTTTCCCTCGTGGATTGCAGCCTGGCGCCGCTTTTGTGGCGGCTGGCAAGCTACGGCATTGATCCCGGCCCTCGCGCCGATGCCCTGTACGGCTACATGCGGCGCGTTTTCGCCCGCCCTGCGTTTACCGAAGGCCTGTCCGAACTAGAGCGCGACATGCGCCCGGCGGCCCTCTGAAGCGCAGTTTCGGAAATCGCCTGCCTTGGACACGGCTGCGATGAAGTCCGAAAACCTCTCGTTGCGGCCCTACCTCTTGCGCGCCGTGCATGAATGGATCACCGATCGCGGCGACACTCCGCAGATTGTGGTGCAGGCCGATGGCGAGGATGTGCGCGTGCCTGCCGATCGGGCCAAGGACGGGCGCCTCGTTCTCAACATCAGCTATCAGGCAACCCGCAACCTTGAGATCGGCAGCGAAACCTTGAACTTCGAGGCGCGCTTCGGAGGCGCGGCGCGGCCCGTGTCGGTGCCCATGGATGCCGTGCTTTGCATTTTTTCTCGAGAAACCGGCCAAGGCGTTGTTCTCACTGATGAGCTAGGCGCTTCGCTCGGGCAGGCCGGAGCCGGCGGTCCTTCAAAGCCCCGCCGCCCGCGGGGCGCGCCGAAGTTGCGCGTGGTCAAGTAGGGCCTTCGTTGCCGCAGGCGTCGTCGAGCAGCCTGCACAGGCAATGGATGGCGAGCAGGTGCATCTCCTGAATCCGCGCGGTCCGGGCGTGCGGAACCCGCAATTCCACGTCGTTTTCCTCAAGCGCTTCTGAAACCTGCCCGCCATCGCGGCCGGTGAGCGCAACGACGCGCATGCCGGCGCGGTGCGCCGCGTCCACGGCGGCAACCACGTTGGGCGACGCGCCGGAGGTGCTGATGGCCAGCAGGATGTCGCCCGGCCTGCCCAGCCCGTCCACCTGCCGCGAGAACACCTCGCGGTAATCCCGGTCGTTGGCGATCGAAGTGAGCGTGGAGGCATCAGTGGTGAGCGCCATGGCCGCGAGACTGCTGCGCTCGGTTTCAAAGCGGTTCAGCAACTCGGAGGCAAAGTGCTGGGCGTCCGCGGCGGACCCGCCGTTGCCGCAGCTTAAGACCTTGCCGCCGGACTTGAGGCTGGCGGCGATGAGCCGGGCTGCCTCGGCAACCGGCCCGGCCAGAACGCGCGCCGCCTTCCTGTTGGCCTCCAGGCTTTCGGCGAATTCGGATTTGACCCGTGCGGTTTCAGCGTCCATTAAATTCAAGGGCGTTGCGAATCCAGCGGATTTCCGCGCGGGGGCCGCCAGCGAGTATGCCCACCACGTCGAAGCGGAGCATCATACCGCCGAAACGCCGGTGCTCGCTAATAAAGCATCTTGCCGCGCGGGCCAGACAGCGCCTTTTCCGGGCGGTGAGCGTGGCCTCGGGAAGCCCTGAACGCGCGCTTCGGCGCGCCCGCACTTCCACGAACACCAAACAGCCGCCGTCGCGCATGACCAAGTCCAGCTCGCCGTAGCGGCAGCGATAGTTGGCCGTTAGAAATGCCAGGGACTTATATACAATCTTACCCAACTAATTAGCTATTCCTGCTAAATAGGATAGCATTGAGATATGAGCCCCCCCCTAATTTTAAGAACCGCACGATGTGGACAGGCGACAACCTGCCCATCATGCGGGGAATGAACTCCGCATCGATTGATCTCATATACCTTGATCCGCCTTTCAACAGCAAGGCCAACTACGCAGCGCCTATAGGCAGCGAGGCGGCGGGCGCAGAGTTCAAGGACACTTGGACGCTATCGGATGTCGATGCCGCTTGGCTGGACCTGATCGAGACCAAGCATCCCGCCCTGAACCGGGTGATTCATGCGGCGCTGAACACCTCCGACAAGTCCTATCTCATCTACATGGCCGTGCGGTTGCTGGAAATGAGGCGGCTGTTGAAGGACACGGGCAGCATCTATCTCCATTGCGATCCGACCATGAGCCATTACCTGAAACTGGTCATGGATGCGATTTTCGGGCGGAAGAACTTTCGGAATGAGATTGTGTGGTGCTACACCGGCCCCTCCAACACGAAGCGATATTTTCCTCGCAAGCACGACACTCTTCTATTCTTCGGGGGGGCAAGCTGCGTATTCAATCCCGATGCGGTCCGGCGACCCTATGTGGCGGAGTACACGCCGGCACGGGGCTTATATGGACAAGCCGTTGCTGAACCGAGCTATAAAACCCTGCATCAACGTGGCACAGTGCCGCCTGACTGGTGGGCCGACCCTTTCCTCACGAACATATCAGCATGGAAAAACGAAAGAACTGGATATCCGACGCAAAAACCGATTGCTTTGCTCCAGCGCATTATCAAGGCAAGCAGTCCGCCGGACGGGGTTGTGCTTGATCCGTTCTGCGGATGCGCCACTGCCTGCATAGCCGCCGAGATGGAGCATAGGCAATGGGCGGGCATCGACATATCGCCGAAGGCGGCTGAGTTGATAAAGATGCGTGTGAAGCGGGAGATGAGCCTGTTCTACGACGGCATCCACCGCACGGACATTCCGGAACGGACCGATATTGAGCCGCTTCGCAAATACAACCATGCCGACAACAAGAAATTGCTCTACGGCGAGCAATCAGGGAACTGCAATGGATGCGGCGATCATTTCCTTCCTCAGCACCTCACCGTCGATCACATCATCGCCCGCTCGATGGGAGGCACGGACCACCTATCGAACCTGCAACTCCTTTGCGGTCATTGCAATTCGGTCAAAGGGGATCGTGGTCAGGATTATCTTTTGGCGAAGCTCGCCGCCTGAGGCGGTCGTATCGCCACTTGCGCTTGGGCGGCGCTTGCAGAATCGCCGCCGCCACATTCTCCGGCGTGTCCGGTATGGGATCGGCTGGAGGAAGGGGCTTCCTTCCAGGTTTCATGCGGTCAAGTCCTTGTAGCGCAGCCTGCGGCCTTCCATGCCTGCCGCCATGTTCCGCATCTGCGCCATCGTGTCGCATTCACGGGCGTTGTGGCGCCCTGCGAACTCGTTGACGTAGCGGCGCAAGTGCTTCTCGCTGATATGGTGGAAAGTGCCGTGGTATCCACGCTTCAGCAACGACCAGAAAGACTCGATGCCGTTGACGTGGGCCTGACCCCGCACGTATTCGCTCACGGAGTGCTTCACGGCCTCATGGCGGTAGGGCAGCTTGCGGTACGACATGTGCTCGTCGGTGTAGATCATGGCATCGTGATTGGCCCGTCCAGCCACGAATCCGTGGAGCGTATGAGCCTCGGTGTTCGGCACCACATCGGCGCTGATCCGCCGAGTGGCACGATCCTTCGCAGCGGCGACTATGGCCTTGCCCGCTCCGCCTTGAGTTCCCTCTTGGCGCTTATGGGCATGGCGGTTCTTGTTCTTTCCGCCGATGTAGGTCTCATCGACTTCGACCGGACCACGGAACAGCGGCGAGTTGTCCTCCCAAGTCTCACGGATGCGGTGCTCCATGAACCAAGCGGACTTTTGCGTGATGCCCAACTCCCGGTGAAGCCTCATCGATGAAACGCCCTTGATGCCCGTGGTCATCAGGTAGATGGCGATGGCCCATTTCTGGAAGCCGAGATTGGAACCCTGCATAAGCGTTCCTGTCTTGGTGGAGAAGTCCTTGCGGCAGGAGCGGCAGCGGTAGGGCTGCGGCTTGCGTGTCGCCCGTTCCTGGATGTTGTCCGAACCGCATTTCGGACACTTCACGCCATTCGGCCATCTTTGCTTGATGAACCATTGCTCGGCTGCTTCGTCGTTGGGGAACATCGTTATCAACTGCGTGATGGTCACGCCTTTGCGGTAGTGCTTACCTGGCGCTTTTTGGGCCATATCCGATACCTCTTATTTAAGAAGTATTTTACCCTAAAGTCCGGATGCGTCAAGCGGTTTGGGTAAGATTGTATATAAGTCCCAAATGCCAGCCCTTGCTTTTCAAGGTATCGCCGCGCCTGAAGCTCGGCTTCCGCCCCCGTACGCGGCGCTCCCGCTCCCGCCGCCTTTTCCCGGCCCCCTGTTTCCGGGAGTATAGGAGCCATGGATGGCGGATCAAGCCCCATGGATGGGTTCATGCGTCTCCCGGAAACAGGGGGCCGGGAAAAGGCTCCGTCGGCGCGCAGTAAAGAGGCGGCTTGGGCATGCGGATCAGTTTTCGGCGGCGGTCAGTTGCCCGTCCGCGATCCGCGCCCATGCCAACTCTCTTTCCAGGCTTCCGTCCGGCGCGCGGTAAATGGTTCCGGTGAGGCCCCGGATACCGCCTTTCAGCGCTTCGGAGCCGCCATGCAGCGCCAAGGCCAGCTTGAAGCTGTCGTATCCCATCGCAAAAAGGGCCACGTTGAAGTCCGGCCCCGAAAGCACCGCGTCGCTCAACTGGCCGTGCGCAAGCTGCGCATGCGGGCGCGCCGGTTGCTGGCGCTGATCTTGAGCAGGCGTCCGATCGGCTCGGAGTAGTCCACGGCGGACAGGCTGTACTGCTCGCGGGCAATGAGCCGCCCGCCTCCGGCTTGGTATTCCTCCAGAAAGCCGCGGTAGATTCGCTGGCCCCAAGCGTCTCGCGGATAAAGGGCCAGCGCCCGGAGCAAGCCCCGCTCAAGCGCCTGGCGCGCCGCCTGACGCGCTTCGTGCTCGGGGGCGAGCGCAAACTCCTCGAAATTGGCGGGCGGCACCTGGTCGCGCAGGCGGTTTAGCGCCAAGGTAGGCAATCCGCCCGCCACTTGAGCGGCGTTTTCGACCGATTCAGGAAGCAGCGGCCCCACGATGAAATCCGCGCCCTCTGTTGCCGCGCGGCTCCACTGCCGTCCCGCATGGCTGCTGTCGCCGACCTCGTAGAAAGCGATTTCAGGCGCCCCGCAGGAGGACATCAGGGCGTAACGCGCCGCGAGAAATCCATCCCGAAGCGACTTCAGGGCGGTGCGATAAGGCTGCGAACCCGGGAGCAGCATCGCCAAGCGATCTGGCGGCTTTAGGCCTGAGCAGATTTCCGGCCTCACTGCGCTCTCCAGCAGCGAGCCGGCCGGATGACTAGGGAAGTTCCGCCTCCAGCCGTTCAGCGCCGCCCCCGCTTCCGTGGGATCTCCGGCGAGCTGGTCCGCCAACAGCGCAAGTTCAATCCAGCCCAGCGGAGCGCCTGTCACTCCCTCCGTTGAAAGTTGCGATCGGTGCTCGCGCAGCAGCGACCAGGTGAATTCCGCCGTGCTTTCGTGTCCCTCGGAGAAATCCGCGCCCAGCCGCGTCAGCTCGACCAGGGCCTCGGCCGGCCTTTGCAGGGCGAAGAGCAGTTCGGACCGGGTGCGGACTAGATCGACGGCTATGTTCGGGAAACGCTCCGGATCGATGTCCGCCAGCCGTTCGTAGGCCGCCTGCGCTCCTTCAAGAACGCGCTCGCTGCGGGCTGCCGCCAGCGACCAGAGGCCCAGCCAGCGCGGCGCCGGCTCGATGGTGAGCAACTCGTCCAGCGCCCGCCGGTGCCGGCCGTCCAGTCCTGCTTCCCGGGCCGCAAGGATTCGATAGCGGACCCGCTCGGCGTTTGCTGACCGGCGGGCCATCGATAGGTACACTTGGCGTGCGTCGTCGTGGTTTCCGGTCCGGGAAAGCTCCAGTGCCTGTTCTTCGCGAGCGGTTAGCGCTTCGCCGGACGCTCCTAAGCGGTCGCCGGCTGTGCAGCCTGCCAGCGCGAGGACTGCCAGACTTGCGAGCATCGCGATGCAGGCGCGGGGTACGGGCGCTTGCTCGGCTGAATGCCTGCCGGCGGTCGGCTGCGCGGGCAAGGAGGTGGTCATATGGCGGTTGGGCGGAAGACGGGGAATCAGGCGCCGGCAAGAGCGGGGGCCTTGATCGTCGCCGCCACTCCGATTGGCAACTTGGGCGATGTTAGCACGCGGCTTCAATCCGCGCTGCGGAGCGCTGTCAAGGTGGCGGCGGAGGACACCCGGCGCGCCGCGAAGCTGCTGGAAAGCGTCGATGCCCGGGCACGCTTGGTTTCCCTGCATGCGCACAACGAGCGCTCGCGCATCGCGACGCTGTTGCGCGGAATGCTCGCGGGCGAGGACCTGGTGCTTTTATGCGATGCCGGCACGCCCGGAATCAGCGACCCCGGCATGCGGCTGGTGAGCGCGGCCCGGAGTGCGGGAATCCGCGTGACCCCCCTGCCGGGGCCCTGCGCCGCCGTAGCTGCGCTGTCGGTGGCCGGCTTCCCTGCCGACCGGTTCCGTTTCGAGGGATTCCTGCCTGCGCGCCGCGCCGCCCGGCTTGCGCGCTTGGAGGCGCTCAAGCAGGTCACGGAAACGCTGGTTTTTTATGAGGCCGTCCATCGGATCGGCGCGGCGCTTAAGGACATGCGCGCCGCATTCGGCGGCGGACGCGAGGCCGTGCTGGCTCGCGAACTCACCAAGCTCCACGAAAGCATCCATGGCGGCACGCTGGATGAACTATGCCGCGAAGCGGAATCGGGCGCCATCGTCGCCAAGGGCGAGTTCGCGCTGGTGGTGGGCGGGGCGGTCGAAGCGAGCGGAGACCAGGATGCCGCTGCCCTCGATTCGGCCCTCAAGGTGCTGCTGGACGAGCTGCCCACCCGGCAGGCGGCCCGCCTTGCCGCCGCGCTCACCGGCGTTGCGCGCCGCGCCGCCTACCAGCGCGCGCTCGACCTCAAGCGCCCAAAACAAGCCGCCGAATGACCATAGCGCTTCGCCCTGCCCGCTGACCCGATAGCTTATACTGACTTGCGCCTTACTAAAAAGTAAGGAACAAGGAAAAAAGTAATGCAGGCAACAATCACCAGCAAGGGACAGGTTACGCTGCCCAAGGCCATCCGGGAGAAATTCCAACTAGAGCCGGGCGACCGGATCGAGTTTATTTTCGAGCATGACGATCTTCTGCGCGTGGCGCCGGTTACGTCGCCGGTCACGCAACTGAAGGGCATGCTGCCCAAGCCTGCGGTTCCGGCCACTTTGCAGGAGATGGACGAGGCCATCGCCAAAGCGGCGACGGACGAGGCCTGATCCTGTGATCGGCCTGGACACCAATGTCCTGGCGCGCTACATCGTTCAGGACCACCCCGGGCAATCCGCCGCGGCGGCGCGCCTTATGGAGGGGCAATGCACGGCGCAGACGCCCGGCTATGTCAGCGTTCTGGTTCTCGCGGAACTGGTGTGGGTGTTGACCCGCGCCTATGGCTTTGAGAAAGACGCGGTCATTCCCGTGATCCGTCAATTCCTGCGAACCGAGGAATTGGCGGTCGAAGACCGCGACGCGGTGCGGGCGGCTTTACGGGAATTCGAATCCGGTGCGGGCGACTTCGCGGACTGCCTCATTGCGTGCCGCAACCGGATGCACGGCTGCGCGCGAACCTATACCTTCGATCTCCGGGCAGCCCGAGGCAAGCACTTCGCGCTCCTGCGCTGAATCCAAACGCGCTCGCAAGGAAACGCAAAGCATCAGCATTGCAGGATGCTGCGGTCGTTCCTGCGGGGATGGTCACGAGCTCGTCCTGATGCGGGTGCTCTTGCTGCCATGCACGGAAGGCTCGGCGCACCACTGTTCCCGCAGCAGGTCCAGATTCTCCTCCAGATCAGGGTCCAGTTTCAGAACGCTGGTGATTCCGAACAGCAGCGCGCGGTCGAGGTCCTTGCGCGTTTCATCGCGGTGCGCCTCGTTCGCCGGCAGGAATTCCCGCTGCCGGAAATCCTCGAAAAGGTCGGCACAATGCCCAAGCTGTTGTTGATTCAGGACACGGGCATCCAGAACGGGCAGCTCCGGCACTGCGGTGATGGTCAGCCTTGCCCGGCCCTCTTGCTGCCGTGTTCCGCGCCACCAGAACAGAATCAAGCCCGGGGTTGAGTTGGCCCAGAGAAGCAGCGGCAACTCGTGGCGCTGCTCGCCGCATATCACGTTCGGCCACGCGGTGCCGCCCAAGCACTTCTTTGGAGTCATGCACATGGCAAGACTCTGGGAGTTAAGCTGGAAATCCAGATTGCAGTGCAGCCGCGAGGCGGCGCGGCGGTAAAGCTGGATGGCTCGCGCCTCATCTCCCGCATGCGGGTCGCCGCAGCTGTCGTGCCGCACTTCAAGTGTGCGCTCGCGTTTGGCGTTGTGCGCCCAAAGCATGGGGTAGGTGGGCACTTCGCCAGGACGAATGGCGCGGATGGTAAACGGCCCTCGTGGCGCGCCTGCTTTTTCGGGGCCAGTAGGGCCGCCGTTGATGTCCCGATGCACCAGCCCGCGCTCGGCCAAGCGGCCAAGCGCCGCAACGGGCAGTTCGGCAGCCTGCGTCCGGCGGGGCAACTTCAGCCTACCTTCAGCAAGCCCGCGAGCCGTCGCTATGACCTCTGTTGCCCGTACGCCTGCGGCGCCGGGGTCGAGCAGGTCGCCTGATACAGCTTCGGCCTTTGCATCTTTTGCTGTCTTTAGGGCTTCTAGTAGAGATAAGGGGCGGGCGGCGAGGTTGGAATACAAAGCTCGCCCGCCTTTCCGTTTGGTCGCGACCAGAAGGCATTCCGCCATGCCTGTGTCCGCCGAAAAAGCTCTAGCGGTGGATCCGGTGGTGGCAATCGAAACGATGTGCGCGTCGCTAAAAAGTGGCCAGAAACTTCCGGTCGGACACCAATGTCTGGAACATCCTGCCGGTCAGGTCATGGTAGCTTGTGGCGCCGAGCATCGACAGTTTTGAAATGGATTGGGCGACGGGCTCCATAACTGCCGGAACCGTACGCAGCGGCAATGCCGCCAGCAGGTCGCGGGCAATGCTGAACACCGGCCAGTAGTTGACTTGCAAAATCGCGTTCCAAGTGTTCAGCAACGACGACTTGTCGATCGCGCCCTGCAATGGCACTGGCGGGATGCCATCGTGCCCTTCGATAGCTGCATGAAACACAAACGCCGAAACGAAAATCGCCGCTGCCATGATGTTCCTGCGATGACCGACGCGCAACACCACGACATTCATTTCCCGTTCGGATATTGAGCAAATTAAACGATAGTCGCGAATCCGGTAGCGCCAAAGGCCTTTAAGGACTCCGGACAGCGACTTGCCTAATCGCCTAGGACTTTCCGTTGTGGCGATGCGCTCTCGTAAATACGCCAGAATTTCTCCTTGTGCCTGCGGGTTCAGTTTTCGTAGTTCTTTTGCGGCGCGGTCGTCAAATTCAACCTTCCATGTCACGTCCCTGCTCCATCTCCTCCAGCGACCATCGTTTTTCGGGGCTCTCCAAGCGGTCCAAGGCGAGATATTTATCTTCCAGCTTGTCAAGCTGTTCCATGATCGCTTCCTTGACGTAATAGGTCTTTGTGCGGCCCGTGCGGCAGGCTAGTTCGGCGATGCGCTTTTCGATGTCTTCCGGCAGGCGGACGGCTAGCATGGCTTACTCCCAAAGTTCGTGCGTATTGCAAATCATACGCGTATTACAAGGACATTATGGCTCTTCTGCGAAGGAGACGCAAAGCACGCGCCTCATGTGTTGGCAACAAATAGAAATGTCCGGTTTTGGAACAAATGAACTGTCCGGTTCGGGTGCGGCGATACCGGTCCACCATCCGCGCCACCTCGTCCACCGTCGCGCGGCGATGCGAAATCTGGCTCATCCGCTTGTCCAGCAAACCATCCAGTCCCTCGGACTCGTAGCGGTGAATGTAGCGCCGGAAAGTCCGCGCGTGTCACTGCCGAAGTAATACTCCCCGCTTCTGCCGAAGTAAAAGCCCCCAGTTAAACGGCGTTGTCGAGCGCGCCAACGACAGCGCCAGAACCGAGTTCCGGAGCCTCTACCAAGGCGAGATGACCGTCAGGGATGCCGCGCCCGCCCTCGCCGAATACCAGCGCTTCCACAACCATGTCCGGCCGCACTGCGCGCTGGACTTGCTCACCCCGATGGAATACCTTCGCTAGCAAAGGACTGCCGAACACGATCAGTCCCATATGTGGTGAACCCGCACATTGTCTTGATCCCATTCGTTCGATTAAGCGAAAATGCTTCCTGCGGGCTGTCTGTGAACCTCGGTGCTTAAAGTTGGCGCCAAGCGTTGTTTAACGCTTTCGGCCAGCCAGTGCCGAACGGTCGGCATTCAGCCAGGCGATGAATGCCGCGTTTTCGCCTCCGGCGGTCGAATCACTGTAATCCGCCGGCAGCCCGGCAGCGCTTGGGGATGCCTCGCTCATCTGCGGACGGACGAAACAGTTTCGGGTGAGCAATCGCGCCAGGACACTATGGAAAGCAAAAGGAGTCGAACGCGGTGATCCCGACCGCAAGTTTGGACGACGGGGAACTGGTTGCACGGTACCAAGACTCCGTGCTCGCGCCATGGTGGATGCGATCAGTAGCTATAGGATTCCGGAATCTTAAGGCACCAGCATGACGGACAAGCTTCCCACCAACCTTGGCCACCTGCTTCGCCAGCGCACTGTCGAGGGCGAGCGCATCGAGTACAAGGCCGGGTGGAATCCGAAAAGTGTGCTGCATGCGATCTGTGC
>JAPYNE010000031.1 GCA_028285945.1 Candidatus Foliamicus numerosus | reverse complement strand
TGATGCCTGTCGGCGCCACGGCGAGCGGTGACTTTGGGCACAAAACCTTGGAGAGTATGGAGTATTTTCAGCTCGATTGCGACGATTATTTTTATGCGACCACAACGATTTGCATGGGCTCCTGACGGTGGCGGACCCCGCCGGCCCCGGGCCGCTTCGGCCGCGGGATGCGTTGGCGGAGTCCTCCGCCTGCCGCGAGGCGGTTTTCAGCTTGCAGGCGCGCTCCGCAACTGAGGCAGACTCTTCACGAGGAGGCATTGAAGCGATGAAACGCACAATATTTGCGGCGGTGGCCGCTGTGGTCGCCAGTCCGTTCGCGGCTTTGTCCGGCTCCGCGCAGGAGCAGGCCACAATTGGGCTTGAGGAGATCGTCGTTACGGCCCGCAAGCGCGAGGAGTCGCTTCAGGAGGTGCCGTTGTCCATCACGGCCTTCAGCGCCGAGGACATCTTCGAGAAGGACATGCTCAATCTGGAGGATGTGGGCCTTCAGACGCCGGGCTTCCAGTTCGTCAACCAAGGCAATCAGCAGCCGGGGCGCTACAACACCCAGTTGCAATTCCGCGGCCTCACCACGGCCCAGTTCTCACCCAGTTTCGCCACCGGCGCGCTGTTTATCGACGGCGTGTATGTGCTCAACGGCGGCACCTCGCTCACGCTGATGGACCTTGAGCGCGTGGAGGTCATCAAAGGCCCGCAAGCGGCGTATTTCGGCCGCAACACCTTCGGCGGCGCCGTGAACCTGATTACCCGCAACCCCAGCGCCGAGGAGTGGGCCGGTTCGGTTCGCCTGCGCGCCACCGACCGCGCAACTAATGAGTTCAACGCTTTCGTGGAGGGGCCTATCGTGCAGGATAGGTTGTCGGTGAGCTTAGGCGGGCGCTTCTACGACAAGCAGGGCCACTACACGGCATCCAGCGGCGACCGCACCGGCGGCGAGGAAACGCAAACCTTGAGCGCCGTCGTGTTTTACGCGCCAACCGAAAACTTCGATGTCAAGCTGCGCTACTCAATGTCCGAAGATAACGATGGCGCGCCCACTCAAGCCTTTATTACCGGGCTGGCGAACGACAGCTGCACCGGCCAGCCAGCCACCAATCCGCTGGCCACGTCGGGGCCGAGAAATTACGTGTGCGGAGAGGTGCCTTACAACGCCAACCCGGCGAGCGTCACCGGCGGCCCCTCAAAGCTCATTTCCTCGAACACCTTCATCGACACCGCGGTTCCCTGGGACAGGAGCATGGTGGGCCAAGGATTGCTGGCCAAATCCTACCCGCCCCAGATCGCGGGGCTGCCGAGCATCGACGGCATTGGCCTGAAGCGTGAAACGGAGCGCCTCAGCGTTGCGGCTAATTATTCCGTGGCCAACCATGATGTCGGTTTCGTGTACGGCATGAACGAGCAGGATGCCGTATGGATCCGTGATTTCGACCTGACGGATCGCCAGAACTGGTTTTCCCGCGACCCGCAGATGATGGAGGACGAGAGCTGGGAGATTCGCATTAGCAGCCCGCAGGATCAGCGGCTGCGCTATCTGGCGGGCTACAGCTACTACGAGCAGGAGTTTTTCTCAGCGGGCACGGGCGGCGACGCGATCACCTTGTGCTTCAGGTTCAGCCCCGCGGGAATCGCGAATAACTTCCCGGGGGATTGCAATTCGTCGCTCCCGTTCAACAACAGTCTCGTCAACTCGGACATGTCTGAGGTGTCCGGCCTGTTCTTCTCGGTCGATTACGATATCACCGACTCCATTACCGCGATCGTCGAGGGGCGGTGGGTGGAAGACCAGCTCACCAAAGGAGGGCCGCTCAACACGGCTGGCTTGGACAGCGGCACCGATTCCTTCGAGGAATCCTTCGACGATTTCCTGCCGCGCGTGATCCTGCGCTGGACCCCCAGCGAATCGACCAATCTGTACGCCAGCTACTCGGAAGGTTTGCTGGCCGGCGATTTCAATACTTTTTTCGCGCAGGCCACTCCGTACGAGAGGGAGCAGTATGTAAGCCAGGACCCCAACATCGCCGATCTTCTTCCGGCTGAAACGCTGGAGGCTGTCGAGCTGGGCTTGAAGCAGTCGCTGCTCGACGGGCGGGCCCAGATCAACGTGGCGGTTTACCGCCAGGAATGGACCAATATCAAGGGGCGCTCATCGTTCACGATCCGGGAAACATGCCGCTCGATCGACGAGGCAAACTGTCCGGACGCGGCCTCCATAGGCCAGCCCAAGACCTCGGATGACGGCATGGGCAACCGGATTCCGTTTTTTAATTCGCGCAATATCCTGCTGCCGGGCGATGCGGAAATTCAGGGTCTGGAGATCGAAGTATCGTACTTGGCCAGCGAGAATCTGCTGCTGCAAGCCACGGCCAGCTTCATTGATTCGGAATACACCGATTACGAGTACAACTTCGTGGTTCCTCTCACCGGCTATTCGCAGATGCGGGGCAACAAGACGCCCCGCCAGGCGCGGAACACCTTCACCGCCTCGGCCACCTATTCGCTTACGCTGGCAGGCTATGATGCCTATATCCGCGGCGATGCGTTTCATCAGGGCAGGGCTTACGTGGACGAGGGCAATCTCGCGTGGTTGTCGCCTTACACGGTTGCAAATCTTCGCGCGGGCGTGAGCATGGGGCAGTGGATGGCGGAGTTCTTCATCGACAATATGCTCGACGAGGAGGCTTGGCAAACGGGCGCCCGCTGGACCGACTTCAGCCGTCCCACCCAGTTCGCCAGCCTCACCCGCACCCAAGGCATCGCCGTTTCGCCGCTGGACCGGCGCGAATTCGGCCTGCGTCTGGAATACCGCTTCTGACCGCCTGAACTTTTGCGCGCGCCTGCCCGCTTCCGTCGCGGGGAAGCGGGCAGGCGCGTTTTCATTTGGCGGCAAGCCGGTTGGGCTTATCAGGTATCCTGCCTTCGCCGCGCCATGTGTTTGAGCGGTTGAAGGAGAGCGCGAACGTGCAGTTCAGGAAGGTTGTGCTGGCTTACTCCGGGGGTCTGGACACCTCGGTGATTTGCCGCTGGTTGCAGGAAACCTGCGGCGCCCAAGTGGTGACGTTCACCGCCGACATCGGACAAGGCGGAGAGGTCGAGCCCGCGCGCGCCAAGGCGCAGGCAATGGGAGTGGAGGAAATCCATATTGAAGACTTAAGGGAGACTTTCGTCCGCGACTACGTGTTTCCCATGTTCCGCGCCAATGCGCTGTATGAAGGGGAGTACCTGCTCGGCACGAGCATTGCCCGCCCTCTGATCGCCAGGCGCCTGGTGGAAATTGCGCAGCAAACCGGCGCCGACGCGATTGCCCACGGCGCCACGGGAAAGGGCAACGACCAAGTGCGATTCGAGCTGGGGGCCTATGCGCTCAATCCCGACATCAGGGTGGTCGCGCCTTGGCGGGAGTGGGACCTGAATTCGCGGGAAAAGCTGTTGGCCTACTGCCGGGAACACGATATCCCCGTGGATTTCGAGCAGCAGGATCAGTCGCCGTATTCGATGGATGCCAACCTTCTGCACATTTCCTACGAGGGCGGCGAGCTGGAGGATCCTTGGAACGAACCGGACGAGCGCATGTGGCGCTGGACCGTGTCCCCCGAAGCGGCGCCGGATGAGCCGCAGGTTGCGGAGATCGAATTCGCCGGGGGCGATCCGGTGGCGCTGGACGGCAGGCGCCTGAGCCCCGCGCGCTTGCTGGCGCGCCTGAACGAACTGGGCGGAGCGCATGGAGTGGGCCGCCAGGACCTGGTCGAGAACCGTTACGTGGGCATGAAGTCGCGCGGCTGCTACGAAACCCCGGGGGGCGCGATCCTTATGAAGGCGCGCCGCGCCATCGAATCGCTGACGCTCGACCGCGAGGTGGCGCATCTCAAGGACGAGCTGATGCCGCGCTACGCCGGCCTTATCTACAACGGCTACTGGTGGTCGCCGGAGCGCAAGGCGCTGCAGGCCCTCATCGACGATTCGCAGAAGCCGGTCAACGGCCTCGTGCGGCTCAAGCTCTACAAGGGTTGCGTCACGGTGCTGGGGCGGCGCTCGCCGGACAGCCTGTTCGACGAGCGCATCGCCACATTCGAGGACGACCGCGGCGCCTACAGCCAAGGCGACGCCACGGGCTTCATCCGCCTGAACGCGCTGCGCCTGCGCCTCGCCGCGAAGCTCGGCCGCAAGCTGTAGCTCCAAAGCCCGATGTTCGCCTGACCCGCAAGCCCGTTCCCGCTGGTCTTTTGCCCGCTTGCGCACTCATGCTCGCCGCGCCATAGGCCCGACTATTCCTTGAAAACACAGGTGAAGCCATTCCCCGCCTTCTTCTTCCGGGAGTATCGGAGGCAGGGATGCCGGAGCAAGCCCCATGGACGGGTTCATGCGTCTCCCGGAAGAAGAAGGCGGGGAATGGCGAAGGACGGGCAAATCCCTGCGCGGCCTCCACGCCCTTTGGTGCAATATCCGAGCTAGACGGCTATGAACTTGGACTGATCGATGCGCCCCGCGGCTTCTTCGAGCGCTTTGCCTTGAGCGGGGTTCGAATGGAGCCGATGGGATTCGAACCCACGACCTTCGCATTGCGAACGCGACGCTCTCCCAACTGAGCTACGGCCCCATGGCGGCTGCGGCCAGGAAACTGACCAGCACCAACAACGAAACGCCATTTTAGCCTGTTGAGGGCCCGTCAAACGATAAGAGCATCAAGGTCCTCGTTTGCTGCCGCGCGAGTTCGTTGAGGTTAAAATGAGGTAACTTGATGTCATTCAGTTTATTGGTCCCATGAACCAGATTTCCGCGCGACTTCCGACCGCGCTGGTCTCCGCGCTCGATGAGGCTGCCGCCCAGCTTCGGCGCAGCAGGGCGGACGTGATTCGTCATGCGATTGAGCGCTACCTGGAAGATTTTGACGACCTCGCCGTAGCTGTTGAGCGGCTCCGCGATCCCGCTGATCCAGTCTTGGACTGGCCGCGAATCCGGCGTGAAATTCTCAATTCGGATTAAGCGCAGTGCAGCCAAGGAGCTGGCGCGCATTCCCGTTCCGGATCGACAACGCATCGTGAAGGCCATTGACGGTTTGGAGCGGAATCCGTTCCAAGGTGAAACCTTGAAGGGACAATTGCTCGGCTTGAGGAGAATTCGAGCCGGAAGCTATCGCGTGCTCTTCGAAGTACAGGAAGATGTGCTGGTAGTGCTGGTAGTGCGCGTTTCTCATCGCAAGAACGCCTGCCGAACGTAGGCGAACATTTTGGGGCTTATACGCCTTGGTAAGTCATAATAGCTCAATGCTCGGCTCTAGAATACGGGCCTACGATGAAGATAGACCTCAGGCAGCGACGTCGATTTCTGAAAGGGGCGGGGATGGCCGCTGCCGGCGCGGCGGCGGGCAGCGCCCTTCCTTTTGACCGCTGGTCGCGGCACGGCTTTATTTCCGAGGCCGCCGCCCAGCCGCTGCCGTTGGCGGGCAAGGAGGGCCTCGTGGTGCTGGGCGATCGGCCCCTGACCGCCGAGACTCCCGCGCACCTGCTCGACGACGAGGTCACGCCGGTGGCGCGGCATTTCATCCGCAACAACGGCATCGTGCCGACGGACATGGCCCCCGATTCCTGGGCACTCAGGATTGACGGGCTGGTGGAACGCCCCATGACGCTCAGTATTGAGGAGTTGCGCCGGCAGTTCGAGGTTGTGAGCCACCGGCTGGTCATCGAATGCGGCGGCAACGGTCGGGCGGGGTTCGACCCTCCGGCGAGGGGCAACCAATGGACCTACGGCGCAGTAGGCTGCTCCGAATGGACCGGCGTGCGCCTGGCCGATGTGCTGAAGGCTGCGGGCGTGAAGGAAACCGCGATCTACACGGCCCACGAGGGCGCCGACCTGCACCTGTCGGGCACGCCTGGCAAACTGCCGATTTCGCGCGGCGTTCCGCTGGAAAAGGCCATGAATCCCTACAACCTGATCGCGTTTGAAATGAACGGCGGTGCGCTGCATCCCATGAACGGGGCGCCGCTGCGCCTGGTGATTCCAGGGTGGCCGGGCTCCTGTTCGCAGAAGTGGCTGACGCGCATCCGGCTGCGCGATGTGGTCCATGACGGACCCAAGATGACGGGTTCCTCCTACCGCGTTCCGCCCTATCCGGTTGCGCCCGGCGAGTTTGTTGCGGAAGAGGACATGCGGATCATTCATGCGATGCCGGTCAAGTCGCTGATCACGAGACCGCAGACCGGCCTTTCAATCGATTCACGCGAGCTTAAGGTGGCGGGGCATGCCTGGGCCGGCGATACGGAGGTGGCCCGGGTGGACCTGTCCGCCGACTACGGCGCTACCTGGCAAGCGGCCGAACTCGCGCCGCCGCGCAATCCCTACGCTTGGCAGCGGTTCTCCGCAAATATGCGGTTTTCCGCGCCGGGCTATTACCAGATCTGGGCGCGCGCCACCGACAGCAACGGCGTGAGTCAGCCGTTCACACCGCCCTGGAACCCCAAGGGCTACCTGAATAACGCATTGCACCAGGTTTCGGTGCGCGTGGCGTAGATTTGGCAGCGGCGCTTAGTCTGGCGCGGGGCGGCCTGCCGGCTGCTGTCATTGCCGCGCATCTGGGGATGGCGGCCTGGGCCGGGGGCGGGCCGGAGAGCGCCTCTGAAAGCGAACAGGAGCAGGCCCTGTTTCGCGGCATGCCGGATGATGAGGGTCGGCTGGAGGTGTTCGGGTTTTGCGGATCCTGTCATTCGATCGACTTGGTGCTGCAGCAGGGCCTGCCGCGTGCCGCATGGGAGCAAGTGCTCGTGGAAATGGTGCGGGACCAGGAAATGGCGCCGTTGCAAACGGATGTCCGCATGAAAGTGCTGGGCTATCTGGAGGAGCATTACGGGCCGGACCGCAAGGCCCGCACGCAGACGGGTCCGAGCGAGCCTGTTCTTCCCGCCTCCAACGCTCCCGCGCGCAGCGGGCAGGAAGATCCGGCGGGTTAGAGCAGATCCCGCAGGGCGGTCTTGACGACCTTGCCCATTGCGTTTCGGGGGAGGTCGCGCATGATCTTCAGTTGCTTGGGGATCTTGTAGGCGGACATCCTCCCGTCGCACCATTGCTTGAGGCCGGCTAGGTCAAGGCGGGCTCCATCCCTGAGCGTGACGATGGCGGCCACGATCTCACCCCAGGTCTCGTCGGGCAGGCCGATCACTGCGGCCTCGCCAATCGCCTCGTGGTCCAGCAGCACGCCTTCGATCTCCAGCGCCGACAGCTTGTAGCCGCCGGATTTGATGATGTCGATCGACGAGCGCCCTAGGATGCGGTAGTAGCCGTCTTCAACGATGGCGATATCGCCGGTGCGGAACCAGCCGTTTCTGAACCCCGCCCTAGTTGCTTCGGCGTTGTTCCAGTACTCCTGCATGACGCTGTCGCCCCGGATGCGGATCTCTCCGGGAGTGGCGTCGGCGCCAATCGGCCGGTCCTGTTCATCGAACCGTTGCACGGAGACGCCGGGCAGGGCCTGGCCGACGGTGCCGGCGCGCCGGTCCCCGTCGTAGGGATTGGAAAGCGCCATTCCGGTTTCGGTGGTTCCGTACCGTTCGAGCATCACTTGCCCGGTCAGCTCCCGCCACTGCCGGAAGAGCTTGGCAGGGCAGGCCGCGGACCCCGAAATATTCACGCGCATTCGACCGAAGCCGGCGCATACCGCGTTCCTGTCGGCAGGCGCAAGCGTTCGGATATGCGCGATCAGCTTGACGTAGATTGTTGGAACCGCCATCAGCGCGGTATAGGTTCCCCTAGCCGCCTGCACGCAGAGCTTTTCGATGTCCAGACGCGGCATCGCATGCACGCAGGCACCGTTCCACAGCGCGCAATTCAGGACATTGATGATGCCGTGAAAGTGATGCAGCGGCAGGAACAGGGGAAGCACATCGGACTCGCTCCACTTCCAGGCCTTGGTCAACAGGTTGATCTGGGCGTGAATCGCGCGGTGCGTGATCACGGCGCCCTTCGGCTTGCCGCTGGTGCCGCTGGTGAACAGGATCATGGCCCGCCTGGCCGGTTCGATGGGCGGCATTGGCCTCCGAGGCTCGGCCGGCAAGCTGTCGATGGCAAGGGGCTGAATGCCGAGGCGCCCGCACAGGCGCCGCGTCTCCGGGGGAAGATCGCGTGCGGCAATCAAACGGGTCGCTCCGGCGTTGGCAAGATGGTGCTCAAGTTCCGCATCGGCCGCGGCGACATTGAGCGGAACGGCGATGCCGCCCGCCTGCCAGACAGCATGCAAGGCGGTTGCATAGCCGATTCCGGCCGGGGCGAAAACGGCGATGCGTTCCTCGCGGAGGTCTTCCCGTGCTTCGAGAAGCCCCGCTGAGCAGCGATTGATGCGGGCCTTGAGTTCGCGGTAGGACCAGCTCGATTCGCCGTCAACCAGCGCGATGCGATCGTTCGCTTTGCGGAGCGCGGGGAAGGCTTCGTTTGCCACGGTGTTTGCCGGAAAGAATAAGGGAAGATAACCCGCATTCGCGGAATGTAAAGAAACGTCCCCTACAATGTGCCCTTCATCGCTGCCATCCTTGGAAAAGGAAGAATATGAAACAAAAATTGCTGGGTTGTCTGGCGGTTGCCGCGGGCGGTTTCGCCGTGGCGGGGGCCATTGCCGATGAACACCTCGACGGCGTTGCCAAAGAACGCCACGATTTGATGGAAGGGCTGGCCGGGGCAATCAAGCCGATGTCCGATATGGTCCGCGGCATTCAGCCGTACGACGCGGACAGGATGCGGGAACTGGCAACCCGGATCGCCAACTCGGGCGGTGAGGCCATGACTTCCCTGTTCCCCGAGGGCAGCTATGATCCCGCCGGGGAATCTCTGCCCGCGATCTGGGAGGATTGGGACCGCTTTGTGATGCTGGCCGGAAACCTCGTTGACGCCGCCAACGCGATGGAGGCAGCCGCGGGTAATCCTCCGGGGCCGCCAAGCGCCGGGCCGGCTGATCCGGCGGCGGGAGGCGGCGGCTCCCAGGCTATGGATGCCGGCATGGCCCTGATTCGGCTCGGCAGAAGTTGCGGCGCCTGCCACGACGACTTCCGCAAAGAGGACGATCGCTGAGCGCGCTGACGCGCTTTCTCCGGCCAAGGCGCTTGGCACTGGGTGCCTTGGCCGTTCTCGCGGGCGGCATTGTTGCCGCGCAGGAGTCGGGTGAAGCGGTTCCCCGTGACTATTCCGGGTTGAGCGGCGATGCGAATCGCGGGTTCTATGTTGCCCGCGCGGCTGGTTGCATCACCTGTCACCGGGCCGCCGACGAAAGCGGATCGCTGTTTTCCGGGGGCTTGCCGATCGAGTCCAGAGCGGGCACCTACTTCGTGTCCAACATAACGCCGCATCCCGAGGATGGCATCGGCGACTGGACTTTCGAGGATTTCGCCCGCTCCCTGACCGAAGGCTTGGACCCCGAAGGCAGGCATTATTTTCCAGTCTATCCCTACCCGTTCTATACGCACCTGTCGAGCCAGGACATCGTGGACTTATGGGAAGCGGTGAAGTCCGTTCCGGCCATGGCCGGTCGCGCTCCCAAGCACAGGCTCAGGCTGTTCTATCGAATGCGCGGCGCGGTTGGCACTTGGAAGAGCCGGTTCTTCAAGCGCGGCGAACTCACTCCGGTTGAAGGCAAGTCGGAACAGTGGAACCGCGGCCGTTACTTGGCGGAGGCCTCGGCGCATTGCGGCGCCTGCCATACGCCGCGCGGGGCCATGGGCGGGCGCGACCTGTCCCGCCGCTATCAGGGGGGCGTGGAGACAGCGGGCTCGAACGGGCCGGATATCACGACCTCTGCGCTCAAGGCGAACGGCTGGACCGAAGGCGATCTGGCATGGTCGCTGCGCAGCGGGATCATGCCGAACGGCGATGCCTACGGCAGCTCCATGGCGGAACTGGTGGAACATGGAACGCGCTACCTGAGCAACGCCGACCTCGCGGCCATCGCAAACTACTTCTTCGATCCGCCGCCGCCGGAGTGATCTCCGCCGCGCGCCGTGCTTAGGCGATCCGCAGCCGAGTGGCTGCCCATACGCCCGGCCGCGTCAGGGCGCGCGCCAGGAAAGAATCGAGGGCAGCGGCCCGTCCCATCCGCGGATCGCCGTCCGCGCGCCAGGCTTCAGCCTCCTCCTCGATGTTGAGCACAACCGAAAGCGCAAGTCCGACGCCGCCCGGCCAGCGAAAATCCGTATTCATATTCCGCGCGGCTTCCCTTGCGCCCGCCTCCCGGAGAAACTCTGCCGCACGGCTTCCCAGTGCGCGGGGTCGATCCAGGTGTTGGCCATGCGCTGCTCTTCGGCTTCCGCCAGCGCTTCCTGAATGCGCCTGCGCATGATGACCGTCAGCGCCTTCTGCCCGCGAAGCACCTCGACGCTGCGCGAGGTGATCGTTTCCGCCCAGGCAAGGGCCAGTTGCCCGGCGGTTTCGCCATCCCCGCACACTTCGTCGATCAGCCCGGCGCTCAGCGCCTCTTGCGCGCTCATTCGCCGCGCCTCCAGCAAGTGCTTCAGGCCTCTGGCGCTGCCGCAGCGGGCGATCACATCGGCTGCGCCTCCCCATGCGGTCATCAGGTTCAGCTTCGCCTGTAGAAAACCGATGCGCGCATGCGCGTTCGCGAGGCAAATATCGCAGGCCAGCGCCAGTTCGGCGCCGCCGCCGAGAGCGGAACCGTTTAGTGCCGCTGCCACAGGCACCGGGAAATAACGCACCGCATCAAGTGCGCGGCGGCCGATCCGCGAGACTTCCCGCGCCTGCTCAAGTGAGCGCATTCCGTCCAGTTCATGCAGGTCGCCGCCGGCGCAGAAGGACTTATCGCCGGCGCCGGTAAGGATGACGCACTTGATCGAGGTATTCGCCGCGTAGCGTGCAAGGCAGCTCCGCAATTCCTCCAGCAAGGCAAAACTCAAGGCGTTGTGCTGTCGCGGTCGATTAAGCGTCAGCTTAAGCAGTCCGCCGGTGGCTTCTTGCACAATAAGCAACGGTTCGCTCATGCCCGCCAACAGGCGCTATCGGCCAAAACGAAACAGCGGGCGGAGATAGCGCAGGCGCTCCACCGGGTCTTCGAGCTCCAAGCAGTGCTGCTTGTGCTCCAGCCCGATCGGCAGTATTTCCGCTAGGCGCAAACCAACCCAGCTTGCGTCGTCGAAGCGTGTTTCTATGCCTTGGTAGAGGCGGTCGAGCTTTTGGATCAGATGCTGCAAGGCGGTGCTCATGGAAATGAACTCCGGGGGCAGCGGCGTCTGGCGCTCGGGCGGCAGCTCCTCGATGTTGCCGGTGCGCAATCCGTCGGGCTGCACCGCCGTGGAGTGCAACTGGAAGCGCAGCGAGCCGATCGCCAGGATCCCGAGCAGGCCGCCGTCGCTGCGAAACCAGTCGGCGATGATGGCGAGCGTCCCGATCTTGGACAATTCAGCGTCCGAAGCTTCAGTGCCCGAAGCTTCAGCGTTCTCCTGAATGCGGATGACGCCAAACGGCTCGTCCTCGCGCATGCACCGCCCCACCATGTCCACGTAGCGCGGCTCGAAAACGCGCAGCGGCAGGGGGCCCTCCGGGAACAGCACGGTGGGCAGGGGGAACAAGGGAGTTCCGATCCGCATCCGCCAATAATATGCCGGCCGCAGCCCCGGCCCGCGCGAAGCGGCGTGCCGCAGTCCGCAGGCTAGCCGGGGAGGAGCGCCGTTGCCAGGATTGTTACCAGGATGGTAATCAGTCCGCTCACAAACCAGTTGCGCATCGACGATACCACGCCGACCGACGCGTTCGAGCGTCTGGCCAAGATTGAGACCTACCTGGAACTGCGCGCCGAGGGCTGCGGCGCTGAGGGCCATCGGCTGGTCGCGCTCGGCGTATTACCGCTGGCAGGTCTTCGGCGTGAAGGGCTTGGCGGCCAAGCGAAGAGGCGACTTCGCGAAGGGGCACGCCCGACGCTTCCTCGAAGCGGTGCGCGAGGACCTGCCGTATCCGCCGCTCTCGATCCAAGTGGACGGCGGCAGCGAGTTCCGCGCCGGGTTCGAGGATGCCTGCCAAGCGCTGAACCTCCCCTTGGCCGTGCTGCCGCCGAAAAGCCCCCAGCCTGACAGCATCTTCGAATGCGCCAACGACAGCAAAAGAACCGAGTTTTGGGACTTCTACTAGGGACACCCCGCCGTCAAGGACGCCGGACTCGCCTTGGCCAAATATCAGCACTTCTACAACTATGTCCGCCCACACTGCGCCCTAGACTTGCCCATCCCAATGGAATGCCTTCGCAAACAAAGGACAGCTAAACACGATCAGTCCCATATGTCATGAACCCGTACGGCTGGTTGACATCTCGACTCTATAGCATCAATTCCACTCTCGCAGCTCGTAAAAAAATGCACCAAAAGATACGCTGTCGAGCCAACTCACCTATTCGCCGCTTTGCAGCGCTCGTTTTTCTTCTTCAAAGAACGGGCAGAGAAAGTCCAGAACGTGTTGGTCAGGAACAACTCGCACTGCGGATCCGACAGTTGGGTAAATTTCCACGCGAAGTTTGTCCAATGACTTTGCCTCGCAGTGCCTCACAAGGCCCTGTGCAATCTGCTTCCAATGATCAAGATCCTGCAAGCTAACCTCGATCGCCGATGTCGAACCGTGCGTGATCATGCTAGGTTCCATTGGACACTTGCTCAACAAGCTTCGTTGGTATTTGCCTTTGCCAATGCACCAAGCCCAACCTTTGATCGTTACCGTTCGCTGGCCTTCGTTTGTGGCTTCAACCACAATACTTTGTGTTACGTCGCTATCCACTCCCTTATAACTTACTGCGCGGAAAGCTTTTGCTTTCAGCCGCACTTTCTCACTGCGGCGGGCTAGGTGCAGGGCAACCCAGGCGGCTACGATCGTTCCACTAGCCGCGAGCCACCCTCCGGCGGCGGTCGCAACTTGCACCCATTGGTCAAACGTTAGACTCATTGCTCGTGAGAAGATATCTTGCGATGGCAACAGACCGGGCTTGATTTTGGCAGGCATGGCAGGCCAGACGACTGCTCACCCTATTAACGGCCTGCGCGAGCCGCAGCCCGGCAACTTGTGTCAGAGAGTCTATCACTTGCCCAAATCAATAGCGCTCTCTGGGCGAATAGCAGTTTTGCTAAAACGGAAACTGCACAGTCGGGAATGTATGCTAGTGGTCATGAATCGACCCGTGTTTACCGGAGGCTCCGGATCTTGAGAGGATTGGAGCATGAACAAAGCGAAGCGTTATTCCCCGGAGGTCAGGGAACGAGCCGTAC
>JAPYNE010000030.1 GCA_028285945.1 Candidatus Foliamicus numerosus | reverse complement strand
GCAATGAACCTTGCGCTGAGGTGGGCCGATGCGGTCGAGCGGGCGATTGTGCGCGTCGGCGAGGCGGTCGCTTGGCTCGCGTTCCTGATGGCCGCGATCACCTGCGCCGTGGCGGTGCTGCGCTACGGCTTCAGCCTAGGCTGGATTTGGCTTCAGGAAACCATCACCTGGATGCATGCCGCAGTGTTTCTGCTGGCGGCAGGCTACACCTTGGCGCGCGACGAGCATGTGCGGGTGGACATCTTCTATCGCGGCCTGAGCCTCCGGCGGCAGGCGCTGGTCAATCTGTGCGGCTGCGTGGTTTTTCTTCTGCCGCTTTCGGTGTCGCTGGTGGCGGTGAGCCTGGACTACGTTCAAACCTCGTGGCTCATCCGGGAATCGTCGCGCGAGGCCGGCGGGCTGATCTTCCCGTTTCCCTCGCTGCTGAAAACGCTGCTGCCCCTCACCGGCGCGCTGCTGGCCTTGCAGGCGCTGGTGATCGTTGCGCGCTCCACGGCGCTGTTGCTGGGCATTCCGGCCCAGGCGACGGCCTCGTTGCCGCGCGGCGAAGGGGAGCGGGCGGAATCTGCCTTAGGCGCGAAGGCGTCCGGGCTTCGCGGAGGACGGGGCCGCCGCGAGGGCAGCGCCGCAACGCCTGAGGAAAATTCGCGCGGCGGCGGCGCATAGCCCATGCACTGGCCGGCCTTCGCGTTGTTCGCCTGCGTGGTTCTGCTGCTGCTGGCGGGCTTCCCGGTGGCCTTCACGCTGGGCGGCACGGCGCTTTTGTTCGCGCTGGGCGGCGCCTTGGCTGGCGTGTTCGATGTTTCCTTTCTGGGCACCATGCCCAACCGCCTGTTCGGAATCATGAGCAACGAGACGCTGGTGGCGGTGCCGCTGTTCGTGTTCATGGGCGTGACGCTGGAGCGGGCGCGCATCGCCGAAGACCTGCTCGATGCCTTAGGAAGGCTGTTCGGCGGCTTGCGCGGCGGGCTGGGCATCGCGGTGATCGTGGTGGGCATGCTGCTCGCCGCCAGCACCGGGATCGTGGGCGCCACCGTCATCACCATGGGCCTTTTAGCGCTGCCCACCATGCTCAAGCGCGGCTACGATCCGGCGGTGGCGACCGGCGTGATCAGCGCCTCGGGCACGCTGGGGCAGATCATTCCGCCGTCCATCGTGCTGGTGCTGCTGGGCGACGTGCTGTCCTCGGCCTACCAGCAAGCCCAGCTGGCGCAAGGCGTGTTCGCGCCGCGCACCGTTTCGGTGGGCGATCTGTTCATGGGCGCGCTCCTTCCCGGGCTGATGCTGGTGACGCTGTACGCGGCTTGGATGATTGCCGTGGCCGTGTTTCGGCCAGCCTCCGTGCCCGGGGTCCGCGAGGGCGGGCAGGCAGAAGCGGCCGCGCCGGGATTCGCTGAGCTGCTGCGCTCGCTGGCGCCGCCGCTGGCGCTGATCGCGGCGGTGCTCGGTTCCATTATCGGAGGCGTCGCCACGCCCACCGAAGCGGCCGGCGTGGGCGCGGTGGGCGCAATGGCGCTGGCCGCCCTGCGGCGCAAGCTGGGCTGGGCGCGCATCCGCGAAATCGCCCGCGCCACGGCGCGCGTGAGCAGCATGGTGTTCCTGATCCTGGTGGGCGCCTCGCTGTTCTCGCTGGTGTTTCGCGGCTACGGCGGCGACGACATCGTGCGCGAATTCCTCATGTCGCTTCCCGGCGGCGTGTTCGGCGCCGTGCTGCTGGTAATGCTGGTGATGTTCCTGCTGGGCTTCGTGCTGGACTTCATCGAGATCACTTTCGTGGTGGTGCCCATCGTGGGGCCGGTGCTGCTGTCGATGGGCCTGGACCCGGTGTGGCTGGGCGTGATGATCGCCATCAACCTGCAAACCTCGTTTTTGACGCCGCCGTTCGGCTTCGCCCTCTTCTACTTGCGCGGCGTGGCCCCGCCCGAAGTGCCCACCACCGCCATGTACCGAGGCGTTGCGCCCTTCATCGCGATCCAGCTTCTGGCGCTGGCGCTGCTCGCGCTATGGCCCGGAATCGCCACCTGGCTGCCCGCCGCGCTCTACGGCTGAACCAGGCGATAACCGGAATAGTTGTCCGTGACGGGTTTGCCCTGATATTGCCAATCGCTGCGGTTACCCGTCCACAGGGCGGTCATGGCGTACACGAGGCCATGCTCGACATCGCCTTCCGGGGTTTGTGAGACAGCATGGAACGCTTCATGGGCGGCGGTGTACTTCAGGTCCGCGCCCCGCAGATCGGCATCCAGCTGGATCGCGCCCGTCTCCTCGCGCCAAGCCCCGTCTGTCGTGCCGCCAAAGGGGTAGTTCACGACAATGTGGATCGTGCTTGCGATAGACCGGCCACTGGTTGCTTGGACATCCTTTATGACACTTTTCACGGTCTCCAGCGGAACTGCGTACTTCGATTGTTGGCACGAAGCCGCTGGTGTCAGCTTGCATTCTCCGCCCACCAGCACATTTTGCGGAGAACCCGTTCTGCTATTCAGGTCGCATTGGTGTGCCGGAAGTCGTATGCCGGCGGCATCGCACAAGATGAACTTGGTTCTGCCGCGTGAATGAACCACCGCGCTTTTCACGGCAATCACCTCGCCTGTTTCGGGCGACACCGACACCCGTATGCCGGTGGCCGCCGGACCATATATGTCCACTGGCACGTGCCATAGGCGAACCAGCCTGTGGCCGGCATCCAGTTCGTAGCGCATTTCGGCGGCGCGCAGGGTGATTTTTATCGGAATCCTCCCCCACTCGGGCCTCTCCGGCTCAAGGGTCTCGGCGTAGCGTGCCCCAACCTCGTGCGCAATCGCTTCGGCTTCCGGTGCCAGCACCAATATGTCGCCGGGATTCAGCGACCGGGTGTCGATGATGTCACCGTATAACATTGTCACAGCGCCGCTTGGGGAAAAGAACACCTTTCCGTTCTCGTTTGTGGGCCGCCCGTCGATCATTTGCCTGAACAGCACTTCCTGCCCCCAGATTTCATTCTCCGAAATCCGGTCGATTCTGATTTCAAGCGAATCGCCGGCACCGGTCAGTTCGCTGTGAGCCTGCAGCAGATCCACTATGCTGTACGGGTTCCGGTCCCGCAAAATCGAACCCACGTCAACATAGCCAATATCTCCGTGAGCCAAGGAGAAAAGCGTCAGATCCCCCTTTTTTTCGCTCTCCCTTTCCGGCGGACGTTCCTCCTCCGCCGACGTTGGGCCTATGCTGCTCTCTTGCGCTTCCGGCAATGGTTTCGCATGACCCGAACCGCTGGCAGCAACGGGCTCCGCCGCGCTCGGCGATGGAGTGTCTGCGGAAAGCTTCGGCCCTGCCCGACCGCCTGACAGAAAAAAGTAAGACCCAATGGCCAGCACCGCCGCGAGCACAACGGCAATCAACACGAGTTTCTTCATGGCCTTTACCTCCACCCTTGAATACCGAACCCTAACAGCTTGCGCGGCTGGAAAAGCAAGTGGATCATCAATGCATGGGCTTGATCGTTGCTGCGCTCGCTGGCGCCGGCGCCGGCGCTGGCGCTGCTCGCGCTATGGCCCGGAATCGCCACCTGGCTGCCCGCCGCGCTCTACGGCTGAATCTAAGCGGCGCGGCCGGCGAGCCGTGATCGGAGGAGCCAGCTTCAATCGTCCTCAAAGAGCGGGTAGGCGAGAATGAAATGATCGCGGTTGGGCATTTGCACGGCGGACAGCGCGCGGGCATCCATCACGTCGTTCTCGCCGATGATTCCGTTGAGGAACAGCAGGTACGCGGTCAAGGCATAAACCTGCTCGTCGCTCAGCGACTGCGGCTGCTGGTAGGGCATGGTGCGGCGGATGTAGTCGAACACCGTGGTCGCATAGGGCCAGAAGCTGCCCACGGTCTTGCGCGGCGCCGGCCCGTCGAGCGTGCCGTGGCCGCCGGCCAGCACATCGTTCAGCTGGCCCTTGCCCTCGGCGCCTTGGCAGGAAAGGCAATGCAGCGCATATAAGCCCGCGCCGCCAACCGCCGTGCCGGAACCGGGCGGCAGCCCTTCGCCGTTGGGCTGGATGCTGATATCCCATTCGGCAACCTCCTCCGGCGCGGCCTCCACGCCCAGATCCGGCCCTTCAGGCAATTCCGTGGCCTGATCCGGGTTGGCCCCGGCAGCGGCGCCAATAGCCAGCGCCATGCCGATCGCCGCTACCAGGCTAGCCCGCCTGTTGCGTATGCCCCGGCTGGATGGAGACGCATAAACCCATCCCTGGGGCTCGGTGGCGTGCTCGCGTCGGGACATCGACGCTCGCTGCCGCCGACGCTCCATCCAGCAGGGGCGTAAGCAACAGGCTACCGCAATGCTTCCTCGGCGCCGCAAGTTGGCGCGCGCTGATGCAGTATCCGGGCTAGGCATACACGTTGCCCGCCTGACCGTCGCTGCCGATGCGCCAGGCCTGAATGCCGTTGTAGTGATAGGTGAACTTGCGGCCTTTGGCGGCAATCAGCGCTTCGCGCGGGGGCTGCACGGCGCCCGTTTCATCCGCCGCGCGGCTCATAATCACCGATGGCGAGCCATCCCAGCGCCACGCCATGCGGAACCGCGTGACGGCCTTGTCGAGCACCGGCCCGGACAAAGCCGCTTCGGCCCAGGTGGCGCCGCGATCGGCAGACACCTGGACCCGGGCGATGCGCCCCAAACCCGACCAGGCCATGCCGGAAATCTGGTAAAGCCCCGGTCCGGCAAGCTCCAGTCCGGGCGAGGGCGATGTGATCACCGATTTCACTTCCATGGGAAAGGTAAACAGCAGCGCCCGTCCGTCCGGCATCAGGTCCGAGTACTTGGCGGTCTCGTCCCTGGTCATCGCAGGCGTAGCGGTCAACTTGATGCGCCGCAGCCACTTGACGCTCATATTGCCCTCGTACCCCGGCAGAAACAGCCGCAGCGGATAACCGTTGTCCGGCCGCAGGCGCTCCCCGTTCTGGTAAATCGCCAGCAGCGCATCGTCCATGGCTTTGGCGAGCGGAACGCTGCGGCTCACGGCGGCCGCATCCGCGCCTTCGGCCAAAATCCAGGCAGCGCCAGGATCCACGCCGGCCTCGTCCAGCAGGACGGAAAGCGGCACGCCGGTCCATTCGCTACAGGCCACCAAGCCGTGGAGCGCTCCGCAGGTGGCGTTGACAGGCTCCGCCGGCAGCCCCGCCAGATAACTGTTGCCCGAACACTCGATGAACTGCGTGCGCGAGACCATGGGGTACCGCAAAAGCGAGTCCATGTCGAAAAACAGTTCGCGCTCCACCATGCCGTGAATCAGCAACCGATGCCGGTGGGGATCGATAGCCGGAATGCCGCTGTGGTGGCGCTCAAAATGCAGGGGATTGGGCGTGATCATGCCTTCCAGCGATTCCAGCGGCGTCCACGAACCGCCCGCGCCGTCGGTGCCCTTGGCGGACAGCGGCCGGCGCTGCACATGGCCCTCGAAACGGGAACGGCTGCCGTAACCGCTCAGCGCCCGGCCCGGCGCCTGCATCCACAGAGGCAATTCTTTCGCCCGCGCCGCTGTCATCAGCCCCAGCGATCCCGCGCCCAGCGCCGCCGCGCCCCGCTTCAGAAACAGCCGCCGGTGCAGCAAGCCATTCCCCGCCACCGGCTCGATATCCTGCGTTATCCGCTTGGGCATCACTTTGGCCGCACTGATAGGAGTTGAAGCAGCATAGACTCTAGAATACCTCGCTTGGTTGCGGCACCGCGCAATTGCTGGTTGGGGGATGACGGCAAAAACGAACAAGCTGATAGCGGCGGTGGAGGCCTTCTTCGCCGAAGTGCGGCGGATTCGGCAATCCAGCGCGGGTACAGGCGAGCTTTCCAGCTACCCGGCGCTGGTCAATCTGTTCAACGCCGTGGGCGCGAGCCTTACGCCCCGGGTGCGTTGCATTGCAAGCCCGAAAGACCAAGGCGCCGGCCTGCCCGACATGTATCTCTTCACCGAAAAGCGATCCGCCAAAGGGCGCTCGCCGGAGGGCCGCCGCGCGGATCGCGGCGTGGTTGAAGTCAAGGCTCCCGAAGAGGACATGCAATCGCCCGCAGTCCGCGACCAAGCGAGCCGATACTGGCGGCATTACCGCTTGGTGCTGCTCACCAACCTGCGCGAGTTCGAGCTTCTGGGCCAAGGCGAGCACGGCGAGGAAGCCGCCCTTGAGACGTTCCGCCTGGCCGAAAGCGCCGAGGCGCTTGACCTTGCCGTCGAGAAACCGCGGGCATTCGTGCGCGCAACCGGCCCAGGCTTGGTCGAATATCTGCGCCGGGCGCTTTCCCATAAAGCCGCGCTGATCGAGCCGAAAGACTTGGCCGAGCTTCTGGCTTCGTATGCGCGCGATGCCTTAGCCCGCGTCGATCAGGAGGGCAGTGCGCCCGCGCTCAAGGATGTGCGCTCGGCGCTGGAAGAAGCGCTCGGCGTGAGCTTCGATGGCGAGCGCGGCGACCATTTCTTCCGCTCCACGCTGGTTCAAACGCTTTTCTACGGGGTGTTTTCGGCCTGGGTGCTGTGGACGCGCTCCAATCCGCCCGCGAATGCCAAGTTCCGGTGGCAGGATGCCGTTTGGCATTTGCGCGCCCCGGTATTGCAGGCCCTGTTCCACCAGCTGGCCAATCCGATGCGATTGCAGCCGCTGAGCTTGGTCGAAGTGCTGGATTGGACCGGCGCCGCGCTCAACCGCGTGGACCGACCGGAATTCTTCAAGCGCTTCAATCAGGGCGAGGCCGTGCCGTATTTCTACGAGCCGTTCCTAGAAGCCTTCGATCCCGAACTGCGAAAGCAATTGGGTGTTTGGTACACGCCCGGCGAAGTCGTGCAGTACATGGTGGCCCGTGTTGATCGGGCGCTGAAGGACGATCTCGGCATCCCCGACGGGCTGGCGGCGGACAACGTTTACATTCTCGATCCCTGCTGCGGCACCGGCGCCTATCTCGCCGAAGTGCTGCGGCGCATCGCCGCCAATCTACAAGGCCACGGCTTGGGCGCGCTGACAGGCTCAATGGTGAAGAAGGCGGCCGTGGAGCGCGTATTCGGCTTCGAGATCATGCCCGCGCCGTTCGTCGTGGCGCACCTGCAAGTGGGGCTCACCATGCAGGATCTGGATGCTGCCCTGGCCGACGACGGCTCCGAGCGGGCGGGCGTGTATCTCACCAACGCGCTCACTGGCTGGGAACCCGCCCTTAAGGAAAAGCAGATCATGGCTTTCCCGGAACTGGAGGAGGAGCGCGACAAGGCCAACAAAGTGAAGCGCGACCATCCTATCCTCGTGATCCTAGGCAATCCGCCCTACAACGGTTTTGCCGGAATGGCGGTGGAAGAGGAACGCGAGTTGTCGAACGCATACCGCGAAGCCAAGCGGGTGCGCCGCCCCCAAGGCCAGGGCCTGAACGATTTGTACGTGCGATTTTTCCGCATGGCCGAACGGCGCATCGCCGAGAAAACCGGCGAGGGCGTGGTGTGCTTCATTTCCAACTACTCATGGCTGGACGGCCTGTCCTTCACCGGCATGCGCGAACGCTACCTTGAGGCGTTCGATGCCATCCGCATCGACTGCCTCAACGGCGACAAATATAAAACCGGCAAAGTGGCGCCCGATGGCTCGCCGGACCCCAGCATCTTCTCCACAGAGAACAACCCGGTGGGCATCCAGGTGGGCACAGCCATCGCGACGCTGGTCCGCAAGGCCGATCATGCGTCGGCCAGCAGCGTGGAGTTCCGTCACCTCTGGGGCCGGGGCAAGCGAAAGGAACTCACAGCCACGGCGGAGGCATCTGCGGAATCCCTCTATCAGAACAACAATCCGGTGCTGCCGCTCGGCTTGCCTTACAAGCCGGCGGCGGTAAGCGACGAGTGGTTCGACTGGCCGGCGCTGCCGGAGTTGTTCCCGGTATCGTTTCCGGGCGTGAAGACCAGCCGCGACCCGCTCCTTGTGGACATCGACCGGAACCGTCTGGAGGCGCGAATTGCCGATTACTTCAACCCGGCATTGAGCCACGAGGAAATCGGGCGGCGCTATCCAATGGCGATGAAGACCACGGCGCGCTTCGACGCAGCCAAGGTGCGGGAAGGGCTGCTTGCGCGGGGCAGGATGGACAAAGATGGGCCGCACTCAAGCAGCAACAACGGCGCCGCCGCCGCCCCGATCCCAGGCCCGCATAAGTCCGAACCCGGACAAACGTCCCAAATCGCTAGCGCGGCGCGACCGTTCGATACGGGCAAACTTGGAGGCGGCGGCATCGAAACGAGCGGCGGCAGCGCTGATCTAGCCGCTGGCGAATCTGGCAAGCCATTAGGAGGGCATGCCGTGGCGCCGAAAAGCGGCGGCGCTGGTCCAACAGGCATCGGAACCAACCACCAAGCGGATCAGCGCCAAGAGCATCCGAAAACCGGTGCCGCCAGCGCTGATCCAACCGGCGCTGCGCACATCGAGTCCGGGATTGTTCGTTTCGCCTACCGGCCCTTCGACAACCGCTGGCTGTACTGGGAGCAGGACACGCAATTGCTCGACCGTAACCGCTCCAATTACAAGCCGCATGTCTTTCCAGGGAATGGCTGGCTCATCACGCAACAAAAGCCGCGACGCGAGTGGTCCGCTCCGCAATCGATTCGACATATGGGCTGTATCGATCTCATGGATCGCAGCGCGACATGCTTTCCCGTTTGGCTAGCCGACAGCGGCATGGGCACACTCGGCGTTTCGCCGGACAAGCGTCCGAACCTATCCGAAGGCGCCGAAAAATACCTTAAAGCCATCGGAGCGACAGCCGAAGACCTGTTCCATCACGCGCTGGCGGTGCTGCACGACCCCGCCTACCGTGAGGCCAACGCCGGCGCGCTGCGCATGGAATGGCCGCGCATCCCCCTCCCCGGCTGGCCCGCTCCCGATGGCGCCAAGGCCCCGCCCGCTCCCGATAGCGCCGATGATCCCGTCCGCGCCGAGACCTCACCCGCGCCCGAGGCTGCCAAGGTCCCGACCATGTCCGAGGCCGCGAAAATCCTCGCTCAATCCGCCGCCCGAGGCCGCGAAATCGCCCGGCTTCTCGATCCCGAAACCCCCGTTCCCGGCATCACGCAAGGCGCATTGCGCCCGGAAATCGCAACCATCGCCGTGCCCGCCACCACCAACGCAAGCAACATGGCCGGCAGCGACTACGCGATCACCGCCGGCTGGGGACACTACGGCGCGGCCCAAGCCGTCATGCCGGGCCAAGGCCAACTCACCAAGCGCGACTACACCCCCGAGGAACGCGCCGCGCTCGGCGATGCCGTGCCGACGCTGGGCGACTCCACCTTCGACATCCACCTCAACAACCGCGCCTTCTGGCGCAACGTCCCCGCCGCCGTCTGGCACTACAAGCTCGGCGGCTACCAAGTCCTCAAAAAATGGCTCTCCTACCGCGAACAAGCCATCTTCAACCGCCCCC
>JAPYNE010000003.1 GCA_028285945.1 Candidatus Foliamicus numerosus | reverse complement strand
GCTGGGCGCGGGCCTCGGCAAACGCTTCGCCGGCTTCCTGCACGCGGCTGCCGGCGGCGCGGATGCGGGGGTCGCGATCAAGCGCGTCGCGCAGGGCTTCGCGCAGGGTATAGGGGGCATCCGGGGCCGCGGCCTGCTGGGACCAGGCGGGAGTGGCTAAGAGAACGAGGAAGGCGGCGAGAACAGGGAAAAGATTCATTCTTCTTTCATTCCGCGGCGCAGGACGCCGGTAAGCGGTTCGGCCAGATATTGCAGCATGGTGCGCTGACCGCCGGTAAAGGTCACCTCCACCGGAAAGCCGGGACGGATGTCCTTGTCGCCCAGCTTGCTGTATTCCTCGTCGGGAATGGTGATGCGGGCAACGTAGTACTGCATCTGGCTATCGGCATCGGTGAGGATGTCGGCGGACACGAGATTGCCGGTCTCGAAGTAGAGATTCTGCGCCCGGGTGAGATCAGCCGACAGCTCGGTGCGGTAGTCGTTCTGCAACTGGATGATCCGCTGCCGGGTTTCGCCCACCGCGAGCTGCGCCTCGGCGATCTCGGCAATGATCTGGCCCACCTGCCCGCGCGTCTGCGCCAAGTTCAGGCGCCGCTGGGTCAACTGGTCCTCGGACACAAGCTGGCGTTCGGCCAGGCTGGCCAGCGCGGCCACATCCTTCTCCAGCAGCTCCTGCTCCTGCTGCGCGGCGTCGCGCCTCGCCGAAAGGCCGTTCACCTGCTCGCCGAGCTGCTCCACGCGCCCCTTGAGGATTTCGATTTCGCCGGCATGCTGGCCGCGGCGCTCCTTGAACAGGTCGATCTGGGCCTGCATGATTTCCTCGACCCGCAGATCGTTGCGCAGGGACTCGAACTCGCGCGAAAACGCCACCTCGTCGCGGCCGTAGAGCTCGGCATTGAGGCGGTCGATTTCCGCCAGCGCGCTGTAGTAGCGGGCCTCCAGCAGCTCCTGCTCGGCGCGCGGCTTGGTGTCGTCGAGATCCAGCAGCGGATCGCCGGGAGCCACGTTGTCGCCTTCGCGCACGTAGAGCGTGCGCACGATGCCGCCTTCCAGATGCTGCACAGTCTTGTTCTCGCCGTCCACCTCCACCAGGCCTTGGGCCACCACGCCCTGCGCCAGCGGCGCCAGCGAGCCCCACAGGATGAAACCGCCCAGCGCCACGCTCACCACCGTGCCGCCAATCCACATGGCGCGGTCCTTCAGAGGATCGACGGCCTCGTTGTCCTCGATTTTCGGCGGCGTTTCGAGGATGCGCCGCAGAAAGGCCATGAGCTTGCCGCGCCAGTTGTCCGGGGCGTTTTGTATCTGAATGTTCATTGCTGATAGCGAACCTGTATGGGTTTGGCGGCCGAGGCCGACTTCTCCGCAGGCTGCGGGCCCTGCGGCCTGGCGGCGGCGAACTGGCCGAGCACCTCGTCACGCGGGCCGAAGTTGGCGAGCTGGCCTTCGTTCATCACGCCAATGCGGTCCACGCGCCGGAGCAGGCGCACGTTGTGGGTAATCAGCACCGTGGTGACCCCGCGCTCGCGCAGCGTGTCCAGCACCTGCGCCAGCGCTTCCTGCCCCTCGGTGTCGAGGTTGGAGTCCGGCTCGTCCAGCACCACGTAGGCCGGATCGCCGTAGAGCGCCCTGGCGAGGGCCACGCGCTGGCGCTGGCCGGCGGAAAGCCCGCGGCCGCCGGCGCCGATCGGCGTGGTGTAGTTTTGCGGCAGCCGCATGACCACTTCGTGGCAGCCGGCGCGCTGGGCGGCGCCGATCACGCCCTCATCATCCGGCTCCTCCAAGCGGGATATATTCTCGGCCACGGTGCCGTCAAACAGTTCCACGGTTTGCGGCAGGTAGCCGAAGTGTTTGAGGCGCAGATGGTCGGGCCAGCCGCTGATTTCCGCGCCGTCGAGCCGCACCGCGCCGTCAGTGGGCGGCCACACGCCCATCATGACGCTGGCCAGCGACGACTTGCCGCTGCCGCTGGGACCGATCAGACCGGTAATGCTGCCTGGCTCCAGCACAAGGCTCACGCCCCGCACCACCGGCGTTTCCGTCCCCGGAGGCACTGCGGTCACATTCTCCACCTCCACCTTGCCCGAAGGACGCGGCAGCTCCGTGGGCGGGCCGGCATCTTCGGCGCCGAAGTTCTCAAGCAGCGCATTCACCCGCCGCCAAGCCTGCCGGGCGCCCACAAACCCGCGCCAGGCGCCGATGCCCTGCTCGATGGGCGCCAGCGCCCGGCCCATGATGATGGAGCCGGCAATCATCATGCCGGGGGTCAGGTCGCCCGCCAGCACCAGGTAGGCGCCGGTGCCCAATATGCCCACCTGCACCGAAAAGCGGAATGCCTTAGTGGCGGACAGCAGAACGCTCAGGCGTCCGGACGCAGCCGAATGGAACGAGGCCGAACGGCGGTGACGCCCCTGCCAGCGGCTCAGCAGCCCGTCGAACATGCCCATGGCCTTGAGCGCGTCGGAGTTGCGCATCGAGGATTCGAGCAGCTGATGCGACTGTAGCCCCTCCATGGCCGCAGCCCGCATGGGCAGGCGGGAGCGAAATTCCGCGAGGATGCCCAATGTGAGTATGACGAGCGCGCCAAACACCGCCACTGCGCCCATGAGCGGATGGAACATGAATATGACGGCGGTGAATACGGGCGTCCAGGGAATATCGAAAAACGCGAATATCGTGGGGCTGCCCATGAACTGGCGGATGCTGTCGATGTCGCGCACCGGCTGGCTGGCGGCCTGCCCCTGGTTGGCGAGATTGCTGCGGAAGGCGCTGGATAGCACATCGTTGGCCATGTTGAGCCCCAGCGCCAAGCCGATGCGCTGCATCAGCCGCTGGCGCACCCATTCCAGCATTCCGAAGCAGGCAAGCAGGAAAACGGCGATGAGGGTGAGAAGCAGCAGGGTTTCGGCGCTGGCGCTGGTGAGCACCCGGTCGTACATCTGCAACATGTACACCGGCGACACCAGCATCAGCAGGTTGACCAGCGCGCTGAATACGGCGATCGCGACAAAGCCCCCGCGGTACTGGTTGAGGGCGCCACGCAGCGGCGACACGGGCCGCTCCGTGGCGGGCGTTTTCGGCTGCTCGTTCACGCTAGCTCAGCTGCGAGGCTGCGAGGCTGCACAAGGCTTCAAGGCTGCGAGGAAGAGGGGAACGGGGCCGGCCACGCTCCCTCGCTCCCGGCCCTCTTACCGCCCGGCCTTTCAGGTGGCGGTTCCGCCGTTCGCCTGGGCGGCGCGCTGCTTCTCCACTTCCTGCTTGAGGCGCTCGTTGACCTCCTGCATCATGCGCAGCGTGCGAAGGAAACCGGGCCAAGGCATGGCCACGCGGGTTTTGGGAATCATCTGGGGCGGCGCGTTCTCGCCCCCCTCCGCTTCCGCATCGGCCTCGAATTCGCCAAATTCCAGCCGCACCACGCCATCGCGCAGCACGGCGGACATCAGCCCGTCAACAAAGATTTTGGTATCGCTCATCCGGCGTTTCTCCCACAGAGACTTGAAAAAGGCAGCGCCAAGCGTTCGCGCAGGCCCAACGATAGGATTCTAGCGGAGATATGGGGCTGCAAGCGCCTCATTCAAGCAATCGGAAGAAGGAGGGAGCTTGCGGGATGAGTCCAGATCAAGCCGGATGCTGGAGCCGGTAAGGAATTGCGCCCGCCCGCGCCGTCAATCGCGCAAAAAAGGCGAGGCGGGCACGAAAGCCCGCCTCGCCGTGGTTGGAGGGGCTGCAAAGCCCTCGTTCCGGTTCGGTTACGCGATATCGATGTGGTCGTCGATGATGAGCGCGAAATCCTCTAGCAGGTCGCCTTCCGCAACCAGAATGCCATCGAAGGGATCGGCCACCGACATGCCCGTGCCCGGAGGATTCCAGCCGCCGTCCACATCGCCGTCGCCAGCATCGTCGGCCCCATCGTCGGTGTCGCCCGCCTCGTTGTCATCCAAGCCGGGCACATCCGCATCGGTGCTGGGCGTGCTGGGCGTGCTAGGCGTGCTGGGCGTCGGCGGCGGGGGATTATCGGACGGATCATCCCTAACCGTAATGGTGATTTCAATCTCGGGGCTCTTCAAGCTGAAGCTAAGATTAGCGCCTGTTACATCCCAATCGTCATAAGCCACAAGCTTAAGCTTGATTTCCTTCTCTTTCTCGTAATCAAGCTCGCCTTCTTTCAGAACCAGTCGCAAGCGGCTACCGTCGCTCTGGCCGCTTAATGGGCGGGCCTCGAAACGACTGGACGGCGTCTCGCTGTCTCCTTCGTACACGAGCACGATGTGCTGGCCAAACTCATGGGTACGGTCGTTTTGATCCTGCACATTAAGAATGGCAATGAGTTTATCTTCAGACACCTTGCCTTCTTCGATGCTGATGGAGTGCTGGTCGCGCCCGAACGTGATGCCCTGGCTCTGGAACGCCCTCCACTGTGTGAACCCCAGTTGCGACGTGCTAGTCTCCACAAGAATATCGGTGGGCGCGACATTCAAGCGCAAGCCAATGGTGGTGGTTTCTGTCCCTCCCCTGCCGTCGTTGGCTTGGACCTCGGCGGAAAAAATGTTCCCTCGGCCGTCCGCAGAATTGCCGTCATGTGCCTGTTGGTCTTGGGTAGTGAACAAGTAATTAAACTTTATTAGCGCGCCATCTTCATTTTCTATGAAATATTCGTTGGAAGGGTCGAAAAACAGCACCCCGCCATCACTAATTTCATTGTAAGCGGAGAACCAGACTCCGGTGCCGCTAACCACCTGTGAATCCTGCACTTGGCCAGACACCGAGGTGACCGAGTAGGTGAGCATGTCGCCATCCCGGTCCTCGAATAGCCGATCCAAATCTACGAAGACCGGAACCGTAGTCACCACTAGGCCATCCTTACCGGCCGCATCAATGGCGCTTTGCACCAAGCTGAAGTCAATTATCCCGCCTTCCTGTGCGCCATCTCTAAGGTTTGGCGGGCTGTTGGTGATGGCGGAAATGGCGCCATCGCTGCTGCCGCCGGCATACAGCGCTCTGATATCCGAAACGCCGTCCTCTACTTCCCTATGCGTTACCAAGGCGCGCAGGTTGCCGCCGGCGTATTCCGGAGCGATGTACAGCGTTTTGTCGGTGGCGCCTTCAATATCCTCCCAGTAGGTGTTGGCACCGGTGCCCTTGCGCTGCTGCCACTGCACGCCGACGCTGAACACTGCTTCGCCAATGGGGTCGGGGTCGGGGGCGGTCACGCGCAGAGTAGCGCCCACTTGCGCCGGCCCCGTCAGCGTAGGCGCGGTGTCCGGCGCCACAAGGCTATCAATCTGGATCGGTTTGCTGACATGACGCTCTTTGGCGCCCTGTTCGTCCGTGTAGGTAACCACCAATCGGTAGTAAACAAGGCCAGGAAAATCCGGCAAATCCTTCTCGCCAGTGTTTTCGTCGGCCTCTTCCCAGCCGCCCACACCGTTGAGAGATTGCTGCCACTCGTACTCCGGAGCGCCGGTTTCGCCTGCGGCCGGAACGCCATCTTCATCCAGGATAAGGATCTCGGTGACAACCTCTCCATCCTCGCTGTTGGTGAGGAAGTTGAAGTGGACCTTGCCCTCGTCCTGCGTATTGGCCACCACGGCCGTGGCGGCTGTGCCAGCCATCTGCCCGGATGTGACAATGCTGTCTTCGAAAGGCTCGGTGTATCTCACCTCCACCTTGATTTTGCTGCCCACATCCGCCTGCGTTAGGGTGTAGGTGTTTCCACCCCCCGCATAGAAAGGCACAGCCGTTCCGTCCGTTCCGTCCGGATTGACGGGCACGCGGCTCCATATATACATCACATGACTGGCAAATTGACCGGTGCCTGCCACCAAATCAGGATCCTGGCTTGGATCGAAGCTGGCGGTAAGCATTTCGCCTTCGCGAGCAGTGCCGCTAATCGTTACGGCTTTACCGGCATCAGTTTGTTGCGATGCAGGAATGGGTTGGTTTTCATCGTCAACGGTAACCTTGATGGTTTCCGTTCCTACTTGGCCGTCCTCATCCGTGGCGGTGAGCGTGATCGTGCCGTCCGGATCGCCATGCTTAGAGTTGGCCATACGGTCGATCTCAATGACCACCACATAATCATCGCCGTCGTCGGGCGCCGAACCGGCACCCGCTTCAGTGACTCCCCCAATGGTGCCCCAAGTGATGTCGTCCGAAGTGTTGGAGTCGCCGTCCTTGCCTTCCTGGAGGTCTTCCCAAGGCTGCGGGGCGTGCAGCACCTTCATCCAAGGCACATTGACGCTTACAGCGTACGTGAGTTCGTCATCGTCCTGGGCGCCATCCGAGTCCTCCCAGAAATCGTGGAGATTGATCCATACGTAGGATTTGGATGATTCCACCTCCTCCACGCTGAAATCGGCGTTGCCCTGGCCGGTATAGTCCGATGCCTTGTCGGGCTTTTCGTTGGCGTCTTGAACGTCAATGCCGATATCGAGCGTGTCCGATTCTCCGGCGCCGTCCTCCACTCTCACGGTAATCGTGAGATCTTCCACATTCTCGTGGTTGAGAAGGGCCTTGGCGGCCTTCGTGGTTTTGATTTGGTAGGTATCGGTGTTTCCAACACGCACGATTTTGAACGCGGTGCCGTAGCCCGCCAAGCCGTTGTTGCTGTCGCCGGAATCGTCGTCGTTGACCACATTCATGATGGTGGGCATGCCCGGGGCGAAGGGGTGGCCCGTGAGGATGCTGTCGTCGTCGCCCACCGTGAAGGTGGCCACTGTGATGTCTTCGCCGGGGTTCTCCGGCACATCGCTAACCGTGCCCCTCGAAAGCGAGGGCGTGTCGTTGTCGTCGCTAAACGCCACCACGATCTTGAAGCTGAACATGGCGCTCATCCCGCCGCCATCGGTGGCCTTCACGGTTACATCGAAGGTGCCGGGGTCGTCCGGCAGCGTGCCGGCTTTGTTCTGAATGGTGCCATCCGCGTTGATTTGGAGCCAAGAAGGGGAGTTGACCAGCTCGTACTTGAGCCTGCCGTTGCTGCCGCTGTCCTCGTCGATGAACGCGGGGTAGTCCATTGTGGAATCGTCGTCGTCCGCCTCTTCGAGCTTGAAGCTGAGCCACTGGCCAGCGGTTACATCATCATCGTCCAAATCGTCGTTTACCGTGACCCACCAGTTGCCCGGATTTTCGATGGCTTTGGGCGCGTCGTTGAGATCGTTGATCTTCACGGTCACTTCCTGCTCGAGTGGCTTGCCGCCTATGCTCCTCTCCGCCTTCCACGGGAGCGGCATAGGAGCGGGATGATTCCATACTGGGGACCAATCGTAGGGTCTGGCGGTGAGGGTGAGCGTGATCTCGCCATCCTCCGCATCCTCGTCCTCGTGGTTTAGCGGGTTGCCCGCCTTCAGCACCAGCCACAGGCCGCCGTCCGCATCCTCCTTGATTTCGAAGCGGTCGTCATCGACCTCCACCTGGTGCTGGCCGTGCGGATGATCGGGGCTGTCCTCATCTTCCACCGTAATGCGGCCAAACACCACCTCTTCGGCGTGGTTCTCGTCCACTTCCACCTCGTACTGAAGGTTCGGCGCCTCGTTGCCTTGGCCATCCTCCGGTTTGAAGAGGTTGACGGCGGTAATGAGATCGTCTTTATCGTCCACCACCAGCTTGAATGTGGCCTCAGCTATCAAGCCGCTGGGGTCCTTGGCGACAATCGTGACATCGTAGGTGCCGGGGAGGTGTGCTTCCATGAGCTTAAGAGGATCGTCGTCCCCTTCCCTTAACTCGCCGGTAACACCGAAAAGCTCATCGCCGGTAACCTTGATACCAGCGGCTTCTAAAGTTTTTCTCTCGTCGTCCGTCACCTTCCTCACGTCAATTTTGACTTCTCCGTCGTCGAACGGCTTGTCGTCAGCTTCGTTGAGCAGGCGGGGGTCCATCTTCACGCTGTACGTCAGTTTGTCGCCGTCCGGGTCATTGAACACATTGGTGAGATCTATGCGCCAGTCCAGCTGGGAGCGCCCGGAACTGGCCGTGTCTATGTAGCGCGTGGCGAGCATGACGGGGTTTCCCGCGCCGTCCTTCGCGACTTCCGGCCCCTCGTTGACGTTGGTGACGGTGATGGTGACTTCGGCGGTGCCGGACTCGGCGGGCGTGCCGTCGTCGGTGACGGTAAGGGTCAGATCGATGGTGGGATC
>JAPYNE010000029.1 GCA_028285945.1 Candidatus Foliamicus numerosus | reverse complement strand
GCACGGGCGCGGGAAGCGGCGGGCCTTCCGCCAGCGGTTTTTCCGCAGCGGCGTTTTGGCAGGCGGTGGCCTTTGCCGTGCTCGGCGGGCTGATCCTCAACCTCATGCCTTGCGTGCTGCCGATTCTCAGCCTCAAGGCGCTGGGCGTGGCGCAAATGGCCGGCGAGCGACCGGCCGCGGCGCGCCATTCCGGATTGCAGTATCTGGCCGGGGTGCTGGCGAGCTTTCTGGTTTTCGCGGCGCTGGTCATCGCGCTGCGCCAAGCGGGCGAAGCCGTGGGCTGGGCGTTCCACATGCAAAACCCGCTGGTCGTGGCGGTTTTGGCGCTGCTGATGGTGGCCGTGGGCTTGAGCCTGCTTGGGGTGTTCGAGGTGGGTTCCGGTTTCGGCGCTCTGGGCGGCAAGGCTTCCCGCAGCAAGGCCGGCGAGTTCCTCACCGGCGTTCTGGCGGTGCTGGTGGCCACGCCATGCACGGCGCCCTTCATGGCGCCGGCGCTCGGCTACGCGATGGTGCAGCCTCCCGGCGTGACGGCGGGCGTTTTCCTGGCGCTGGGACTGGGTTTTGCGCTGCCCTATTGCGTGGTCGCGTTCCTGCCTGCCGCCCGCCGGCTGTTGCCGCGTCCGGGCGCCTGGATGGTCAGCTTCCGCCAGGCGCTGGCGTTTCCCATGCTGGCTACGGCCATTTGGCTGTACTGGGTGCTGGGCAACCAGGCGGGCATCGACGCCCTTGCCTTGGGGCTTATATCCGCGCTGGCGCTGGGGCTGGCGGCATTCGGCTGGCGGCGCATGGCGGGCCAGGGCGTTTCGCGCCCTTGGCGGGCGGCGAGCGTCGCGGCATTGCTGGTGGTGGCGGCGAGTCTCTGGGCGGTGCCGCGCATGGCCGCGGCGCCCGGCGACGCAGGCATCGCCGAGGGCGAGGTCGCCTGGTCCGAAGCGGCCCTCGGCGAGCTTCGCGCCGAGCGAAGGCCGGTGTTCGCCTATTTCACTGCGGACTGGTGCATTACCTGCAAGGTCAACGAGCGGGTCGCGCTGCGAAGCGGCGCGGTGAAGGACTTTTTCGCCCGCCAGGGCATTCAGGTGATGGTGGGCGACTGGACCAACGAGGATCCCGACATCACCGAAGTGCTACAGCGCCATGGGCGCGCCGGCGTGCCGCTGTACCTCTACTTCGGGCCGGGCGCCTCGGAGGCCCTGGTGCTGCCCCAACTGCTCACGCCGGGCCTCGTTATCGAGGCCATCGAAGCGGCCTGAAGCCGCGCCGGCGAACTGCATGCCGGCGAGCGCGGGGCCATCGCGGGGCGCGGGCCACGCGCCCTTAATCCCGAGCTGTTTTACTGTATAATGGCTGATCTCGCGGTTGCGGGGTGGAGCAGTCAGGCAGCTCGTCGGGCTCATAACCCGAAGGTCACAGGTTCAAATCCTGTCCCCGCTACCACATTTGGTTTTGCGACGGCCCCGCGAGGGGCTTTTTTGTGGCTTATGAGCGTGATTCTGGAAAGGCTGAGCGGACTCTTGGAGCCTTGCGTGGAAGCCATGGGCTATGAGTTGGCGGACTTGGAGCTGCAGCGCGGGAACCGGGGCCAGGTGCTGCGCCTTTTCATCGACCGCGAATCGGGCGTTGCGCTGGGCGATTGCGAGCGCGTGAGCGGGCAGGTCAGCGCGCTGCTGGACGTGGAGGACCCCATACAGGGGCACTACAGCCTGGAGGTGTCCTCGCCCGGCTTGGACCGCAAGCTCGCCAAGCCGGCGCATTTCGACCGTTTCATCGGCCGCCGCGTGCGCGTGCGCATGCGCGACGGGCAAAACGGGCAAAGAAATTTCAGCGGCAAGCTGCGCGGATGCCGCGATGCCGCTGTCGTGGTCGATCAGGACGGCGGCGGCGAAATCGAGTTGCGGCTCGACGATATCAAGGTGGCGCGCCTGATGCCGGAATTCCGGACCTGAGGACTGATTCGTGTTTGGCAGCAAAGAAATTCTTGAGGCCGTGGAGCTTTTGTCGAATGAAAAGGCCATCGGCAAGGAGGAAGTCTTTTCCGCAGTGGAGGCGGGGCTGGCGGCGGCCCGCCGCAGGCTGCTGGCGGAGGACGCGGAGATTCGCGTGGCCATCGACCGCCACACCGGCGAGCAGGAATACTTCCGGCAGTGGGAGGTGATGGAGGACGACGCCGAGGAGATCGAGGCCCCGACGCGGCAGCTGCGCCTTGCGGAGGCCCAGCGGATCGATCCCGACGCGGCGCCCGGCGGCGTGGTGGAGCGCGCCATCGACGGGATGGATCTTGGGCATATCGGCGCATACACAGCCAAGCATGTGATCAATCAGAAGGTTCGCGAGGCCGAACGGGCGCTCATCCGCGAGCGATACCAGGGACGCATCGGCGAACTGCTGAACGGCGTGGTCAAGAGAGTTGATCGCAACGGCGTGTACGTGGACTTGGGCGGCGGGGTGGAAGGCTTCGTGCCGCGCGAGCAGATGATTCCCAGGGAACCGCTGCGGCCCCAGGACCGGGTCAAGGGGCTGCTCTACGAGGTGGCCACCGAAGTCCGCGGTCCGCAACTCCGGCTCACGCGCACCAGTTCCGAATTTCTGGTGGCGCTGTTCAACGTGGAGGTGCCCGAGGTGGGCCAGGGCCTGATCGAGATCCTGGGGGCGGCGCGCGACCCGGGAGCCAGGGCGAAGATCGCGGTGCGCTCGAAAGAGCCGAGGATCGATCCCGTGGGCGCTTGCGTGGGCATGCGCGGTTCCCGGGTGCAGGCCGTGACCAACGAGATCGCGGGCGAGCGCGTGGACATCATTTTGTGGGACGAGAACCCGGCGCAATTCGTGGTGAACGCCATGTCCCCGGCCGACGTGGTGCAGATCATGGTCGATGAGGATAACGGGCGCATGGATATCGCCGTGTCCGAGTCGATGGTGTCGCAGGCCATCGGGCGGGGCGGGCAGAACATCCGCCTGGCCAGCCGGCTGACCGGATGGGAACTGAACGCGATGACGCCGGCGGAGATCGAGTCGAAGATCGAAAGCGAGAGCCGCCAGTTGATCGAGATGTTTCGCAAGCAGCTGTCGGTGGGCGAGGATGTGGCCCAGGTTCTGGTGGACGAGGGCATCACCGACTTAGAGGGCATCGCCTACTCCCCGGTCGGCGAACTCTACGCCATCGAGGAGTTCGACGAGCCGCTGGTGGACCAGCTGCGCGCCCGCGCCCGCGACATGCTGCTGATGAACGCCCTGAGCCGCGAGGAGGAAATGGAGCAGGCCGCGCCTGCGGAGGACTTGTTCGAGGTGGAGGGCATGACCCGCGCGCTGGCCTACTCGCTGGCCGCCCAAGGCGTGTCCACGCGCGAGGATCTGGCATGGGAGGAGGCCGACTATCTGGCCGAGCATATCGAGGATCTGACCGAGGAGGCGGCCGGCGAGTTAATCATGACGGCCCGTGCTCCGTGGTTTGAGGAGCAGGCATCTGAAGAGCAGGCGGTCGCAGAGGGCGAGCATGACTGAACTGACCGTAGCCAAGCTTGCCGAGAACCTGCAGGTGCCGGTGGAGCACCTCATGGACCAGTTGCAGCGGGCCGGGCATAGCTTCAACGACGCCAGCCAAACGGTGCCGGACGTCGCCCGCGAGGAATTGCTGGCCTTCCTGCGGAATCGCCACGGCCAGGCGCCCGCTGAATCCGGCGATTCGGCAGTGCCGCGCGAGATCAGCATTACCCGGCGCGAGTCGGTGGAAGTGGTTCAGGTTGACCAGGGGCGCCGCAGGGCGGTTCAAGTGGATTTTCGCCGCAAGCGCAAGTTCGTCAATCGCGCCGCTTTGGAGCGGGAGGCTCTGGCGCGCCGCCAGGAACAGGAGGGTCTGGCAGCGAAGGAAGCCGAGGAAAAGGAGGAGGGGCGCCGGCTCGCCGAGGAAAAAGCGCGAGAGGAACAGGAGCAGGCCGAACGCGAAGCGGAGCGCAAGGCCGAGCAGGAAGCCCAGGAAAAGGCCGAGCAGGAAGCCGAACTGGCAAAGGCCCAGGAACAGGCGCGCTTGCAGCGCGAAGAGGCCGAGCGGCAGGCCGAAGAGAAGAAGAGGGCGGACGCTGCCCAAGCGGCGCGCGCCCGCGAGGATGCCGCCCGCAAGCCGCCCCGCGCGTCGAAAGCTCCTCGTTCCCGAAAGACGCCGCCCAGAGAGGAACTGCATGTGGCCTCGCATGTGCGGCCGCGGCGCAGCCGCCGGCGCAAGGCCCGCCGGCACGCAACGGCCACGGTGGAGAACGTGAATGCCTTTGTTCGGCCCGCTTCGCCGGTGGTGCGCACCGTGGCAGTGCCGGAATCCATAACCGTGTCCGAGCTGGCCCGCCAGATGGCGGTGGGCGCGGAGAAGGTGATCGAAAAGCTGATGGCCGAAGGCGTGATGGCCGGCATCAACGATATGCTGGACCAAACCACTGCCATGATCATCGTCGAAGCCCTGGGGCACCAAGTGATGGCGCAGGATGAGCAGGATGAGGAGCTGTCGCTGATCGGCCGCGCGGTCACAACCACGGGAGAGCCCGAGCCGCGCGACCCTGTGGTGACCATTATGGGGCATGTCGATCACGGCAAGACCTCGCTTTTGGACCACCTGCGCGAGAGCAGCGTGGCGGATGGCGAGGCTGGAGGCATCACTCAGCACATCGGCGCGTACCGGGTGCGCGCCGGCGGCGGCTCGATCACTTTTCTGGACACGCCGGGCCATGCCGCGTTCACCGCCATGCGCGCGCGCGGGGCGCGGCTCACGGATATTGTGGTTCTGGTGATTGCCGCCGATGACGGCGTGAAGCCCCAGACCGAAGAGGCGATCAAGCATGCCCAGGCCGCAGGAGTGCCGATCGTGGTGGCCATCAACAAGATCGACCTCGAAGATGCCGACGCCACCCAGGTGCGCAACCAGTTGAATGTGCTGGGGCTGGCGCCCGAGGATTACGGCGGCGACACGCAGGTGGCCGAGGTTTCGGCCCAAACCGGCCAGGGCGTCCCCGAGTTGCTGGAGAAGGTTCTGCTGCAGGCGGAACTGCTTGAGCTGAGCGCGCGCAACAAGGGCGGGGCCCGGGGCGCGGTGGTCGAATCCACCATTGAGACCGGACGCGGCCCGGTGACGACGCTGCTGATTACGGAAGGGCGTCTTCGCAAGGGCGACATTCTCGTGGCCGGATCGGAATACGGCCGCGTGCAGTCGTTGAGGAACGAGCACGGCAAGCAGATGGACCATGCCCTGCCGTCCTTCCCCATCGTGGTTCAGGGGCTTTCCGGCGCTCCCGATGCGGGTCAGGATGCCGTCGTGTTCCGCAATGAGCGCTCGGCAAGGGAACTGGCGGAGTTCCGCGCCCGCGCCGAGCGCGAGAGGCAACTGGCCCAGAAACAAGGGCAATCGGGTTTCAGCGGCGCTTTTCCGACCGACGACGAGACCCGCACGGTGGCCCTGCTTATCAAGGCCGATGTGCGCGGCAGCGTGGAGGCTTTGTGCGACGCGCTCATGCGCTTGGCGCGCGAGGAAGTGGAGGTGGGGGTGATTTCCTCGGG
>JAPYNE010000028.1 GCA_028285945.1 Candidatus Foliamicus numerosus | reverse complement strand
GGGGGCACTCCTTGCACAAACAGCTGGTCGAAGATGTGCTCTGCGGCCTCGACATCAACCAGCACGGCATCCAGCTTGCCGCTTGCAACATGACACTCGGCGCCCCCACCGTCGATTACGCCCGCATGAACTTGGCCACGATGCCGCACGGGCCGCAAAGCGACGGATCGCCTAAGGCGGGCTCGCTGGAAATCCTCACGGCAGCATCGGATGCCCGCGACTTGAGAGCGATGACGGCGCCCCGCCGGTCGCTCGAAACCCTTGATGCTGGCCAAGTTGATGACAGTGAAGAAATCCGCTTCCCGCTGCACGATCTTGATGCCGTGATTATGAATCCGCCGTTCACGGACAACATGAAGCGAGGCCGGAAATTCGGCGCGGATTTCCTCAAGGCCATGCAGCGGCATGAACTCGATATCCGGGACCGGCTCCTCGCACGGGATCCAGCGGCCGGACAAGTGATTACTACCGATAGCGTCAGCACATTCTTCATTCCACTTGCCGATCAGCTTCTCAAAGGCGACAAAGGTTTTCTCGCAACAGTGATTCCAGCAACGGCTTGCACCAGCGCGTCCGGAATTGATGGGCGCCGCTTTCTCGCTGAGCGTTTCCACATCGAATGGATAGTCACCGCCCATGATCCGAAGCGAATCAATTTCTCGGAGAACACCAGCATCCACGAGTGCCTCTTGGTTTGCCGGCGCCATTCCGGCGGCGCGCGACCGCCGACGGAGTTCGTATCGCTTCGGCGAATGCCGGACAATGCCAACGAAGCGCTCGCTGTGTCGGATGCCATTGCCTCAGGCCAAGCCGACGAATGGGGCCGTGCCCATCGCTGGCCTCCTGACCGCATCCTTGCCGGAGACTGGACACCCGTTCAGTGGTACGACGGATCGCTTGCGGACACTGTGTGGGAACTGGAGCGAAGAAGCGAACTGGAACCGCTGGGGCTGAAGCATGCGATCGGCCCCATGGGGAGGGCCGCACAGAACTCTTGGAAGCGTTGTAGCGTGGATGAAGCCCAACAAGATGAAAGGGCTGTGCGCATCTTTGACTCGATCTCCGCAAAGCTGCGGCGAGCGCTCGCCGGGAAACCGGAGCAATGGGTCGTGCCTGGAGGGGGCAAGAGAGTCCATCTGTGGCAAAGAATCCTCGAGCAAGGCTCGACACTCTTGGTGGCTGAGCGCTACGACACAGTCAGCGGACGAATAACTGCCGTCTGTAGCGAAGAGCCGACGTTCGGCTTCGGATGGCGGCCAGTTGCAACCACAAGCCGCGAAATGAGCAAGGCCATCTGCCTGTGGCTGAATTCAACGCCGGGACGCCTTCTGCTGCTCAACCGAAGGGCGAAGAAATTGACCTACCCGCAATGGTCAACAGCTCATTGGAAGGAAATCCCCATTCCGAAAGGCGGGCTGCCACGCATCCGCCAACTCGCAGATGCGTTTGAGGCCGTCGCCAAGCGCGAACTCAAGCCCCTGCAATTCGCGGCTGCAGACGAAACAAGGATTCTGATCGACGAGGCGGTGGCACCGGTCCTCGGCTTGGACTATACCAAACTCGCGGAATGGCGCCGCCGGCTGGCTGCGGAGCCGACAATCAACAATGCGCGCCCTGCCGAGCAGGACAGGCATAGCAAGACAAACTAGGTTGGCGCGGATATTGAATAACGGCCAAGCGCAGGAGAGCCACTAATTATAGAGCCCTGCGGCGACATGCTGACATTTAAGCCGGAAACTAAGTTGGCTCGCATCCAAGGGAGCGGCCAGTTACTTGCTAGAATGAAATTTGATTTTTTGCATGGCAATTTTCTGGATGCCAAATGCTAGCCATAATGGAAACATTAATCGGGGGCACCATCGGGGGCGCCATAGCGCTGCTGGGAGTATTCGTCACGGGGCGAATGGAAACTCGGAAAACCACCTTGGTTTCATCAACCCAGCTCGTAGCGGCAGTGCAATCCGAAATTAGGAAAAAACTGATTCAATCTGTTGAGAACTTATGGCTTTCCCTCAATGCTTCGCGAGAGGCGTACAAGGATCCGCTATTCCTTCATACGATTCTCACAAATGACGAAATTTCTGATATGTTTCTTGGAAAAACCATAGGCAAGAATTCCATAGAAGTTACGCTCAAAGAGTATAAGGATATCAACTTTTTCTTGCAGAAGGACCCAGCAATAAAGAGATGTCTGACTGGTGCGGAAATATTGCACGTTGGACCTCGATTATGGAGCATCTATAGGGCAATACTGGCTGCACATGGACGACTCGGAGTCTTGGTATGCCAATCGTTCGAGCAAAAGAAATTCGTTGATTGGAAATCGGACAAGCTTTTTCTTTCGACAATCGGTGCATTCGTTGAAGAGAAGACAATTGAAAAGGCCAGATCAGCAAAGATAGGTGGCGTGGGACTTATTACCAATTCGCTTGAAGCGCTTTTCCTTCAGGAAGGCGGCGAGTTGATTCGCGGGACCCAAGAGTTTGCTTCCTCCGTTCAAGAAACTTATTCTGCTTTGCAGGGTCGCGATAAGGCAGATTTTGCCCTGATGCGATAGATCAAGAAGTTCTGTAATATTGCAGCTATGAGCATCTACATTGTTGTTCCTGGGTCTTCCGATGACACGGAAGCTATTTGGGCGAAGATTAAGTCTACTTGGCCCAAAACGAACTACTTTCTTGCCGATGATCGATTTGCGCTCGTTGCGCCTACGGAAGCAACGGTGGTTGGTGAAGTCATGGGCGCAATTGGCTTGGGCGAAGACTCCGCAGACCCCTCCACAGGGTTTGTTGCAAGAATAGGCCCTAACAATGGATGGTGGCATTCAGACTTGTGGGAATGGCTAGAACGCTTTGAGAAATGAACCGTCCAAATCTACGTTCAGTTACAGGGAAAGGCGCTAGTCGAAAACAGACTGGAGATAATGGTGGCGGTGGCGGCCTCACGGCCTTCCGGCTTGCCGAACTGGAACGTCGGGTTGATAGGTTGGAAGAAAGGATCGGCGACCTCAAGAGTGCTTGCGATAAGATCACGACAAAAGTGGATGAGTTACCGTCCAAATCCTATGTCCTTTGGCACACCGTTGTGGTTGTAGTTGTCGCATTGTTCACTCTCTTGGGTCATTTGGCTATAAGAGCTATTGGCAATTAGCCGCATTTGCCAATGGCCAAATTAACAGATGGTAAGAATCGAGAGCCATTGATGATGGCGTTGTAGCCTATGTGCTCGCCCATTTAGTGCCAGCGGGCTGTTTATGCGTCGATTAAGTGGTCTCCAATCCTCTTGGGCAGGTGGGCAGCCGCCTTGAATTGGAGAGCGTTTCTTCTGGAATCGTAATGTGTCCATCGGGATTTCTTGAACGAAGCGCGTCGCTTGCGTGATGTCGAACCTGCTGCTCCTATGGACTAGCGACGAGCATGACCTTGACGGCAATCAATGCCTTCTCCGGCGCAGGCGGCTTGACGGTTGGCCTCAAGTGGGCAGGTTTTCGCGTCGCTGCCGCAGTGGAGCTGGAACCTCATTCGTTTGCTGCCTACAAGGCGAACCATCCTGAGGTGCGATGCCTGAAGCAGGACATTGCGACCGTCCCCGGCACCGCTTTGCTGAAACTCGCGGGAAACGACCGGATCGATCTTTTGGCGGGCTGTCCACCTTGCCAAGGCTTCACCAGTCTGACCGCAAAATACAAGAGCAGAGAGGACCCGCGCAACAAGCTGGTCTTGGAGATGGCTCGGCTGGCGGAAGAAACGCAGCCGCGAGCAATCATGATGGAAAATGTTCCCGGCCTCACGCGGAAGGGGCAAGCCTTCCACAGTCGGCTGCGGTCACGGCTTGAAGCGCTCGGCTACAGGCTCACCGAAGGCATCTTGCAGGTGGCCGACTACGGTGTCCCGCAGTTTCGACGACTTTTCGTGCTCCTTGGTGGTCATGGTTTCGATATCGATTTTCCGGCTGCCACCCACTCGGGTTTGCCTGAAAGCAACTTGGCGCCATGGCGAACCATGCACGATACGATCGGATTCATGCCTGAACCCATCACTTTGCGGAAGGCCAAAGCCACCGGGAATATCGAATGTTCCGACTGGCATGTCGTCCGCGATTTGTCGGGCGAGAACACTGAAAGAATCAAGGCGGCACAAGCGGGCAAGACATGGACTCACATACCCGAGCATCTGCGGCCCAAATGTCATCGTGACGGGTATGAAGGATTCACCAACGTCTATGGAAGGATGGAATGGGACCGCCCGTCCCCAACGATTACCGGCGGCTGCACTACTTTCAGCAAAGGCCGCTTCGGCCATCCCACGGACGATCGGACGATCTCCGTTCGCGAGGCAGCCCTTCTACAGACTTTTCCTTTGGACTACCGCCTCGACACACCGTATATGGAGCATGTCTGCAACATGATTGGCAATGCGCTACCCTGCGATTTCGCAACCGCCTTGGCGCGACGTTGTGCCGAAGAGTTACGAAGACGAACCGATAGCAAACCGGCAACTCGACCGCACTGACACCAATGCCCGTTTGGACCATACGAGCAAAGAAGATGAACTTGAGGGATGGGAAGATAATTGATCACTTGCACAAAGGGGAAACAGCAAGGAGCGCATGGATAAACGAAGCGGATCGTCAACCGTAGAGCGGGAAACATATGAGAGATATCGACACAATGATCGCCATGCTAGAAAAGGCATCGGAACAGCCAAATGGTTTGATCCATGCGCCGGCTTTTATGGGAGGCGAAGGCGAGCACGAGCGCCATCAAGCCCAATTACTTGCGGATTGCGGATTAGTGGAATGGGTGAGCAAGGACGGGGCCCGGATCACAAACGCCGGATACGACTTCTTGGAAGGGATCAAGCGAAAAGAGGGCTTTAGGGAGAAACTCGATAGTTACTTGCAGGTGGGCACCCCAATCGCTGTTGCCATCGCAAGAGCTTTGCAATGGCTCGCCCAAGATTGACGTTCAGGGAGAATTGCGCCATGTTGCGCCTTCAGTCTCGCCGAAAACGATCAGCTCCTCGTCTCGAATTCGATAGTCCTTTCCATCTAACGCCTGCAAGATTTTTCGCACCTGTTCTGCATTTTTCCGGCAAATGGCCGCGAGGTTCTCTGGTTGCGCCGCACTGCCGTTTAGAAATCGCCGCAAAGCATCCTTGAACGCCCCGATCTTGGCTTTGCAGTTCCCATGTCGAGCGCGGAAGCACTTCCCTCCTGTTTCAGCCATGCGGCCTTAAAATCTTCGTGGGCCTCAGGGTATTTGCCCAACGCGAACTTCGATTTGCCCCGGTTGTAAAGGACGCATTTCGGGCGCTTATCCGGCGCGCAAAAGCCTTATGTGCTTCGAATCATAATGCGGACACAGGCTATAGATTGCTGATTTCGGTTACGGCGCGAAAGTTTCGTTCAAATCGGAACGAGGAGAGAATACCCGCTTGATGAATGTTTCCCGATTCATTTTCTTGTTCCTTGGTCTGACTCGTGCATATCCACGCAAGACCCGTAAGCGCGCAAAAGAAAGCCGCGAAAAAATGATTGAACCACGGGAATCCAAGAACTGCCGCCGCAATACCATCGTGCTGTCTGGGATGTTGGTGTTTGCCGGGTTGGCCGGCGCTGACCTGCACTCACTGAATCTGTTTGGCATAAGGCCTGCTAGCGATTGGGGAGTCGCTGTTCTTGGCGTGGCTGCCATAGTTGCCCAGCTTTACTGGTATGTGCAGCGATTCCAACATCTATTGGAGGACGGCATCCTTGAGGGAGATCCTACAATGGGTAACCCGCACGCTTCGCCGCAGAGAATATTCTGGAACCCGGCGATAACACTTGTACGGAAAAGGGCCGACCTGTTCTCAAATTGGGTGGCCTTGCTGTTGACCATCTTGTCTTGGTGGTTTATCGCCACATGGATCTTTGACGCATCCTCTTGGTGAGGCTCGGGAAACTGCTCTTTCAGGAAAACAACAGTCCCCGCTACCGCCGCCTGAACCGCAACATTGAGGATATTAGAGCGATGGCCGCTAAAGCCGTGAATTAATACTGATGATGGGCTTTCTTATCTCCGGCAAGTACTAAGAGATTTTCTTTCTTCCGCTGCATATCTGCTATTGCACTACTGTCCAGGGGATAACGGAACGGTTGCTGAAGCGTCAGCATCTGTTTGCGCGATGGAAGCACCAAAGACATGGGTCGTGTCGCTGCCTGCAATTGAAGTCCTGTTTTGCTCCAGGAACAGAAGCCTTGCTTCAAGCCGGTCTTGGCGCGCCTTTACATCATTGATCTGAATTTCAACTTTCTCGCTACGCGCTTCCATCAACGCATTATTCTTTCCAGTCACATAAGCACCCCACCCGCTCACGAGGATGCATGCTCCACCAAAAATTGCAGCCGCAGTTGACCATGGAAAATTGCGTCGCGCCCTCGTTTCAGGGACGTTTTCGCCTCGTTTTGTTCTGTCTGGCGCATCCCTGCTCATCATGCCACCGCCGCATCCGATAACCACTCCCAAAGGTCCTTGTGTGTGAACCCCGAGTATGCGGCGTTGAGTTTGAAGACCACGCCGGTGGCATCCCGGTTCGTGCCCTTTATTCCGAGCTTGATAGCAGCATCGTCGGTTGAGACGTGCTGGTCCACTGCAAGGAGGTAGAAAGTATCGGTGTAACGATGTGGCCGGGCGTAGTTCTTTTCTATTCGCTCTTCAACTTTCGGTTGCGGTTCGTCAAGAACCACGGCAAAGATTTTTCTGGCCATGCTTCGGCGCTCCGGTTCGCCACTGAGAAACTCGCTCCGTCAATCATGTTAAGAATAGCAGACAACGCAACCACGAAATTGAAGGCGTTTATTTGCATTTGCAATGGCTAATCGTGGCGCTGCGCTTGGAGGAATTGGGATGGAGCACGGCGCGGCAGTGGCTTCGCCTGCAAGCGGCCTGCGACCTCGCGGAGGCGAAGCGCACCGAAGCCGCGTGATCGGTCGTGGAGGGCGACATGCCGGCTTCGCCTTTGTAAAATGCGCGGCAGGTTGTGAAGAAGGCTTGGTGGTCATTTTGAAGCACGAGAGTTCTGCGGAAGAAGAGACGGCTCAGCGTCGGGAGGACCAGTGAGTCCTGCGTGCGCGTCTTCGGCGGCGCCCTCGCTGCGCCGCATTTTGCTCAAGCTTAGCGGCGAGGCCTTGATGGGGAAGCAGCCGTATGGAATTGATATGTCCATGTTGCAGCGGATTGCCGGGGAGATCCGCGAGTTGTCGGACATGGGCGTGGAGACGGCGGTGGTAGTGGGCGGCGGCAACATCTTTCGCGGCGAGGGCCTGGCGCGGGCGGGCATGGACCGGGTGACGGCCGACCACATGGGCATGCTGGCCACGGTTATCAATGCCTTGGCGCTACAGGATGCGCTGGAACGCCTCGGGACCGGGGTGCGGGTGATGTCCTCCATGGCGGTTCGGTCCGTTTGCGAGGACTACATCCGGCGCCGCGCGCTGCGCCATCTGGAGAAGGGCCGGATCTGCGTTTTTGCCGCCGGCACCGGCAATCCCTATCTCTCCACCGATACCGCCGCCAGCCTGCGCGCCATTGAAATCGGAGCGGAGCTGCTGATCAAGGGCACCAAGGTGGACGGCGTATATTCCGCCGATCCAAACTTGGAGCCGGATGCAAAGCGTTACGAGCGTATTTCCCATGAAGAACTCATCGGCGGCCGGCTTGGGGTCATGGATTCGACGGCGGCGGTGATGTGCCGCGACAACGATCTGCCGATTCGCGTTTATGATGTGGCCTCGCCGGGCGATCTTTTGCGGATTGTGCGCGGCGAGAATATCGGCACGCTGGTCAGCAGCGAAACGCCGTGACCTAGGCGCGCTTGGGCAGGGGGCGCAGATGATTGAGGAACTGAAGGCCGACGCAATCGAACGCATGGAAAAAAGCGTTGTCGCCTTGCGCTCGAACCTTGCCAAGCTGCGCACCGGCCGCGCCCATGCCGGGCTCATCGATCACCTTACGGCGCCTTACTACGGCGCCGACACGCCCTTGCGCCAAGTGGCCAGCATTACCGTGGAGGATGCCCGCACGCTGGCCGTTTCTCCCTGGGAGGCGTCTATGGTGCAGCCCATCGAGAAGGCTATCCGGGAATCGGGTCTCGGTTTCAACCCGGCCACCGCCGGCACTGTGGTCCGCGTTCCGATCCCGGAGCTGACCGAAGACCGCCGGCGCGAACTGGTTCGGGTGGCGCGCCAGGAGGCGGAGATGGGACGCGTGGCAGTGCGCAATATTCGCCGCGACGCGCTCACCGACATCAAGCAGTTGGTAAAGGAAAAAATGGCGACCGAGGACGACGAAAAGCGCGCTGCCGAAGAGATCCAGAAGTTCACCGACGAACACGTTGGCCGAATGGATGCGATGCTTGAGGACAAAGAACAGGAAATCATGTCCATCTAGCCCGGGCGGCATAGCACACTAGACGTTCGGTTCAACTCTCTGCAGCATCTGGCGATCATCATGGACGGGAACGGCCGCTGGGCGCTCCAGCGCGGCCTGCTGCGGTCGGATGGCCACAAGGCCGGCGTGGAGGCGGCCCGCAAGATCGTGGAGGCCTGCGCCCGGCGCGGGCTGCCTGCCCTCACGCTGTTCGGGCTGAGCAGCGAGAATTGGCAGCGGCCAAGCAGCGAAGTGAGCGGCTTGATGACGCTTCTGACTGAGAGCATCCGGGGGCATATGGACCTTCTCAACGACAACGGCATCCGCCTGCGTTGCATCGGCGACCGCCGCCGCTTTTCGCGCGGCGTATGCAACGCGCTGGACAAGGCCGAGGAAGGCACTCGCGGAAATGACCGGATGAACCTGGTGGTGGCGCTTTCCTATGGCGGCCAGCAGGAGATCGCCGGGATTGCGCAGCGACTGGCGCTGCGCGCCGCGCGCGGAGAGCTGGACCCGCAGGGGATTTCCGTGGAGATGTTCACCCGCCAGACCGGGTTGTCGGATCTGCCGCCGCCCGATCTCATGATTCGCAGCGGGGGCGAGCAGCGGATCAGCAATTTCATTCTTTGGCATCTGGCCTACTCGGAACTGTATTTCACGCCGGTGCTTTGGCCCGACTTCGGCATCGACGACCTTGAGGCGGCGCTGTCCGACTTTGCGGCGCGCCAGCGCCGCTTCGGCGCCTCATGAGCCGGTCGGCGGACCAATCCGGCGGAGGAGGGGGCGTGCCCCCGCGGCTGCTCACTGCGGCCGCGCTCATCGCGGCAGTCGTCGTGGCCGTTGCGGTGCCGCCGGCCCTGCGGCTGGCCATGATCGGACTGGTGCTGCTGCTGTGCTGGCGCGAGTGGCTGCGGATGGCGGGCATCAATAGCCCGCTGGCGAGGGCTTCGGCCATCGTGATGTTTGCCGGGCTGCTGGCTTGGCCGGTGGCCTGGCCGGCGCCGTCCTCATTTTCCTATGCCGCCATGTTGCTGGGGGTGGCCTGGTGGTGCTTGGCGCTGCCGGTTTTGCGCGGGCCGGCCAGTTCGCTCGGCAACATGGCCGCGGCTGCTTGCGGACTGCTGGCGCTGGCGCCCGCCTGGCTGGCCGTGCTGGCCCTGGCCGCAGTGGAACAGACCGGCCTGCTGCTGTTGCTGCTGTTGCTGGTTGCCGCCGCGGACACCGGCGCTTTCACTTTCGGCAAGCTTTTCGGCAGGCATCCGCTGGCGCCGAAGCTGAGCCGCGGCAAGACGGTGGAGGGTGCGGCGGGAGGCGTGGCGATGGCGACCATTGCCGGCTTTGGCGCATCTTTTCTGGCGGGGAACTCCGTCCTCTACTGGACGCTTGCGGGAATGGCGATCGGGGGTTTTTCAATGCTCGGAGACCTCACCGTGAGCCTGTTCAAGCGCCGCGCGGGAATCAAGGACAGCGGCCGATTGCTGCCGGGGCATGGCGGCATGCTGGACCGCTTGGACAGCGGCCTGGCAACCGCGCCCCTGCTGATCCTGCTGGTCTTCGAGCCGCTGGGCTGGCTGCATTGGTAGCCGGCGGGAACGCAGCGGGTGTTTTTGCTAGCATAGGCCGCCGATATGTTCGCGGAAACCTTGATTGCGATTGGCGCGTTTGTGTTGGCGATCAGCCTGCTGGTCGCGGTGCACGAATGGGGGCACTACATCGCGGCCCGCCTCTGCGGAATCAAGGTTCTGGAGTACTCGATCGGCTTCGGGCCGTTCCTCTGGCGCAGAAAGGCGGGTCCGGATGCCACCGAGTACCAGTTGCGCCTTCTGCCGGTGGGCGGGTTCGTGCGGCTTTTGGACGAACGTGAAGGACCGGTGGACGAAGCGGAGGCGCATCGCAGCTTCACCCGCCAGCCCTACTGGCGGCGCATCTTTGTGCTCGCCGCCGGCCCCGGGATGAATTTTCTTTTCGCCATCGTGGCCTACTGGGCCATCTTCATGGCCGGCGTGCAGTCGCTCGCGCCGCATGTGGGCGCCGTGGAACCGGACGGCTTGGCCGAGGAGGCCGGCTTGCGCGCCGGCGACCGCATCGTGGCCGTGGAGGGCCGCGAGACATCCACTTGGCAGGCGGTCATCATGGCGCTGGTCGATAAGATCTTGGGCGATCCTGCCGTGGAACTCACGGTCGAAACCGGGGAAGGCGCAAGCCGCAGCCTGGTCCTCAATCTTGAGGACCAGAGCAAACGCATCCTGGAGAACGGCGATCTGTTCACTGCCGCCGGCCTGCGGCCGATGGCGGCATTCCCCATAGTGGGCGAGATTGATCCCGGCGGACCGGCGGGGCGCGCCGGATTCGCTGCGGGAGACCGGGTGCTGGCGGCCGGCGGCGAGCGCATGTCGAGTTGGGGGCAATGGGTCGATTACGTTCGCGCCCGGCCTGGCCAGACCGTGCCCGTTACTGTGCTGCGCGATGGCTACGAGCAGCGCTTGCTGGTGGAAATTGGCAGCCGCCAGGACGCTTCGGCGGAAAACGCATCCGGTCCATCAAGCATCGGCTTTGTGGGCATCGGACGGTCGCCGGAGGCGCGCTCCGCGTTGTACGTCACCGAGCGCCTTGGGCCGTTGGACGCGCTCATGCGCGGCGTGGCGGAAACCGGGCGAATCACCGGGCTGACTTTCCGCGTGCTCGGCAACATGTTCACGGGCGACGTGTCGCTGCGGACCCTGAACGGGCCGGTGGGCATTGCCCGCTACGCCGGCGAGGCCGTGCAGGTGGGCTGGGTGGCCTTCGCAACGTTTCTCGCGCTGGTGAGCGTTAGTCTCGGCATACTGAACCTGCTGCCTATTCCGATTCTGGACGGCGGCCAGATCGTGAGCCAGACGGTGGAACGGCTGCGCGGCCGTCCGATAGCGGAGCGAACCCAGCTCGCGGTGCAGCGGGCGGGCTTGGCGCTGGTTTTGGCCATCATGTTTATCGCGCTCTTCAACGACATCAGCGGCTTGTTCGGTCCATGAGGCTGGATACGAAACTGGCCTTGGCCGCGTCGCTGGCCCTGCTGGCCTTGCCTGCGGGCCGTGCCGCGGCGCAGGAACCGGACTTCGTGCTGCGCGATATCCGCATTGAGGGCCTGCAGCGTATTTCCGAGGGCGCGGTCCTGAATTATCTGCCGGTGAATATCGGCGATACCTTGGATGCCGGGGAAATCGGGCAGTTGCTGCGCGGCCTCTACGGTTCCGGCTTTTTCTCCGACATCGAGTTCCGGCGCGACGGCGATGCGCTGGTGGTGGCGGTGCGGGAGCAACCCACCATCGAATCGCTCCTGATTGAAGGCAATAAGGATGTCAAGACCGAGGATCTGAACCGGACTCTTTCAAGCAACGGCATCTCCCAGGGCAGCCTGGTGAAGCCGTCGGTTCTGGAGGAAGTCGAGCTGTCGCTGACCGACCTGTATTTCGGCCGCGGCAAGTACGGCGCCGAGGTCAAGGTGGACGTGACTGAACTGCCCGACAACAAGGTGGATGTGGTGATCGACATCAGCGAGGGCGAACGCTCGCGCATCCGGCAGATCAATATCGTGGGCAATGAGCTGTTCACCGACAAGGAGCTCAAGGAGGATTTTGAACTGAAAACGCCCAACTGGCTGTCGTTCATCCGCCAGGACGACCGCTATTCGCGCGAGGCGCTGCAGGGGGATATGGAAAAGCTGCGTTCCTACTACCTCGATCGCGGCTATGCCGATTTCAATCTGGAATCCACCCAGGTGGCCCTGTCGCCTGACCTCAAGGACGTGTTCATTACGATCAATATTCGCGAGGGCAGCAACTACATTGTCTCGGAGATGAAGCTGGCGGGCGATTTCGTGCTGAGCGAGGAGGAGCTGAATCCCTACGTGCTGCTGAAGCCGGGCATGCGCTACTCGCAGCAACTGATCACCCAGAGCAGCGAACTGATCCGCCTGCGCCTGGGCCAGGAAGGCTATGGCTTCGCCGAAATCACGTCCATTCCCGAAATTGATGAGGAAGGCGAAGAGGTGGCCGTTACCCTGCTCATTACCGCCGAGCGCCGCGTGTACGTGCGGCGCATCAGCTTTGACGGCGCCGCGTCCATCGACGACGAGGTTCTGCGCCGCGAGATGCGGCAGTTCGAGGGCGCCTACCTGTCCAACGACTTGCTGGAGCGCTCAAAAATTCGCCTGCAGCGCCTGCCCTACCTTGAGGAAGTCGATTTCGAGACGCTCCGGGTGCCCGGTTCGCAGGACCAGGTGGATGTGGTGTTCAGCCTGACGGAGCGCCAGCCGGGGGAATTCCAGGGCTCTGTGGGCTACACCGGGTATTACGGACTACAGCTAAGCGGCAGCGCCGTGCATACCAATCTGCTCGGCCGCGGCAACCGGCTCGCGATCGGCCTTACGGGCACAAACTATTCGAGGCTCTATAACCTGTCGTACACCGATCCCTACATCACGATGGACGGCATGAGCATTACCGGTTCGCTCACCTACCAGAACTACAGCCAGTTCTTCAGCGCCGGATCGGACCTGGACACCACCACCGCGGCGGCTTCCGCCGAAGTGAGCTATCCGATTACCGAGTTGCAGAGCCTGATTTTCGGCGCCACCCTGCAGCAGGCCGACCTCATTACCACCCAGCTGAGCAACGAGCAGTCGCGCCAGTGGGTGCAAACCAACGGCCGGCCCTACGAGCGAACAGTGCCGACCATTGGCGGCGGCGAGCCGCAACTGTATTACGGTTCTAAGTTCAATAGCTTGGAACTGCTGCTGGGCTGGCTCTACGACAGCCGCAACCGGGTTCTCTTTCCCGATCGCGGAATGCGCCACCGCCTGTCGCTCTCGGCCACCATTCCGGGGAGCGATGTGGAGTACGCCAGCGCCCGCTACCAGTACACGCACTATCTGCCGTTTCCGGGCCTGCGCTGGTTCAGTTTTCGCCTCAACGCCGATGTGGGCATCGCCGAGGCTTTCGGCGACACCACTGCGGTTCCTCCCTATAAGCACTTCTACGGGGGAGGCCCGGACTCCGTGCGCGGCTTCAAGGAGTACCGTCTTGGGCCCAAGGATCGTTTCGGCAATGCCTACGGCGGGAACCTGCTGGTGACCGGACAGGCGGAGCTGATTCTGCCGCTGCCGGAAAGGTTCCGGCAAAATGCCCGGCTGGCGGCATTCGTTGATGTGGGCAACGTGTTTTCCACTTCCGATCTGGAGTTCTACGACCGCATGGGCGATCCGTTGAGTTACGACTTTGACGCGAGTAAACTTAAACGTTCGGTTGGGATAGGCGCGGAATGGCTGGCGCCGTTGGGTCTGTTGCGATTCAGCTTTGCCGCGCCGCTCAACGCCGATCCCGAAACCGACCGTTTTTGGGGGGACGAGGTTGAACGCTTCCAGTTTTCGCTGGGCGGTGCGTTCTAGCGTCGCATCCCTTCACACCGTTTGAAACAAGAGGCTTTTCGACCAAGCAATGAAAATCGCAAAGACACTGCTCGTGGGCGCAGCCGTGGGCCTGTTTGCCGCCGGCGGATTGCTGGCCCAGGAGTCCGCTTTGAAGATCGGTTTCGTGAACCTGGAGGCCCTCACCGTGGAGTCGCCCCAAGGACGCGAGGCAAACGATAGGATCAGCGAAATGTTTGCGCCTCGGCAGCGCGAACTCAATGCCAGCCAGACACGCCTTGAGGAACTCACGGAAAACTACGAGCGCGACAGCGAAACCATGGGCACTGAGCAGTTGCGCACCGCCGAGCGTGAAATCATCGCCTTGAGGCGGGAAATCCAGCAGATGAACCAGGCTCTGCAGGAGGATTTCCAGTTGGAGCAGGAAACCAGCCGGCGCGATCTGGGCAGCACCTTCCTCTCGCATGTGCGGCAGGTGGCTGAGGCTAACGAGTACGACCTGGTCCTGACCGGGGGCGTGGTGTACTTCAGCGATGCCGTGAACATCACCCCGCAGGTGCTCGGCGCCCTCCAGGAAACCTACAGCAGCAATCAGCAGGATTAGGGCCTCGCCCGGATATTGCACCGAGGGGCGTGGAGGCCGGGCGGGATTTTGCCTGTCCCTCGCCATTCCTCGCCCTCCTCTTTTGGGAGACGCATGAACCCGTCCATGGGGCTTGCTCGTTCGCGCCGGGACATCGGCGCTCACCCTGCCTCCGATAATCCCAAAAGAGGGAGGCGGGGAATAGCTTCATTTGCGGGCTTGAGGCGTGGCCGCGGCTAGCCCGCGGCAATTTGCATGAGGTCCTGATGCAACGGCTTTCGCAGCATGAGCGAGGACTTACGCTTGGCGAACTGGCCCGGCGCAATGATTGCGCCTTGCGCGGCAAGCCCGACATTCGCGTCCATCGCGTTGCGCCGCTCGCACGCGCCGATTCCCGCTGCATTGCCTTCTTCCTCCAGCGGGCCTATCTCGACGACCTGCGCGCAACTTCCGCCGCTGCTGTGATCCTGAGCGAGCGGTATGCCGGGGAGTGCCCTGTTGCGGCGCTGCTCACCCCCGATCCATACGGCGCTTACGCGCGCGTCGCCGATGATCTGCATGCGCTCGCGCCGCTCAATCCCGGGGTTCATCCCCACGCCACCGTGTCGCCCGGCGCCGGCGTGGATTCCTCGTGCGAAGTGTCGCCCGGCGCGCGCGTGGGCGCGGGAGCCGTGCTCGAGCGGGGCGTGTTCTTGGGGCCGAACGTGACGGTGGGCGCCGGTGCCCGCATTGGCGAAGGTTCCCGGCTGCTGGCCAACGCCGTGATCTGCGAGGAGGTAAGAATCGGTCGGCGTTGCATCGTGCATCCCTCGGCTGTGCTCGGCTCCGATGGCTTCGGGCAGGCGCCGGCGGAGGATGGAAGCTGGTGCAAGATTCCGCAGTTGGGTTCGGTCCGGGTGGGTGACGATGTCGAGATCGGCGCCGGCGCCGTGATCGACCGGGGCGCGCTCGAGGACACCGTGATCGGCGATGGCGCGCGGCTGGACAACCTGATCCAAGTGGGACACAACGTGCATATCGGCGAGCACACTGCGATTGCCGCCGGCTGCATGATTGCCGGCAGTGCCAGGATCGGCCGGCGCTGCCGGATTGCCGGAAGCGTGGGGATTGCCGGTCACTTGGAAATCTGCGATGACGTGGTCCTGCTTGCGCGCACGGTGGTGACGCGCTCGGTGAGGGAACCCGGCGCGTACGCCGGCTCCATGACGCCGATGGAGGAGGTCTCGAGCTGGCGCAGGAACGCGGCGCGATTCCGGCGGCTGGATGAGCTGTATCGCCGGGTGCGGCGGCTGGAGCGCCGGAAATGACCGCGATACACCCTACTGCGGTGGTGTCGCCGCAGGCCCGGCTTGCGGCGGATGTCAGGGTGGGGCCTTACGCCGTTATCGGCGCCAGCGTGGAGATCGAAAACGATTGCGAGATCGGTTCGCACGCGGTGGTGGAGGGGCCCACCCGCATGGGCGCGCGCAATGTTGTCCATCCGCATGCCGCCATCGGCCGCGACCCGCAGGATCGCAAGTTCCGCCCGGGAGAGGCCAGCCGTCTTGAAATCGGCGCCGGCAACACGATCCGCGAGTTCGTGACCATCAATCGCGGCACCGAAGCCGGAGGCGGCGTGACGCGCATAGGGAATGGGTGCTGGCTGATGGCAAGCGCGCATATCGCCCATGACTGCATCGTGGGCGACGATGTGGTGATGGCCAACTTCGCCAGCGTGGCGGGCCATGTGCATGTGGGCAGCCACGTCACCATGGCGGGCTTTGCCGGGGCCCACCAGTTCTGCCGAATCGGCGACTACAGCTTCGTGGGGATATACTCAGGCATCACCCGCGACGTGCCCCCCTATGTGCTGGTGGCCGGGCAGCCGCCCAAGCCCAGAGGCATCAACGTAACCGGGCTGCGGCGCCATGGGTTCAGCGCCGGGCAGCGGGCCAATATCGAGCGTGCCTACCGAACGCTGTACCGCAAGGGGCTCAGCCGCGCCGAGGCTGCGGAAGCGATCGCCGAATCGGCACGCGAGCAGCCCGAGCTGGCCCGGCTGACCCAATTTCTTGCCGAATCCGGCCGCGGCCTCTTGCGTTGAGCGCAGAGTGCTGAGGGGTTCCAGGGTCCGGCCTCTGCGGATCGCGGTGGTTGCCGGCGAAGCCTCCGGCGACCGCTTGGGCGCGGGCCTGATCCGCGCTCTGGTTGTCGGGCCCCGCGCGGTGGAAATAGCCGGCGTGGCCGGCCCTGAAATGCGCGAGGCCGGCTGCAGGCCACTGATGGACGCGTCAGGGTTTGCGGTGATGGGCCTTGCGGAAATCCTCTCGCATCTGCCCCGGCTCTGGATGCTTCGGCGCCGGCTTCTTGGACAGCTTGCGGCGTTTCGTCCGGACGTTTTCGTGGGCATCGACTCACCGGAACTCAATCTCGGTCTGGCGGCGCGCATGAAGAAACTGGGCATCCCAACCGTGCAGTACGTTTGCCCTTCCATATGGGCCTGGCGGGCAGGCCGCGCCCGGCGCATCCGGCGCTGCTGCGATTCGGTTCTTTGCCTGCTGCCGTTTGAGCTTCGCCTGCTGCGCGAGCAGGGGATACCGGGCGAATTCGTGGGCCATCCGATGGCCGATGCGGCGCGCAACGGGAGCCGCCGCGAAGGCAACCGCGGAAACAGCCTGCTGGTGGCGCTGCTGCCGGGTTCCCGGCGTTCGGAAATCCTGCGCATAGGCCCGCCGATCGCGCAGGCGGCGGCGTGGCTGGCCGCGCGCCGCTCCAGCGCCCGGTTTGCCTTCGCGGCGGCCACAGGCTCGGGCGCCGTCCAATTTTCCGCAATCCTGAAGCGGTTTGCGCCTGATGTTGAGGTGCGGACTTCGTCCGGCAGCGCCCGCGCCCTGCTGGAGAAAGCCGACCTCGCCCTGGCGGCTTCAGGCACAGTTACGATGGAGGCCATGCTATCGGGCTGTCCACTGGTGGTTGCGTACCGGGTTGCGCCGCTCACGGCATGGATCGCGCGCGCCTTTCGGCTCGTGAAGACGCCTTGGGTTTCGCTGCCCAATATTCTGGCCGGGAGCGGGATCGCGCCCGAGCTGCTCCAGGGCCGGGCCCGCGGCGACCTGCTGGGCGCCGAATTGCTGCGCCTGCATGATGATCCGCAGGCGCGCCAGAGCATGCGCGCGGAATTCGCCCGGCTGTCGGCATTGCTGAACCGGGGCGCGAGCGCACGGGCGGCGAAGGCGGTGCTGGCCGCGGCGCGCGGCTCCTAAACATGGACGGGCTGCTTGCGGGGGTCGATGAAGCGGGCCGGGGCGCGCTGGCCGGACCGGTGGTTGCGGCAGCCGTGGTGCTGCCGGCTGGCGGGCGCGTGGCCGGGGTGCGCGATTCCAAGCAGCTGGCTCCCGGGCGCCGCGCCGTGCTGGAACGCCGAATCAGGATCGAGTGCCTGTGCTGGGCGGTAGGCTTGGCCACCGTCGAAGAGATCGACCGCTTGAACATTCTGCAAGCCAGCCTCTTGGCCATGCATAGGGCCTTGCGCGGGCTGTCGCGCCGCGCTGCGCTGGTTCGCGTGGACGGGCCGCATTTGCCGGAGTTGCCGCTTGGCTGGCGGGACAGGGTTCAACTGCAAGCGATGATTGGCGGAGATCGCCGTTGCCCGGCAATCGCGGCGGCTTCCGTGCTGGCCAAGGAATGGCGGGACCGCGCCATGCGGCAGCTGGACCTCCGCTGGCCGGGCTACCGCCTGGCGCAGCATAAGGGCTACGGAGTGCCGGCGCACCGCTTGGCTCTACAGCGCCTTGGAGCCAGCCCGGCGCACCGCATGAGTTTCCGCCCGGTCAGTGACGCTTTGTGAGGTCTGAACGGAATATGCAAACGGCCCCCTTCGTTCATCTGCGCGTGCATTCGGAGTTCTCGCTGGTCGATTCGGTTGTGCGCATCAGCGCAAGCAACGCCAGCTTCTGCCGCGCCGTCCGCGAACGGGGCATGCCGGCCGTGGCTTTGACCGATCTCAACAATATGTTCGGCGCGGTGCGCTTCTACCGCGCCGCGCTGCGTGCCGGCATCAAGCCCATTCTGGGCGCCGATCTGCATCTAGCGCCGCGCACGCCGGGCGCGGCGCCAGGCCGGCTCACGCTGTTGTGCCGGAACGCCGCAGGCTATAGGAGGCTGCTGCGCCTTGTTTCGCAGATGCACTTGGAGATGGAGGCGCGCGAAGCGCCGCTGCTTGATCCGCAGTGGCTGACGGCGGAAGCGCTGCAGGGCCTGTTTGGACTGACGGCGCTGGAAAGCCCGGCGGACGGCCCGCCGTCGCGCGCCGAGCAAGACTGGGTGCTGGCACTGCGCAGCGCCATGGGCGAGTGCCTGTTTTTGGAGGTCAGCCGGCTGGGCCGGCCCGGCGAGTCCTCGATGACGCAGCGGACCGCGGAAATGGGCGACGCACAGGGGATTCCCTTGGTGGCGGTTAACGATGTTCGTTTCTTGGACCAAAGCGAATTCACGGCGCACGAAGCCCGCGTGTGCATCCATCAAGGCGAAATCCTTAACGATCCTCGGCGCACCAGCCTGTACACGGCCCAGCAGTACTTGAGAACGCCCGGCGAAATGGCCGAGTTGTTCGGCGACCTCCCCGAGGCGCTTGGAAACACGGTGGCCATTGCGCGCGCCTGCAACGTGGAGTTGAACCTGGGACGTCCGCGCCTGCCCAAGGCGCGGGTGCCGAAAGGGACGGACGAGGGCCGCTTTCTTCAATCGGAGGCAAAGGCCGGGCTGGCCGGGCGCTTGGGCATCGAGACGGCGGGCGGGCCTGAGGCCGAGTTGCCGGAAAAATATGAAAAGCGCTTGCAGGCCGAGCTGAAAGTAGTGGAGCGCATGGACTATCCGGGCTATTTCCTGATCGTTGCCGACATCGTTCGCTGGGCGCGCGAGAACGATGTGCCGGTGGGCCCGGGCCGCGGGTCGGCGGCCGGTTCGCTCATCAGCTACGCGCTGGGCATCACCGCCATCGATCCGCTGCGCTACGGGCTGATCTTCGAGCGCTTCCTGAATCCGGAGCGGATTTCCATGCCCGATATCGACATCGATTTTTGCGGCGAGCGGCGGGAGCGGGTGCTGAGCTATGTGGCGCGGGAGTACGGCGAGGACCGCGTCGCCCAGATCATCACTTTCAATCGCCTCGCGGCACGCGCGGCGATCAAGGACGCGACCCGGGTGCTGGCCTATCCGCTGGGGCTGGGCGAGCAGATCGCAGGGCTGATTCCTCCCTTGCCGGTTGGGGTGACCATAGAGCAGGCGATGAAGGACGACCAGGAGCTCCGCCACCTCTACAGCACCGACGGAGAGGCGCGCGAAGTGGTTGATTTGGCGTTGCAACTTGAGGGATTGCCTCGAAACGCCAGCACCCATGCGGGCGGGGTTGTGATCGCCCCGTCGGAGCTGGAGCACTTCACGCCGCTCTACCGCCAGGATAGCGATTCTCCCACCGTGACCCAGTTCGACAAGGACGATATCGAGTCCGTGGGTTTAGTCAAATTCGATTTTCTGGCGCTGAACGACCTCACCACCATTACCCGCACCATGGACAAGGTCAATCGCGACCGCGCGGCCTGCGGCAAGGACCCCATCGATATCGCGAATATTCCCTTGGACGATGCCGGAGTGTTCGAATTGCTTCGCAATCTGCGCACGCGGGCGGTGTTCCAGCTGGAATCCAGGGGCATGCGCGAACTCATCCGCAACCTCAAGCCCGACCGCTTCAGCGACATGATCGCGCTGGTGGCGCTGTTCCGCCCCGGGCCGCTGCAAACCGGCATGGCCGATACCTACATCCGGCGCAAGCACGGCCAGGAAGCCGTGGACTATCTGCACGAGGACCTCCGCGAGCTGCTCGGCGAGACTTACGGAGTGATCCTCTACCAGGAGCAGGTCATGGAGATCGCGCGGCTGATCGCGGGCTACAGCTTCGCCCAGGCCGACGGGCTGCGGCGGGCGATGGGCAAAAAGCTCAAGGAGGAAATGGCGGACCAGCGCTCGGTGTTTGTTAACGGCGCGATTGAGCACGGCCTGACGCGCGGCAAGGCTGAGCATATCTTCAATCTGATGGAGACTTTCGCCGGTTACGGCTTCAACAAGTCGCATTCCGCCGCCTATGCGACAGTCGCCTACCAGACGGCCTGGTTGAAGGCGCGCTATCCGGCGCAGTACATGGCATCCACCATGACCACCGACATGAGCGCGCATGAGCGCCTCTACTGGATGACGCAGGAATGCCTGGCCCTGGGCATTGAGGTGCTGCCGCCGGACGTGAACCGCTCGGAGGTCGGTTTCAGCGCGGTGGACGACAAGACCGTCCGTTGCGGGCTGGGCGCCATACGCGGGCTCGGGCAAGGCGCCGCCAAGGCGATTTTTGCCGAGCGCATTTCAGCCGGGGAATTCGCGACGCTGGGCGACTTTTTTGCGCGGGCCGGCGCTTCGGGCTTGCATCTGCGCCAGGCCGAGCCGCTGGGGCGGTCCGGTGCTCTCGACAGCCTCTGCGGCAATCGCGCAGCGGTGATGCAGGTGCTGCCCGGGGCTCTGGCTGCGGCCGCGAAGGCCGCCCGTGATGCCGAATGCGGCCAGGAGGGCCTGTTTGACGACGGCGGCGGCTCCGCCGAGCACATCGAGATTCCCCGCGTGCCCGAATGGGGGCTTCGCGAGCGGCTGGATGGAGAGCGGCGCAGCCTGGGTTTCTGCTTGAGCGGTCATCCCTTCGATGAGTACAGGGACGAGGCGGGCAGGCTCACAGGCGGCGGCCTGCGCCAGATCCTCGACGGCGCCCGGGCGGGAACGTTGGAAAAGAATGACGCGCCAACAATCATGGTGGCCGGCAGCGTGCTGCGGAAGTGGCGCAGGGGCGGCGCCAACTTCTTCGAACTTGACGATGGCGAAGCGCGCCTGCCGGTGCGTCTGCCGCGCTGGGACTCGGGAGCGCCGCCCGCCGGGCTCATCGCGCCGCACTCCCTGGTTGTGGTGAAGGGCCGTTTGGTCCGTTTAATGCGCGGCGAGCGCAACCTGTTCGCGGACTCGGTGGAGTCGCTCGACGATGTGATGGGCATCCGCGCTCGAGAGCTGCTTTTGCGCTGCGCCCCTTCACCCGAACCCAAGGAAACATTCGCCCAATTGCAGCGATTGCTGAAAGGCCACACTCCGGGAAACGCCGTCGTCGTCATCCAGCACTCGGGCCGCGGGGCGACCGGCCGGCTGCGACTGGGGGGCGGCTGGAGAGTCCAAGTATCGGAGTCCTTGCGGCATGCGCTGCGGCAGTCTCCAGTGGTGGAGGAGTTTGATTTCCGGTACGGGCGCCAGCCTCGGCGGGCCTGAGGGCATAAAATGCCGACTCCCGGTTGGACCTGTGTCTATGGAATCTTTCCTTGACTTCGAGCAACCCGTCGCGGAGCTGGAGAACAAGATCAAGCAACTGCGGTTTCTCGATAATGACTCGGGCGTGGATGTGGCTGCGGAAATCCAGCGGCTTGAGCGCCGCCGCCGCTCGCTCACGCGCAGCATCTACCGAAAGCTTTCGCCTTGGCAGACCGCGCAGGTGGCCCGCCACCCCAAGCGACCGTACTCGCTGGACTATATCGCCGGCTTGAGCGCCGACTTTCAGGAACTGCACGGCGATCGAATATACGCCGACGACTACGCCATAGTGGGCGGCCCCGGAAGGATCGACGGAACCCCCGTCATGTTCATCGGCCACCAGAAAGGACGCGACACCGCAACCCGAGTGCGGCGGAATTACGGCATGGCCCGCCCGGAGGGCTACCGCAAAGCCCAGCGGCTGATGAGGCTTGCGGAGAAGTTCGGCCTGCCGGTGGTGACGCTGATCGATACGCCCGGCGCTTACCCCGGAATCGGCGCGGAGGAACGCGGCCAGAGCGAAGCCATCGCCTCGAGCCTGAATTGCATGGTGGGCCTCAAGACGCCCGTCATCAGCGCCATCATCGGCGAGGGCGGCTCGGGCGGCGCGCTCGCCATCGGCATTGCCGACGTGGTGATCATGCTGGAGTACAGCATCTACTCGGTGATTTCACCGGAAGGCTGCGCCAGCATCCTGTGGAAGAGCGCTGAGCACGCTGCCGAGGCGGCCGACGCCATGGGCGTTACCGCCAGCCGCCTGCTCAAATTCAAGCTGGTTGACGAAGTGCTCGACGAGCCTTTGGGCGGCGCCCACCGTAATCCCGACGAGGTGGTGGAAAGCCTCCGAAAGGCGGTCAACAAACACCTGGCGCGCCTCACCCGCCTCGATATTCCGCAGCTGCTCGAGCGCCGCCAGCAACGCCTGCTGAATTACGGCGTTTTCCGCGAAGCTTGACGCACAGGCCAAAAATATGAACGCCAAACTGAATCGCCGTGCAGTGCTGGCGGGAGAATCCGCCTAGGCCGGCGGCGGCAGCGGTGGGCTGACGATCGCATTCGTTCCCAAGTCTCTTAAGGCGGCGCTTGGCCGCTTGCGGCCTGACTGGCAGGAGCGTCCCTTGCTGGTGGCGTTCAGCGGCGGGGCCGATTCCACCGCTTTGCTGCTGGCCACGCATGAACTGCTCGAAGCATCCGGAGGCAAGCGATTGCGCGCAGCGCACGTCAATCACGGCTTGCAAAGCGAAGCAGGCGCTTGGGCGGAACATTGCAAGGCCGTGGCGAGCGGTCTGGGTATTCCCATCAAGTGCCGCGAAGTGCAGGTGCGGGCCGATGGCCGGGGCCTGGAGGCCGCCGCGCGCCGCGAGCGCTATGCGGTTCTTGAGGACATCATGCAGCCCGAAGAGTGCCTGCTCACCGCGCATCACCAGGACGACCAGTGGGAGACGCTCCTGTTGCGCATGCTGAGGGGCACCGGGGTGACGGGGCTTTCCGGCATCCGCGCGAGCCGCCCTCTTGGCGGCGGGTGGCTGTTGCGGCCGCTGCTGGATGTGCCCCAGGCGGACCTCAGGTCATGGCTTGAGAGCAAAGGCGCGAAATATATTGACGATCCATCCAACCGGGATTCCGGCCTGGATCGCTCGTTTCTGCGCCACGAAGTGCTTCCGCTGCTGCGGGGTCGCTGGCCCGGAGGCGGGGCTACAGCCGGCCGTCTGGCGCGGCTGGCGGGCGAAACCCGTGAACTGCTCAGTGCGCTGGCCGAGAAGGACGGCCACGGGATTGCGCGGGCGGACTCCATCGATTGCGCGGGCCTGCGCAAGCTTTCGCCGGCGCGCCGCGCCAATCTGCTGCGTGAACGCTTGGCGGCGCTGGGGCTGGCCGCCCCTGCCCAGGCGCGGCTGCACGCGGCGCTCGACATGCTCCTGAACGCGGCCGCCGACCGGCATCCCGAGGCGCGCTGGCGGGGCGCGCGGCTGTCCCGCCGCCGCGGCCGGATCCATATTTCCCCGCACGCGCCGGCCAAACCGGAATAATCCCTGGACGCCCGCCAGCAGCGAGGCACCCTCTGCCGGAAGTCCGGGCTTGTGTCAGTCGTGACGATCCAGCGCCCAGAGGACATGTTCGCGAACGAGCTCGCTGGTATGCGAGGCGCGCCGGCGCAGCGCCTCAATGACGGGTGCGGAACGCGCGGCGTTTCCCAGCGCCACGGCCAGGTTTCTGAGCCAGCCGATGTGGCCCGCGCGGCGCAGGGCGCTTCCGCGAGTCCGCTCGCGCCACTGTTTTTCGGACCAGCCGAACAGCGAAGTGAGCGCAATATCGTCGAGGCCGCCCCGGGGCGCGAAGGCCGCCTCTTCGCTGGGCCGGGCATGGCGGTTCCAAGGGCAGACCAGTTGGCAGTCGTCGCAACCGAACACGCGGTTGCCGAGCATCGGGCGGAGTTCCCGCGGAATCGGCCCGCGATTTTCGATGGTCAGGTACGAGACGCAGCGGCGGGCGTCGAGTTGGTAGGGAGCCACGATCGCCTGCGTGGGGCAGATATCGATGCAGGCCCGGCAACTGCCGCAGTGATCGGCGACGGGTTGTTCGGCCGGCAGCGGCAGGTCGGTATAGATTTCCCCAAGGAAGAACCATGAGCCCTCATGCCGATTGATCAGGTTGGTGTGCTTGCCCATCCAGCCCAGCCCGGCTTGCGCCGCCAGCGGTTTTTCCATCACCGGCGCGCTATCGACAAAAACACGGTGGCCCATGGGGCCGGCGCGTTCGGCGATGCGCTCGGCCAGTTTCTTGAGCCGCTTGCGCATCAGGCGGTGGTAATCGCGGCCCAAGGCGTAGCGTGAAATATAGGCTTTTTGCGGGTTGGCCAGCACTGACAGCGCGGGCGCCGCCCGGCGCGGCCAGTAGTGCATGCGAAAGCACAGCACCCGGAGCGTGCCGGGCAGCAGCAGGTCCGGACGCGAGCGCTTGCGTCCATGGCGCGCCATCCAGCTCATGCTTCCATGCCGGCCCAGCTCCAGCCAGCGGTCCAACCGCGTTTCGGCCTCCTGCAGGTCGATCCCGGCTACGCCAGCCTGCTCGAAGCCGAACTCCCGGGCCAGCTCCGGCAGCTCGGCGGCAAGGCGGGAATAGTCCATGGCATGCGGCATAACCCCCAATATTGCCGCAGCGCAGCTCATAGCGTTTGATAGAGGAAGCCGCTTGCCCGCAAATAAGGGGCGAGGGCCGAGATAACGCCGGAGCAGCCGGACGGGTTCATGCGTCTCCCGCGAGGCGGGGGCAGGCGCAGGGCGAGGGCAAGCGCACTGGTGCAATATACGTGCGGATGGAATCTAGAAACGCTTGCTCCGCCGCAGTGGTTCGTGCGCTCGAAGACGCTGTGATGGCGGCCGAGGGCATCAGCAGCAACACATTGATGGAGCGCGCGGGCGCTGCGGCCTTTGGGCGGGGCTGCGAGCATTTTCCGGGCGCCCGCCGCTGGCTGGTCCTCGCCGGTTCGGGCAACAATGCCGGCGACGGGTTTGTCATTGCGCGCCTAGCGAAGGAACACGGCCTAGGCGTCGAGACCCTGCTCCTGTCGCCGGCGAATCGGCCGCGCGGCGATGCGGCGGCACAGTTCGAGGCCATGATCGCCGCCGGCGTGCCCGTGGCATCCTACAGGGGAGGGGAGCTTCCCCAATGCGATCTGATCGTGGACGCCATGCTCGGGATCGGCCTTGACCGGCCGCTGAAGGGCCGCTATCTCGAAGCGGTTCGGGCCGTGAATGAGTCCGGCATCCCGGCGCTGTCCGTTGATATTCCCACCGGCATTCACGCCGACAGCGGTCGCCGCATGGGCGCCGCCGTGCGAGCGGCGCTCACCGTTACGTTCATTGCCGAGAAACGCGGCCTTTTTCTAGGCGAAGCCCCCGACCACGCCGGGAAGCGGGTGATGGAGCCCCTCGGCCGCATTCCGCCGGAACAGCGCCGCAAGGCCGAGAATGCCGCAGGCAGCGGGCAGCAGGGCTTGCGGATCTTTGCCGAGCAGGATTGGCGCGCCATGCTGGCCGCCCGGCGCCGGGCGGCCCACAAGGGCCGGTTCGGGCATGTGCTGGTGGTAGGCGGGGGGCTTGGCATGGGCGGCGCCGCCCGGCTGGCCGGGGAGGGCGCCTTGCGGGCCGGCGCGGGGCTGGTTTCGGTAGCCACCCACCCGGAACATGCGGCCGAATGGATCAGGGAGCGGCCCGAGCTCATGGTCCGCGCGGCGCGCGGCGGCAGCGATCTGGCCCCCTTGCTTGAGCGCGCCACGGTGGTCGCCGTGGGCTGCGGCCTGGGGCAGGACGCTTGGGCGCGCGAGCTGTTTGCCGCGGCGCGCGAAAGCAAGCGGCCTTGCATCATCGACGCGGACGGATTGAATCTGCTGGCGCAGTCGCCCGCCCGGGACGCGCCTCGCGGCAATGCCCCGCCTCTCGTCATTACGCCTCATCCGGGCGAGGCGAGCCGGTTGCTGGGCCTTTCCAGCGCACAGGTGCAGGCGGACCGGCTGCAGGCGCTGAGCGAACTTCGGCAGCGCGTTGCCGGGGTGGTGCTGCTCAAGGGCGCTCACACGCTGGTTTCAGCCGAGCAGGGACCGCCCTGGGTGATCGATGCCGGCAATCCCGGAATGGCGACAGCCGGCACGGGCGACGTGCTCACCGGCTTGCTGGCGGGGCTTTGGGCGCAACTTGCGGATGCGATTCCCGAGAAGGTCGCGGCCCTCGCCGCCTACGTGCATGCGCGCGCTGGGGACATCGCCGCCACCGCCGGGCAGCGCGGCATGATCGCCAGCGACCTTGTCGCTGCCTTGCGGCAAGTTGTGAATCCTGAGGCGGCTTGAGCGAGACCAGTGACTGACTGAAACAAGACTATGAGAAAAACAGGATATTATGTTCCATATTTCCTGGCATGGTCCCATGATTGAGCGTGATCGTCATATCCGGGCGCTGCGAAGGCTGTTCTCCGACCATGCCGTGGTGGTCTTGACGGGGCCGCGTGAAGCCGGCAAGACCACGCTCGCGCAGGAATTCGCCAGCCGTTGGCGCTGGAATTCCTACTATTTCGACTTGGGGAAGTCCGCCGACCGTGCGCAGATCGAAGGTCCCGGCGCGGGCTTGGCCAAGTTGCAGGGATTAATCATTCTCGACGAAATTGACCGCTTCCCGAGCGTTCTGCCAGCGGTTCGGGACCTCGCGCAGCGAACTTGGACCCAGGCACGCTTTTTGCTGCTCAGCAGCATCGACTTCAAGAGCCTCGGCGACAAACTGCAACCGCTTGAGGATTTGCTGGCGTGCTATGAGCTTCCGGGTTTGCTGGCGGAGGAGCTTCCCGTGCCGCAGTTGGATACGCTCTGGCTGCGGGGGGGTCTGCCGAACTCGTTTACCGCAGGCGGCGACCGCAGCAGCTACGAGTTCAGGGAGCGGTACGTACGCGATTTTCTCGAGCGCGGCATCTATCGTCTGACCGGCAATACATCCGTTGCGCTGGTGGAGCGTTTCTGGACCATGCTGGCGGAGTGTCACGGCCAAGTGTGGAATGGCTCGGAGCTGGCGCGGTCGCTGGACATCTCCCACCACACCGCCCGGCGTTATCTTGAAATTCTGGAATCGGCCTTCCTGGTCAGGCGCATTCGGCCTTGGCAGGCTGATCTTCCGCGGCGCCAGGTGAAGTCCCCGAAGGTCTATTTCCGCGATTCAGGATTACTTCACTACTGCCTTGGAATCACCACCTTCGGGGAGCTTGAGCGGCACCCAAGGTCGTGGGCTTCCTGGGAGGGATTGGTCGTGGAGAACCTCATGCATTCGCTTGGGCAGGAAACCAACCAGTATTACTTCTGGGCCGCGCACACCGGTGCCAAGGTGGATCTCATTGCGCAAACCGGCGCCGTGCTGCGCGGATTCGCGATCCGCCGAAGCGCCCGCCCTCGTCTGACCCGCACCATGCAGAAGACCATGGAGGAACTGTCGCTCTCGCGGATGGACATCGTGCATGCGGGTTCCGACAGCTTCCCGCTGGGACCGCGCAGCCGGGCCCTTGCTTTCCAGCGGCTGCGCGAGGATCTGTGATTCTTGGGCGGGCGCCATACAGCCTCCGAGGCTTTTTTCAGGATTGGCAGCGTTAGCGGTCTGGTGGCCTTGGGACGGGCCTTGGGCGAGGCCCTGGCCGCCGGGGCGGGCTTGAGGAGGAAACTGATCCTCGGCTTCGACGGGGAACTCGGCGCAGGAAAGACCACGCTGATCGGCGGGATCCTCCATGCGCTGGGCCTCGATGCGCCCGTCACCAGCCCGACCTACGGGCTGGTGCATCCCTATGCCGTGCGGCCGCCAGGGTTGAAGGTGACGATGGAGGTTTTGCATATCGACCTGTACCGCCTTCAGCAGGCATCGGAGTTGGATGAACTCGGATTGCCGGAGGAATTTCCCGGCTCGCCCTCCGAGGCTGGCGAAGTGCTCCTGGTGGAGTGGTTCGCCAACGCGCGCGGTCGGCTGGGCAAGCCGGATTTGGCTGTTTTTCTAGGGCATGCCAACCCCGGCAGGACCGTGCGCGTGCGGGGGCATTCATCCTCGGGCAGCGAGATAGCGCGCCGCCTCGGCAGAGTCGGCCACCCCGATGTGGCAACGTGCGAATTCAATGAAAGCTGTGTTAAGTAGTGCTAATACCTTCTTAATAAATATAGATTTTCTTTCTTGACAAGCTGGCCTTGAGGTCTATACTCGCGAGCGAGGGAGTTCGGAGGCATCCGTGTGAGAAGGCATTGGCCGGGCATCACTGCTTGCCGCATGGCCGCCGGTTTCGGCGCGGCGCTGCTGGCTGGCGCCCTGAGCGCCGCGCCTGCCCGTGTCGAAGCCATTCGGGTGGCCGAGTACGATGCGCGCACGCGAGTGGTCATCGAACTGGACCAGAACAGGAGCCATCGTTTGCTGGTCCTCGACCACCAGCCGCGCGTCGTCGTGGACATTTCCTCAAGCACGCTGCATGCCAGTCTCCCGGAGCGGGGCAGGGGAATTGTGCGGCGCATGCGCCACGCCCGCCACCAGGATGGAGAGCTGCGCATGGTTTTCGATCTGCGCGCCTCCGCCACGGCCAGCAGCGTCGCGATCGCGGCGAGCAGGCCGGGCGAAGGGCACCGCATCGTGGTGGATATCTTCTCCGGCAGCGGGGATGATGAGGCGCCAGCGGAGGCAAGCGGAACCGAGGCGGCGCGTGATGTGCTGATTGCAATCGACCCGGGTCACGGCGGCAAGGATCCCGGTGCCATCGGACGGAACGGTTTGTACGAGAAAACCGTGGTTTTAGGTATTTCCCGGAGGCTGGGCCGGCTTATTGAGCGCGAACCCGGCATGCGGGCGCTGCTGACCCGAGACGGGGATTACTACCTCAAGTTGCGCAGACGCTACGAACTGGCCCGGCAGCGCAATGCGGATTTGTTTGTTTCAGTCCATGCCGATGCGGTTCGGGATCGCCGGGTTCAGGGATCCAGCGTGTATGTGCTGTCGGAGAAAGGCTCCTCCGATGAAGCGCGCCGCCTCGCCAAGCGCGAGAATGCGTCCGACTTGGTGGCGGGCGTGGAATTGGACGAATATCCGCCCGCGGTTGCCACGGTGATTATTGATCTGCAGCAGAACGCCTCCATCGGCGCCAGCTTAGAGGTGGGCGACGAGGTGTTGCAGCATTTGCACGGGGTGGGGCGCGTGCGCAAGGCCAGGGTGCAGAAGGCGCCTTTCGCGGTGCTCAAGGCGCACGATGTGCCGTCCATCCTGGTGGAGACTGCGTACATTTCCAATCCGCAGGAAGAGCAGCTGCTGAAGACCGCCGCCTATCAGGAGAAGCTGGCGCGCGCGCTGCTGGCCGGCGTCAGGTCCTATTTCTACAGGAATCCTCCACGCGGCACGCTGATCGCAGAGCGGGTGGCGACGGGCGAGGTCCCGCAACAGCAATACGTGGCCCGAAGGGGCGACACGCTGAGCGGCATTGCGCAACGCTTCAAGGTGCCGGTGCCGGTGCTGATGCGCGCCAACAAGCTTCAGAATGATCGCCTGCGCGTGGGCCAGGTTCTCACCATCCCCGCCACCTGAGATCATGCGCCGGTAGGTGCCGCCCTGCGGAGCCAGGGGTGCCGCGGCAAACGGTTGAGGCGAGGTTGCCAGCCCTCCGGCCCGTACAATTCGCACCTATGAGTTCATATCCGTTCGCCGAAATCGAGGCGAAGTGGCAGGCGCGCTGGGAACAGGACGGCACCTTCCGGACGCCCGGCGCCCCCGACCGCTCGCTTGCCAAGGCGTACATCCTCGACATGTTCCCCTATCCCAGCGGGAGCGGCCTTCATGTGGGGCACCCCGAAGGCTACACGGCCACCGACATCGTGGCCCGCTACAAGCGCATGCGCGGCTGCAACGTGCTGCATCCCATGGGCTGGGACGCTTTCGGCCTGCCCGCCGAGCAATACGCGGTGCGCACCAATACCCACCCGCGCGTGACCACGCGGCGCAATATCGACCGCTTTCGAGCACAACTGAAGTCGCTGGGCTTTTCCTACGACTGGTCGCGCGAAATCAGCACCGCCGACCCGGACTATTACCGCTGGACGCAGTGGATTTTCCTGAAGCTGCATGAGCGCGGCCTGGCCTACCAAGCCGAGCGGCCGGTCTGGTGGTGCCCGGATCTGGGCACGACCTTGGCCAACGAGGAAGTGGTGGAAGGCCGGTCGGAAGTGGGCGGTTTTCCTTGCGAGCGGCGACCGCTGCGGCAATGGATGCTGAAGATTACGGACTATGCGGAGAGATTGCTGGCAGGACTCGACGGCTTGGATTGGCCCGAGTCCACGCTGGAAATGCAGCGCAACTGGATTGGCCGTTCGGTGGGCGCCGAGATCCACTTCGCGCTGGCCGGCGCCGACGAAGCCGTCAGCGTGTTCAGCACCCGGCCGGACACGCTGTTCGGCGCTACCTTCCTGGCGCTTTCGCCGGAGCACCCGTTGGCCGAAAAGATCGCCGCCCCGGGGCGGCTCGACGAGGTGCGGCGCTATTGCCGCGAGGCCGCGCGCAAGAGCCAGATGAGGCGCGTGGCCGATGCGCATGACCGCGGCGGCGTCGATACCGGGGCGCGGGCCATCCATCCCGCCACCGGCAAGGAGATTCCGGTGTGGGTGGCCGACTACGTGCTGATGGGTTACGGCACGGGCGCCATCATGGGCGTGCCCGGCGAGGACCAGCGCGATTGGGAGTTCGCCCATGCTCATTCGCTTGAAGTGGTGCGCACCGTGCAGCCGCCCGATGGGCACGAGGATGGCGCCTTCAGCGGCGAGGGCAGGGTCATCAACAGCGGCTTTCTCAACGGAATGCGGATGGAGGAGGCCAAACAGGCCGCCATCGGCTGGCTTGAGCGCAACGGGCGCGGCCGGGCGCAGACCGCCTACCGCCTGCGCGACTGGCTGTTCAGCCGCCAACGCTACTGGGGCGAACCCTTCCCTGTGGTATTCGTGGACGGCGTGGCCAGGCCGCTGCCGGAAACGGAACTGCCGCTCACGCTGCCGGAGCTGGACGACTTTCGCCCCAGCGGTTCACCTGAAGGTCCGCTGGCCAAGGCCGGCGAGTGGCTCAAGGCCACCGATCCGCAAAGCGGCCGGCCCGCCCGCCGCGAGACCAATACCATGCCCCAGTGGGCCGGATCCTGCTGGTACTACCTGCGCTTTATCGATCCGCGCAACCCCGGCCGGCTGGTGGATCCTGAACTGGAGCGCTACTGGATGCCGGTGGACCTCTACATCGGCGGCGCCGAGCATGCGGTGCTGCATTTGCTCTACGCGCGGTTCTGGCACAAGGTGTTGCACGACGCGGGCTTGGTTTCCACCGACGAGCCGTTCCGCAAAGTCGTGCATCAGGGCGTGATCCTGGGGGAGCGCGAATTCAACGTCTATCGGGATGAATCAGGCGCCTTCGTTTCCGCAGTGAGAGCCCGTCGTGTGCCGGGCTCTCAGCCGCCCGCCTGGGCCGATGGGGAAAGCGGCGCGGACCTCACGCCGCAGGCCCTTGACGAGGACCAGGTTCGCAAGAGCGGCGAACACTTCGTGCTGGCCTCCGATCCTTCGATCGTTCTTGAGTCCCGCGCCCACAAGATGTCCAAGTCGCGCGGCAATGTGGTGAACCCTGAGGATGTGCTCCAGCATTACGGCGCCGACGCATTCCGGCTTTATGAAATGTTCATGGGGCCTTTGGAGAAGTCCAAGCCCTGGAGCACGCGCGGCGTGGAAGGCCCGTTCAGATTTCTCGGACGTTTATGGAGCCTGGTGGATGGAGGCGTGAGCGAAGGCGAGGCCGCGCCGGAGCAGTTGCGCCTGCTGCATCGCACTGTCGCCAAGGTCACTGCGGATATCCGCGAACTGAAAATGAACACCGCCATCGCTGCGCTGATGGAGTTCGTAAACGCGGCCGCCCGCTGGAAGGAATTGCCGCGAAGCGTTGCGGAGCCGCTGGTGCTGATTGCAAGCCCCTTTGCTCCGCACATCGCAGAGGAATTATGGCAGCGGCTGGGACACGGCGAGTCGCTTGCGCATGCCCCCTGGCCCAAGGTGATCGACCAATGGCTGGAGGATGAAACCGTGGAGATCGCGGTGCAGGTGAACGGCAAGCTCAGGACCAGCATTCGCGTGGCTGCGGATGCCGGGCGCGAGACAGTGCTGGCCCTCGCGCGCGGCGACGAGCGGGTGGCCGCGCGCCTGGCTGGAGAGACGGTGCGAAGGGAAGTTTACGTTCCGGGCCGCATCGTCAATTTCGTGCTGTGACGGCCCCGGCCCGCATATTGCGCCAAGAGGCGCGGAGGCCGCGCGGGGTTTTGCCTGTCCCTCGCCATTTCCCGCCTCCCTCTTCAGGGAGTATCGGAGGCAGGGTGAGCGCCGATGTCCCGGCGCGAAACGAGCAAGCCCCATGGACGGGTTCATGCGTCTTCCTGAAGAGGAGGGCGGGAAATGGCTTCATCGCCCCGCCCCATGCAAGCGCCCTCCGGAGGTTCGTGCCGGCGGGGCTGCTCGTGCTGCTGCTGGCCGCCTGCGGCTTCCAGTTTCAGGGAGCGCTCGGTTTTCCGGCGCTGCCTGGCGGGATATGGCTGCAAAGCGCCCACGGCGCCACGCCGCTTAAGCGGGCGCTCATGGAGCAGTTGCGGCTGGCACAGGTCGATGTGCGGGGCGAACCGGGTGAAGGCATCGCGATCCTGCGGCTGCTGGATGATGAGAGCCAGGAGAGCCTGGTGGCGATTTCGGCCAACAATTTGCCCACGGTTACCGAAATCAGTTACCGCGTCAGGTATTCCCTGCGTCTGGGAAGCCAGCGGCTGATCGAGGAGCGCGAGCGGGCGGCCAATCATACGCGCGTGCAAGACGAGTTCCGGGTGCTGGGCATGGAGCGCGAAGCCGAGGTGTTGCGCGAGGCCCTGGCCGAGGAATTGGCACGGCAGATTCTCCGCGACTTGGCGGCATTGCCCGCGCCTGCCGCCGGGCAACAGCCTTGATTCGCCTTTACAACACGCTGGGCCGCGAGTTGCAGCCTTTCGTGCCCGGGGATCCGTCGCGGGTCACGATGTACGTGTGCGGCCCCACCGTGTACGGCCCCGCGCACATCGGCAATGCCCGCCCGGCCGTTGTCTTCGACGTGCTGGCGCGTGTATTGCGGCGGCGCTATCGCTTGGTTTACGCCAGCAATGTCACCGACGTGGACGACAAGATCAACAGGGCCGCCGCCGAGGAAGGCTTGGAAATCGCCGCGATTGCGCAGCGCTGGGCGAAGGTGTGGGAGGAGGATATCGCGGCGCTCGGCGTGCTTCCGCCCGACCATCGCGGAGCTGCCCGGCTGGCAAAGTCCTTGGGGCCGGGGGCGTCCCGGCTGGCACTTGGAGTGCTCGGCCATGGCGCGCGAGCACTTAGGCGAGACCTTGGACATTCATGGAGGAGGGCAGGATCTGATCTTCCCGCACCACGAAAACGAGATCGCCCAGAGCGAATGCGCGCATGCCGCGCCTCTGGCCCGCTACTGGATGCATAACGGCATGATCCGCATGGGCCGCTCGAAGATGGCCAAGTCCGCAGGCAACATACTGACCATCCGCGAGCTGCTGGAACAGCACCGGGGCGAAGTGCTGCGGCTCGCCTTGCTGAGCGCGCGCTACCGCGATCCGCTGGAATGGACCGGCGAGTTGATCGCGGCCAGCCGCCGCCGTCTGGACCGGATGTACCGGGTGTTGCACGATTGCCTCCCGCGGAACGAGGCGCAGGAAAACGGCGGGGCGGAGCCTGCCGGGGAACTGGTGCGGGCCTTGGAGGACGACCTGAACACGCCTGCCGCGCTTGGCGTGCTGGCGGGCCAGGCGCGCGAGCTCCGGGCAGGCAGGGCCGACCCGCAAGCGACGGCTGAATCGATCCGTGCCGGCGCTGCGCTTCTCGGACTCTTGCAGGCCGAGCCTGGGCAGTGGTTTACAGCGCCGGTTGAGAGCGCGGCAGCCGGGGCCGGGGGAGCCCCGGGAGAGGGCGTGGCGGAAACGCCGCTTGCGTCCCTGCCGGCCGCCGAGATCGAGGCGCGCATCGATCAGCGCGCGGCGGCGCGCGAGCGCCGCGATTTTGCCGAGGCCGACCGGATCCGCGAGCAGCTCAAGACCTTGGGCGTGGTGCTAGAGGACGGCCCTGGCGGAACCACTTGGCGGCGGATCTGAAGGCAGGCGCTATGATTGCGGCATGAGCAAGCTATTTGCAGTGAGGCGTTCGGTGGTCGAGGTGGAGGAGGGCTCGCAGCTCGCGCCGAAATTCAACGAACAGGGCCTTATACCGGCTGTGGTGACCGACCATGCCAGCGGCGAGCTTCTGATGCATGCGTATATGAACAGGGACGCGCTCGAACGGACTATCGGCACCGGCGAGGCGCATTACTACAGCCGCGGCAGGAACAAGCTGTGGCGCAAAGGAGAGACCAGCGGCTTGATCCAAAAGGTGCGCGAGTTGCTGATCGATGACGATCAGGACTGCGTGTGGCTGCGCGTGGATGTGGCGGGCGGCGCAAGTTGCCACGTAGGCTACCGTTCCTGCTTTTATCGCCGGGTGCCGCTCCCTGCGGACAAGGGGCCGGTGGAGCTTCAGTTCACCGAAAGCGGCAAGGTGTTCGATCCGGAGCAGGTTTACGCAGGGCACGAAAACCCGACCCGCTTGTGAGCGCCGAACAGCCGTCCCATGGCAGCTTGCGGGACGCCCAGGAGGAGCTGCTCGAAGAGTTGGGTTTCTTCGATAGTTGGATGGAGCGCTACCAGCACATCATCGAGATGGGCCGCAGCGCTCCGGAGTTCCCTGATAAGTGGCGCATCGAGGATAACCGGCTGCGCGGGTGCCAGTCGCAGGTATGGCTGAAGTCTTGGCAGGACGACGGCCGGCTGTTCTTCCGGGCCGTTAGCGACTCGGCCATTGTTTCTGGACTTGCCGCCTTGCTGATGCGTGTGTACAGCGGTCGTTTGCCCCGCGAGATCGTCGAAACGCCGCCCGATTTCATCGCCGGCGCGGGCTTGGACCATCACTTAAGCCCCACGCGAAGCAATGGCCTCCATTCCATGGTGGGCCAGATCCGCGCTCTGGCCGTAAAATGCCTCCAGTGAAAGCGATCGCCATTGGACTGATACGCGCGTATCAGCTTTGCATTTCTCCGTTTCTGGGCCCGCGATGCCGTTTCCAGCCGACCTGTTCGCGGTACGCGGCGGAAGCCATCGAAGTTCACGGCCTGCTTCGCGGCTTCGGGATGTCGGCGCGGCGCCTGCTCCGCTGCCATCCGCTCGGTCCATCAGGCTGGGACCCGGTCCCGCCAACGGGCGCGGACCAGCCGCCGCCCCGATAAAGGCCGTGGAGGGCAGCTTCTTGTTGCTGTTGCGATGCCCCAGAACCGGCGGCGAGCTTGAGCGCGCTGGCGCGGAGACACTGGCGGAGCTCAACGATTCCGCGCGCAAGGGCGAGCTGGCCGACACCTCAGGACACAAGGTGGAGGAGCCATTGGAGGCGGCGCTGGTTTCCGCCTGCGGACGCTGGCTGTATCCCGTTCGCGAGGGCATTCCTATGCTGCTCGTCGATCAGGCGATCAAGGCGGCGAGCGCGAAGGACACGGAATGAGGCTGACCTGCAACGAATTGCCCGATGCCTTGGAAAGGGGACTGGCGCCGCTGTACCTGCTGTCGGGCACCGAGCCTTTGCTGCTCGAAGAGGCGGCGGATCGGCTCCGGGCCGCTGCCCGCAAGGCCGAGTTCTCCGAGCGCGCGCTGCATGTGGCCGACGCGCGCTACAACTGGAGCGCACTGAAGGCCGACGCGCGCAGCCGCTCGCTGTTTGCCAGCCGCCGGCTGGTGGAAGTGCGCCTCGCCAGCGGCAAGCCCGGCGCGGCGGGCGCGAAAGTGCTCAAGGAGCTGGCTGATTCGCCGCCGGAAGACACCCTGCTCATGGTGATTGCCGGAGGCTTGGACCGCAACGCCAGAAAAAGCGCCTGGGTGCGCGCCCTGGATGCCGCCGGCGCTTGGATTGATGCTCCCGTTCCGTCGCTTTCCGAACATCGGGCCTGGATACGGGAACGCCTTGCCCAGGAGCGATTTGAGCCCGCCCCCGAGGCGGTGGCCCTGCTGGCGGAGCGCACCGAGGGCAATCTGCTGTCGGCGCGCCAGCAGATCGACAAGCTGGCGCTTACCAACGAGCCGGGGCCGCTCGGCTTGGAAGCGGTGATGGGGGCGATCGCCGATGCCAGCCGCTTCGATGTGTTTCAGCTGGGCTCGGCCGCCTTGGGCCAGGATCTGCGTCGCACCGCCCGCATTCTCGCGGGCTTGAAGCGGGAGGGCGCGCCGCTCACGCTGATCCTCTGGGTTCTGGTGCGCGACATCACCACGCTGGCCGATCTGCACTGGCGAACCGCGCGCGGCGACAGCCTGCCCTCGGCGATGGGCGCGCTGGCCGTCTGGTCGAGCCGCAAGGCGGAATTCCGGGCGGCCCTGAAGCGGCACGGGGCGCGCTCCATCGCTGGCCTGCTGCGCGGGTCGGCCAGGACGGACCAGGTCGTCAAGGGCGCCAGAACCGGTGAGCCTTGGGCGGAACTGGAGCAACTCGCTTTTGCCTTGGCGGAGCCCCACCGCATGGGTGGCGAGCGTTGAGCGAATCCGATGTCCTGGGCCTCATGGGAGGCGCTTTTGATCCCGTCCACAAGGGACACATCGAGCTGGCGCGCAAATTGGCCGCGGCAGCGGAAATCAACGAGGTTCGCTTCGTGATCGCGGCCCGGCCGCCTCACCGGGGCGCTCTGGCGGCAGGCGCTTCGCTGCGCCGGCGGATGCTGGAGGCGGCGATCGCCCATATTCCGGGCTATGCGGTGGAGGATTGCGAGCTTGAGCCTTCGGGGCCACGCCACACAGTGGATACTCTGTCGCTTCTGCGGCGCCGCAACCCGGGGCGCCCGCTTTGCTGGATGATGGGCTTTGATTCCTTTGCCGGCCTGCCGCAATGGCGTGACTGGCGGATCCTGTTTGATCTCGCCCATTTCGTGGTCGGGGCCCGGCCCGGCTATATCGATGACCTGCCTGCGGCACTGGAGCGGGAGCTTGCCGCGCGTTTCGCGGCTCGCGCGCGGGAACTGCGGACCACCCGGTCCGGCCGGGTGCTGATGTGCGCGCAGCCTGTTGCGGCGATTTCCGCCAGCCGTATTCGAAAGGCGGCGCGCGCCGGCCGCCTGGAGAGCGATCTGATCCCGGCTCCGGTGGCGCGCATCATCCGCGAATCCGGCGCCTACGCGGAAGGCAGCCCGTGAGCGCTGATCCGCTGCCGGCCCTGGCCGAGGGCGTGCTCGACGAGTTGCAGGCCGCCGATGTGCGATGGCTGGATGTGCGCGCCCAAACGGCGGTGACCGAACGCATGGTGATCGCCACCGGCCGCAACGCGCGCCACATCAAGGCGCTTGCGGACCATCTCATCGAGCGCGGCAAGAAAGCGGGATGCCCGGTGCTTGGCGTGGAGGGCCTGCAATGGTGCGACTGGGTCCTGATCGACTTCGGCGACCTCGTGATCCATCTCATGCGCCGCGAAACGCGCGACTTCTACAAGCTGGAGGACTTGTGGGAGTTTGACGGCGCGGCCTAATGTCTGCGGCACTGAAAAGGGCGCTGCGCTGGGTGCTCGGTTCGGTCGGCTTGTGCCTGCTGCTGTTGGCCTTGCTGCTCGGCGCCCTGCGGTTGCTTCTCCCCCTCACGCCGGCGTTCCAGGAAGAAATTGCGCGCTGGACCAGCGAAAGCCTTGGCTATCCTGTGGAGTTTGCGCGGATCGAGCCTTCCTGGGGGTTGACCGGGCCGGAATTTCGGCTCCGTGGCGTGCGGGTGATGTCCGAACGCGGCGGCGGACCATTATTGCTGGCCGACGAAATACAACTGGGAATTAATCTGTGGGGGCTGCTGCCGGGACGCGGCCTCACCCTGGACCGCATGTCCATAGCCGGGGCTCGCCTCTCGCTGCTGCGCCAGGGGGCTGACGCCTTTTCGATCCAAGGGCGCGACCCCGCCTACTATCCGGGCGGCCCGGCTCGCCTGCTGGCCTTTGTGCCCGGGGACATCAGGATTCAGGACATCTGGATCGAGTACTTGGATCCCGCCCGCGAGGTGCGCGAAAACTTCTGGCTGGAGCGGCTCTCGGTCAAGATTGCCGGCGGGCGGATCGTTCTGGATGGGCGCCTGGTCCTGCCGGAGGAATACGGCGAATGGCTCGCGCTGGGCGCCGACATCGACCTTCAGCAATGGACCCGCTCGCTGGCGCCCTCCGGCGCCTGGCGGCTCCATCTTGAGGGTCGCGCCATTCGGCTGGCGCGCATGCGGGAACTGATCGCCGAAGCCGCTTCCCTGCCCGTTATCGGGACCGGCGACTTCAACCTGTTCGCGGACCTTGCGGACACGGACATCGAGCAACTTTTCGGAGAGCTTGATTTCACCGACTTTCGCATGGCCGAGGATTTGATCGACCCTGTTGTTTTCGACAGCCTGGGCGGACAGTTCGAATGGCAGAGCCGGGGGCGGGAGCATGCCTTGAACGCCGGGCGCATCCGGGTCGTTCGGGCCGGCGAGGCCTGGCCAGAGACAGAGCTCAGCGCTCGCTGGTCGGCCGAAGAGGACGGAAGGCTGACCGGCCTGAAGCTTGAATCGGGCTTTGTGCGGCTTGAGGATGTGGCGCCGCCGCTGATGGAACTGGCATCCCGCGTCGGCCTTGCCTTGCCTTTGCTGCCGCTGCGGGGCGACCTTGCGAACCTGAATGTGGAATGGGCCGAGGTTGGCGTCTCGCTGCCGGACATACAGGCGGACTTCAGCGGACTGGACCTGAGCTGGGCTGAAATCGGGCTGGCCTTGACGGGTGTGGACGGACAGCTGCGGCACCGGGCGGAATCCGGAAGCGCCCAGCTCGCGGTCTCGGGCGGCGGCTTGAAGGCGCAGTGGCTGGAAGAGCCGGCGGGCGTGGACGAGTTGCAGGCGGAGCTGAGCTGGAGCAAGAGCGGGGGGTGGCTGCTGGAGGGCAATAATTTGCGCGTCAGCGCGCAAGGCATGGATTGGGCTGGCCGGTTTTCACTGGCCCTGCCTGCGGACGACAGTTCGCCGATGCTTAATTTGAGCGGCGGCGGCGAGCGCTTGGACGACCTCCCGCAGGCCCTCCGCCTCCTTCCCTGGCGGAACACGCCCGGGCTTCCCTTCGGCTGGATGAGCAATGCGCTGCATTCGGGGAAGGGGGAAGGCTGGAACCTGCTGGTTAGCGGCCCGCTTCGTTCGTTTCCTTTCGGCGGCGGCGTGCTGCGCTTGGAAATGAGCCTTCGTGATGCCCGGATGACACTTTTCCCGGACTGGCCGGATGCACTGGGCGTGGCCGGGCGAATCGTGCTGAATGGGCCGAGATTATTGATTCAAGAGGGAGAAGGCGATCTGGCTGGGGTTTGGTGGCGGGACGTTCAGGTGGAGGTGGCTGATCTCAGCCGCCCCGTGGTGGAGGTCAGCGCCGTGAGTGAAGCCCCTGTGCCACGCTTGCTGCAGGGTTTGGGGCGCACCCCCGTGGCCGATCGGATTTACGGCGGGTTGCTGCAGGCCGAAACTTCCGGCCCGGCAAGCACCCGTTTCAGCTTTCGCTTGCCGGTTCCGAACCGCAGCGATTGGCGGATGCACTCCGAAACCGTCTTGGACGGGGTTGATTTGCGGTTGAACGAGCTGGTCCCGCCGGTTCGGAGTATGCGCGGCAAGATCACGGTGACCCGCGATGGCGTGCTTGCGGATGACCTGCGGGGCCAGTTTCTCGGCGAACCCCTGGCAATTCGTTTGGGAAAGGCGCCCATCGGCGCACAGGGCTATGGTTATCGCCTCGAACTCAACGGCGCGACCTCCGCGGGTTCTTTGCGCGACCTGTTCAACTGTTGCGCGCTGGACCGTTTGTCGGGGGAATTCGCCTGGACCGGCGAGATCCTTGTGCCTTCGACGGATGCCGAGCCCATGCGCGCTGCGCGCGCGCGCCTTGAGACGGACCTGGTTGGCCTGGCCAGCGCTTTCCCGCATCCCGCGGGCAAGCTCGCGGCCACGCCAGGACCAACCCGGTTGGAGCTGATATGGGGTTTGGCCCAGCCTCCGCGTCTGACCGGACGTCTCGGTTTGGGGCCCGGCATCGCCATGGAGTTCGTTGATGCCGGCGAGGGGTGGCGCATCGGCCGGGGACGTTTGAGTTTCGGGGATACGCTGCCGGCATTGCCTGTTTCCGCAGGCCTTCTGGTGGACGGGGAGCTTGGCTGGCTGAGGCCGAGGGATTGGACAAGCCTGTTTGCGAATGATGGAAGCGCGATGGACCCGCCTTGGGAGATCGACCTTAAGGTGGGTGCCTTGTATGCCCTTTCCAGCGAATTGCCGCAACAGCGGATCCAGGTTCGTCCGCAGCCCGACGGATGGCAGGTGGAGCTTCAGGGGCAGGCTGCCGATGGCCGGATATTCTGGCCGCGGCCTGATGCCCAGGAAGCGGAACTGTTGGCGGATCTGAACTGGCTGCGGTTAACGCAGCGGGATCCGCGGCCGCCGCCGGCGGCCAACCCCCGCAGCCTGCCGGCGGGGAAGCTGCTGCTCGACGATCTGGAAATCGGCGCGATGCGGCTGGGCGCGGTCCGGGCGCGCTACGGGAAAACTGCCGGCGGATTGGGTTTGAACTGGTTCAGGACCGAATCCCCGGCTTTCTCCTCGGAGGGCAGCGCGGCCTGGCTGGTGGCGGACGAAGCGGGCACACAGCACCTGGGCCGGCTGGATCTGGTGATCGAGAGTTTTGATGTTGCCGCCTCGCTGGAGCAGCTCGGCTACGCCCGCGGGATTTCCGGGGATCGAGGCAAAATGTCGCTGTCGGCGAGCTGGGAAGGACCGCCCGCTGGCGACTTTCTCACGCGCGCCAACGGCACGGTCAGCGTCGAGGTCGAGTCCGGCGATGTCCCGGCGCTCGATCCCGGGGGAGGCCGGATGCTGGGCGTGCTGAGCGTCGCCCGGCTTCCGCGCCGGCTGGCGCTGGATTTTCGCGAGATGACCGAAGAAGGCCTGCCTTTTGATCGGCTGGCCGGCGACTTCAGCCTTCGCGCCGGCCAGGCCTATACTTGCAACATGGGCCTGCAAGGCGCAGTGGCCGGCTTGGCCCTGTTCGGCCGCACCGGGCTTAAGGACCGCAGCTACGACCAGGTTGCCGTGGTGTCGCCGAATTTGCCCGACCTGCTGTCATTGGGCGGTGTCATCGTGGGCGGCACCGGACTCGGCGCCACCATGCTGCTGTTGTCCCAAGCGTTCCGCGAACCGCTGCAGGCCATTTCGGCAAACTATTACCGGGTTGGCGGCAGCTGGGATGATCCGGAGGTCAACCGGGTTCTTCGCGAAGAAATCGACTTTGGGGCGTTTGCCGACTGCGCCCGCTACCTGGAGGAAAATCTCACCGACATGCCGGATATCGACTGGGACGCCCTGCTCAGCCAGGCGGAAGAGGCCAAGGCGGTGGCCGGAAGCGGCGAGCCGGAAGCGGAAGCATCGGCGAGCGAATTGCCAACGGCTCCCGAGGCGCCGCCGCCCGCCGCGAGCGCGCCATGAGCATCATGGCGGTTATTCAGATGTGTTCGGGCGACGATCCCGCCGCCAACCTCGGGCGGGCCTCCGCGCTCTTGCGCGAGGCCGCCGACCAAGGCGCGGCGCTGGCGGTGTTGCCGGAAAATTTCGCCCTCATGTCCAAGGATGCGGAGCGCAGGCGCGCGGAGCATGCCGAGCAGCCGGGCTCCGGCCCTTGGCAGGATTTTGCAGCGGAACAGGCGCAGCGTCTGGGCATGTGGATCGCGGCCGGCACCATTCCCATGCGTTCGGAAGATCCGAAGCGGCCCGGATCGGCCTGCTGCCTGTTTGACGGCTGCGGCTCCATGGTGGCGCGCTACGACAAAATGCATCTCTTCGACGTGTCCGTTCCGGGGCGCAGGGAGGCCTACCGCGAATCCGCCAGCACCGCCCCCGGGCCCGAGCCGGTGGTGGTCGATACGCCGTTCGGGCGCTTGGGGCTGGCGGTGTGCTACGACCTTCGCTTCCCGGAACTGTTTCGCGCCATGAGCGAGCGCGGCGCCGAAGTCATTGCTTTGCCGGCCGCATTCACCCGCGCCACCGGGGAAGCGCACTGGCATGTGCTGCTGCGGGCCCGCGCGGTCGAGAACCTCTGCTACGTGCTGGCCTCGGCCCAGTACGGCGGGCATCCCGGGGGGCGCGAAACCTACGGCCATTCGATGATCGTGGAACCTTGGGGGCAGGTGGTCGCGGAGCGGGACGAAGGCGAAGCGGCGTTGTGCCACGATGTCGCCCTGTCCGGGCTTGAGCGTTTGCGCGCGGGTTTTCCGGCGCTGAATCACCGTCGGCTGTGAGCGCCGGAAGCGCCCTCTCCCCGGAAGGATGGCTTTCGGCTCCCGGCGCGGTCGGGACGCGCTTATTTTCCTGCCGCCGGGACTGTTGGCAACCAATAGAAATGTCCGGTTTGGGGGCAAATGAATTGTCCGGTTTGGGGGCAGCGCTGCGCCGGGGCTTGACCTAGGCCCTCTATTGATCTGAAATGCCCGCTCCTGCATGAGCGCTCCGCCCGATCCCTCCACTTACGCCTTGCGGCCGGACCCGGTCGCGCTGGCCCGCGCCAGCCTGCTGGAATCGTCCGGCCTCGGCGACCCGCAGCTCGACCGGGCGCTGGGCGCCTTGTTGCGTCCCGGCGTGGATTGGGGCGATTTGTACTTCTCGGAGCATTCCAGCGAGTCCTGGGTGCTGGAGGACGGCATCGTCAAGACCGCGAGCCACGACCGCGGGCGGGGCATGAGCGCGCGGGCCGTCAGCGGCGACAAGTCCGGCTTCGCCTATTCCGACGCGCTGGACCCCTCCGGCCTGCTTCAGGCCGCGAACACTGCGGGCGCGATTGCCCGGGACGGCGGTCGCGGCCAAGCGACGGCGCGCCGCGAAGGCGCCAGCCGCGCCCTGTATGCGCCGGGAGATCCGGGCGCGGGGTTCTCCGACCCGGCCAAAGTGGAATTGCTGCATGTTTTGGACCGCGAGGCGCGCGCCGCCGATCCCCGCGTCCGCCAAGTCATCGCCAGCCTTTCGGTTGCCCGGAAGCTGGTGCTGGTCTGCTCCTCGGACGGTCGCATCGCGGCGGACGACCGGCCGCTGGTGCGGCTGGGTTTGACGGTGTTGCTGGAGGACAAGGGCGAAGTGCGCCACGGAACGTCCGGCTGGGGCGGTCGGCTGCCGCTGGCGGAACTGTTCGATGAAACCCATGCGCGCGGGCATGCGCGCGAGGCCGTTCGTCAGGCGGTGGTGAATCTGGATGCGCAGCCGGCGCCGGCCGGCGAGGAGCTCGTGGTGCTCGGTCCCGGGTGGCCCGGCGTGCTGCTGCATGAAGCGGTGGGGCACGGCTTGGAGGGCGACTTCAACCGCAAGGAGGTTTCGGCCTTCGCCGGGCGCATCGGCGAGAAGGTGGCCAGCGGGCAGTGCACGGTGGTGGACGACGGCAGCCTTCCCGGGCGCCGCGGCTCGCTGGAGATGGACGACGAGGGCACGCCCACGGGGCGCACCGTGCTGATCGAAAACGGCATTTTGGCGGGCTATATGCAGGACCGGCTGAACGCGGGTTTGATGGGCGTGAAGCCCACCGGCAACGGTCGGCGCGAGTCGTACGCCTGCCTGCCCATGCCGCGCATGACCAACACCTTCATGATGCCGGGTCCGCATGATCCCGAGGAGATCATCCGCTCGGTGCCGAAAGGCGTGTATGCGAAGAATTTCGGCGGCGGCCAAGTGGATATCACTTCCGGCAAGTTCGTGTTCTCGGCCAGCGAGGCCTACCGGATCGAGAACGGCAAGCTGGGGGCGCCGCTGCGCGACGCGACCTTGATCGGCGACGGCCCTACGGTTCTGAAGAGGGTGTCCATGGTCGGTAGCGACCTGGCGCTCGATCCGGGCATTGGCGTGTGCGGCAAGGAGGGCCAGAGCGTGCCGGTGGGCGTGGGCATGCCCACCGTCCGCGTGGACGGCATCACCGTTGGAGGCACGGCCTGAACCCTGCGAAGCGCGTCCTCATCCAGCCCTCCGTCAATCATCCTGACCGACCAACCTCACACACCTGCAAAAGGAGCACGAAATGAGCAAAAAGGTGGCCATTCTCATGGGATCGCATTCCGATTGGAAAATCATGGAGCACGCGGCCGTTACGCTGAATAAGCTGGGCGTGGGATGGGAGGCCCGCGCGCTGTCCGCCCACCGCGCCCCCAAGCTGCTGGCGGAATACGTGGAGCAGGCCGAGGACAACGGCTTCGCGGTGGTCATCGCCGGGGCCGGCCTGGCCGCCGCCCTGCCGGGAACGGCCGCGGCGCTCACCTCGCTGCCGGTTCTGGGCGTTCCGTTGGCGAGCGCGGCGTTCGGCGGCGCGGACGCGATGCTGTCGATTGCTCAAATGCCTGCCGGCGTGCCGGTGGGCACGCTCGGAGTGGGGCGCCACGGCGCGGTCAACGCCGCGCTGCTGGCCGCCGCGATCCTGGCCTTAAGCGACGATGGCGTGCGTGCCGCGCTGAAGGCCCACCGCGAAGCCCAGACCGCCGAGGCCGCGCGCAACAGCGATGTCGCCGGATGATTTGAGCGAGCGCGTGGCCGATGCCTTGGCGTGCGCCCGCAAGGGCGGCGCCAGCCAGGCCGCGGCTTCCGCGTCCAACGATTCGGGGCTGACGCTGCGGGTGCGGATGCGCTCCGTGGAAACCTTGGAGAGCCACCAGGGCCACTCCTTGGGCGTGACCGTGTACCTAGGGCAGCGGCAGGGTTCGGCTAGCACCTCCGACCTGTCTTCCCAAGCCGTGCGGGAGACCGTTGACAAAGCGCTGAGCCTGGCCCGCTTCGCCGCCGAGGATGAGTTCGCCGGGCTGGCCGACGCCGACCGCATGGCTACGGAATTTCCGCCGCTGGACCTCCACCACCCTTGGGACCTGGATGCGGAACAGGCCATGGAGCTGGCGCTGGAATGCGAGGCGGCGGCGCTCGATGCCGATCCCAGGATCAGCAACTCCGAAGGCGCGGGCGTGGACAGCGGGGAATCCAGCCATGCGTACGGCAATTCGCACGGCTTTCTCCGCAGCGGGCGCTCCAGCAGCCACAGCCTTTCCTGCGCGGTGCTGAGCGAGCAGGACGGCCGCATGGAGAGCGATTACGAATTCTCCGCGGCCCGGGCGCCGGAGGAGCTTGCGCCGGCCAAGGAAGTGGGAGGCAACGCCGCGAAATTCACCCTGAGGCGGCTGGGCGCGCGCAAGATCGGCAGCACCCGCGCCCCGGTGGTGTTCGCGCCGCGGGTGGCCCGCAGCCTAGTGGGGCATTTCTGCGCGGCGGTGAGCGGCCGCGCGCTCTACAACCGCGCCAGCTTCCTGCTCGACAGCTTGGGCGAGCCGGTGTTCGCGGATTGCGTGAGCCTTTCGGAGCTTCCCCATGTTCCGCGCGGCATGGCGAGCCGCGCCTACGACGCGGAGGGCGTGGCCACCGTGAGCCGCGAGGTGGTGGGCGGCGGCGTGCTCAACGGCTATTTCCTGGGCAGCTACTCGGCGCGCAAGCTCGGCATGCAAACCACCGGCAACGCCGGCGGCGCGCACAACCTGGTGGCGCAAAGCACCGGCGAAACGCTCGATGAGCTGCTGGCCGAAATGGGCGACGGCCTGGTGGTGACCGAGCTGATGGGCCAAGGCGCCAATATCGTGACCGGCGACTACTCCCGCGGCGCCTCCGGCTACTGGGTCAAGGGCGGCGCGCCCGCCCACGCCGTGCATGAAATCACCATTGCCGGCAATCTGAAGGACATGTTCCGCAACATCCGCGCCATCGGCGCCGACATCGACCGCCGCGGCGGCATCCACACCGGCTCCATCCTCATCGACCACCTAAGCATCGCCGGCGCCTGATTCCCGGCGATTTGGCGCTTTCCGGTTTCGAGGATCATTTGGCCAGCGAATGGCCGAATGCACTCGGGGAATCCAATCTCTATCGACCATTCCGCATTCTTTCCGCGTTCTGGCAGATCATGCAGGCGGGCGCCAAGGAAATGGAGGCGTCAATCATTTTGGTGGATTCAGGTCCCAATCTCGGCGCTCTGAATCGCTCGGTGCTGGTTGCAACCGATCATTTGATCGTTCCTTTTGGCTCTGATCTGCTCTCCCTCCAAGGACCACGCAATTTAGGACCAACGCTTGTAAGGTGGCGGCGCGAGTGGTCGAAGCGGCGCACGAATTGGCAGTATCCGGAATTTGAGTTGCCCGAGGGTGCGATGAGGCCAATCGGATATATCGTGCAGCAGCACGGCTTGCAATTTGGGCGCCTAGGTAAAGCTTATGACAAATGGGTCAATCGCATGCCCGAGTCCTATGCCAGACACCTGACGGACGAAAAAGAAGGCCCTTTCGCCGAAACTCCCCCGCATGACAAGTTTTGCATAGCAACCGTCAAGCCCTATCGAAGCCTGGTTCCTATGGCCCGGGAAGCTCGAAAACCGATCTTTGAGTTAACCATAGCGGACGGGGCTATCGGCGCGCACGCTGCCGCCGTCCGGGAGGCTTATAAAGATTTCCGAGAGCTTGCAAAGTCGATTCGGGAGAGGGTAATTCCGACTGCATGATCCCACTCCGGGAGCACGCAAGGCAAGCAAGAATCACGCCGCTATGCCACTATTTAAGATTATGCGGCGAACCTGTCGGCACCGACTGCATTGCGGTGGGAGAGAACTCGATTGATCAGTGGCGTATCATAAAGGGAGCCGGTGAAGGTCTGCCGGTAATGAGGCTTATCATCGAATCCGATAGGGCAGGAACCAAATGACAAGGATGTCAAACGGGCGAGAGGTCGCGCCGCCGCCGGTTTTTGTAGATGTCTTTGCAGGCTGCGGCGGATTAAGCCTTGGGCTCAAACGCGCAGGCTGGAAAGGTCTTTTCGCAATCGAAAAAGATTTTTGCGCCTTTGATACTTTATCCGCCAACTTTCCAGAGGGAGATGGGATTCTTGCCTATGATTGGCCGGCCAATATTGAAAGACAAGCTTGGGATGTTAACGATCTCCTAAAAGACCGAAGGGAGGCCTTGGCTAGTCTTGTCGGCAAGGTTGATTTGCTGGCTGGCGGTCCGCCGTGTCAAGGTTTCTCAAATGCTGGACGCCGAAAACAAGACGATCCCCGCAACACGCTTTTTGAGGCCTATTTAGAGCTAGTTCAAATTGTGCAGCCGCGTCTGGTGCTCGTCGAAAACGTCCGGGGTTTTACCGTCAATTTTAGTACATCCCACGCTGGAGCAATCCAGAACTTTTCCGAGGCATTGCAGCGCGGTTTGAAATCAAACTATGACATTTCATGTGCGATCATACGGGCTTCTGATTACGGGGTGCCTCAAGCACGTCCAAGGTTCTTTTTGGTCGGCGCTCGCAAGGAAAGAAACCAAGAGACCCCCATCGGCGCGTTTTTTGACCATCTGGATTCGCAAGTCAATGAATTCCTGATTAGACGCAAATTGCCGCGCCGACCTACGGCGAAAGATGCCATAAGCGACCTTGAAGTTGGCCGCAACGGCACAATGCATTGCCAGGATACAAATGGATTTTTGGCGATTGCGTACAAGTCACCATGCACGCGGTACCAAGCAGCAATGCGCGATGGCTATGAGGGTGTTCCTTCAGACACTAGATTGGCTCGGCATCGTCCTGATATTCGTGATCGATTCGCGAAAATCATTAAGGCTTCTCGAGAGGAGGGGCGGCTAGGGATGACAATCTCTTCTGAAGCCCGACGGGCTTACAGGATAAAGAAACAAGCTCTTCGGGTGCTTGACCCGTTGGCGTGCGCTCCCACTATCACAAGCTTGCCCGACGACCTGCTGCATTACGATGAGCCGCGCACTCTGACCGTGCGTGAAAATGCCCGTTTGCAGTCCTTCCCGGACTGGTTTGCATTCAAAGGCCAATACACAACCGGTGGGCACCGCCGACGCAAAGAGGTTCCTCGATTTACTCAAGTGGCAAACGCGGTTCCGCCCCTGCTGGCAGAACAACTTGGGCTAGTCCTCTACCGGCTGCTCGGCAATTCCTCCAGTGGCCAGGTCACGATCAATTAAGCCGCAGATATCGGTAAGTGCTTGCCTGTGCTTCTGGAGCTTTCGGCGATAATCATCCATCCATGGCTCGTCGATAATCACGGGATTTTGGTTGCCTGCAACTGAACAAAGCCGAATTTTTCCACTGTCGTCCCGTTTTTCTTTTGCGTGAGCCAGCAGGTTTCGGCGGGATATGATTTCGCTCCCGTAACTCTCCAGTGTGCTCAAGTGCTCATCCGGTGCATCCGTTAGTTGTTTAGCGAGCCTCTTAATAGCCCAGTACTTTTGTGTATGTGGAACCAGCCGCCCGTCCCTTACAACGCGTGCCATGCCACCCTCGCCAAGTCGTTTCTGCACTTTTTTCTTTGATTTGCAAACGCTATCTAGCAGTTTTGCTTTGGTTCTGTCTGCGACAGCAGAGGCCTTGGCATTGCTGGAACTGAAGGCCCGCACCAAAGTCTCCTCCATTAGCACATCCATTTCGGCTGCTTCGGCCATTGCGATCCCGCGCATATGATTGAGATCAACGGCCTTTCCTATGACCGTATCTGCAAGGCCCTTCAAGGCGTCATCGAGTGCTTGCCGTGTCGCGGTGAAGATGCCAGGAACATTATGTTCAGCGAGTTTGCCCAGTAAGTTCGCAGCCGAATCGGATGAATAAAACACCATATCCGTGAATGGCAGACTCCTTCTTATTTTTCGGGCAATTTCCGCTCCGGTCATGTCTTCCAATCCTAAGTTGAAGTCAACCATGACCAGGTCATAGTCTTGCCCCTTTAGCTGGGCCAGCTTGTTTAAGTCTTGATCAGAAAAATCTTTTTGGACTTTCTCCTCTAGATTAAAACCTTTCTCCTCAAGGTGGTCCCGCAAGGTGTTGATGGCTTGCTCAATGTTGCTGGGCGCGTCGTCCACGATAAGCAGTGTGAATTCAAGTTTCACGATGGGATCCTTAGTATGATTTTGGCACCCTTAAAAGCGTCAGACCGTGGTTCGCCGCCCACTTCAATGAGGCCACCCAAGCCTTCGATTACTAGCCTTACGTGATAGAGACCAAGCCCGGCGCCATCAGTTTTTGTAACGCCCTTTTCCAGCACCTGCCTCAACGGGTTTAGAGACTCGGACCAGCCGTCCCCATCGTCGGCCACGGTAACTACGAGCTCTGGATTGGAGCCTTTGCTGACCTCTAGAAATACTCCCACTTTAGAGGCACGCGCCTTTGCAGCATTGGCAACAAGGTTGTCGATCACGATGCCAACCTCAATGGGCCGGAATTTTCGCAGCAACGGCTTCTCGTCGCTCGTCACTTCTATGTCCACTCCGCGTGGCGCCCACAGCGGAGACACGGTTTCCGCATAATCACGAATATAGCCCGCAAGGTCAGCTTCCACCTCTGTCGATTGCTGCTTATAGCCGCTTTTCGTAGCAAAACGCGATGCGGTAAGAATTTGGCTATTGCGGAATGATACGCGCTCCAGAAAATCAACCCACTCGCGTTTTGGAACGTTGATGTCTTTCCTTAGCTTGTTCATCATGCGCTTCACGCCCAAATGCACATCCGAGGCGTGCATGATGATCTGATGGTGCAGATTAAGCGTTGTATCTTGGTCCAATGATGCTGCGGCAATCAAGAACCGATTGCGTTTTCTTTCCTCGTCGCGCTCAAGCTGAGCAGTAACTGCCACTGTCTTGGCTGCTTCCGCCTGAGCTTCCGCCCTCTCCATTGCTTTCCGGGCCGTCCTTTCCGATGCTTCTAGATCTCTAATCCGAGCTTTGGCTTCATCGACCCGCACGAGGATGGCCTTATCGCCTGTGCGTTCAGCAAGCAACTCAAGCGCTTTCAGAGAGTGCCCGAAAGCCGTTGACTTTTCATCAACAATCCTTACGAGTTCGCGGTTGTATGCAACAAGCTCCACGCCCTGGGTTGCCGCAAGCCGGGAGACAAGCTGCGCCACAAGAGAGCTGCTCTCATCAAGCTTCATGCGGGATATATCAGCAGTGTCTTTGTCGTAATGGTCCTTCCAAGTGATATCAACTATGTAACGCTCCAAGCGCCGGACGCATTTGTCAACTACGCACTTAATCAGCTCGAATACTTGAGGCGTGCGAATGAGTCCTTGGTTTCGGCTTGTTGCTTCCTCAAATCCATGACCTCCCGTGATGTCCACTCGGCCAATTAGGTCACGGCCTCCTAGGAATCGACGCTGGCCTTGTTGCTTTCTCCGATTGAGGCCAAAAAAGTCGTCGTCTTCTGCCCCTATGGGCATGACCCGGAAGCCGTTGCGAAACAGAAAGATGGAGCCGAATTGCACGCTGGGCAAACCCATTCGACGAGCAAATACCGCTTTGGCGCTTCGGTTTAGGAAGTAGATATCAGCTAGAAGGCCGGATTCCTTTAGTTTCGAGTAGGGGTTAGGTTCTTTGATCCGGTAGATCAACTCGCCTCGATCTTCTAGCACGGATTCGATCACCTCGCCTTTGTTGACAAGTGCGACTCGGATCAGTGTTGTTCGCTTGCTTAACACATCCATGATGGGGTTCTTGACTAGTCCGTTTACCATCGGCCTAAGTTCCCCTTTTCTTGTAGGACTAGCGTTGTATTTCGCATCCTCCTTGTCCTGCATGCGCTTGTCCGGCGCAATAATCTCTATTTCGAATTCTGGCGATTCCTCCGTGAAGGGATTGATGAGTTTTGTAAGTTCTCTCTTGAGCTTTAACAGTTTGTCGCGGTCCCATTCTGATCTGAGTCCTTTAATCTCCAGCACTGTTCCCGTTTCGCCTTGCGGATTAGGCAAGAATTCCGGGAAATCCTTAGTCTCCCAGACGGATGCGTCGATCGTTCCGAAATCCTTTTTTGCATCCGTCTCGTAAAGAGTCCAGTCTATTTCGGCATGTTGCACTGGATGCCGAGAAGCTCTTGAGCACAGCAGGAGATGCTTGCCGAGCCGATCACTTGAAAAGCGGCCTACACCTTTGGCGCCAGCAAAAGAACGGCGCGGTCCGGAGACCTTGTCTCGGTAGTTATCATCCTCGGTCCCGTCCCGCTTGGCTGAGTAAGCAACAAAAAGCCACTTGTTGTGGATGTCCGCATTCGACATTCCCTTTCCGTTGTCGCAGACAACAATACGGTCATCCTCGAAAAGTATCTGAACTAATCTTGCGTGCGCATCAAATGCATTCTTTACCAACTCGAATACGGCAACAAATTCTTCCGTGATCAGATCTTGGCCGATAAGATTCTTGAGGCCGGTGCTGATCCTGAATGGGGTTTTGTTTTTCATTCGCCTGCCGACTAATGAGCACCATGTGGGCGCCGATTTACCCGCTTCCTTGTCCTCAAACTGCGTTCATTCTTATGATACAGATGCGCTGGTTGCGCTACATGGATTGTGTGGGGAGCCTGCTTCATTGATCTGCTTCCGCAGGGCTATGCGGCGAGCATGGCGTTGAGGCGGTGCTGCCATTCGTCTTCGTCCACGATTTCGAAGCGCATGACTCTGCCGCGCATTGCCGGGACGAATTCCGCCCAATCTTTCTTTGCCGCGTGCTTGGAGCAGATGTCGAATACGGATCGCTTGTAGCCGGTGTCCGCCGATTGCTTCAAATGGATGCCTTTGGTTTCGACCACGAAGACCTGATGGTATTCATCCTCTGTGCCGGTTTCGTCGGCCCTCAGCGTGAAGATGAAGTCGGCGTAGATTCGTCCGCGCTTCCATCCCTGCACGTAGTAGTCCTTGCGCGCGCGGTTGCGGTACCAGAAGAACAGCCGCTCCTGCTGGTCCAGGTAGGTCGCGACCTTGTTTTCCAGCCCGTTCAGCTCGTCCTCATTCGTTTGTTCAAACAGGTTGAGAAGATACTGTCCGCCATCCTCCCTGTTGGCTTGCTTGCCCGCAGCGGTGCCGATTTTTGCGGGAAGCTGATTGAAATCCATGTCTTTGGCTACTACTAGGAATCGCATGGCTCCCGACTCCAGCAAACCGGAAAACACTTCGCGGCACAGGCGGTCGCGCTCGCTTTCCAGTTGCCGCCGCATCGATTCCAGAATGAAGGTGTAGTTGTCCGAAACTCGCTTTGGCGAATGCTGTTTCAGCAACGCCTCGAATGCACGCTTGGCCACTTCGCGCCCGCGCCAAGGATTAGGCATGGCATCCAGCAGATGGCTGGCGGCGAAAAGGTAGTCGATTGCCGGGGCCTCGTCAGCGGACATGGGCGATTGACTATTCGCGGGGTGCTCCATGAGCGGGTCGCTGCCCAGACCAGTGCGCCAACCCTCGTCTCCACGACCGCTTTCGCCGAGACTAAGTCCGGCGAGCGGGGCGATGTCAATCTCATCCCACGGCACTCGCGACAGGATGTCCGCTTCGTAATGAACCAACCGCCATTCGCCGCCGTCCTGGATCATGAATGCCGGCAGAACCAGATCGCGGGCGGCTTTTCTGAATTTCTCGCGCTGCTTCATCACAACCGATTCCCGGGGCTGCATGGCCCCTTCCGCATCAGCCGTGATTCGCCCTTCCAAGCCTTGCAACCCCTCCAGCCCGAAGCCTTTCCGAACTTCGTCCAGCAATTCCGCGCCTCGGCGCTGAAAGCAGAACACATAGCTCTCGTCCAGGTAGGGAACGCCCGTCTTATGGGCGTTGGGCTGGCGCAGAATGCGCCCAACGAGTTGGGTCAGCGCCGTTTTCGAGCCGGGATTGGCTAGGATGGCCAGCACGTAGGCAAACGAGCAATCCCAACCTTCTTGAAGCGCCTGCTTGGTGATGATGAAGCGGATGGGGCAATCGCGCGCCATCAGTCCGCCTAGTTCATCCACTTCCTTCAATTCATCGCGCTGGCTGGTCTTGATGGCGATTTGCTCCGGGCGGATTTCAGGATGCCGGAGGAGATATTCCCGTGCATCCTCGGCATGGATCAAACCGGGCTTTCGCTGCTCCCTGCCGGTGCGCTCCACCTGAATCACGCAGATAGGGCGGATATAGATGCCCGTGTTGGCCTCGTGCAGCCGCGCCTGCTCCTCCAGCAGCTTGCGGTGCTCAATTGCGGCCAGCAAGGTGTCCTGCCAACTGGCGCTGGCGAGATTCCTGATGTTGAGGTCGAGCTTGATCATTTCCTCGGCGTTCAGCTCGACTCCTTTGATATCGACTAGGACGTTGGCGCTTTTAGGCGGAGTGGCTGAAAGCTCCACGATCATGCATGGGTTGAATCCCTCCAGCGTTTTCTTGGCGTTGGGGCTGTAAGCCTTATGCCCTTCGTCGAGAATTATCAGCGGCTGAAGCAGGCGCAGCGTGTTGCCGAGCGAGGTTTTCGCGTGGCGGCCCCACATGCCGCCCTGTTGCTCGAAAGCATCAAGATTCGGAATCCGCTCAAGCAGTTGCTTGTGGCCGTCGATGTCGTCCTCGCCGGGGAAAAACCGCTCGAACCCGCCGCTGTCGCGGAACATCCGCAGTTGCTCTTTGGTTGCGCGGTTCGCCGACGGCAGCATGAGCATCAACACGCACAGGCATTCATGGATGTCGCGGGGGCTGAATCGGTCGGTTTTCTCCAAAACCAGCGTGCAGCCTGCCGAGGCGAGGTCCAACTGCTGGCGGTACGGGTGGTCGCGGTCCTTGAGCGCCTTCAGCGTTTGGTTGTAGATCTGCGTGGTGGGAACAATCCACAGCACGAGGCCGGTTTGCCGCCGACAGTAGTGGGTGTTGACTAGGTCGATGACTTTTGTGGCGAGCAGGGTCTTGCCGCCGCCCGTGGGAATCTTTAGGCAGAACGCGGGGAGCGGTTCGCCGAGTCCATTTCGGCGCGGCATGTACGGATGCGTTGAGCTCTTCTTCCAGGCCTGTTCGGCCCAGTCGATTTCCGTGTCAGGGAATTGCTTGCGTATTTCTTGCGCCTTCCCGCGCTGTTCGGCCAGATGCTCCACGAACCCGCGAACCTGTTCGAGGGCGCGTTTTTGGAATTCCTTGAGAATCACGGACCGGCGTGAGGGGCGCTGGCCGCGCCTAGGTTGTCCACTGCCTCGTAAATCTGGAAAGGCAATTGCTGGAACGTGATCCTGTACTGGTGCAGGAACTCCCGATCGAGGTATTTGGTGGGCGCAAACACCAAACGGTTGCGGTTGCGCCGCGCGGGCGGCAGCGACCGGGCCATGTCCAGAGTCAACGCCATATTCTTCAGCGTTTCCACTTCCGGCTCGTAGATGAGAAAAACGTCATAAAGTCGGCTGCTGCCGATGAACCAGTCCTCGCGGCGGACGCGCTCCGGCAGGAATTCCTCTCCGGTGGCAGTGAAGAAGACGTAGCTCGCCAGCTTCTCGTAGCGGGGCAGATTGGAGCCGTCCAGCAGCGATTCCTGGCGCATCGGCCTGCCTAGCTTGAAGTAGCTGAACGATCCGCCCAAGCCGGACCTGAGTGCTTCATTCTTGGCGGACGGAACCCCTTGGGCGACGCGCCGCACGCGCTCCGCAGTGATCGAGTCCGCGTAGTCCTGCACTCGATCAGCACAAACCGCCGGTTGCCTCCATCCTGCTTGTTGAGGGCGAGCACCGCGTGTGCGGTCGTGCCGGAACCGGCGAATGAATCCAGAACGATGGAGTCCGGGGCGGTGGCGAAGGAGAGCAGTTCGGCGATCAGCGTGGAGGGCTTGGGATTCTTGAAGGCTTGAGGCTTCCGGGGGAAGATTTCCCGGAGCTCGTTCGCTCCCCGGCGTGAGTCAATTCCACCGATGACGCTGCCTAGTTTGGCCTCGTAGTCGTCCACATACGCCTTGAGCTCGATGATCTTCGACTCGTCCGCGCCGAAGATCACCCGGTCTTCGGCGAGCAGACGATCCATTGTGGATTCCGGGAAGCGGTAGCCCATCAGCGGCTGTTTGCAAGGTTTGCCGGTCACGGGGTGGATCACGTCGTAGCGGTAGCCCTCACGGCCCGGGTTATGAACGCTCTGGCTACCCGTGAACACTCTTCCTTCGTCGATGAACTTGTAGCGATCCAGTGGTCGGACCTGCGCTTTATGCTGCTTCAGCCAGCGTGTATACGCCTTCTGGAGTTCCTCGGGTTCTCTATGGGCCTCAAGCAGTTCAGCGCCTATTCGCTGCAGGGTCGACTTAGGGCCGAAGCTCGCCGCCTTCCAGACCTCCTCAAGAGTCTGCTTGTTTGCGGCGTAGCAGACGATGTACTCGTGCTCGATGGCGATGTTCGTCGGGTTGTTGTCGGTGGAGCCATGCCAGATGATCTGCCCTAGGTGGTTGTGCTGCCCGAACACCTCGTCCATCAGCGCTCGCAAGTGGTGGACTTCGTTGTCGTCAATGGAGACGAAGATCACGCCGTCCTCGCGCAGCATCTCGCGCAGCAGCTTAAGGCGCGGCAGCATCATGCAGCACCACTTATCGTGGCGGGTCAGGTCGTCCCGATCCACGACCTTGCCCAGCCAGTCCTGCATTAGAGGCGAGTTCACCTTGTCGTTGTAGGCCCAGCCCTCCTTGCCGGTGTTGTAGGGCGGGTCGATGTAGATGCACTTCACTTTGCCGTGATAGGTGGGCATCAGCGCCTTGAGGCTGGCCAGATTGTCGCCCTCAACAATCAGATTGTCGTTGAGGCTCGCCTTCCCGCTCAGCCCCTTGCCGCGAGCCGGCAGCAACTCATGGAAGGACACCGCCAAATGATGGTTCTCCACGAACACCTTGCCCTTGAATTGCAGCGTCGGCATACCAGATACTCAATCAGCGCTTTGGTTTGCGGATAAGCCCCGGAGCCCGCCTTATGGCAAAGGATCGATTCTTGCTAGCGGCTGCAACTCGGATGCAAGATGCCATGCGGCGCGCAACTCTTCCTTATGCAGCGATGCCCATTCGGCCACAAGGCCGAGCGCTCGCCGCGGCAGGGTGCCGCGCAGTATGGAGAGGTTTTCGATGCCGATGACAGCCTCATAGTCGCCATACGCCGCATGAAAATGCGCTGGCAGATGGTCGCCGTAGTACATGCGTATGACTATGCCGTAAAACCGGCAGAGTTCAGGCATCCGCGCTAAGCCGCCGCACTTCGGACATCAACTCCGCCGGGGATTTGCCGGTCATTTGCATACGCAGCGCGTCGGGGCAGAGTTCGATGTCCTGCCCCCAAGCGACCGCGCCCATTGCGGTCAGCTTCGGCGCCTCAAAAATTTCGCGGTTCCGCCAGATTTTGAAAACTCCGCGATTCGCCAGATGGGATAGATCAACTTCCCCCGCCACGCCGTCCGAATAAGTCAGATGGATGCGACACCCCTTCAGCGCTCGGACCTTAACCGGTCGAGCCAAGCCTTTCCTGTGCATAGCAAGCTCGTCCTTTTTCACAAATTGCCGTTTCGCCAAGCGGGATGATCGGATAGGCGCTGCTTGGAACCATGCTCCGATCCCGCATTCCTGATATTAGCAGATGCCGTTATGCCTCGCGCCCGCTATTGCGCGCCGGGGCCTAGAGGAGGGTGTCCGCTGCGGCGCGGAGTGCTTCGGCGCTGAGGCGTTCGGTGTAGTCGGGGTTGGCGTGGGCGAAGCGGATGGCACCTGCCGCGTCGATGAGGTAGGCGGCGGGAATCGGCAGGGCGCGGTGGGTTTCGCCGGAGGCTTCCTCGAGGTCGATGCCGTAGTTCTTCGCTTGCTGGTAGTAGCCGTCGGGCACGCGGAAGGCGAGGCCGAAGGCTTCGGCGGCGCTCAAGCGGGCATCGGAAAGCAGCGTGTAGTCGAGGCCCTCGGCATCCCCGTGCAACGCTGAGGAGAGGTTGGCGGGGCTGTCGGCGCTCAGGAAGTAAACGTCCACGCCTCGCGCCTCAAGCTCCGGGACCACATGGCGAAGCTCGGCGAGGTGGCGGTTGCAGTAAGGGCACCAGCCGCCCCGGTAGAAGATGAGGAGGGCCGGTCGTTCGAGCGCGCCGGGATCGAACGCGAAATCGCTGCCGTCCGCATGCCGGGCGGTGAAGGCGGGCGCGGCAACGCCAGCGGCGAGCGGCGATGCCTCCTCGGCGCCGGCGGCGATATCGGCGCTCGCAGCGCTTGCGCCTAGGGCCAGCAACAGGCAAAGCGCCGCAAAGGCGGCAGTGCGCGGGGATGTGGGGATCATTGTTTCTGCTCCGGAATATATGCCGATCGCGCCCATTGTATTTTCATCTTCGCGCCTTCCCATGCCCCGCGCCTTGGAAAAATTTTGATTCGGCGGGCGCGTGGGCGCCGCCGGAGCGGAAGCGGTGGTACGCTTCGCCTTGCCGTTCGCAGATTGCAGGAGTAAGGGTATGTCCGATGTCCGGTTGGAAAATTTTGTTCACGAGGCCTTGGGCGCCGGCGTTCCGCGGCCTGAAATCGAAGCGGCGCTGGTCAAGGCCGGATGGGGCAGCGACAAGGTGAAGAGCGCGCTTTCGGGCTACTTGCCGCTGGATTTTGCCGTGCCGGTGCCCACGCCCAAGACCAATATTTCCGCACGGGATGCCGCCTTGTACCTCCTTTTGTTCGGAACGCTCTACTACGGCATGTTCAATCTGGTCGAGCTGGTTTTCCAGTTCATCAATCTTGGCTTTCCCAACCCGGCCGCCGATAGACAGGATCTGATCGCATCCAATATTCGGTTGTCAACGTCGGCTGTGCTGGTGGCAGCGCCCACGTTCGCTTTCATTTCCTGGCTCGTCAAAAGGATGGTGCTGGCAGATCCGATCCGGCGCGCATCGAGCGTCAGGAAATGGCTGACCTATCTCACTCTAGCCCTCGCGGCCGCCATTGTGGTGGGCGACTTGGTGGCCCTTGTCAACAGTTTGCTCTCCGGGGAGTTGACGGCGCGCTTTGTTCTCAAGGTCGCTGTCGTCGCTGCCGCCGCCGGGAGCGTGTTGTGGTACTGCCTGCGCTCGGTGCGGGCCGACGAGGCGGTGCTGGCGCGATGAAGGCCGGGCGCGTGGCCGCACTGGCCGCAGCGTTCGTGGTGGCGGGCGCGGTCGCCGCCGGGCTGTATTTGAGCGGGTCGCCGGACGAGCAGCGCCTTCTGCGCCTGGACGAGCGCAGGCTTGGGGATTTGCGGGACATCTCCTGGGAGATCGAACAGTTTTGGGATGCAAGAGGTGAGCTTCCCGCTACCCTTGAGCATGTCGTCGTTGGCGACCGTCCGCTCAGCGAAACTCCGCTTGATCCGGTGACAGGCCAGCCCTACGAGTACAAGCGGATGGATGGCGCGGGCGGCGGCTACGTTCTGTGCGCGGTTTTCGCACGGCCATCTCCGGCAACCGGACGCCCGTATTTCTGGCGGCATGAAGCCGGCCGCGGATGTTTCCGCCTCAGGCCCGGAATGGACGTGCCGTGGCCTTGAATCCGACACCGGACATAGGCTCGGCAGGCAGGCCGCAGAGCGCACGGCCCAAGCGTCTGGATGAGTGGTTGCGCCATGTGGCCCGTCTGCATCCGCGCGAGATCGATCTGGGGCTTGAGCGGATCGCGGCAGTCGTCGGCAAATTGGACCTGAAGCCGCCGCTAGGTCGTGTAGTGACCGTGGCAGGAACCAACGGCAAGGGCAGCACGGCGGGGCTGATCGACGCGGCGCTGCGTTTGCGGGGCGGGCTGCGGACGGCGCTGTATCTTTCGCCGTACCTGCAGGATTTCGGGGAGCGGGTGCAGATTGGCAGCGCTTACGCCGATTCCGACGGCTTAAGCCGCGAGTTCGAGCGCGTGGAGGCGGCGCGCGGCGATATTCGGCTCACCGAGTTCGAGTTCGTCACGCTGGCGGCCTTCAGCCTGTTCAGCCGGTCACGCTGCGATGCCTGGGTGCTGGAAGTGGGCTTGGGCGGCCGGCTGGACGCGGTTAACGCGATCGACCCGGACGTGAGCGTGATTACGCGCATCGCCATGGACCACCAGGACTGGCTCGGCGACACGCTGGATTCGGTGGCGGCCGAGAAGGCAGGAATCCTTCGCGCCGCCCGCCCGGTATTCTACGGAGCGGGCGCCGCGCCTCAGCCGATCGCCGCGCGCGCGGCGGAACTTGAGGCGCCGCTTTACCAAGCAGGCGTTGATTTCGGCTTCGACCGGCGCGGCGGGCGCTGGGACTGGCGCGGCCGGACCCTCCGCCGCGGCGGCCTGGCGGTTGCCGACCCCGCCAACGCGGCGGAACTGCCCAATGCCAGCCTGGCGTTTGCGGTTCTGGAAACCCTCAATCCTGAATGGGTGCCCGACGGCAGCGACTATTCCGCGATCCTTAAGGCCGGCCGACTGCCGGGGCGGTTCGAGCGCATGCAGTGCGCGGGCGCGGAATGGGTGCTGGACGTGGCGCACAACCCGGATGCCGGCGCCTGTTTGGCGAAAAGCCTCAAGGCCTTGCCGCCGCGCCCGGCAATATGGGTGCTGGGCATGCACAGCGACAAGGATGCGGCCGGATTCATCAACGCCTTGCCGCTGAACGCGGACGACCAGGTGATCGTGACGCGGGCGGATTCGCCGAAGGCGCGTTCACCTGACGAACTGGCCGGGATTGTGCGGCGACGCCTGCATACGGGGCTGCGGCATTGCGAATCGGTGGCGGAAGCCTGCGGACAGGCCGCCGAGTTGGCGTCGGCGGGTTGCCGGGTGGTGGTGACGGGATCGTTCAATACCGCCGGCCCGGCGCGCGATTGGCTTCTTAGGCGCGCATAGCCTCGCATATCGTGCGGTTCCGCCGCATGGCTTGCCGGCCAGCCCTTCGGCCTTTGCGCTTCCCCCTCCTGCATGGAGACGCATGAACCCATCCTTGGGGCTCGGCGGCGGCTGTCCTGCCGCCGACGCTCCATACAGGAGGGGGAAGCGCAAAGGCCTCTACATCGCGGTCCTGCCAAAGAGACGAGTAAGACGGCCGCCTGTTGCGTATGCCCCTGTTGAGTGGAGACGCATGAACCCATCCATGAGGCTCGGCTGGGGCATCCTGCCCCAGACGCTCCACTCAACAGGGGCATACGCAACAGGCGGGCACGCGCACCAGCGCGTCGCGGATTATTCCAAGCCGTAGATTTTCAGCACGTTGTCGCGCATCAGCTTGCGGCGCGCCTGCGGACGGAGTTCCAGCGCGTCGATGTCGCCCACGGTGCGCTCGAAGTCCAACACCGGGAAATCGGTGCCGAAAATCACCTTGTCCTGGCCGAATGAATTGATGTAATGGCGGAAGCTGTCCGGCCAGTACTTCGGCCGGTGGGCGTCGCAGCCGATGAACACGTTGCTGTGCTTCCACGACATGGCGATCATCTCCTCGTGCCAGGGAATGCCCACATGGATGCCGATCAGCTTCAGTTCCGGGAAGTCGCAGGCCACCGCGTCCAGCGTGATGGGACGGCCCACGCTGCGGCGAGGGGCGTCGGCGGCGTAGATCATCGACTGGCCCACCTGCATCTGCACAGGCACGTCCAACTCGCAGCACTTGGCGTAGAAGGGATAGTAGCGCGCATGGTCCGGCGCCAACTCGAACCAGTGCGGGTAGAGGTGCGCGCCGATGAAGCCCATGTTTTTCACGGCATCCTCGAATTTCCGCACGCCGTCCATGCCTTCGGTGGGATCGATTCCGGCCAGTCCGCTGAACCGGCCGGGATACTGCTCGCAGGCGCGCGCCACCACCTCGTAGGGCAGGTGGTAGCAGCCGGGCAGACCCACCTGGCCGGTGCGCGGCGCGATCAAAAAAGCCCGCTCGATGCCCGCCGCGTCGAGCCGCTCGATCATCTGCTCGAGCGAAAGCCCGGCCATAAGCGGGCTTTCGGCCTTCATCTTGCCCACGAAAAAATCACCCTGCCAGCCGGGCCGGTGCGAAAGCGCCTCCGGCGTCCAGATATTGACGACCGCGTCGATCGCCCGGTAATCGTGGCCAAGTGTGGTCATGCAGCGCCTCCGCTTTCCTAGGCGGCAATTATCCTCCATCCGCCGCCGGCGATGGCGCCGGCAGGGGCTAGCCCGCCAAGTGCAAGGCCAGCATGATCGGGACGAGCGCGAGGATGAGTCCGCAAATGCCCATCATTCCCACAAACAGCAGGCGATACAACTGCTTGAACTCCAGCGCCATCTGCGAACTGGTTACGAAACCCTTGATGTCGTCTTTCGTAGCGAAGTCTTTGATGTCGTCCTTCGTCATGAAGTCCTTGATGTCGTCCTTCGTCACGAAGTTCTTGAGCATATCCCGGATTTCGTCTTTCGTAGCAAAATTCTTGATGTCATCTTTGGTCGCGAAGCCCTTGAGCATATCCCGGAGATCGTCCTTGGCGACCAGCCGCGCAATTTCCTTGCGGGTCGGCATGTTGTCCTCGACAAACATCCGAAGCTGCGCCAATTCGTCGAACACCTTGGAGTGGATGGCATCGATTTGGGTCATGCTTCGCCCAAGAATTTCGGCCTGCTCCGCACGAAATCCCGCTTCCTGATAGTCCCGCGCCGACGGGAGTGTTTCCATTGCTGCCTGAGTCATTTTCGTTCTCCTTTACGAATTCCATGGAGCAACCGCAGCGTGGCTGCTCCTTCAAGCCCCAATCATACATGCTTTCCGCCGCCATGCGCGGCGGGCGCGCAAAGGAAAGGTCCGGATGGCCTTATACTAGCAATCCACCCGGGGGGCGGCGCTTCAGCCTGAGACCCTTTCCGACAAGGGAACCCCTTGAACCTGATCCGGTTAGCACCGGCGGAGGAACGAGGTATGCGGCAATCCATTCACGCACTCTTCACTCTCACGGCAATCGCGCTTTGGGCCGCGCATGCGCTTACGCCGGCTTGGGGGGGCGGCATCTCAGCCAGCGAGCCAAGAGGCAATTCGCCGCAACAAGCGGCCGACGCGGATACGCCGCCTCCCAGCGGGCGCATTTCCGCAGGCGTTCCGCCTGTTGAAGCGCTGGAGGAGGTGGTGGTTACGGCATCGCTGAAAGAAGTGCGGAGCCTTGATCTGCCGTCGAGCGTGACGGTGCTGGAGGCGCAAACCATACGCCGCTCCGGAGCGCAGCATTTCGAGGAGCTGGTTCAGCTTGCGCCCAATCTGCACTGGTCCGGCGGCTCGTCGCGAGCCCGCTATTTCCAAGTGCGCGGCATCGGCGAGCGTTCCCAGTACGAGGGCGCGCCTAATCCTTCGGTGGGCTTTCTTCTCGATGATATCGATTTCTCGGCGATCGGCGGCGTGGCCACGCGTTTCGATTTGGACAGCGTGGAGATCTTGCGCGGGCCGCAAGGCACGCGCTACGGCGCCAACGCGCTGGCGGGCCTGATTTACGCACGCTCGCGGGAGCCGTCCCGGGAGCGGGAGGCCGAGGCCGAGATTTCCTTGGGCAATGACGACATGCGGGCTGCGGGACTGGCGTTGAGCGGGCCGCTGGGTCCTTGGGCCGCAGGGCGTTTTTCGGCGCATCAGTACCGAGCCAACGGTTTCCGGCGCAATGCCACGCTGGATCGGAACGACACCAATGCGCGCGACGAGTTGAGCCTCAGGGCCAAGCTCAACTACCAGCCTTCGCCGGAGCTGGCGCTGCGCCTAGCGCTGCTGCATATCGACCTGGGCAACGGCTACGATGGATGGTCGATCGACAACGAACTGACCACCTGGTCGGACCGGCCGGGGCGCGATTCGCAAACCTCCACGGGCGCCTCTTTGCGGGCGGACTACGCATTCCCCGGCGGCCACAGCCTTGTAAGCATCACCGGCGCGGCGAATTCGGATATCGAGTACAGCTACGACGCGGACTGGGGTGAAGACGGCTACTGGTCGCAGATCGCCGACCTTGAAATTCGCTACGACTACACCTCTCGCACCTTGCGAGAGCGCAGCGGCTTCAGCCAGGAGCTGCGCCTGCTATCGCCGGAGGACGGCGCAACAGGCTATGTGCTGGGTGTTTGGTTCCTGAATCTCGACGAAGACAATGACCGCCTTGACACGGGCCTGTACGCCGAGCCGGGCCATGCGCCCGACCCCAGCGAGGACCGGTTCGATTCCGGCTACGATGCTCAAAGCTTGGCGTTGTTCGGCGAGCTGTCGCATGCGTTCGCGGACCAATGGCAGGTCGCGGCGGGCCTGCGTTATGAACAGCGCGATGCCAACTACGCCGACTCGAACGGCGAGCGATTCTCGCCGACGGACGGCATGCTGGGCGGGCACCTGAGCGTTTCGCGGCCCTTCGGCAAGGATGCGAGCGTTTATGCGCGGATTGCGCGCGGCTACAAGGCCGGCGGGTTCAATTTGGGCCAGGGAGGCCAGGGGCTGGCCAGCGGCGAACTGGTGTACGAGCCGGAATACCTCTGGAACTATGAGATTGGCGCCAAGGGCCTGTGGCTGGACGGACGGCTGCGCGGCGAACTGGCCGTGTTCCATTCGCGGCGTGCGGAAGTGCAGGTGGAAACGAACGTGCAGGTGGACCCGCAGGACCCGAACACCTTCCTTTTCTTTACCCGGAACGTTGGGCGCGGAGTTAATCGGGGCATCGAGTTGGCCATGGATTACTGGCTTGGCGAGGCGTGGCGCATGAGCGCGGCGCTCGGCTTTCTGGACACGGAAATCACCCGCAATCCGGGCCGGCCGGAACTTGAGGGCCGCGAGCAGCCTCACGCGCCGGGCTACGGCTATGCACTCGGCGCGCTATGGCGCCATCCGCAGGGCTGGTTCGTCGCCGGCGAACTCACCGGCAAGGACGGCTTCTATTTTTCCAACAGCCACGACCGCAAGTCGTCGGCGCACACGCTGTTGAACCTGCGCGCCGGACGGGCCTGGAATGGCTGGGAGGCGTTCGCCTGGGCGCGCAACCTGCTCGACGAATACTACGCGGTGCGGGGTTTTTTCTTCGCCAATGTGCCGCCCGACTGGCCGGAGCAGGAGTTCCGCCAGCAGGGCGACCCGCGTCACTTCGGCGTTACGATACGCCGCATTTTTTGAGGAACGAACCATGCGAATCACCGCCGAGCTCAGCCTCTACCCCTTGGCCAGCGACGAGCCGATCGAGCGCATCACCGGGTTTATCCGCGAGTTGCGCGGGCAGCCCGGAATCGAGGTGCTCACCAATCAGATGAGCACCCAGCTTCGCGGCGAGATGGAGGATGTTCAGCACGCCGTGGACGCCTGCATGAAGGCAGTCATGAACTCCGGCGACTGCGTGGTGCTCGTGGCCAAGTACCTGAACGCCGACCTGCCCATCGCCTCGCCTCCGCAACTCTAGCCTCTGGCGACATCCATCGGAACTGTCAAATCAGCCCGCCCACCTGCAAGCCGCCCATTTCAGGAGTTTTCCGCACGTTTCCGCGGGAACACCTGCACACACCTGGGTAAGGCCTGTTGCCACTAAAGTTTCAATTGGACGAAATTTTTCTTTCAATTGGACGAAGGATGAATTATTGATCACGGAATGAAACGCAAGACATTGGATGCGGACCCGCGGCCAGGACGCTTTATCTTCGGCAACCGTTAGCCGGAGCGACTTTTCCGGATTGCGCCGGCTGGCAGCCGCCAGTGGCGACCAATTCGTAATGGGCCTGATCCTTTGCGACCACGAGCAAACCATCCCTTTCGGCAACCAATTCGCCGCTGCCCCGATTGCGTCCCTCTGGTCTTGAGTGCCCTTTGCCGCCATGAGTGAATCCGTCGGAGCCGCTTAATCAATCTGCCCACTCGCGGCCCGCCCATTTCAAGAGTTTTTCTTCACGATTCCGCACCGATCTCTTCGGCCATCGAGGTTTGGACTCTAGAGTGGAAGCTACCTCAAGTGCAGTGAGTAGTCCCGTCTTTCGGTATGCCGATCGCTTTTCTCTGGGCGTCTTGTCTTGTAATTGTGAATTCAGATTCGGCGGCAAGATCATCAGATTGCCGAGGATGTGCTTGATGTCATCGGGAGCAGTGCTCCGGGGATTGATGTGCTCAATGGAATCCGAAGCGCTTTTCTCCCATATGCGCTCCCACTGTTCGTTTTGGAATTTCTGTCCCGCTTCCTGCGCCAAGTGTTCTTCATATCGGAACATGAAGTACCTGAGTTCATTCCCCCATCCTTCGTAGCAGTTGGCATCGCGGAGTTTCTGAATCGCGTCTTCAATTGGAAATTCGTTGCCGATACGCTGTATTCCAGAATGAATTTCGTCTACTGATAACCTCTCCTGCACAACTTTCCAAGCCAGACTCACGTAGTTTCCCACTCGTTTCCGTGCATCATTACCCATCATGCCGTATATTCGGAATGTCACTTTTTCCCATCTTTTCAGTAGTCCTTCTCGGTCAGATTCTTCTATGTCGTCTCTCATGTGAATCGCAACTGCCAATAGGCGCGCCTGTGATATTCGCGTTACTGCATTCTGGCGGGGACTTGAAATGACTTTGCCGGATGCCTTTGTGACATTGAGGAGCCAACTAGCGGCATCCCTTATGCTTTTCGCGTTATCCGCCCTCTTGCGAAACTCGTCCACGGCATTCCTTTCGCTCAAGGGCTTATAGGGAGTGGTGGGCTGATAGAGCGTTGCGGCGAAACGCAGGGCTTCAGTGCTTAAATCCCGGTGCAATCCAATCTGTTCATAAACTTGGCGCCATATGGTGTGCAAGTCCGATATCAATTGGTCATGGTTACTATCCGGTAGCTCAAAAGCCTTGCCCATGAGCATGCTCTTCAACCGATCCAACCAAGATACCGCCATGCCGCGACTGTTCAGAACTTCGAAAACTGTATAGACAATCTTTTCACCAGAAATCACATGCAAAATGAAGTGCAGCTGATTCTTGATGCATGCCAACAGGCCCAAGGGGTCTCGCTCCTTCGCCCAGTTTTCTACGAATTGCCTACAATCGCTTATAGCCGCCAATAGCTCCCTGTCGGCCAGTGTCTTTCCCTTGTCCGGTTGCTCTGTTTTCCCGTCGCGAAGGAAGTTCGCAAAGTATTGGCTGGAATCGTGATTTGTTTGGAGCAAGAGGAGGTTATCGCCACATTGCTTAACCAGCAACTCGGAGAGAGACCCAAGGTCTTTCGTTGGCTTGGATTTGTCTCGATTTCTGAGTTCGAGCTTTATGGAGTTCAACAATAAAATAAGCGTCGTCAATCGCTGTTGACCATCTACGATATCGAGTTCATCGTAAACGTCCGTCCCAAGGGTGGTCTTTTTTCTGTGTAGGCAGACGATGGTCGCCATGAAGTGGCTCTCGCCCTCCCCCTTGCGGAAAATACTATTGATATCCTCGAATAGCTCTTGCCGCTCGCGAGATGTCCAACTATATGCACGCTGATAGTCGGGGATTTTGAACAAGCGTTTATCAAGCAGATCTACAAGAGATTGAAGTTCCGGTTTTATGTCAAGCATTAGTTTCCTCATAGATTTGGACTATCAGAGTATTATGCCCATGCTACGCAGAGCATCCTTCATGCGGCGCTCTTCGCCGATACTCGGGTTGGGGCATCCTGTCAGCTTGCCGGAAGCGACTCGGGGGGATGCCAAGGCAACCGTGGGTGGTGGAAGGTAGTCGAGATGCGCTACAGGTCAAACCACTTCCGGGAACCAGCACGCATGAGCAAGAGGAGCTAGCCGCGTGAATAGCCGTTACGACACGACGGGCACCGTTGAGGCGCAGTTCCAAGCCGGTTCCGATGGTCGCGTGCTGGCCAACAAGCTCGGCGTCTCGGATCCGGACGAGATGGATGACATCGAGCTGGACCTGCTGAATCGCTTGCATGAGGAGGTCGTCGGCTCATTTCAAGGTGATCAGCGCATTACCATTGCCGACCTTTGCGAATGGCATCGCCGCTGGCTGGGCAACGTCTATGTATGGGCGGGCAGATACCGATCGCTCAACATCGGCAAAGGGGATTTCCAGTTTGCAGCCAGCCATCGAATTGCAGAACTAATGGAGGATTTAGACACGCGGACCCTTCCAGTCCACACCCCCTGTTCGGGACTATCCGAAGAACAACTATCGGAGGCCATTGCTATTGTTCACGTTGAACTAATACTGATCCATCCGTTTCGGGATGGAAATGGCAGGATCTCCCGCTTGCTGGCAAACGTGATGGCGTTGCAGGCGGGACGGCCCGAATTGGATTACACAACCTTGGACAAACGGCGGAACGAGTACTTCGCTGCCATTCAAGTGGGGATGAGCGATTATGAACCGATGAAGGGCTTGGTCAGGCGAGTGTTGCGCGATACGGGAGGGAACTTAGGTGGCTGATTTTTTCTTCGATGCTTTGCACGGACTTGCCCGTTTCGACCGCCGTCGAACTGGCTACGCTGCGAATCCGCCGCTGTTTCGCCTTCAAGGCATCGCGCAAATGAGGATTTGTCTTAGAAAGAGTCTTGCGCTTCATCCTCATATTGTAGCGGATCGGCTTTCGACCGAATTCACGACCTGTGTCAGAGCAAACGTCTGCTCTGAAAGCCGTTGGCTAGGAACCTGACGTGGGCCTGATGACGGCGCTGGAGGTCGCGGCCGTCGCGCTTGGCTTCATCTACGTGGTGCTGGCCATACGCCGCCACATTTCATGCTGGCTGGCGTCGTATATCGCTTCCGGGCTGTTCGTGGTGGTTTTTTTGGATGCAGGGCTGATCTTCCAGCCTTGGTTGCAGGTTTTCTACATGGTGATGGCCGTGTACGGCTACCGCAAGTGGCGCTCCGGCGCGAAAAACCCCGCGACGCTGGGCTATTGGGGCTGGCGCAACAACCTGGTCGCGGTGGCTGCGCTGCTGGCGGTCTCGATACCGATCGCGATCTTCGGCGCGCCCTACAGCGAGTCGTCCCTGTTCTTCATCGACGTGGTCACGGCGCTCGCGGCGCCTCTGGCCACCTTCATGCAAGCGCGCAAATACATCGGCAATTGGATATGGTGGATGGCGCTGGATTCGATTTACGTGGCCCTCTACCTAGAACGCGGCCTCTACTTCACGGCCGCGCTTTACGCCAGCTACCTTGCTTTGGCCTGGGTGGGCTACCGTTCCTGGCGCAAGGCCCTGCCGGCATGAAACCGTCGCGGCTGCTTGGCAAGCATCCCGGGCTTGGGGATGTGAGGCTCATCCGGCGGCTTTCCGGCGGATGGAACGAGACTTGGCTGGCAGCGCGGGGCCGGGAGCGGCTGATGGTTCGTTTCGACACGCCTGCTGTTCGCTGGCTGGGGCTGGACCGGGCCGCCGAGGCCGCCGCCCTGCGATCGATCCAAGGCCGCGGGCTAGGCCCGGAGCCTGTTTTTGTCGATCCCCGTCGCGGTGTGCTTGTGACCCGCTGGCTGCCGGGCCGCGCTTTGGCGCCCGCCGGTTTGCGCCATCCGCAGCTTCTGCGCCATTTGGGCGCAGTGCTCCGCCGCCTGCACGAGACGGCTTGTCCGCCGCCCGGCATCGCGCCGCTGGACTTGGCCCATTCGGCGGCCCGCTACGCATTGCTTGCCGGCGGTGTTCGGGCGCGAAGACTGGCGCGCGCTGCGTATCGTTCCCTCAAGGCCGCCGCTGGCCACCGAAGGAAACCGGCGCTGTGCCACAACGACCCTGTGGCGCAGAACATTCTGCGCGGGCCTGCATTGCGCCTCATCGACTGGGAGTTCGCCTCTCCTGGCGACCCGCTATTCGATCTGGCCGTGATTCTTGGCCACCATGGCCTTGGGAACAGGCATGCCCGGACGCTTCTGGCCGCCGCTCGGGGTCGCGCCCATCCGTCGGATTTGCGTAGCCTCGCGCATCTGGTCGATTGCTATGCCAATGTGCGGCTGATTTGGGAGGCTGCCGTCCGAATGGTTGCGCCGCGGCTGTTGCCTGCAACGCGAGTTCCGGCAACCTAAGGATGCCAGCCCGATGCGCCGCCGGCCTGCTGATTGAATTCATCCCGGCGCCCATCGAGGCGCGGGGCGCATCGCGTCGGATTCCGGCAACCTGCGCAGATTGATTAGCTGAGGGCGATTCTTTATGCTCGCCAGCCATGAATGCACAGGTGGAATTCGAGGTGCGCGAGCATGTCACCAGCATCATTAACGGCGAGCCGACGGGCGTCCGGCGGCGCGGCTTGGATTTTCCGATCATCAATCCGGCCAGCGAGGAGCCCAACGGCGTTCTACGCGAAGCAGACGCGGCGGAAGTCGATGCCGCTGTTCGTTCAGCACGCCAAGCGTTTGAAACCGGGCCCTGGCCGCGCATGGGCGCCGACGAGCGCAAGGCGATTTTCCGCTCCATGCACGACGCGCTGCACAGCCACCGCGAGGAGCTCGAGTATCTCGACAGCCTCGACACCGGCGTGCCGATCACTCAGGTTCGGGCCATGCACGTGGCGCGCGCGGCCTACAATTTCGAGTTCTTCGGAGAGGTCCTGAGCCAGGATTCCGGCGAGGTCTATACGCAGAACCCCAATTTTCTCACCTACGCCACCCGCGAGCCGGTGGGCGTGGGCGCCATGATGGCGCCATGGAACGCCCCGGTCCCGCTGGCTTCAATGCGTGTGGCCACTTGCATCGCCTTCGGCAACACCTGCGTGCTTAAGCCTTCCGAGTACACGCCGCACTCCATGCAGCGCATGGTGGAGATCTTCCATGAGGCGGGGCTTCCGCCCGGCGTGGTCAATCTCGTTAACGGGCGCGGCCCGGTCACCGGAACGGCGCTGGTGGCTCATCCCGAGGTGGATATAGTGGGCTTCACCGGTGGTTCGGAAACCGGCAAGATCATCATGTCCGAGGCAGGCAAATCCCTGAAACCCGTACTGCTGGAGTTGGGGGGGAAGTCAGCCAACATTATCCATGAGAGCGCCGACATGGACCGCGCGCTGGACGGTGCCCTGCTGGGTATTTTTTCCAGCAACGGACAGCAATGCCTGGCGGGCTCCCGGATTTTGGTGCAGCGCTCCATCGCACAGGAATTCATCGAGCGCTTTGTGGAGCGCGCCCGCAAGCTGCGTATCGGCGACCCTCTCCATGAGGCCACCGAAATCGGGCCGCTGTGCTATGAGAACCACATGAAGCGGGTGCTGGGCTACGCGGACTTGGCGCGCGGGGAGGGCGCTAAGGTTCTGCTGGGCGGCGGCCGTCCCGCAGAGTTCGAGCGCGGCTGGTTCGTCGAGCCCACTGTGGCCCTGGCCGAGGACCATTCCGCGCGCGTTTGCCAGGAGGAGATCTTCGGCCCCTTCGCCACCTTCCTGGAATTCCGTGATCTGGACGAGGCGCTGAAGATCGCCAATGACTCGCAGTTCGGCCTGGTGGCCTACCTGTGGTCGCAGGATCTGAACGTGACCATGCGCGCCGTGCGCGAGTTGCGCGCCGGCACGATCTGGGTGAATACGCCGATGTTCCGCGAGCTCCGCGCGCCGTTCGGCGGCTACAAGCAATCCGGCATCGGTCGGGACGGCGCAAGGGGCAGCTTGGAATTCTTTACCGAACCCAAGACGGTCAGCATTCCGCTTACCGATTTTCCGATGCTAAAAATGGGGAGTTAAGTCCATGTCGAATGAATTGCCGGTGCGTATTCAGCGCGCCAATCTTGTCGTTGCGGATATTGAGCGGTCGTTGCGCCTCTACCGGGATATTCTTGGCTTCCGGGTGGACTATGTGCTCGACAGTGGCGAAGGCTCCTATTCCTACACGGTTTTCCAGATCCCCCGGGAGGCTGAAACGAGATTTGCCGCGCTCAGTTGCCGCGCGCATGACCGCAGCCTGGCTCTCACCGAAGTGAGCGGCATCGACCTGCCGGAGCCTGCGCGGCCGAGCAGTCATGCGCTGGTTTTGGAAGTCGATGACTTCGACGCCGTTCTTGAAGGCGCGCAGGCCGAGGGTCTGCACATTTTCCCGGAGGAAACGCTGCACACGCATGACGGCCGGGTGGGCCGGGAAATTGGCTTGCTCGACCACGATGGCCATTTGATCGTGCTGTACTGCATACAAAAGGCCGCGTGAATCCAAGCGCCGGAGCAAGGCCGCCACGATGAGTTGCTGGCGCCGGCCGCTTTGAGGCGGCGCGTTGCTTGGCGGGAGAAGCGAACATGAAGGATTTCTCAAGGGCCGATGTGGCGGAGATCTACCATGCGCCGCTGCTTGAACTCATCTACAAGGCGGCCACGGCGCACCGCGCGCACCACGCGCCCGGCGAGGTGCAGCTTTGCACACTGCTGTCGGTGAAGACCGGCGGCTGTCCCGAGGACTGCGCCTATTGTCCGCAGGCGGCCCGCTACCATACCGGCATCGACCGGCATGGCTTGCTGAAGCTCGACGCGGTGCTCGAAGCTGCGCGCGAGGCCAAGGAGGCGGGCAGCACCCGCTTTTGCATGGGCGCCGCTTGGCGCGAGGTGCGCGACAACCGCCATTTCGACGAAGTGCTGGAGATGGTTTCGGCCGTTCGCGAGCTGGGGCTGGAGGTGTGCTGCACGCTGGGCATGCTGACCGAATCGCAGGCCCAGCGGCTCAAGGAAGCCGGACTCTACGCCTACAACCATAACCTCGATTCCAGCCGCGAGTTCTACCCCGAGATCATCGGCACGCGTGGCTACGACGAGCGCCTTGAAACGCTGGCAAACGTGCAAAAGGCCGGGCTGTCGGTATGCTGCGGGGGCATTATCGGCATGGGCGAGACCGTTGATCAGCGCATCGACCTGCTGCATACGCTGGCGACCCTGCCGAGTCCGCCGGAGTCGGTGCCGGTGAACGCGCTGGTGCCGGTGCCTGGCACCCCGCTGGAGGACTGCCCGCCGGTATCGACCTGGGAAATGGTGCGCATGATCGCTACCGCCCGCATTCTGATGCCCAATGCCATGGTGCGCCTGTCCGCAGGCCGCACCCGCATGAGCGCCGAGCAGCAGGCGCTGTGCTTTCTGGCCGGCGCCAATTCCATTTTCACGGGGGAGAAGCTTCTGACCACGCCCAATCCGCCATTCGACAGCGACGAGGCGTTGCTGGAACTTCTAGGTCTGAGCGCGCGCGCGCCCTATCAGGGCCAGGAAAGCAGCCCGCCTGCATGAGCGAGGCGGTCCGGCGCGCCGTCAACGAGGCGCTCGCCGAGCGCCAACAGGCGGGCCTGATGCGGCGGATGCCGCCCCCGCCGCAGGGCGTGGACTTTTGCTCCAACGACTACCTTGGGCTGGCCCGCGACCAGCGCCTGCGCCGGCGCCTTGCGGAAATCAGCGCCTGCCGCGCTCCGCCGCACGGGGCCACCGGTTCGCGGCTGATTTCCGGCAATCATCCCGAGCTGGAGGCGCTGGAGCACTGGCTCGCGGAGTTCTACCATGCCGAGGCGGCGCTGGTGTTCTCAAGCGGCTTCGCAGCCAATATGGGGCTATTGGCGAGCCTGGGCGGCGTGGTGAACATGCTCTTTTGCGACCGGCTGCTGCATGCCAGCGCCATTGATGGCTGCCGTTTGAGCGGGGCCGAGCGGATGATCTTCGCCCACAACGACATGGCCGGGCTTGAAAGCGGGATCGATCGTCTGAAGCCGGGCGAGGCGGGCGTGGTGGTGGTGGAGAGCCTCTATTCCATGGACGGCGATTTTGCGCCGCTGGCGCAGATCGCGGCGCTGGCGGATTCCCGCGGGGCGGGCGTGGTGGTGGACGAGGCGCACGCCAACGGTGTAATGGGGCCGGAAGGCCGCGGCGCCGTGGTGGCTGCGGGACTTGAGGATGCAGTGCTGGCGCGGGTAGTGACCTTCGGCAAGGCGCTCGGGCTTTCCGGTGGAGCGGTGCTGTGTTCGGCGGCGCTGCGCGACTACTTGGTCAATTTCGCCCGGCCATTCGTGTTTTCGACCGGGCTTTCGCCTTTGTGGGCGCTATGGGTGCGCACGGCCTGCGAGCTATTGCCGGAGCTGGATGATTCGCGCGCCAGACTGCGGGCCAACGTGGCTTTTTTTCGCCGCCGAGCCGCTGAGTCCCCGTGGAACTGGCTGCCCAGCAAATCCTGGATTCAATGCCTTGTGGTTCCCGGCCCGGCCGAAGTGCGCCAAGTGGGTGAGGCGCTCCAACAGCAGGGCCTTGCGGCGCTGCCGATTCGCGCCCCCACGGTCCCGCCCGGCCAGGAGCGGATTCGCGTGTGCTTGCACGCGCACAACACCCCCGAGGAGATCGACCGGCTGTTTGCGGCGGCGGATGGCGCGATGCGCGCTTTAGGCGCCAGGTAGTCTCCCGGGCCGCGAATTTCGCCCCGCAATGCTTCGGCGCGCAATCGGTCGGGAAAACGCCGCCAAGCGGGAATCCGGAAACTTGCAACCGCCGAACACTCTGTTGGAAGGCTCGATATAATCAAGCCTTCATGCCAACTAGCGGTATCCGTTCATGAAACAAATCCTTGCTGTTTGCGCGCTCGCCTTTGCCGCCACCGCCGCCGCCGATGACGAGCTTGTGGTCGGCTCTGTCGCCCCGGACTGGACCCTTCCCGGCTCCGACGGAAACGAGTATTCGCTGTCCGATCTGCGCCAGGACGGCGCCGTGGTGTTGGCTTGGTTCCCCAAGGCCGGCACGGCGGGATGCACCAAGGAATGCAAGTCGCTAACGGAGAACGGCGACAAGATTCGCCAATTCAAGGTTAGCTACTTCATGGCCAGCGTCGATTCGATCGAGGACAACACGGCCTTCGCGCAGAAATACAGCGCCGATTTCCCCATCCTGTCCGACGAAACCAAGGCGGTGGCCAATGCCTACAAAGTGCTGGGCACCTTCGGCTTTGCGAAGCGCCACACGTTCTATATCGGCGCCGACGGCCGGATACTGGCCGTGGACCGCGAAGTCAATGCCGAAACCGCCGCTGCGGACATTGTCGCCATGCTGGAGCAGCTGGGCGTGGAGAAACACGGCGCGGCCAGAGCTTCCGCCGCAGTCCGCTAGCCCGCGTATTGCACCAAGCCGCTTGGCGCAATACGCCCACTAGAGCCCTGTGCTTATCCCCGCCTCGCGGGAGCGTCGGCGGCAGGAGCCGCCGCCGAGCCCCACGGATGGGTTTATGCGTCTCCCGCGAGGCGGGGATAAGCACAGGGCGAGGGCAAGCACACTAGCCGTTCGCCGCATCGAGGTTGTGCGCGGCTGGCAGGAGCCGCCGCCGAGCCCCACGGATGGGTTTTTGACCTTCCAGGTCAAGCTTCAAGTAGTCATGCGTCTCCCGCGAGGCGGGGATAAGCGCAGGGCGAGGGCAAGCACACTAGCCGCGCGCCGCATCGAGGTTGCGCGCGGATGGCAGGAGCATTCCGCACGGTGATTGAGCCGAGTGGGGAGTGATGCGGGGATTTGCGATTGCGGGGATCGGGACGGGCGTTGGCAAGACGCTGGTCGCGGCGCTGTTTGTGGAGCGGCTGGGGGCCGCGTACTTCAAGCCGGTCCAAGCGGGAGGGCTTGAGCATACGGACACCATGGAAGTGCGGCGGCTGGTGACGAATGAGCGGGCGCGATTTCTGCCCGAGGCTTACCGGCTTGAAGCAGCGATGTCGCCCCATGCCGCGGCCGCCCTTGAGGGGCGGACGCTTAGGCGGAAGCGGCTTCAGCTTCCAGACGCGGATAGGCCGCTGGTGGTGGAGCCGGCAGGCGGAGTGCGGGTTCCGGTGGCTGAAGGCGTTCTGAACACCGATCTTATGGAAGACTGGGGCTTGCCGGTGGTTGTGGTGGCGAATGACTACCTAGGCAGCATCAATCACAGCTTGCTCACGGTGGAGGCGCTGAAGGCGCGGAATTTGCCGCTGGCCGGAATCGTTTTCAGCGGCGCGCCTCATCCAGAAAGCCGCCGCGTGATTCTTGAGGTGACCGGGCTTCCCTGCATTCTCGATTTGCCGGCGCTTCCGCAGCCGGTTTCGCGCAAGCAGATTCGGCTGCATGCCGCGAGGATTGCGTTTTGAAAAGCGCGCCATCGGGGCTCCGCCAGGATTTCAGCCGGAGCTCCGGCCGCGATGTTGGCCAAAGCCCGGGCCAGGACTTCGATCTGGAGTTCGACCGGCGCCATATCTGGCATCCATATGCGCCCATGCGCGCTTCCGCGCCGGTTTACCCGGTGGCCTCGGCCCGCGGCGTGCGCCTGAAGCTGGCCGATGGCCGGGAATTGATTGACGGCATGGCATCGTGGTGGTCGGTTATTCACGGCTACAACCATCCCGTGCTGAACCGCGCCGCGCGACAGCAACTCAAGCAAATGGCGCATGTCATGTTCGGCGGATTGACGCATAAGCCGGCCATTCGGCTGGCGCGGCGGCTGGCGGAATTGGCGCCGGGCGGCATCGACCGCGTGTTCTTCAGCGACTCCGGCTCGGTGGCGGTGGAAGTGGCCATCAAAATGGCGCTGCAATACTGGCGCGCGCAGGGTGTGGAAGGCCGAAACCGGCTGCTCACGATCCGCGGCGGCTACTATGGCGACACTTTCCAAGCGATGTCGATTTGCGATCCGGTGGCCGGAATGCATCACCTGTTCTCCGGCGCCGTGTCCGAGCAGATCTTTGCGGACAGGCCGCGCGTGCGCTTCGGCGAGTCCTGGGAGCCGTCGGACCTGGATTCGATCAAGGACTTGGCGGCGCGGCATGGCGGCGAGATCGCCGCCGTGATCCTGGAGCCGATCGTGCAGGGCGCCGGCGGCATGCGCTTTTACCACGCCGAGTACCTCAAGGGGGTGCGCGGCCTATGCGACCGGCATGGCTTGCTGCTGATCGCCGATGAAATCGCCACCGGATTCGGACGCAGCGGCGAACTGTTCGCCTGTGATCACGCCAACATGGTTCCCGACATCATGTGTGTGGGCAAGGCCCTTACCGGCGGCTACCTCAGTCTGGCGGCCACGCTGGCGCAAGCGCATGTGGCCGAGACGATTTCTGAAGGCCCGGGCGCAGCGGGCGTGCTGATGCACGGTCCCACCTTCATGGCGAATCCGCTGGCCTGCGCGATTGCTGCTGCCAGCATTGATCTGTTGGTCGAATCGCCGTGGAAGAAGCGTGTGGCGCGGATTGAGCGGGAATTGCGAACCGGTCTGGCGCCGTGCGCGCAGCTGCCGCAGGTGGCCGACGTGCGGGTGCTCGGCGCGATCGGCGTGGTGGAGATGCGCCGGTCGGTGGATGTTGGCGAAACGCAGCGCCGGCTGGTGGATCGCGGCGTGTGGGCGCGGCCGTTCGGCAAGCTGATCTACCTGATGCCGGCCTATGTGATGTCCAGCCGCGATCTGCGGCATGTTTGCGCCGCCGTGCGCGAGGCCGCTGCGCTCGAGCATGCCTAGCCCGCCGGTCTTTCCCGCAGCGCTTTGATTTCGTCTTTCCCTGGTCATGCTGCCAGGAGACTATTTGCGCCTTTGGCCCAAATTCCGTCCATGGAACCTGGTTTGCTGTGCGCGCCAAGCCATTGGCGCTCACTAGCCTCTATACTCCCGGCATCATGGCAGCGGGGAAAGATGAAATCTCTTGGAAATACGAGCATGAATGACGCATTGCTTTATGAAACCGACGGGGCCGTGGCCCTGCTCACCATCAACCGCCCTGCGGAGCGCAATCTATTGGGCCGAGTCGGCGACGGTGAACGGTTCGAGCGGGCCGCGCAGCGCATACAGGAGGACAAGGCGATTCGCTGCGCCGTCATTACCGGGGCGGGATCGGCGTTCTCTTCGGGCGGCGACGTGAAGGCCATGCGCGACCGCACCGGGCCGTTCGCCGGCACCTCTGCGAACCTGCGCGAGAGTTACCGCGGCGAAATTCACCGCATGGTCAGGGCGCTGTGGAACCTGGATGTGCCGCTCATCGCCGCCGTCAACGGGCCGGCCATCGGTTTGGGCAACGATGTGGCCTGCTTAGCGGACATCCGGCTGGCCTCCGAGAAAGCCCTGTTCGGGCAGACTTTCTTGAAACTTGGGCTGATTCCGGGCGATGGCGGCGCATGGATACTGCAGCAATTGATCGGCTACGCGCGCGCGGCGCAACTGCTATTGACCGGTCGGCTGATCGATGCCGGCACCGCGAAGGATTGGGGGCTGGTAAGCGATGTGGCGCCGCCGGATGAGTTGCTGCCGAAAGCGTTTGCGCTGGCCGCGGAAATCGCTGGCCAGCCTCCTGCGGCGCTGCGGATGGCCAAGCAGTTGCTTCGCGCCGGGCGCCAGGAGCGGTTTGAATCGGTTATGGACATGTCGGCCAACCTGCAGGGGATTTTGCAGCGCACCCGGGACCACGACGAGGCGCTGGCGGCATTCTTCGAGAAGCGCCCTGCGAAATTTACCGGAAACTGATCCGGCAAAACCGTCTCTTCGGCCGGCACGGGCGCGCATTTCTTAAGCAACCACTCATTTCGCCCGCCTGCGGTCGGAATTGCCCTAATTTGGGGGCGGCGGCAGGCGGCGCGAACGGCTAGAGTTGGGGCTCGCATAGGATGCGAGTCTGTTGCATTCGGCGTGTATAGTTGGGCAAGAAGGCAACAGGCTTTTGCATCGCGGCGACCTTAAGTGGCCGACGCTTGCGCCGTTTTTGGCGCTATGTGCGCAATTGGTGACCGGCTGCATGGAGCAATTTTTGCGGCCGGAGTGTTGATTAAGTGGGGCAGGTTTTGCCGGCCGGATCAGGCCAAGGCGAACGCTGGCTGGGGGCGGTCGTTGGAGTTGGGGCCGTATGGGCCGAAACGACGTGTTCCGCTGCATCATCGAGGCATTGCAGGACGCAACTCTGGACGATTCCCTCTGGTCGGCCGCCGCCGGCCTCATTGACGCGGCCTGCACAGTGACGGGCAATATGCTCGGGTTGGCGGCAGGTTGCTCGACTGAGGATGTGCGAGTGTTCTTCGCGCGGTTCTCCGAGCAGGGACAGCGCCGGCTGGATTGGGAGCGTGAGTACTTCTCAACGTATTTTTCGCAGGATGAGCGAATTCCGCGTCTTCGAGCGGCGCCAGACTTCCGGTTGATTCATTGCCACCGGCTGATTACCGAATCGGAACGGAGAACCTCCCGAGTCTATAACGAATTTCTCCGCCGTCTGAGGGCCCAAAACAGCCTCAGCGTAAAAATGCGGGGACCGGGAAATGCCCGGATACTGTGGACCCTCGCCGATCCGGTCGCGTCCGGAGGCTGGCGGCCGGAACAGATCAGCCTGATTAAGCGCCTGCTGCCTCACGTGCAGCGTTATGTGCTTGCCCGCCAGACCCTGTTTAATGCCCGGGCGCTGGGCAAGTCGCTTGCCGAACTGATGGGCGGCGCGGACTGCGGCGTCCTGCAGCTCGATTGCCGCGGGCGGATCGTGGAAGCGAACGATGCGGCTCGCGATATTCTTCGCCGGCAGGACGGTTTATTCGACCGCAGCGGGCATTTGCATGCCCGCAACCCGAAGGATCAGGCGAGGCTGCAGCGGGTTGTGGAGAATGCGCTGCCCGGACTCCGCAGCGCGGGAGTGAGCGGAATGACCACGATAGGCCGCTCATCCTCCATTTCAAAACTGATGGCGTACGCAGTTCCTTTGGGCGAACGACACGGTGACTGCGCCGGCCCTCAGGTGGCCGCGCTCGCTTTCGTTGTGGATCCGGAGCGCCAAGCGCGAATTGATCCGGGCGTGGTAAGGGAAGCGCTTGGGCTGACCCGTGCGGAAAGCCAGATAGCCGCGAAGATCGCGGCGGGCAGCAGTGTGCGGGATCTTGCTCTGGCCACCGCGCGCAGGGAAAGCACGATTCGCTCGCACATCAAGCGCATGCTGGCCAAGCTGGGCCTGTCCAGGCAGTTGGATCTGGTGCGGCAGGTCCTGGCGCTCAAGGGCTTTGAGCGATGAGGCGGCAGGGTCTTAGTGGACCAGGCCAGTCTCCACGCAGTGCAGCGTCATCGCGCCTCCATCTTCCAGGATCCGGCACCCGCGTTCTGCCGCTCGATTGAGGCGGGATTGCGGGTAAGATTCGCGAATGATTCAAAAAACTCGGAAGATAAGAGCCAAAACGTGGCTGCCGCCGCTTTGCGCGCTGGCGATCTTTGGCTTGGCTGCCACCTCGACGCCGGCGCAGCATGTCCATGGCGTGATCAAACTAGGTGTGGTGGTGGAGGGCGGTACCGTTGCCTTATCGCTCAATGCGCCGCTCTCCGATGTTGTTGGCTTTGAGCATGCGCCGGAGAGCGACGAGCAGCTTGAGCGCATTAGGCAAGCTGCCGCCGTCTTGGGGAATGCCAACGCGATGTTTGGGCTAGCGGACTCGGCGAAGTGCGAGATTTCGGCAATGTCCATTGATGGTCCGGCGTACGTGACGCAACACTTGGCGGACGATGAGGCGGGGCCGGCGGAGAGTCACGGACACGATCACGATTCGCATGGTTCGCACGACAGCCGCGCGGCCCATGACGATCATGCGGACCACGGCGGCCACGATCACGCGGAATCCGAACAACACGCCGAAGTCAATGCAAGTTACGAATGGGCCTGCGGCAACGTGTCGGCTGTTGAGGACCTCGGGCTGCGTTTCGCGGAAAGCTTCGCCGGCGTCGAAACGATTGAGATTCAGGTTCTCACCGCTGACGGCGCTTACGTGCTGACCGCGGACGGGCAGACATCGTCGGTTCCCCTGTCGCCCCCGTAGCCGCAATGCCAGGCGCCGCTAGCAGCTCCGAAAACGCGATTGAGATTTCCGGGCTGCGTTTCGGCTACGGCTCGCACGGCGACATTCTGGCCATTCGCGAACTCAACGTTCGGGCTTCGCAGCGGGTATTCGTGCATGGGCCCAGCGGCTGCGGCAAGAGCACTTTGCTCGCCATGATCGGCGGCGTGCTGGCGCCGCGCGCCGGTGCCGTCTCCATTCTCGGCCAGAGTCTTTCCGGCATGGCGAGCGCGGCTCGCGACCGGGTAAGGGCGGACCACATTGGCTTCATTTTTCAGCAATTCAATCTTGTGCCGTATCTGTCGGTGGTTGAGAACGTGTCCTTGCCGTGCCGCTATTCCCGACGGCGGTTGAGGCGTGCCACCAAGACCGACGGCTCCATGGAGCAATCGGCGGCGCGACTGCTTTCGGCGCTCGGAATCGGCGAAGCACTGCGTTCGCGTCAATCCACGGACTTGAGCGTTGGGCAGCAGCAGCGGGTGGCGGCCGCGCGCGCCTTGATCGGGCGGCCGGAACTGGTGATCGCCGACGAACCCACCTCATCTTTGGACGCGGACCGCCGCCGCGAGTTCATCGATCTGCTTTTGTCCGAATGCGGGCGCGCCGGCAGCACCGTCGTGTTCGTCAGCCATGACGCTTCGCTCGCGCCGCACTTTGACATTGCCGTTGATCTTCAGCGGGCCAACGCCGCCGCGCCCCGTTCAGATGCCGCATAACATCGGCAACGCGATTTCGCTCGTTTTCAAGAGCCTGATGAACCGGCGCGCGACGGCGGTCCTGACCGTTGCGTCGATCGCCGTGAGCGCGGGTCTTCTGTCCATGGTGGAGAGGGTCAGAACCGATACCCAAACCAGCTTTGCCAACACCATTTCCGGCACCGACCTCATTATCGGCGCGCGCAGCGGCGATCTGAACCTGCTCCTGTACTCGGTTTTTCGCATCGGCAACCCCACGAACAAGATCGCATGGGACAGTTACGAGAAAATCGGCAGCCGGCCGGAGGTGGACTGGGCCATTCCGTTTTCCTTGGGGGATGCGCACCGGGGCTACCGGGTCTTGGCGACCGACCTCGGCTATTTCGACCATTACCGGTATGCGGACCGGCGGGCGCTGGAGTTCCGCGAAGGAGGCCCGTTCGCCACAGCGTCCGATGCGGTGATCGGCGCGGAGGTGGCCGAGCGGCTCGGATACGATGTGGGCCGGGCAATCATCGTGTCCCACGGATTGACGGACACGAGTTTCCTGACGCACGACGAGGACCCGTTCACCATTACCGGAATACTGGCGCGCACCGGCACGCCGGTCGATCGGACCGTGCATATCAGTTTGAGCGGCATGGATTTGATCCATTCCAGCGGCGCCGACCGCGTGCCGGCGCCCGTTGAAGGCTACGAGCCGGAGGAAATCACGGCATTCCTGATTGGACTCAAGTCGAAAACATCCATATTCGCTTTGCAGCGCTACGTCAACGAGCTTGAGGACGAGCCGATGACCGCCGTGATTCCGGGCGTGGCGCTGCAGCAGCTTTGGGGCCTGATCCGCGTTGCCGAGTACGCGCTGTTCGGCGTGTCGGCGATGGTGGTGCTGGCCAGCGTGCTTGGATTGCTGGCCACGCTGCTGGTAAGCCTCAATGAGCGCCGCCGCGAAATGTCGGTGCTGCGTTCCGTTGGCGCCCGGCCCGGGCATATTTTCGCTTTGCTGCTTTCGGAGGCGGCCATGCTGGCGTTTCTCGGCGCGCTGAGCGGGCTGCTGCTGATCCAGCTCGGCATTCTGGCGGCGCGGCAGTTCGCGCTCACGGAGTTCGGCATCCAGCTCAGTGTCGGGCTGCGGGCTTTTGATCTTTATGTGCTTGCGGGTATCCTTGGCATCGCGGTTCTTGTGAGCGTCGTTCCGGCTTGGCGGGCGTACCGGAATTCGCTCGCCGACGGGCTGACGGTAAGGCTTTAGCTGCCGTGGCGCGCCGCGCATGCTTCGCTGAGGCCATGCGTGCGCGGCCCCGGCAAGGAGGGAGCATGACCCACGCAAAACGAGTGATCGGTTGCGCGCTCGCGGCAACGCTGCTGGTTGGCGGAATTGCGATTGCTGAGGATGCCCGCGAGCTCACTTGGGACGATCTGATTCCCGATGCCGGCGGCGGGATGGCCGAGCAGCCGGGGAGCGATTCGTTCGACGAAGCGTTTGCGATGCCGGCCTTGCCCACTGGCGTGGTTGAGGAGCTCGACGGCGCCTTAGTGAAAATTCCCGGATTTATCGTGCCTTTGGAGGTTTCCTCGGGCGGCGAAGTCAGCGAATTCCTGCTGGTGCCTTACTTCGGGGCCTGCATTCACTATCCGCCTCCTCCGCCCAACCAGCTGGTTCACGTTTTGGCGAAGGAGCCCCTTGATCTCGAGTCAACTTGGGATCCGATCTGGGCGATTGGCGAACTCAAGACGGAGTTTCGCGATTTGGGCCTCGCTTCCGCAGGATACAAGATGACGGCTCAGGCCATAGAAAAGTACGAGTACTAGGGAATAACGCGGCCGGGGTTGAGGATGCCCTTGGGGTCGAGCGCGTCTTTAAGGCGACGCATCAGCGCCAGCTCCTCCGGGCTGCGCGAGTAGTGCAGATAGCCGCGCTTGAGCACGCCGATTCCATGCTCGGCGGACACCGAGCCGCGATGCGCGCCGGTCAGCCGGTAGCCGATGTCGAAAATCGTCTTGAGGTCGCCCTCGCGGCGGGTGCTCACGAACAGGTGCAGATTGTTGTCGCCGATATGCCCGAACACCAGGTTGATCGCGTCGGGCAGCGCTTCTTTCAGTTCCCGGTCGAATGCGTCCAGAAAGCCCGCCATTTCGGCGATGTCCATGCTCACGTCCAGGCTGGCGTAGGGCGTGAGGTCGGCGGTGATTTCCGCCACGCCGTCGCGGATGGCCCAGAACGTTTGCCGGTCGCCCACCGATTGGGCGACCGCCGCGTCGGCGATCACGCCCGACTCCAACGCCTGGCCCAAGGCCGCCTCGAAGCGCTCCGCGTCGGCCTGCTGGTCGGCTCCTTCGGCCTCCACCAGCGCATACACCGGAAAGCTTTGCGCGAACGGTGAACGCAGCGCATCGCTGTGGTCGATGACGCGGTGGAAGTAGTCGGCCCACATGGCCTCGAAGGCGCTCACGGAGCCCCCCAGCTTGGATTGCAGCGCGCGCAGAAGCTTCACCGCCTGCGGGAAGGACTCGACCGCGCACAGCGCCGTGCAGGTGCTGGCCAGCCGCGGCAGCAGCCGCAGCACGCAGCGCGTGACCACGCCGAGCGTGCCCTCGGTGCCGATAAATAGCTGCTTGAGGTCGTAGCCCGCGTTGTTCTTCAGCATCTTATTCATCGAGCTGATGACCGTGCCGTCGGCGAGCACCGCTTCCAGGCCCAGCACCAGGTTGCGGGTCATGCCGAAGCGAATCACTTGGTTGCCGCCGGCGTTGGTGGCGATGGCGCCGCCGATGTGGCAGGAGCCGCGCGCGCCGTAATCCAGCGGCAGGAGCAAGCCCGCCTGCTCGGCGGCTTCCTGGAGAACCTGAAGCGGCGTGCCCGCCAGGGCGGTGAGGGTCATCGCCGCCTCGTCCAGCTCCTCGATGCCGTTGAGCCTTTCCAGCGACAGCGCCAGCTCGCCGGCCTGGGGCGTGGCGCCGCCGGCCAGCCCGGTCATTCCGCCTTGGACCACCACGGGCTGGCCCAGCTCATGGCAGGCCTTGAGGATATCGGCCACTTCCCGCGCCGTGCCGGGGCGCAGAACCGCCTCGGGCCTGAGCGCGTTCTCGGCGGTGAAATCGACGCTGTGGCGCTCGCCCACGTCATCGCCCGCAACGAGCGGGTGCCCCTGCTGCCGCAGGGCGGCGATGGCCTGTTTTACCGCAAGTGCGTTCATTGCGATGATCCGATTGCAGCGGCATGCGAGCCCGCCTGTCCGGCCATTATCGGCTCCAAGCCAGAGACTGTCCATCCGCCTAGGCTGTGGCGGTGCCGTTCCGGATCAAGCGGAAAGCAAGCAATCCGGGCACAGGCTACCGACTAAGCGGCAAAATCAGGGTGGGTGGGGGCGATAAGCGGCTCGGCGCAATATGCGGGTCAGTCCAGTAGCAGCCCGCCGGATATGTTGGTGATCGTGCCGGTCATATGCCTGGCCGCATCCGAGCACAGGAAATCGCTCATCGCCGCGCACTCCTCGGCGGTGCCCAGCCGCCCCAGCGGCGCCTGCTCGGCCAGAGCGGCGCGCCGCTGGCCCTCCAGCCGATCCAGCATAGGCGTGTCGATGGGGCCGGGCGCGATGCAGTTTACGCGGATGCCGTCCGCGGCCCATTCCCGGGCCAGGTAGCGGGTGATGCCGATGATCCCTGCCTTGGCCGCCGTATAGGCCGGTCCTGATAGCTCGTTGCCGCCGTTGATCGCATTGGTGGAGGAATAAAGCAGCATGGCGCCCCGGGTGTGCTTCAGATGCGGATGCGCGGCGCGCGCCAGCAGAAACGCTGAGGTGAGATTCACATTCACCACGCGCTTCCATTCTTCGAGCGACATGTCCACGAACGGCCCCTCGCCCGTGATTCCCACAGTATGAACCACCCAGCGCGGCGGGCCCAGTTCCCTGGCGCACCGCGCGACGGCCTCCGCGACCTGCGCTTCATCGGTCGCTTCCGCCGGCAACTCCAGACCCGCCGGCGCTTCCTGCCCCGGCAGCACCATCGCGCCCACTCGCAGGCCGCGCTCCGCAAACCGTCTCGCGACCGCCGAGCCAATGCCGCCGGCCGCGCCCGTAACCAGCGCACACTCCGCCTCAGCCATCTGCCCGGATCCCCTCAGCATCCTGCGCCGGCCGTACATCGGGGGCCGCTTGCATAACCACGTAATCCCGCAAGATTTCGCGCTGAAAGCTTTTCGGCACCCGCGCCCAATCGCAAACCTGCACGATGATGGGGAGGCTGGACTCGCGGAAAGCCTCCGCCAGCTGAGCGAGCTTCGCCCCCAAAGGCTCAAGCGCCGGCCCGCGAGCCACCAAATCCAAGTCGCTGGCTTCGTGGGCGCGGCCATTCACGCGGCTGCCGTAGGCCCACACATCGGCCTCGGGAACATGCTCCCGCAGCGTGTCCTCCACCACGCGCCGGTGGCGCTGTTGCAGCATCAAGCGGTCAGCCATCGTCACCTTCGCAAATCACGCGGGCCAATTCCCTAGCGTCCTCGATGAAATCCGGCAGCAGCAGCAAGGTGCTCTCCGCGAACTTCTCGCCGTAGTTGTGCGCGGTGTCGTTGCGGTTGTCGCGGTAAGCGAACCAGCGCTCGCTGGCTTCCACCGAAATGAGCCCATGCCGTGCGGCATGGCGGAAGGCATCCTTGAAAGTCAGCCGGTCGGCCTGCCGGTTGCTTGCGAAGTAGGGCCGAACGCGCTTTTTAAGCAAGCTCCCGCATTGCTCCAGCACGATCTCGAACTCCTTCACGGCGGCCGCCCGGAAAATATCGTGGAGCGGGTCGTCGCCGCCGCTTCGCCGCAAATGCTCGCAGGCCGTCTCCAGCGTGCCGATGCAACGGTTCAAGAAGTCCGTATTGATGGCCATGCCGGATGCCCGTTAGGCGCAGACCGCCATCCCAATAGCATCAGCAACGCCCGTGGAGTTCATCACCGCTAGCGTCGTTGTGGAATATACAGGGCGGTCAGGCGGCTTTCGGGAGGACGAGGGAGGCTTGGATGCCGTCGAGCATGCTCCAGCGCAGGGAGGCGGATGCGCGCACGGCGGCGATGGCGCGGTCCTGGAGGGCTTCGGTGGTGGCGTAGCGGGCCGTCAGCTCAAGGCCCGCTTCGGCGTGCTCTTCGTCGCCTTCGATGTGGACATGGAAGAACTCCATATCGTCCTCGCTGAAGCCCATCTTGCGCATGGCTTTCACGTAGGCGGGATAGAGGGTGGGAAGCTGGCCTTCCAGCGCAACCATGATGCCGGCAGCCGACTCGGCTAGGTGGCGAATGGTCGATAGCTCCCATATCCAGGCCCGCATGGCCCGCGTTGTGGGCAGAATTTCGTCGCGGAGTTCCGCGTTAACCACCTCGTCGCGCGGCAAGCCGCAAGCCTCCGCGAACCTGACCAGCAAATCGGGATGGCGCTTTTCCGGCGTGTCCGGCATCTCCTCGCCCAGCAGGTTCTCCAGGAGGTGCTGGCGGGCATCGAGGTCGGGCAGCCGGGCGTACAAAGCGGCGAACTGCTGCGGTATCGGGGCGATGTAGTAGTAGTGCTGCACCGCGTAGCGGCCCAGTTGCTCGCGCGAAAGGGCGCCCTGGGCCCATAGGCGGCTGAACGGATGGCCGCCCCCGTGCCGGGGTTGGCGGGCGGCCTCCAAAGCCTCGAAAAACGCCTTTTGCTGCATCATGGGATGGTTTTCCTTGGTGGTTCGCAGGGTCTGGTTGGGAAGAAGGGCAGGCAGCTGTCGCGCTTAGTGCATTTCCTCGCCGCCGGTCACGTTCAGCGAGTCGCCGTTGATGTACACGGCCTGGTCCGAGCACAGGAACGCAACGGCGTTGGCGGTGTCCGACACCTTGCCCTCGCGGCGCATGGGGTTTCGGGCGCGGATATTGCCGATGTACTGCTCCCGCGTCAGGCCGAAGTGATTGGAGAAGTACGCGTTCTGGGTGGCGCCTAGGCCGGTGGTGACGTGGTTGGGGCAAACGGCGTTCACGGTGATGCCGTGCGGGCCCAGCTCCATGGCGCAGGTGCGCGTCAAGCCCACAAGGCCATGCTTGGACGCGGTGTAGGCGGCCATGTGCGGGAAGCTGGATTTGGCCGCCTGGCTGGCGATGTTGATAACGCGGCCGCCTGCACCCTGCTCGATCATTCGTCGCGCGGCGTGCTTGGTGCAGAGAAACGGCCCCTTGAGGTTCACGTCCAGCACCGCGTCCCATTGGTCTTGCGGCAATTCCGTGCAGGGAGCGATCAGGTAGCCGATGCCGGCGTTGTTCACGAGGATGTCCAAGCGGCCGAAGCGTTCCACCGCCCGCGCCACTGCGGCCTGAACCTGTGATTCGTCGCGCACGTCCAGCGGGCAGCTGTCCGCGGTTCCGCCGTTGCCGCGGATGCGCTGCGCCACGCCCTCAATGGAATCGGCGGCGCCGATATGCTCATCGGGCATGTGCTCGCCCGGGGATTCGCCGAGGTCCGTGATCAGCACGCTAGCTCCGCATTCGGCCAGCTTGGAGGCGATTCCTTCGCCTAGGCCCTTCGCCCGGCCCGCGCCGGTCACGAGCGCGACCTTGCCGCTCAGGTCGTAGTTTTTCATGCGTCGGGATTCTATCAGCAGGCGGTTTTTCAGGGCTTCAGGCGTTGACATCGATGACCACGCGGCCGGAAATTTTTCCGTCCAGAATGTCGTTCGCCAGCGATGGCAGCTCCGACATGGGCGCGACTCGGGAAATGCGGGCCAGCCGCCCGGGATCGATCCGATCCGCCAGCGCGCTCCAGGCGCGCCGCCGCTGGTCCTGCGGCGCCATGACCGAATCGATGCCGCGCAAGGTAACGCCGCGCAGAATGAAAGGCATGACCGTGGCCGGCAGCTTGAATCCGCCGGCCAGTCCCACTGCGGCCACTAGGCCGCCGCGTCGCGTCTGAGCCAGCGCGGTGGCCAGCGTGGTTCCGCCCACTGAATCAACGGCGGCGCCCCAGGTTTCAGATTCCAGCGGGCGCGATTCGCGCGCCAGTTGGTCGCGACCAATGGTTTCCGCCGCGCCCAGCGCCTTAAGGAACGAGGCGCCCTCGGCTTTCCCGGTGGCGCCGGTCACTCGAAAGCCCAAGCGGGCAAGCAGCATCACCGAAACGGCGCCCACGCCGCCGGTGGCGCCGGTCACCAGCGCCGGGCCGTCATCAGGCGTGATGCCGGCATCCTCAATGGCGTGAACGGCCAGCATGGCGGTGTAGCCGGCCGTTCCCAGCGCCATGGCCTGCTCGGCCGAGAAAGCTTCCGGCACGGGCACCAGCCAGTCGCCCTTCAGGCGCTGTTGCTGCGCATAGCCGCCCCAGTATTTTTCGGAAAGCTCGTAGCCGTTCGCCAGCACGCGGTTGCCGGGCTTGAAGCGTTCGTCGCGCGACTCGAGCACCTCGCCGGCCAAGTCGATGCCGCACACCATCGGCAGGCGCCGGCAGATCCGCCCGCGCCCGCTCACCGCCAGCCCATCCTTGTAATTAAGTGTGGAGCGGCTGATCCGCACCCGCACATCCTCGTCGGGAAGGTCCGTCACCGCCAACTGCTCCAGCTTGCCGGCCACTTTCCCGTCCCGCTCCCGCGCCACGATGGCGTTGATGGTGCCGCTCAAGTGCTTGCCTCCCTGAATCGCTGGAATTTCAATGCCGCGCCACGATGCCCCGAACGAGCGCGCGAATCAAGCCAGCCCCCGAAAACCTGCAAGGCAATTTCGCCCTCAGGCCCCAAAACCCCAGGTTCGATCTTGGCCGATCCGCAATGACGCGGCGAACGGGTTTTTGACGACAAGCTGCTCCATGACCTGCCCGTGCTGCAAATCCTCGCTGAGCAGATGGCGGCAGCCCGCCTCCAGCGCCGCCGCCGCGATCAGCGAGTCATAAAAGGCAAGCCGATGGACCGCTTGGATATGCAGGCCCCGCCTTGTCGCGCCCGCAGCGGTCGATTTTCCGGCGGGTGGGGAAGCTAGGCTTGCGGCATCGACTTGTAGGCGGCCAGCGCCCGCTCTCGGGCTACGGCGTGGTCAACGACGGGATGCGGATAGGTGCGTCCCAGCGCCACGCCGCAGGCGGCCAGCGCCGCCTCGGGCGCTTCCCAGGGGGCATGGATCCAACGCGCCGGCAACTTGGCCAGCTCCGGCACGAATCGGCGCACATAGGCGCCCTCCGGGTCGTGCTTGCGGCCTTGGAGCATCGGGTTGAAGATGCGGAAGTAGGGCGCGGCGTCGGCGCCCGAGCCGGCCACCCATTGCCAGCCGGCCGCGTTGTTGGCGAGGTCGGCATCCACCAGGGTGTCCCAGAACCAGGCTTCGCCTTGCCTCCAGTGGATGAGCAGGTGCTTGACCAGGAAGGACGCGGCGATCATCCGGGCCCGGTTGTGCATCCAGCCAGTTTCCCAGAGCTGGCGCATTCCGGCATCGACCATCGGATAGCCGGTCAATCCGCGCTGCCAGGCGGCGAGCCCCGCAGGGTCGCGGCGCCACGGGAAGGCATCGAAGCGGGCGTGCCAGTTGGCTTCCGGCAGGCCGGGGTAGTGGAACAGCAGGTGATGCGCGAACTCGCGCCAGATCAGCTCCGAAAGGAACTTGTCCGCGCCGCGTTCCGACGCTCCCTCCCACGCCGCGCGCTCATGCACGGCCTGCCAGATCCGGCGCGGGCCGATCTCGCCCCAGTGCAGGTGGGCGGACAGCGCCGAGGTGGCGCTAAGGTCGCAGCGGTCGCGCCTGTGCGCGTACCCCGCTAGCGGGCCATCGAGAAATTCGGCGAGACGCGTTGCGGCGCCGCCGCTGCCCGGGCGCCACGCCGCCCGCAATCCGCCCGCCCAGTCCGGCGTTTCCGGCAGGAGCTTCCAGTCGGCGAGCCTGTCGCTTGCGGGCCAGCGGTCCGGCGCCGCCACGCCAGCGGGCGCTTGGAAGGATTCAGGAGGATCATTCCCAAGCCGGGCGCGCAGCGCCTTTTGGAATGGCGTGTACACCCGGAAAGGGCCTCCGGAAACCGTGCGGGCTTCCCACGGTTCCGCAAGCAGCGCCGCGTTGAAGGAGCGCGCTTCAGCGCCAGCCCTGCGAAGCGAGGACTTGAGCGCGGCATCGCGCCGGACCGCGCAGGGCTCGTAGCAGCGGTTCCAGTACACGCCGGCAGCGCATGTTTCCTCCGCCAGCGCCGGCAAAACCGCCGTCGCCTCGCCGGCGCGGAGCACCAGCGCCAGCGCATGGCCGGCGAGCGTTTCGCCCAGCGCCGCCAAACTATGATGCAGCCACCAGCGCGACGCGCCGCCGAGGCGCCAGCGCTCGGGCGCCAGGTCGTCGAGGATATAAACCGGAACGACCGGCCTGCCGGTGGCCGCAGCCGCCGCGAAGGCCGGGTTGTCGTCAAGCCGCAGGTCCTGCCGAAACCAGACGAGAATCGGCGCCGCGCCGCCGGGCAATCGAGACGGACCGTCCAACCAGAGCAAGCCGCCGCTTATTTCACGGGCCTAACGCCAAAATCACGGCCAATGATTCGGGCCATGCGGTCGTTGATTGCCTCTCCGCTGTGCTCAATGATCGCTGTGCATTCCATGTTTTTCCCGCCCCATCGAGTATCTCGGAGGCGCGATTTTTCGGCCGGGCCGGAAATTCGGGCCCTTCTTCGGTTTATTGCTCGCCATGGCCTGCCGCAGCGCAGGCCGGAGCCGCTCATTCTACAGCGCCGCCGGCGGTTCCGATCGGTCGATCGCGTTTGGTCGCGGCGGGCCATCGAGCCGGAGATGGCCGTCATCCACTAGGCTCTCCTGAGCGCATTGCGCTCTCCCATCGCGAGGGCTTAGTTTTGTGATCGAGTCACGCCGGTGCAGGCGGTGGACTTGGTGGTGCCCGTGCTTATAGAAGATGGCCGTGGATTCATCAATTACACCATCCCGGCTGGCACGCGCGAGCTTCCCGCAAGCGTCCCCACGGTCGACAACAAAGTGGATGAGAATGACAGGCGGATTGGCGTGACGCTCTTCTATAACCGCACGCAGCCGCTGCGCACCCGTGCCGGTTTTTCCAGTGACGGCTGGAGGCCTTACATATGGATAACGGTGAAGGACAACGATCCCGGCGACTGACCCATCATCAGCATCGAGCACCATTGAGCACCATGCGAACACGCTGGCCGAGTTCGGCAGGATCGGGAAGGGCTGGATCATGGAGGGCGAGACTGCGGATTTCACCATCAGGGTCGGCGATACCGAGGTGATGCGCGAGGACATCGACATCTGCTTCAATGTGGTGGACAATTACCGGGGCACTGGCGACATGGCAGGATGGCCTGAAAATCCGTCCTCCCCCTGAAACGTGACAGACACAGCGACGGGGCCGCCAGTCCACGCGGTCACTGGTCAGTCGTCATCGGCGATATCGAAGTAGGCAAAGCGGAAGGGGTTGGACATCATGGCAATGATCCGGTGCGGAGGCCTGTCCTTGATT
>JAPYNE010000027.1 GCA_028285945.1 Candidatus Foliamicus numerosus | reverse complement strand
AATCGACGTATGCCAGTGAACTGCGGTCGGTGGCTGACGAGCGGATCGAGATGGACGATGAGTTCATGGATGCAGTACGGCGATAGCTGAGGAGTCGAGAGAAAATCAAATCGCCGCTCCTCCAGATCAGAGCATGTAGAGGGCGAGGGTTTCGGCGGTGCAGGCGGGTTTTCGCTGGCCCTCGATTTCGATTTTGTGCCGGCAGGTCATCTGGATGCCGCCGGCGCGGGCACGCGCCTGAAGCACCGTGGTGCGCACCCTCACCCGGCTGCCGCACACCACCATGTTGGAAAAGCGCACCTTGTTAAGACCCCAATTGATCGCCCTTTTGAGCGTGGGGAAAACCACGAACTGCTCGGTGGCGCCCGGAATCAGCGCCAACGTCAAATAGCCGTGGGCGATGGTGGCGCCGGCATCGAGTTCGCGGGCGGCGCGCTCGCGATCCACATGGATCCACTGGAAATCCTCCGTGGCCCGCGCGAACCGGTCGATGCGTTCCTGGTCCACCATGATCCAGTCCGAAACGCCCACTTCCACGCCTTCCAGCGCGCGCACGTCGTCTATCGTGCGAACTTCATGCCCCAACAGCAATGCACCGCGGCCAGCGAGAGCTTACGACTTTAGCGCTAACAAGCCCCGGATCATCAACGCCCGCGCTCGATCAGAGCCAGGAACTCGGCGCGCGCGCGCGCGTCTTCGCGGAATGCCCCCAGCATTCGGCTGGTGACCGTGCTTACGTTGCGCTTGCCCACCCCGCGCGTGGTCATGCACTCGTGCGCCGCCTCAATAACCACCGCCACGCCGCGCGGCTCCAGCACCTTGGCGATGCAATCGGCGATCTGCGCCGTGAGCTTCTCCTGCACCTGCAGGCGGTGCGCGTAAGTATCCACCACCCGCACCAGCTTGCTGATGCCCACCACCTTGTCGCGCGGCAGATAGGCCACATGCGCCTTGCCGATAATCGGAGCGATATGGTGCTCGCAGTGGGAGTTGAAGTCGATATGGGTGAGCGCCACGATCTCGTCGTAGCCGTTCACCTCCCTGAAGGTGCGCCTCATAAACTCGTAAGGATCCTCCGAGTAGCCGCTGAACCACTCCTCGTAGGCGCGCACCACGCGTTTGGGCGTGTCCACCAAGCCTTCGCGACTAATATCGTCGCCGGCCCAGCTCAGCAGGGTGCGGACCGCCTCTTCCGCCTCGGCCCGCGTCGGGCGTGCGGATTCATCCCCGCTCACAGGCCCGCCTTGGCGTTGTCTCGTGTGCAAAAGAACGGAATTGCTCATAGTTGTTGACATTCGTAATTTCCAGTGGCATCAGTTTCAGCGGTCGGCCCCCCAGGTAATCCCGGAGCGAAAGCGCCGCTCCCGCGGCTACGGCTTCCGCCAAGCCCGCAAGGGTAGCCGGTTCGTAGATGGCGCACAATGGTTCCGGCGCGCCGGAACCAGGATGGCAGAAGGCCGTGGCCGCGCAATTCGCGTCGCGTTCAGCAATCAAGCGCCTGATTTCGCCGACTGAAAGCCCCGGCTGATCGCAGGCCAGCGCCAGCCATGCCCGGTCCGGCGCGTGCGCATGAGCGGCCTCCAGCCCCGCCGCCGGCCCGCAGTTGGGGTAGCGGTCCGCCAAGCAGCGGAAACGCGCGCGCAAGCGGTCGGCGGCCTGCTCGGCGCGCACCGACACCCGTACCTCGCCAAGGCATGAGGCCAGCAGCCGCACCGCGCGTTCCAGCAGGCTCATGCCATCGATTTTCGCCGCCGCCTTGTCGCTGCCGAAGCGGGTGCTCAAGCCCCCCGCCAGCACCAAGCCCCACAGCGGCGCTTCGGAGCCTGTTGGCACTAGCCGCCCTGCTCATTCGCGTTATCGCTCTTTCCGCCTGTTTTTTCGAGCAGGCGCGCTTGGCGGATGACCATTCCGCGCGACACCGATTTGAGCATGTCGTAGATCGTGAGCGCGGCCACCGCGGCTCCGGTGAGCGCCTCCATTTCCGCCCCGGTTTTGTCGGTGACCCGCACCGCGCATTCGATCACCACCTCCTCGTCCTTAAGATCCACTTCGATCCGGCAGCCCTCCAGCTTGAGCGGGTGGCAGAAGGGAATGAGCTCGTGGGTGCGCTTGGCCGCTTGGGTGCCGGCGATGATGGCGGTCTGGAAAACGGGGCCCTTGCGGGTGGCGATCTCGCCGTCCGCCGCCATGGCCGCCGCCTCGGGAGGCAGCGCCACGCTGGCGCGCGCCCGGGCGGTGCGGATGGTAACGGCCTTGTCCGCCACGTTCACCATGCCGGCCCGCCGCCGTGAGTCGATGTGCGTAAGCATCGCCTGCAAATTATAGGTTCCGCCGTGCCGGGAGCGAGGCCGCCGCGATATACTTCCCGTCCCGAATCGAGTTTCGATATGTCCTCCGTAGTTGCCCAGTTTGAAATCACGTATCAGCAGTTCCTGGATGAGCATGGCAAGGCCCAGAAAGAATTGCCCGAATTCGCCGCCGACGCGGACCAGATGGCGCGCATGTACCGGTTCATGGTGCTCACCCGGGTATTCGACCGCCGCTGCATCAATCTCCAACGGACCGGCCAAGTGGGAACCATTGCCTCCAGCCGGGGGCACGAGGCCGCCCAGATCGGGGTGGCCGCCGCGATGCAGCCGGAAGACGTTCTGGCGCCCTCGTATCGCGAACATGGCACGGCGATATGGCGCGGTGTTCGCATGAGCCAGTTGCTTGCCGTGTGGGGCGGCGACGAGCGCGGGCACAACTGGGACGGCGCCCGCCACGACTTTCCCTATTGCGTGCCTATCGCCACGCAATGCCTGCATGCGGCCGGCGCGGCGCTGGCCATCAAGATGCGCGGCCGGCCCCACTGCGCCGTGGCCCTGTGCGGCGATGGCGCCACCTCCGAAGGGGCGTTCTACGAGGCCCTCAATGCCGCGGGCGCGATGGAGTTGCCGGTGGTGTTTATGGTGACCAACAACCGCTACGCCATTTCCATGCCGGTGGAAGGGCAGACCGCCGCCGCCACGCTGGCGCAGAAGGCGATCGCGGTCGGCATTCCGGGCGAGCAGGTGGACGGCAACGATGTGATCGCGGTGCGCCATGTGTTGGAGAAAGCCCTATGCAAGGCCCGCTCCGGGGGCGGCCCGGCGCTGATCGAGGCCTTGAGCTACCGGCTGGGGGACCACACCACGGCGGACGATGCCACGCGCTACCGCGAAGACGGCGAAGTGGAGGAGGCGGCTCGGCGCGAGCCCTTGGGACGAACGCGCCGCCTGATGGAGGAGCGATTCGGCTGGACCCCGGAGCAGGAAGAGGCGCTGGTCAAGGCGCTGGAAGCGGAAGTGGAAGCCGAGGTGGAGGCGTATCTGAACACGCCGAAGCCGCGGCTCGAGGACATCTTTGAGCACCAGTTCGGCAACATGCCTCCCATGCTTGCGGCGCAGCGCGAGATCGCCCGCAAGTACCCGGTGCCGGATCACGGCTGATGTCCGGCCTCACCCTAGTCGAAGCCGTCAACCAAGCCTTGGCCTGGGAAATGGCCCATGACGAAAGCGTGGTGGTGTTCGGCGAGGATGTGGGAGTGAACGGCGGCGTGTTCCGCGCCACCTTGGGCCTGCAGGAGCGCTTCGGCGCCGCGCGGGTGTTCGACACGCCGCTGGCCGAGGCGATGATTGCCGGCTTGGCCGTGGGCATGGCTTCGCAAGGCCTCAAGCCGGTGCCGGAAGTCCAGTTCATGGGCTTTATTTATCCGGCGCTGGACCAGATCATCAGCCACGCCAGCCGCCTGCGCAACCGCACCCGCGGACGGCTGACCTGCCCCATGGTGCTGCGGGCCCCCTTCGGCACCGGAATCCGCGCGCCGGAGCACCATTCCGAGAGCACCGAGGCGCTGTTTGCCCATATGCCGGGTGTGCGGGTGGTGATCCCGTCCTCGCCGGTGCGCGCCTACGGGCTGCTGCTGTCCGCGATCCGCGATCCCGATCCGGTGGTGTTTTTGGAGCCCAAGCGCGTCTATCGCGCCTTCCGCCAAGAAGTGCCGGACAACGGCGAGGGCCTGCCGCTCGACCATGCCTTCGTGACCCGCGAAGGCACGGACGCGACGCTCATTTCGTGGGGCGCCTCGGCGCTGGAGACTTGGAACGCCGCCGGCGAGCTGGCGGAAGAGGGCGTGGACTGCGAGGTGATCGATGTGGCCACGGTCAGTCCGCTGGACAAGGACACGATACTGGAGTCCGTGGCACGCACCGGTCGGGCGGTGATCGTTCACGAGGCCGCGTCCAGCGGCGGCGTGGGCGCGGAAATCGCCGCCATACTGGCCTCGGAAGGCCTGTATAGCTTGGAGGCGCCGGTCGTGCGGGTGGCGGGATACGATGTGGTGCCCCCGCTGGCGCGGATGGAATACGGCTACATTCCCAGCGTGCAGCGCATCAAGGACGCTGTGCATGAGAGCGTGGGGAGCGGATGATGGGAAAAATTGAATGAAAGAGTTCAAGTTGCCGGATTTGGGCGAAGGATTGACCGAGGCGGAAATCGTTGAGTGGCATGTGGGCGCCGGTCAGCGCATCGAATTGAACCAGCCCCTGCTGTCGGTGGAGACCGACAAGGCCGTGGTGGAGGTTCCTTCGCCGGTGTCGGGCCGCGTGCGCTCGCTGCACGGCGAACCGGGCGACGTGATTCCGGTGGGCGATGTGCTGGCGCGTTTCGATACGGGCCAGGACGCCGCCGCCAGCGAAGCGCTTCCATCCCGGCAACAGCCCGAACCTGCCGCGGGCGGAAGCGACGCTTCCAGCGATACGGACAACGCGTCCGGCGTGGTGGGCGAGCTGCCGGCCAGCGGCCTGGTGCTCAGCGACACCACCCAATCCTCCGGCTCCGCAGCGCCGCGCAAGCAGCGGGTGAAGGCCGCGCCTTCCGTGCGGGCGCTGGCCCGCGAGCTGGGCGTGGACCTCACGCTTATCGAAGGTTCGGGGCCGCAGGGCCGGATCACGGCGAAAGATGTCGCGAAGGCGGCCGGGCAAGGAGGAACGAAGGAAGCAGGCACGCCCTCCCTGAGCCTTGGACGAGGCCGGGATGCGCCCGCTGCCCGCGAGGAAAAGCTGTCCGGCCCCCGGCGGGCCATGTTCAAGAGCATGGCCGCCGCGCACAGCGAAGTGGCGCTATGCACGGTGATGGACGATGCCGATATTCACGACTGGGAGTCGCCGCGCGATTTCACGCCTAGGCTGATTCGCGCCATGGTGGCCGGCTGCCGCGCCGAACCGCGCCTGAATGGCGTCTTCAGCGCCGAGGCGGGCGTGCTGTCCATATCCGAGCATGTACACATGGGGCTCGCCATGCATACCCCGCACGGCCTCATCGTGGCGGCGATACCGAATGCCGGTGGTTTGGGCCTCGACGAGTTGCGCGCCGAGGTGGCGCGGCTGAAAAAGGCCGGCGCGGAGCGCACGCTCAAGCCGGAGGAGGTGCGCGGCTACACGATTACGCTCTCGAACATCGCCGGCGGCTCTTCGCGCTACGCCACGCCGCTGATGGTGCCGCCCACCGTGGCCATCCTAGGCAGCGGCGCGGCCCGCGAGGAGGTGGTGGCGCTGAACGGCGAAATCGCCATCCGGCGCATGCTGCCTTTGTCGCTTACCTTCGACCACCGCTGCGTGGCAGGCGCCGATGCGTCAAGGTTTTTGAGCGCGGTGGTGGCGGACCTGAAGCAGGCCTCGTGAGGCCCTCCTTGCCCGGCATGCCGGCAGCGGCGCGACCGGAGGCGACATGGCGCCGGGTGCGCTGATCCTCTGCCGCCACGGCGAAAGCCTGTGGAACCGCGAGAACCGCTTCACCGGCTGGACCGATGTCGATTTAAGCCCTGCGGGCGAGGAAGAGGCCCGCCGCGCCGGGCGCCTGCTGCGCGCATCGGGCCTGGCACCCGATGTGGCGCACACCTCCGTGCTGCGGCGCGCTGAGCGCACCCTGGCGCTGATGCTCGGCGAACTCGGCGCTGGCGCGGTTCCGGTTCATCGGAGCTGGCGCTTAAACGAGCGCCACTACGGCGCGCTGCAGGGGCTGAACAAGGCCGAGACCATGGACAAGCACGGCGAGGCGCAGGTGAGGATATGGCGCCGTTCCTACGCCACGCCGCCGCCGCCGCTGGAGCCGGACGACCCGCGCCACCCGCGCAACGACCCCCGCTACGCCGATCTCGAGGCGCCGCCGGCCGCGGAGTCGCTCAAGGACACGCTGGACCGCGTTCAGCCCTACTGGAAAAGCGGCATCGCGCCGGACATCGAAGCCGGTCGCAGCGCGCTGGTGTCGGCGCATGGCAACAGCCTGCGGGCGCTGATGAAACTGCTAGAGAATATTTCCGACCGCGATATCGTGCGGCTGGAAATTCCCACCGGCGCGCCGATCCTTTACCGTTTCGGCCCGGGCATGCGGGCGCCGGCGCGCATCGACTTGGAAGCGGCGCAGTGATTTACCGGCTAGGCGACCTCGCGCCCCGTTCGGCTGCGCTGTTCATCGCCCCGGACGCGGCAGTGATCGGCAATGTTGAACTCGGCGAGCACAGCAGCGTATGGTTCGGCGCCGTGCTGCGCGGCGACAACGAACCTATCCGCATCGGCGCCCGCAGCAACATTCAGGACGGCTCGGTGGCGCACACGGACCCCGGCTTCCCCACCACGGTCGGCGAGGACGTGACCGTGGGGCATCGCGTAATTCTGCACGGCTGCGCGGTGGAGGACGGCTGCACCATCGGCATGGGCGCCATCCTGCTGAACGGCTCGCGCGTTGGCGCGCACAGCCTAGTGGCGGCCGGCGCGCTGCTGCCGGAGAACCGGGAGTACCCGCCAGGCAGCCTCATCATGGGCGTGCCGGGGCGCCAGGTTCGCTTGCTCAGCGACGAGGAGCGCGCCGGAGTGGCGCGCGGCGCCGGTATCTACGTTCGCAACGCCCGCCGCTTCCGCGACCAACTCCGCCCAACCTGACCCTCCCGCCACAAGACCCCATTTCACCCACCCTCTTGCGGTAGGCGCTTCAAGTCCGCCCTTTGCTTGCTCCCTTCTTCCGGGAGGCGTTTCAACCCGCCTCTTCTCCGCCCCCTTCCTCGCGGGAGACGCATGAACCCATCCATGGGGCTTGGCGGCGGCAGGAGCCGCCGCCAAGCCCCATGGATGGGTTCATGCGTCTCCCGCGAGAGGAAGGCGCGCATACAGGCGGCCCCGAAGCGCCTCCCTCAAGAGGAAAGCATGCAAACAGACGGCTTCAAGGCGTCTCCCGCGAGAGGCAAACGCACAAACGGGCGGATCTAAGCGCCCTGATCCCTTGCGGTCCCGGAAGGGGGGAGCAAGCAGAGGGCGAAGTCGAAGCGTCCTTGGCGGGAACTAGGTGCGGCGAGCGGTGAGTTCGGCCATGATCGAGAGCGCGATGGAGGCCGGGTCGTTGGCGCCGATGTCCAAGCCCACCGGGCCGCGCAGCTTGTCGCGGAGATCGCCCGCGCCGTCGCCAAGCTCCTTGAGCAGGCGCTCGCGGCGCGCTTTGGGGCCGAGCACGCCCACCCACGGAATCGGCCGGTCCGCCAGCGCCGCCAGATACGAGCGGTCCGAGGCCAGATGATGGCTCATCACCACGCAGGCCTCCCAGCCGCTTAGTTCAATGCGCTCGGCAAGCCGCTCCGGGCGCAGCTCAATGCGCTCTTCCGCCGCGCCCAGGTCGCCGCGCTCAAGGTAGGCGCGTCGGTGATCGCAAACCGTGACCCGCCAGCCCAGCCGTTCGGCAAACGCCACCAGCGGCGCCGCATCCACGCCCGCGCCCAGCACCAGCAGCCGCGGGATCGGGCGCAGCGGATAAACGAGCACCTTGCGCGCCGGGTTCTCAAGCGCATGAAGGCCGAAGGGATGCTCGGCGGGTGCCTCGTCGCCCAGCAAGGTGCTGCCCATCGCCGCCTCTTCGCCCTCAACCACCACCGCGCAGCGCGACGCCTCCATGCCCATCGCCAGCTCCGCCATCCGCGCCAGCGGCGCCCAGGGATCGTCGCCCTCGCCCGATAGCGGCTGCAGCAGCACCTTGAGCATCCCGTCGCAGCCCACGCCTGTGCCGAACAGGATATCGTGCTCGCCGCGCATGTCGTAGCACACCGAACGCGCCTTGCCGGAGGCCAGCACGGCGGCGGCGTGCTCGGCTAGGTCGCCCTCCAGGCAGCCGCCGCTCACCAGCCCCTGGTAGTTGCCCTCGCCGTCGATCAGCACCCGCGCGCCCGCTTTCGAGTAGGTCGAGCCCGCCGTCTCGTACACCGTGCCCAGCACCAAGCGCTCGTTGATGCCCCGCCACTGCTCAAAACGCTCGATCAGATGCTTGAGCGCCATGATCGCGTTACCCGCAATCCAGTTGGCCGCGAATGGCCAGCAGCGACTCGGCCAGCCGGAGCTGGCCGCGGGCGCGCACCAGGTTGTGCTCGGCGCGCGAAGCGAAGCGTTTCGGGTCCCAGCCGAAGTAGCGGTCATTGAGGATATCGGCGGTGAAGCGCGCCGCGAGCTCCAGCGTAATCCACAGCGTGGCATCCACCAGACAGGATCGTTCCTCCTCGGTCACGAAGGAGGCCACATCGAGATAGCCTGCGCGCGCGGCCTCGAAAAGCTCGGCGGAGAACGCCGTGTCCTCGCTGTCCTCGCCGGCCGGATTGCACCACGAACGAAAGGCGTCGCCCAGCTCGTAGGGCAGGCTCAGGCGGCCCAAGGAGTCCAGATCCACCATCGCCAGGCCTTCGCCTGCGGTCGTGAACAGCATGTTGTTGATTTTCGGGTCGCCGTGCGCCACCCGCAGCGGCGTGCTCGGCATGGGCGGCAGGCCGGTCGCGATCGCGAAGGCGCGGCGGCGAAGCGCGCCGGCCTCCCCGCGCAGAGGATGATCCGGATGGCCGGCCAGCGCCCGGTCGAGGTCGGCAAACCGCCGGGACGGCTCGTGGATCGGACGGCGTTTCCTGGCGAAGGGCTGATCGAAGTCGTCCAGCGCCCGGTGGAAACGCGCCAGCAGCGCTCCGGCCTGCGCAGCCTGCGCGGCGTTCTCAAGCCGGTTGTGGAATTCGCCCTCCAGCCAGGTGAGCATCCGCCAGATGCCGTCCTCTCGCTTCACGCAAAGATCGCCCCCGGCGGTGCGCAGCAGGCGCGGCGTGGGCATGCCCTTAGCGGCAATATGCGCCGACACGGCCTCGATGTCGTGATGGCCATCGGCGCCTAGGATGGCGTTCAATCGCTGCACCGCGTAGCTCTCGCCATCGCTTCCGCGCACGCGCCAAGTGTGGTTGATCAGCCCATGGTCGATGTATTCCAGCGCCACGGCGCGCAAGCCATACTCGCCCACCACCTGCTCCAAGGCCCCTGGATCGCTATGATGGAGGAAGTCGTTGTTGGCCATGAGCGCCGGGCTGTATCGGTCGCAAATCAAGGCGGAAATTCTATCCGTGGGCGTTGCCGCGCGTTCAGCCGTTTGCGCGTGCGCCGGAGGAATTAGCGCCCTGGATTCACGCGGCGCACTCAGGGGCGAGTATGCGACCGGTGCCCCTGTGCATATACTGAGCCGGCATCGGAAGACTCAATTCCCGCTTTTTTACCGGGAATACTTGGATCAAGGATTAACTCCGATAAGAAATAAATGGTGACAGTTCATCCCCGCTTCCGGCGGCTTTCCGCTGCCGCTGCCGTTTGCGGCGCTGCCCTGATGGGCATTCAGGATATAGCCGCGCAGGAATTTGAGGAAATCGTGGTCACCGCGCGCAAGCGCGACGAGTCGGTGCTGGAGATTCCGTTGTCGGTGTCGGCCTACACCCAGGACGACCTCGACGAACTCGGCATGAACACCATCGAGCAGCTGTCCATGGTCACCACCGGCTTTACTTTCCAGAACATCAGCCAAGGCGGAGGAGGCGGGCGGAACAATCCCAACATCCGCTTCCGCGGGCTGGGCGTTCAGACAGAAAGCCCTGCGTCGCGCGCCGGTTCGGTGTTCTGGAGCGGCGGCTATATCTCCGATGGCGCAGGCATCCTGCCACTGATCGACTTGGAGCGGGTGGAGGTTCTGAAAGGGCCGCAGACCGCGTTTTTCGGCCGCAACACCTTTGCCGGCGCGGTCAACTACATTCCCGCCAGACCGGGCGACGAGGTTCGCGGCAAGGTGTCGTTGTCGTGGTCGGGATCCGACGATGGCAGCCATAACGTCACCGCCGCGCTGGGCGGGCCGCTCAGCGACAGCGTGGGCGTGCGGGTCGCGGTGATGCAGGAGAAGGTGGGCGCCAACTACCACTTCCGCAACGGCGACCCCAATGGCGAGCAGAACACCACCGCCATGACTGGCCTGGCCACGTTCGAGGTGTCGGAAAACTTCAACTTCCAGGTTTCGGGTTTCCATGTGGATTCCGACGACACCATGCAGCTTCAATCGCAAGTCGGCCCGGTCGCGGCCGGAAGCTGCAACCGCAGCTATACCGGCGCAATCCGGCCCGTGGGCGGGGGCGCCGGCGGCACTTTCACCACGGATCTGTCGCAGTCCACCCGTAATCTGTTCTGCGGCTCGGTTCCCGATTGGGATGCGGTGCCGCCGAATCTTTCCGAGGTTGGCAGGATCACGGACAGCACGCCGCTCTTTCAGTTCTCCAATTCCTGGTCCTTTGTCACGACTCTGCCGCCGGAAATGGAACATCTCTCTGTCGTTGACCCGCCGGATGGCTTGGGCAACACCTATGAGCTGTGGCGGATTAACGTGTCCGGCGAATACGAGTTGGCGAACCAGGCTGTCTTAAGCGCTCAATTCGCTCGCGGAGAATCCTCAAGCTGGCGGCTGCTTGACAACAGCTTCGGCACGCCGGCGGCATTTTTCTTAACGGGTTCCGGCAGCCCCTGGCTGACCGGGCGGGCGGGCTGGGTGAGCGATACCTATACGGAGCTTCGCTATACGCCGCAGGCCGGGAGGCGGTTCAACTACATGGTTGGCGCCAGTTACTACTCGCAGGACAACCGGGAGACGGACTTCGCGCAATTCGACGCTGTCAACAACCTTAATTTCCAGGATGGCGAGAACCTCGGCGTGTTCGGTTCGCTGGACTATGCGCTGAACGATCAGTGGACGCTTTCGCTGGAGGGGCGCTGGAACACCGACACCCAAACCATCGTTTATGACGGCGTTTCGGTTGCGCAGCGGATCGACACCACCGCGGCCGTGAATGTGGACCAGGAATACAGCGCCTTCATGCCGCGCCTGATCATTTCCTGGCGGCCTTCGGAAAACGCTAATCTCTACGCCCATTACTCGAGAAGCAATCTTCAGGGCAACGACACCAATGCGGAGGACTACGGCGCCGCTACGGGGGTGCCCCTGGATCTTGGCAACTTCACCCCCAAGCAGGCGCTTTCGGCTTTTGAGGTGGGCTTCAAGCAGCGTGCGGGCGACTGGCTGAGCTACGCGCTTTCCGGCTACTTCATGGATTGGGAGAACCAGACTTTCTTCGAGTTGAGTCCGGCGCCGTTGTTTATCGCGGCCTACATTTCCGGCGACGCCGAGATCACCGGCCTGGAAGCTGAATTCGACCTGACGCTGAGCGAGTGGCTGGGCTTAAGCGGCGGCGTGACTTTCAACGATGCGGAGTTCATCGACTTTGCCGGCGCCGGTTCGGTGGCTACGGCAGTGCTTGCGCCTCCTCCAACGCTGAGCGTCGGGGAGCAGATTTCCGCCGCCGGCGGGCGGCCGCGCTACATCCCGGAATGGACCGGGAGCCTGTCCGCAGTGCTCCAGCTGGATTCGTTGATCGGCATGGCCAACAGCCTGTGGATGCGGGTTGACGGGATTTACCAAGGCCAGTTCTACATCGACAACTTTCAATACAACTCGGTGGAAGGCCATTGGAAGATCAACGCCCGGCTGCATGCGGACTTAGGCGACACCTTGTCGGTCGAGCTATACGCCAATAACCTGACGAATGATTTGAGCTACCTGACGGCAGGCGGCACCACCGGCATATTCGGCCTGCCCCACCGCAAGACCTTCGCGCCCCTGCCGCGCAAGCGCGAAGTGGGCCTCAAGCTGCTCGCCGCCTTCTAATACGCTTCGGGCGCTTCGGGTTCGCCTGGCGGGCTATTCCTTCGGGTCCGCCTCTTTGCGCGTTTGCCTCTCGCGGGAGGCGCTGTGGGCGCCAAGCTGTTGGCACCCACTGGCTTGGTTCCGCTCTGCGCGCCAAGCCAGTGGCGCAAAGTGGCTCCAACACTCCCGCGAGAGGCAAACGCGCAAACAGGCTTCGGCTGGCGGCGACAGGGATGTCGCCGCCAAGCCCCATGGATGGGTTCATGCGTCTCCCGCGAGGAAGGGGGCGGAGAAGAGGCGGATTGAAACGCCTCCCGGAGGGAAGGGAGCGGAGAAGAGGCGGATTGAAGCGTCTCCCGCGAGGAAGGGGGCGGAGAAGAGGCGGGTTGAAACGCCTCCCGCGAGGAAGGGGGCGGAGAAGAGGCGGATTGAAACGCCTCCCGGAGGAAGGGAGCAAGCAAAGGGCGAATCGAAGCGCCCTTCGCGGAAACCAAGAGCGGAATCGGTTCGTATCACGGAGGAAGGCGCGCATACAGGCGAGCCCGAACCGCCTCCCGCGAGAGGAAAGCACGCAAAGAGGCTACGGCGGGCGAGCTACTCCTTGTGGCCGCCGAAGACGAGCCAGTGCGACAGCATGCCTCCTCCGGGGTCTTGATGAGTGAGGCGGCCCCGCTCGCCCGCAAAATTGCTGGTGCGCGGCTGAAAGCCTTTCACGACGCGCTTGAATCCCGCGGCCACCATCGCCTTCTCCAGATCCACCGTGCCCAGTGAACCCCAGAAAGGCTCGGCGTTGTAGTAGTTCTGCCAGTCGCGAACCACCACCGAACCCATGTCCATGCCCTTGTAGCGCAACGGCACCTCCAGATTGCACATCGCGCCGCCCGGCTTGAGCACCCGGCGGGCCTCTTTCAGGATGGCCGGCATGGCCTTGCGCGAGCTCTCGTGGAACAGGATTTCCGACGTGACCATGTCGAAGCTCCTGTCGTCGAACAGCGTGCGGCGGGCATCCTGCTGATGGAAATGCACCGGCTTGCCCAGCGATTCCGCGCGGGCATGGGCATAGCGCAGCATGGCGCCGCCAATGTCGATGGCATGCACCTCGGCATCCGGGAACAGATCGGTGAGCGCGAGCGTGCCGTGGCCCACGCCGCAGCCCAAGTCCAGAATCCGCTTCGGTTTCATTTCCCCGAAGCCGTCCTGTATGAAGGCGCACAGCGTGTGGCCGCGCATGTCGTTGAGTCCGCCCGCGCGGCCCAGGCCATAGAGCACCGCGCCGCGGTCATAAATGGCCCCGGCGCGCACATCCTCGCCGCCGGCGTCGTGCAGATAGCCGCCCGGTTGGATGTGCTGATCAACCAGGGCGAGATACTCGGGGTTGGGAAGTTCCGGATTGAGCGTGAGGCTGCCTGCCGGGTTTTCGATCGAGCGGAATTTGTCCTCCAGCTCGTCGAGCTGCCGGTCGACGGTGTCGGCCACGTAGTCCCACATCAGCTCTTGGGAGGTGCGCAGCAGCGCCCCCCAGTTCTGGAAAATGGGCAGTTCCTCGGCCTTGCGCAGCACCTCGGTGCGATCCTTCTCGTTTTCCGGGTCGCGTTCGCCCATTTGCGGAATGATCTGGTCGTTGCATGCTTCCACGGCTTGCGCCATCAGCCGCCCGTTGGCGTAGGCGCGCAAGCCGAGAAAGTACTTCTGCGCCGCCAGTTCGTCGTGAGTGGCGCCGGCCATCATGCCGTGACGCGGATGCATGTCGCTGCGCATGGTTTCCTGGCGCACGCCCCGGGCTTCAAACATCACCATGTTGAACCTTCTTTGAAATGCGGTCGAGTTCGCCGCCGGCCGCGGCGGGCTCCATGTCTTCCTCAAGGTAGCGGAGCACCCGGTTCATCATCCGCTCACGGATCGGCGCGCGCTCCGCTTCGGCCTCCGCGTCAGGCAGCCAGGCATCCACGGCGTCCTTGCCGAACAGCCCGGCCTTTTCCAGCAGGCGCTCGTGCGTGTCCAGCCGCTCGCGGACCACGCTGACCTCGCCCAGCAGGGCGGTCAGCATCGCGAACAGCATATCCAGCCGCTCGTCGCCGTAAAACGCGGGCCTCTTGCCCAGCGCGCGGCGGGGGCGTTTGTCGGGCTGGGTATTGGCAGGGATGAGGTTCGGACCGGGAGGCCGGGTTTAATGGATATCGATCGCGCTGTCCGGCGGGGTGTAGGTGTGGTCAAGCGCCTCGGCGACCGCGGCGTTGGTGACCCGGCCGGCGTGAACGTTCAGCCCCGCCATCAGCCCCGGATCGTCCCGCATGGCCTGGCGCCAGCCTTTGTCGGCCAAAGCCAGCGTGAACGGCAGCGTGGCGTTGTTGAGCGCCTGTGTTGAAGTGCGGGGCACCGCGCCCGGCATGTTCGCCACGCAGTAATGCACCACGTTGTGATGGATGAAGGTGGGATCGGAGTGCGTGGTGGGGCGGCTGGTCTCGAAGGTGCCGCCCTGGTCGATGGCCACATCCACCACCACCGATCCGGCCGCCATCGCATCCACCGTGCCGCGGGAGACGAGCTGGGGCGTGGATGCGCCCGGAACCAGCACCGCGCCGATCACCAGGTCGGCCTGCCCCACGTATTCCTCAATGGCCGAGCGCGTGGAGTACACGGTGTTGAGGCGCGCCCCGAACTGCAGGTCCAGCTCGCGCAGCCGCGCCAGCGACTTGTCCACCACCACCACCCGCGCCTCCATGCCCACCGCGATGCGCAGCGCGTTGGTGCCCACCACGCCGCCCCCCAGCACCACCACGTTGGCCGCCAGCACGCCCGGAACGCCGCCGAGCAGCTTGCCGCAGCCGCCCATTTCCGTTTCCAAGCAGCGCGCGCCCGCCTGCACCGCCATGCGGCCCGCCACCTCGCTCATCGGCGCGAGCAGCGGCAGGTGCCCGAAGCGGTCGGTGACGGTTTCGTAGGCGATTGCGGTAACGCCTGATTCCATGAGCCTGCGCGCCTGGCCCGGATCCGGGGCCAGGTGCAGATACGTGAACAGCACCTGCCCCTCGCGCAGCATCCGGCATTCGCTGGCCTGCGGCTCCTTGACCTTCACGATCAGGTCCGCCTTTGCGAACACGTCTTCGGCGCTGTCCGCGATGCGGGCGCCAAGGGCCCGGTAGTCGCCGTCGCTGCGGCGCAGGCCCTCGCCGGCGCCGGTTTCCACCATGAGTTCGTGGCCGTGTTCGATCAGTTCGCGAGCGCTGCTTAAACTCAATCCTACCCGGTGTTCGTCAGGCTTTATCTCTTTGGGTACACCAATTAACATCCGCGAATTATAACGCCGCTGAAGACTAGGCATGCCCGCCCTCGCCCTGCGCTTCTCCCCCGCCCCCCGCCGCATCGACGGCTAGCCCGCATATTGCACGAGTCTGCTGGGATTGCGAGGCGCGCGTCTGTTTTGGGCGTGATCAGGCGAAAGCGGAAGCGTGCCGGTCGTGATCGGCGC
>JAPYNE010000026.1 GCA_028285945.1 Candidatus Foliamicus numerosus | reverse complement strand
TTTCCCAAGCTGAAGGTAACTCCCCCGTAAGATTATTTTCAGGCAATTCCAATTTTATAAATTGGAATTGCCTAGCATTGATAAGGGAAGTGAGCCAATCACTGGCCGGACGCACCGCCGTGCTTCATCTTCTGCCGCTTTCCCGGCAAGAAGCCAATCGTTTTCCTTCGCCCCCCGCCGGGCTGGAAGAAGCGCTTTTTACCGGCAGCTATACGGAAGTTCTGGGAAATCCAAAATGGATCCCGGCCGCTGGCACGGTGCTTATATGCGCACCTATATCGAACGCGATGTGCGAGGTATGATTCGCGAAGGCAATCTCCAAGCCTTTCATCGCTTCGTTCAATTAGCCGGCGATGAGCTTCAGCGGTGGCCTGCTGGCGCGCTGTTTCCTCGGCTAAGGCTGGAGGGAGGCCCTTGTTCGTTTCCAGCTAGAAGGCGGGGCGCCAGGTTCCGCGCACGTAGTAGTAGCCGCCGTTGAAGCCGAACGGCGACTGTTCCGGGTAGATGAGTCCGGCCACTTCGCCCTTCGGGTTCTTGCTCGGGTACTCGTCGAAGAGGTTCTGCGCGCCCGCCAGGACTGTGAAGTCCTCGCGCACGTCCCAGCTTACTTCGGCATCCACCAGGACGCTCGTGTCCGGATAGAAGGACACCGATTCGTCGTTGGTGGGCGCGTCGTAGTAATCGCCGTAGTAGCGCGCCCGGGCCATGAAACGCCAAGGCCCTTGCAGGTGCGTCCAAGTGGCTGTGAAGCGCGCGTCCGGGCGGCCCCGTTCGATTTGCAGCCTGCGGTTCTCGCTCGTGAACTCCGGATCGTACCGGGTCAGCTCGATGTCCGACCAATTGGCCACAACCGTGAGGCTGGAGGAGCCGCTGCCCAAGTCGAAGGGGTAGGTGGCCACCAGGTCGATGCCTTGGGCCTCCACGGTCTGCTGGTTGGAGAAGAACCGCACCGAGGAAAAGCTCGTGGCGTCGGTTACGCCCGCGGCCAGCAGCGCTTGGATGTCGGCGTCGGTGAGCGTGAAGCGGCTGGTGAAGGCGATGCGGTCCTCGATCTCGATGTTGTAGTAGTCGATCGTCACGTCGAGGTCGCCCACGTTGAACACCGCGCCCACCGTCAGGTTGGTCGATTCCTCGGGCGTGAGCGGCACGGCGCCTTTCTGCTGCGCCACCGGATTGGTGGGCGGCAAGGTGGCGATGTCCGCCAGCATGCCGCTTTGGAACTCGGTGGTGACGTTGCGGAGGTTGGCCTGGCCGGCGGTGGGCACCCGGAATCCGGTGCTGGCCGCGCCGCGAATCGCGAACGTGTCGTTGATTTGCAAGCGCGCCGCCACCTTGCCGTCCAAAGTGTCGCCGTACTCGGAGTAGTCCTCGAAGCGCACTGCGGCGCCTAGCAGCAGCGTGTCGGTCACGTCCGACTCCAAGTCGATATAGGCCGCCTTGGCGCTGATCGTGCTATCCCCGGCATCGCCGGGCTGGAAGCCGGGAAAGCCGTTGGAGCCCACGCCGAAGCCTTGCGAGGCCAGCCCGAACTCGAGGTTGGGATCGATGAACCAGGAGTTCGGCTCGCCGCTTTCGATCTTGAAGGTCTCGTCGCGCCATTCCAAGCCTAGCGCCACGTTGACGGGGCCGGCGAAGCCGAAGTCGTAGGGCCGGGACAAGTCGAAGTTCACCACCCGGTCGGTTTCGGTGTAAGCGCCGGTTTCGTAGTAGGTGTCGATGTCGTTGCGCTGCGCCAGAAGCTGCGGGTTGATGGTGTTGTAGAGGTAGAACTGCGCGTTGCTGCGCCCGGCCGTTGCGCTGGCGTCGTAGCGCCAGCCGTTGCGCCATTCGCCGCGAATCCCGCCCGCCACGCTGGCGTCATGCACATTGCCGCCGAACTGCGGCGTGAAGCCGCCGGGGAACTTTTCGATTAGCGAGTAGCAGTTGGGGTCGCTGGCGATCCGCGCCAAGGCAGCGGCATCCGGCACGTTGTTCACGATCCGCACCACCGGGCAGTTGCCCGTTCCGTCGCCGCTCAGGTCCGCCACCTTCACCGTAGGCGTGCCGCCCTCATCCACCGCGTTGCCATTCGCGTCAACCATGGGGCCGAGGAACACGCCGCCCCGGGTGTGCGGATTACGAAAATAGAAGCCGCCTTCCACTTGGCGCTTGGCCCAGTTGCCGAAGGCGTAGAACTCGCTGCCGCCGCCCATCTCGGCGCCCAGGTTGGCGAAGAACTTGATATCGTCGGAAATTTCCGGCGCCCCCCAGATCTGCGCGACCGGCTGCCGCACATGGGTATTGCCGGCGTCGATCAGCCCCTGCGCGTCGGCGCGCTGAACGCTGCGGCTGGTGGGATCGACTTCCTTCCACTCCAGGCTCAGATTCAGAAAGCCCGAGCCTGCGAGCGGCAGGCCCACATTCCCCGCCAGGGTCATGGCGTCGCCGTCGCCCTCGTAATGGGTGCCCCACTTGGCATCCAGCACGGCGCCCTCGGAATCTTGCTTGAGCACGAAGTTCATGATTCCGGCAATGGCGTCGGAACCATATTGTGCCGAGGCGCCGTCGCGCAGCACCTCAAGCCGGTCCAGCGCAATGGCCGGGATGGCCGACAGGTCCGGCCCCTGCGAGCCGCCGGAAACGCCCGCGCCCAGCAGCGCGATCACTGCGGCGCGGTGGCGGCGCTTGCCGTTCACCAGCACCAGCGTGGCGTCGGGCGGAAGCGAGCGCAAGGTGGCCGGACGGACCAAAGTGGCCGCGTCGCTGATCGGCTCCTGGGCCACGTTGTACGACGGCACCATGGCCGCGAGCAGCGTATTCATGTCCGAGTCGCCGTGCGCCCGGAACTGGTCGCCGCCGATCACGTCCACGGGAACCGGCGAATCCGCCGCCGACCGGTCGCGGCGACGCGAGCCCACCACCACGATTTCCTCCAGCGCGGCTGAAGCGCCGTTTCGAGCGGATTCCTCGTCCTGCGCCGTGGCCAAGGGGGGGGCGGCGGCGAAGAGGGCGAGAAGAGGCAGGGCGAAGGAGGATGCTGAGAAACGTTTCATGCGAGTCCCTGTAAGTCGATGCGTAAATCGCGAGCATTATAACAGCCGCGCTATTCCTCCTTATTGGTCGCCGGCCTTAATCCGACGGCGGGCGTTGCGGTATTCTTCCGCGTGTTTTCGGCGTATTCCGGGCAAAAGCCATGAAGCGGGCAGGCGTGGGGGCAATGATGATTCTCCTGACGGGATTTCCGGCGGGCGCGGCGGGCGCGGACTCCGAGGCGGCGCTGCTGGAGCGCGCCCGGGCCATCCACGACCGCGTCATCGCCATCGACACCCATGTGGACATTCCCCCGGACTTCGGCACGCAGGCGTACGATCCGGCGCGGGCCAAGCATCCCGGCCAGCAGGTCGATCTGCCGGGCATGGAGCGGGGCGGGCTGGATGCGGCTTTCTTCATTGTTTTCGTGATGCAGCGCGCACGCAACGAAGCGGGCTACGCGCGCGCCGTGGCCGATGCTTTCGTCAAGTACGCGGCCATCCGCCGGATGACCGATACCGACTACTCCGACCGGATCGGCCTGGCGCTCACGGCGGCGGATGTGCGCCGCATACACGGCGAAGGCCGCCGCGTGGCGCTGATCGGCATCGAGAACGGCTTTTCCATCGGCCGCCACGTGAGCCTGCTCGATGTCCATTACGCGGCCGGCGCGCGCTATTTGGGCCTGGTGCATAACGGCCACAACGACATCGGCGATTCCGCCGTCCCCAATTTGCGGCTGGGCGATTCCGGCGTCGAGCACGGCGGATTGAGCGAGTTCGGCCGCGCGGTGGTCCAGCGCGCCAACGAACTGGGGATCATGGTCGATATATCCCATGCCTCGGAGGCCACGGCCATGGATGCCATCGAAGCATCCGAGGCGCCGGTGATCGCCTCGCATTCGGCCGTCAAGGGCGCCTTCGCGCATGCGCGCAACCTCAGCGACGAGGCGCTCCTGGCGCTGCGGGACAACGGCGGCGTGGCGCAGATCGTGGCCTTCGACGCCTATTTGCGCGAGCCTGATCCGGAGAAAGCCGCGGCCATGGGCGCGCTGTATCGGCAAGCGAGCCTCAACAGCGGCGGCGATTTCTCCCGCATGTCCAGCGAACAGCGCGAGGTCTTCTATTCGCGCCTGAGGGCGATTTCCCGCACGCCGCCCCGCGCCTCGGTGAAGCATCTCGTTGACCACATCGACTACGCGGTCGGGCTGATCGGCGCGGACCATGTGGGGATTTCGTCCGATTTCAACGGCGGCGGCGGCATCGAGGGCTGGGACAACGCCGGCGAAACCCTCAACGTGACGGTTGAGCTGGTGCGGCGCGGCTATTCCGAGGCGCAAATCGCCAAGCTCTGGGGCGGCAACCTGCTGCGGGCGATGGAGGCGGTCGAGGCCGCGGCCGCCGGATCAGCAGAGGGGTAGCGAGCCTCCGCCTTCCTTCTTCTTGAGGGTGTGCGGATCCACATCCTCAAGCATTCCTTCGCTCAGCACCTGGACCTTCTGCTCGGCCTCCTTGAGCACCGTCTGGCAGCGCCGGGTGAGCGCCACGCCGCGCTCGAACTGCTTGATCGCCTCGGCCAGCGGCAGATCGCCCTTCTCGAGGCGGATAACGATCTTCTCCAGATCCTCAAGCGCCTGCTCCAGGCCTTGTACGCCTTCGCCGTTTTTGTCGCCGCTCATTCGCGCAAGTCCTCCATAGGCGCATTTTAGCCCCGAGCGGAAGAGCGTTTCGATTCGGCTGTTCCCGCACGCCCGAACACCTTGTTGGCGAACACAGGGCAGCCGAGCGCGGACAGTCCCGTATGCCCTGAGCCCGCGCCGCTGGCCGCATTCATTGCGTTCCGCGCGAATGGCGAGCGTAACGGTTGGGCGCCTTGCGCGGAACAAGTAAAATCAGCCGCCATGGTCAAGGGTTCGATGAGGCGTTTCGAGGACTTCCTGTTCACCAACCGCGAGCTGGTCATCGCCGGATTCGCGGTCCCGGCCAGCTTCGCCTACCGGATGGCCGAGGGTTTCGGCAACTGGCTGCACCGCACGTTCAGGAACACCAGCGCCAGGCACGACGAATCCGTCAGGGCGATCCAGGCCCGCGTGCGGGCCGGCCATGCCAGCGGCAAGCGCATGTGCACCGCCCGCAAGCCGTGGAAAACGATGGCCATCCGCACCGCCGATTTCAAGCAGGGCCTGCACCAGATTCCCATCGATCTCCGCAATGTCCTCGAAGTGGACGAGGAGCGCCGTATCGCACGCGTCGAGCCGATGGTCACCATGGGGCAAATCACCCACTTCCTCGCTCCCAAGGGATTCGCGCTGGCCGTCCAGGTGGAGATGGAAGATCTCACCGTGGGCGGGCTGTGCATGGGCGTGGGGATCGAGAGCAGCAGCCACCGCGAGGGTTTCCTCTTTGAAACGGTCGAGGCTTTCGAGATCGTAACCGCCGAAGGCGAGCGGGTCCGCGCCACGCGCGATCTGAACGCCGGTCTCTTCCACGCTCTGCCCTGGTCCCACGGCACCCTGGGCTTTTTGGTGAGCGTCGAGCTTCGCATGGTTCCGATCGAGCCGCATGTGCGGCTGGAACACGAGCCGTTCCACTCGATGGATGCCTTCTGCGCGCGCCTTGAGGCCCTGACCGCCTCCCCGAGGCCCCCGCGCTTCATCGAGGGTTTCGTCTTCTCGAAGAACTCGGCCGCCATCGTGACAGGCGACTTCGCGACGCCCCCGCAAGGCGCGCGCGTCAACCGCATCAACGACTGGCACAAGCCCTGGTTCTACAGCCATGTGGCGCAAAGCCTCAAGACCGGCCCCGTGAGCGAATACGTCCCGACCCGGCACTATTTCCATCGCCACACGCCATCGGTGTTCTTCCAGCTTAAGGACATCATCACCTTTGCCAACAAGCCTTGGTACCGCTATTTGTGGGCCTGGATGGGAGCGCCCAAGGTGTCCCTGATGAAGCTGACGATGACCCGGGAGCTGCGGTTCCAGGCTTTCGTCCACCGTGTCGCCCAAGACATCCTGCTGCCCATTGAAGACCTCGCCGACTCGGTCCGGCTCAGCGATCAGCTGTTCGACATCTACCCGCTTTGGATCTGTCCGGTGCGCCTGTTCGATCATGGCGCCCACGAGGGCTTCCTTCGGAACCCGGCCAGCGGCGCGGCCAGCCAGATGTTCGTGGATGTTGGCATTTACGGCATTCCTCCGAGCGTCAAGGGGGGCCGCTACGACCAGGTGCGGACCTCGCGCCGCTTGGAGAAGTTCGTTCGCGAGCGCGGAGGCTATCAGATGCTCTATGCCGATATCTGCATGACCCGCGAGGAATTCGAGCAGATGTTCGAACATCGGCTCTACCGGGAAATGCGCCGCAAGCACGCCGCCGAGAGCGCCTTGCCTGAAGTCTATGAGAAGGTGCTTCTTGAGAGCTGGCTGACGGAAAGAATGCGCTCGGATTCGCAAGACGATCCGGGAAACCCCCGCTAAGCGGCTTTCGACCGGATCGGGATGGCGGTAAATTCCCCGCGCGTTTGCTTTCCTTCCCGGTGCTAGAATACGGGAAGTGTTCCTCCACAGCCAAAAACGGAGCCAGATAATGACCCTGAAGGACTCACGAACCGAACAGAACCTAAAGGACGCTTTCGCCGGAGAATCTCAGGCGAACCGCCGCTACCTCTACTTCGCCGCCAAGGCCGACGTGGAAGGCTATAACGATGTGGCGGCGGTGTTCCGCTCCACGGCGGAAGGCGAAACCGGCCACGCCCACGGCCACATGGATTACCTCAAGGCAACGGGCGACCCGGCCACCGGCAAGCCCATCGGCGGCACTGCGGACAACCTGGCCGCAGCCATCGCCGGCGAAACCTACGAGTACACCGACATGTACCCCGGCATGGCGAAAACGGCGCGCGAAGAAGGCTTCGAGGAAATCGCCGACTGGTTCGAGACGCTGGCCAAGGCCGAGCGCAGCCACGCCAACCGCTTCCAAAAGGCGCTCGACGGCTTGGATGGCTGATTGGCGGGGCCATCGGGCGCTCAACGCCCGCGAACAAGCGCCCGTGCAATCAAACCCGCTTCCGCCGCTACGGAGGCGGGCGTTGATTCTGTGCCGTGTCTGAAAACGGCATGACCGAAACCGCAAACGGCGCGGTCGATCGCAGCATCGACTGGCGCTCGCCGGAGTATTACGACGAATCCGCGCTCCTCGCCGAGATGGAGCGGGTGTTCGACATCTGCCACGGCTGCCGCCGCTGCTTCAACCTGTGCCACTCCTTCCCGCTGCTCTTCGACGCCATCGACGAGTCCGACAGCGGCGAGCTCGACACCACGCCCAAGACCGTGTACTGGGAGGTCGCCGAGCAGTGCTACCTCTGCGACATGTGCTACCGGGCCAAGTGCCCGTACGTGCCGCCGCATCCCTTCATGGTGGATTTTCCGAGGTTGATGCTGCGCGCCAAGGCGCAAAGTTGGCGCAAGAACGGCGCGAGGCTGCGCGACCGCGTTCTGGCCGCGCCGCGCGCCGTGGGCCGGCTGGCCGGCATTCCGGTGGTGGCCCAGGCCGTCAACGCGCTGAATCGCAACGCCGCGGCGCGCGCGGCGCTCGAGAGCGTGGCGGGCATCAGCCGCCGCGCGCCGCTGCCGGAGTACCGCAAGGGGCGCGGAAGACGCCGCCGCAGCCGCGCCGACGGCGAAGTGCTGGTGTTCGCCACCTGCTACGGCGATTACAACGGCCCGGAAATCGTTGACGACTTGTTCGCGGTGCTGGAGCATAACGGCATTGGCGCCACCATGATGCGCTCGGAGGACTGCTGCGGCATGCCGAAGCTGGAACTGGGCGATTTCGAGGGTGTCGAGGCGCTGATGCGAAAGAATCTTCCGGCCCTTGCGAGCCATGCCCGCAGCGGCGGCGCCATATTGGCGCCGGTGCCCTCCTGCGCGCTGATGCTCCAGCAGGAGCTGCCGGAAATGTTCCCGGACGACGAGGACGTGAAGATTGTAGGCGCGGCCGTGCGCGACCCCATGCACTACCTGTGGCTGCGCAGCCGCGACGAGGGCCTCAACACCGACTTCGCCAACAGCCTGGGGAAGGTGATGTACCACGCGCCCTGCCATACGCAGGTGCAGAATTTCGGCCTGAAGACGCCCGATGTGCTGAAGCTCGCGCCGGACACCACGGTGGACACCATCGAGCGCTGCTCCGGCTTCGACGGCGTGTACGGGGTGCGCGCCGAATCGCGCGCCGCCTCGGAGAAGATCGCCCGGGCGGCGGTGCGCTCGGCGCAAGAAGGCGAATGGGACCACTTCACCAGCGACTGCCCGCTGGCCGGCCGGCAGATCCTCAACGGCCTCAACCGCACTGCGGACTACCGCCATCCCGTCAGCCTGCTGCGCCAGGCCTACGGCTGCTGACGCATCGCCATGCCCGAACCGATCCGGCGGTCCGAGCTGATGGGCCTGGAGCAGTATGCCGAGCAGCGCGAGGCGTTCCGGGCGCGCGTCATGGCGCACAAGAGGAACCGCCGCGTCGCCCTAGGCGAGCACATCACGCTGCTGTTCGAGGATCGCTTGACCATCCTCTACCAGCTTCAGGAAATGCTGCGCACGGAGCGGATTTTCGAGCCCGAGGCCATTGAGGAGGAGCTGGCGACCTACAATCCGCTGATTCCCGATGGCGGCAACCTCAAGGCCACCATGCTGGTCGAATACGACGACCCGGATGTGCGCCGCTCGGAGCTGGCGAAACTGGTGGGGATCGAGGATGCCGTATGGATGCAGGCCGCCGGGCATGAGCGTTCGGCGGCCATTGCCGACGAGGACCTCGAACGATCCGAGGCGGACAAGACCTCCGCAGTGCATTTTTTGCGTTTCGAGTTCCCGCCCGCTGCGGTGGAAGCTCTCAAGGCCGGCGCGGCGCTGGCGGCGGGCGTGGATCATCCCCGCTACAATCACGCCGTGGAGCCGCTTCCCGGCCCTACTCGAGCGAGCTTGCTTAAGGATTTTCAAGGCTAGCGGCCCAAGCCATGAAAGCCGCCTACCGTGCTGACGACATTGAAGTCCTCAGCGGCCTCGACCCCGTGCGGCGCAGGCCGGGGATGTTCACCGACACCGCCCGGCCCAACCACCTGGCCCACGAGGTGATCGACAACAGCGTGGACGAGGCGCTTGCCGAAAAGTGCAAACGCATCGACGTGACCTTGCATGAGGACGGCTCGCTGGCGGTGGAGGACGACGGCCGCGGCATGCCGGTGGATATCCACGAGGAAACGGGCCTGAGCGGGGTGGAGCTCATTCTCACCCGGCTGCACGCCGGGGCGAAGTTCTCGCGCGGGCAGTACCGCTACTCCGGCGGCCTGCACGGCGTGGGCGTGTCGGTGGTGAATGCCCTGTCCAGCCGCCTCAAGGTGCGGGTGAAGCGCGGCGGCCGCGAATGGCATATGGAATTCGCCGGCGGGGAGGCGCAGCAGCCGCTGGAGGCGATGGAGAGCGTCGCAAAAAACAATACTGGCACTTGGCTGAGGTTCTGGCCGGATCCGAAGCATTTCTCCAAGGCCCGCTTCCATGTGCCGTCATTGAAGCGTGTGCTGCGCGCCAAGGCCCTGCTTTGCCCCGGCCTTAAGGTTTCCCTCGCGCTTGAGTCCGAGGGCTGGAGCAGGGAATGGCATTACGAGGACGGCCTTGGCCAGTATCTCGAGGAGGGAATGGGCGAGGCCGAGCGCCTGCCGGACGAGCCCTTGCGCTTCTCCCAGCGCGGCGCTAAGGAGCGGACGCTGGACTGCGTGGTGCAGTGGGCCGCCGACGGCGCCAAGCGGGTCGAGGAGAGCTACGTGAACCTGGTGCCCACGCCGCGCCACGGCACGCATGTGAACGGGCTGAGAAGCGGCCTTACCGAGGGCTTGAGGGAATTTTGCGAGTTCCACAAGCTGCTGCCGCGCGACGTGAAAATTGCGCCCGCCGACGTTTGGGACGGGGTGAACTTCGTGCTGTCGGTGAAGCTGGCCGAACCGCAGTTCGCAGGGCAGATGAAGGAGTCGCTGGCCTCGCGCGACTGCGCCGCGTTCACTGCCGAGGCGGTGAACAGCACAATGGCGCTGTGGCTCAACCAGCATCCGGAACTGGGCGAGCGCATCGCCCGCCAGGCCATCGCCGCGGCCCAGCGGCGCATCAAGGCTTCGCGCAAGGTCACGCGGCGCACTCCGGTGGCCGGGCCCGCGCTGCCGGGCAAGCTGGCCGATTGCGCCAGCACCGTGGCCGAGGAATGCGAAATCTTCCTGGTGGAGGGCGATTCGGCGGGCGGCTCGGCGCGCCAGGCCCGCCACCGCGAGTACCAGGCGGTGCTGCCCCTGCGCGGCAAAATCCTCAACACTTGGGAGGTCGATTCCGCCGACTTGGGCTCCTCCCAAGAGGTCCACGATATCGCCGTGGCGCTAGGGGTCGAGGCGGGCGACACGGACTTGGGCGCCTTGCGCTACCACAAGGTGTGCATTCTGGCGGATGCCGACTCCGACGGGCGGCACATCGCCACGCTCATCTGCGCCCTGTTCGCCCGGCATTTCCCCGAGCTGGTCCGGCAGGGCCATGTGCATGTGGTGATGCCGCCGCTGTACCGCTTGGACATCGGCAAGGAAACGCACTACGCGCTCACCGGGGGCGAGCGCGACGCGATTCTGCGCCGAGACGCCGGGCGCAAGGTTTCGGTGACGCGCTTCAAGGGCCTGGGCGAAATGAGCGCCAAGCAGTTGCGCGAAACCGCCATGGCGCCGGATACCCGGCGGCTGCTCCGCTTGGAAATGGACGATCCCGGCGATGCCTTCGGGGTGCTGGATATGCTGCTGTCGAAGAAGCGCGCCGCCGACCGCCGCGCTTGGCTGGAAGACAAGGGCGACCTCGCCGCCGGCTGATGGCGGGCCCGCAACTCAAGCTGGTGCCGCGCGACGGCGCGGAGCCGCGCCCGCTGGCCGAGTACGCCGAGAAAGCGTACCTGGACTACTCCATGTACGTGATCCTCGACCGGGCGCTGCCGCATTTGGGCGACGGGCTGAAGCCGGTGCAGCGGCGCATCGTGTACGCCATGAGCGAGCTGGGCCTGGCCGCCACCGCCAAGCCGCGCAAGAGCGCGCGCACCATCGGCGACGTGATCGGCAAGTTCCACCCGCACGGCGACGCGGCCTGCTACGAGGCCATGGTGCATCTGGCGCAGCCGTTCGCCTACCGCCACCCGCTGGTGGACGGCCACGGCAATTTCGGCGCGGTGGACGACCCCAAGTCCTTCGCGGCGATGCGCTACACCGAGGCGCGCCTGACCGCCTACGCGCAAACGCTGCTGGCGGAACTGGGCCAAGGCACGGTGGAATGGGCCGACAATTTCGATGGCACGCTCAAGGAGCCGGAACTGCTGCCGGCGCCGCTGCCCAATCTGCTCGTCAACGGGTCTTCCGGCATTGCCGTTGGCATGTCCACCGACGTGCCGCCGCATAACCTGCGGGAATTGGCGGTGGCGGCGGAGCGCCTCGCCAAGAGTCCCGGGATGGGCCTGGAGAAGCTTTGCGGCCTCGTGCCGGGGCCTGATTTCCCCACCGGCGGGCAATTGGTCACTCCGCCGGAGGAACTCCGGGAGATTTACCGCAAGGGGCATGGCGTGATGCGCCTAAGGGCATCGTTCACGCGCGAAGACTCGCTGATCGTGATTCACGAACTGCCTTGGCAGGTGTCCGGCCGCCGGGTGCTGGAGCAGGTTGCCCGGCAAATGAACGCCAAGCGCCTGCCCATGCTGGAGACCCTGCGCGACGAAAGCGACCACGAGAACCCGGTGCGGCTGGTCCTGGAGCCCCGGTCTTCGCGGGTGGACGCGGATGCCGTCATGGCGCACCTGTTTGCGACCACGGACTTGGAGCGGTCCGTGCGCGTGAACCTCAACGTGATCGGCCAGGACGGCCGCCCGAGGGTCCGCGATCTGAAAGGCCTGCTGCTGGAATGGCTCGCTTTCCGCCGCGCCACGCTGCGCCGCCGCCTCGAGCACCGCGAAGACCAGGTCTCGCAGCGCCTGCATATTCTCGAAGGGCTGATGATCGCCTACCTCAACCTCGACGAGGTCATCAGGATTGTCCGCTACGAGGACGACCCGAAGGCGCAATTGATGGAGCGTTTCAACCTGAGCGCCGAGCAGGCCGACGGCATTCTCAACATCCGCCTGCGCAATCTGGCGCGGATCGAAGAGAAGAAGCTGCTGGCCGAGCAGGAAAAACTCGAGGCCGAGCGCGGGGAGCTGCGCTCCACGCTGGCCGACCCGGCGAAGTTCGACCAGCTGATGATTTCCGAGTTCCGCGAGCTGGCGAAAGCGCACGGCGACGAGCGCCGCACCCGCATCGTGGATGGCGCCCCGCCAGCGCAGGCGTTCCAGGAAGAGGACATGGCGCCGGCCGAAGCGCTCACGGTGGTGCTGTCGCGCCATGGCTTCGCCCGCGCCGGCAAGGGGCACGAGCTCGACAGTGCGGCGCTGAGCTACCGTCCGGGGGACGAGCTGCTCTGCGATCTGCGCTGCAAGTCGAACCAGCAGGTGGTGTTTTTGAGCAGCGAAGGGCGGGTTCACACGCTGTCGGCGCACAGCCTGCCGTCGGCGAGAACGCTGGGAGAGCCGCTTTCCAGCCGCTTCAACGTGGCCGACGGGGCGGCTTGGAGCGGTTTGATGGGCGGCGACCCCGAGGCACGCTGGCTGGTGTGCGCCACCGGCGGCCACGGTTTTGTCGCCGCCACAGGCAAGCTTTATTCGCGTTCGCGTGCCGGCAAGGCTTTCCTCAGGCTGGCTGATGGATCCGAGCCGATGCCCCCGGCCGCAGTGCCGGGGGCGGACAGCCGGGTGGCGGTGGCCTCCAGCGACGGGCGCCTGCTCCTGTTCCCGGTTGAAGAGCTGCCCGAGTCGGCTGCGGGGCGGGGCGTTCTGCTGATGGGATTGAAGGAGGGCGAGCGCCTGGCCGCGGCAACCGTGATCGGCGCGCGGGACCGCCTGCTGGTGCATTGCGGCAAGCGCAGGATGACCCTGCGCGGCCAGGCGCTGGAAGAATACGCGGGCAAACGGGCGCTGCGCGGGCGGCTGCTGCCTCGCGGCTGGCGGAACAACGTGACCTGGCTGGCGCGCGAGGTTTTCCGCAGCGGATAATATCGCCCTCGCTCCTGCCATTGACCGATGCCCGCAATGGGCGGCCGCGTCCGGGAGCGAGCTGAGGCCCTAAGCGCCAACGACCCCAAGGAGGTGGAAATGCTAATCATTACCCAGGAACCCTGGCATGTGGAGACCGCCGCGCAGCGGCTGCTCAGTCTGGCGGAAGCGGCCCGCGAGCAGTTTGGAGGGATCGAGGGCGGCCTGCTGCTGCTGCCTCTGGGCGAGGCGGGACCGAAGCGCCTGCGCCCGGAACAGGACGTGCTGGCCGATGCGGGGAGCGTGGCGGACGGCCTCGGCATCCACATTGCCGGGGCGGCGCCGATGATTGCGGCGCATTCCGGCAAGCCGCAGACGGTGGGCTTCGTGGTGGGGCCCGACGGCGCCGCCGCGCTGCGCTGCCCGAAGATCACGCCGGACTTCCTGGAGGGCTTCAGCGACACCGCCGGCGAAGATGCCCGTAGCCTCATATAATCGGCGTTACGCGCCCGTAGCTTAGCCTGGATAGAGCATCTGGCTACGAACCAGAAGGTCGGGAGTTCGAATCTCTCCGGGCGCGCCATTTTCCGGGGCATGTTCGCCGGTTCAACAACACCCGCGCGCTCCGCATGGAAAGGCGGCTGCTAGCCTCCGCGCTCGCAGGTGGTGGGCACGGGCGGATAGATCCAGTTTTTCGGGTCTTTGCGGCGCGCCGGGGAGGGGATCGAGAAAACGCGGTAGCGGCCTTCGTCCGTCCATTTGTCGTAGTCGATTTCCCAGCCTGCCTTCATTTTCTCAAGCAGGTCCTTGCGGAACGCGGTTTCGAGCTGGTCGGACTCAACGATGAGCTGGTGCGCCATGGAGCGCGCCACAAACTTCGGCTCGGCATTGGCGACCGCTTGGAGGTCCTCCCGGAAGGCCTGCCGTATGCCCTCGCGCCGGGCCTCGTCGTGCTCCTCTTCCATCAGGTAGTTGCGCGCCTGATGCAGGAAGACGCGCGTGTGATACGGGTCGATGGGCGTGCGCGCGGACACCGTTACTTGGCGGATGTCGCCCTGGCGGGTGATGTCGATGCGGTGCGAAATGCCCGCCATGTAGTAGTCGGTGGAGGCCACGGTCTTGCCGCGTTTTTCAGACACCAGCTGGGCGATGTCGGCACTGATCTGGCTGCGCTTGGGGGGCACCCGCTCGCGGGTGGCGTTGTAGCCCATGAAGTTGTTCTGCACCAGCGGGACGATCTGCACTTCCGGGGCGCTGCGCCGCCCGAAGCTGGCATGCACGAAAGCCGGGTGCGCGCTGTCCAGCGAGTTCTCGTGGCCGCGCCCCCAGTTGACCTCGCCCTCAAACTCCATCGAAACCACGCGCCAGTTTTCCTTGTCGTGGTATTCCGGGAACTCGCTTGCCGGGATCGGCGGGCGGTCCTCCTCCGCGAGGTCCCCAAGAAACACCCACACCCAGTCGAAATGCTCTTCGGCGGGGTACGAATCCACCCGCGCGCGTTTCGGGATCTTCGCTTCCTTTCCGAGCGCCGGGATTTCCACGCATTGCCCTTGGGGATTGAACTTCCAGCCGTGGTAGCCGCAGGCAATGCAGCCGGTGCCGTCGAGCCTGCCCAGCCCCAAGGAGCCGCCGCGATGGCAGCAGGCATTGGCTAGGCACACGGCCTTGTTCTCCGGGGTGCGGAACAGCACGAATTTCTGGCCCAGCATACGCACGATCAGGGGTTTTCCCTGGCTCAATTCATGACTCCTGGCCGCCACGTACCAGTTGTTCATCAACATGCTCGTCTCCTGTTCCGGCCGCTGCGGATTGCGCGCATTGTACTTTTGCTCCCCCAATCCTCTGGATGCTGCGGATTCAGGCGTGGTGGCAGGCTACGCGCGCGCCGTTGCCGAGCTTTCTCAACGGCGGCGCCTGCTCGCCGCAGAGGTCCGTTGCGACGGGGCAGCGGGTGCGGAACACGCAGCCGGAGGGCGGGGCCGTGGGCGAGGGCGGGTCCCCCCTCAGAACAATGCGCTGCCGAGGTGGACGCGATGCGAGTTCAAGCGCCGGAATGGCGCTGATCAGCGCCTGCGTGTAGGGGTGCGCAGGTGAATCGAACAGGGTGTTCCGATCGGCGGCTTCCACGATGCGGCCCAGGTACATGACCAGAACCCGGTCGCACACCACCCGCACCACCGAAAGATCGTGGCTGATGAAGATGATCGCCACCTCGTGCCTGCCCCCAAGCTCCTGAAGCAGCCTGATGATCTGCCTGCGCGTGGACACATCCAGCGAACTCACCGGCTCGTCGCACACGAGCAGCTTGGGCTTGACGATCATGGCTCTGGCGATACTCGCCCGCTGGCATTGGCCGCCGCTGAATTCATGCGGGTAGCGGCCGCGGTGCTCGCGGTCCAAGCCCACGTCGCGCAGCGCCTTCAGCACCGCCGCGTCCCGCTCCTTGCGGCCCATTTCCGGGTAAAAGCGTCGCAAGGGCTCGGCGATGATGCTGCCTATGGTCATTCGCGGATTGAGGCTGGACAGCGGGTCTTGGAACACCACGCCCAGGTGCCTGCGCCGCTCGTTCATCGCCTTGCGGCTCAAGCCGGACAGGTCCTCGCCCTGCCAGACGATGCGCCCGCCGGTGGCGCCGATCAGTTGCAGCACGGCGCGCGACAGCGTCGATTTGCCGCAGCCCGATTCGCCCACGATGCCCACGGTTTCGCCTGGCTCAATCCGGAAAGAAACGCCGTCAACGGCTTTCAGCGGCACGGTTCGGGAGCGAAGTCCATGCTGCGCGCGGGTGGGGAAATGCACCTTCAGGCCGTCAACGCGCAGCAGCGCGCGGTTTCCGGCGGCCATGCCGGCCCGCGGAGCTGCAGGCGGTCGGCCTGCGCTCCGGGCCGGGCGGGGCAGGGCAGCGAGCAGCGACTGTGTGTACGGATGCTTCGATGCGTTGAATATCGCTTCCGTGGCGCCTCTTTCGACGACCCCGCCGTTTTGCATGACCAGCACCTTGTCGCAAAGCCCGGCCACCACGCCGAGATCATGCGTGATGATCACGATGGTGGTGCGTTTTTTCAGCGACCGCAGGAAATCCAGAATCTGCGCCTGAATGGTGAGGTCCAGCGCCGTGGTGGGCTCGTCGGCGATCAGCAGGTCCGGCTCGCAAAGCAGTGCCTGGGCGATCATGACCCGCTGCCGCTGGCCACCGGAAAGCTGGTGCGGATACATGTCGTAGCGTTGCCGCGGCTCGGGAATCTGCACGATTTCGAGCCCTTCAAGCGCCCGGGCCTTCGCCGCTGGCCTGCTCATTCCAAAATGCTGGCGCAGCACTTCGCAAAGCTGCGCGCCAACGCGCATGAACGGAGTCAGCGAGGCCATCGGGTCCTGGAAGACCATCGACATCCTCCGGCCCCGGATGCGGTTGAGCCGAGCGGCGGGCGCGTTGAGGATTTCCTCCCCGCGGAACCGCACGTTGCCGCTTGCGGCGGCGTTGCCGGCCAGCAGGCCCATCAGCGCCATCGTGGTTTGCGTCTTGCCCGATCCCGACTCGCCCACGATGCCGAGGCAGTCCCCGGCGCGAACCTCGAAATCAACGCCTTTGACCGCATGCACCTCGCCTTCATGCGTCTTAAAGCGCACATGCAGATCCCGGCAGGACAGCAGCGGCTCGCTCATCGCGAGCGGTCCTTAGGGTCCAGTGCGTCGCGCAGCCCGTCGCCGATGAAATTGAAGCAGAACAGCGTGACCGCCAGAAACGAGGCGGGAATGATTAGAAGCCACGGCGCGTTGCCGATCTCGTCGGCGCCCTGCGAGATCAGCCGGCCCCAGCTGGTGTACGGCTCCTGCACGCCCAGCCCCAGGAAGCTCAGGTAGCTTTCCACGATGATATTGATCGGGATCAGCAGCGTCACGTACGCGATCACCGGGCCGATCGCATTGGGGACGATGTATTTGAGCAGGATAGCTGGCGTTGAAAGCCCGGCCGCCCTGGCCGATTGCACATACTCCTTCTCCTTGATGGACAGCGTCTGGCCGCGCACGATGCGCGCTAGCGTCAGCCATTCCACGGCTCCGATGCACAGGAAGATCAGCAGGAAGCTGTTGCCGAACACGGTCACCAGGATGATCACGAAAAACAGCGCCGGCAGCGAATAGAGCACGTCAACCAGGCGCATCATCAAGTCGCCCGGCAGCCCGCCCCGATAGCCGGCAATGGCGCCGTACGCCACGCCGATGATCAGCGCCACGAGCGTGGTCAGCACGCCGATGGCCAACGAAATCCGGGCGCCGTGGAAGGTGCGTGAAAACATGTCGCGTCCGTTCACGTCGGTGCCGAACCACAGGAGGTTGTCGGTGGTGGGCGGGGATTCGAGGTAGTCCCAGTTCACGTCGTCGAGGCTGTTCGGCCAGAATTCGGGAACCAGGATCGCCAGCAGCGCGATCGCGCCCAGGACCCACGTGCTGGCCATGGCCGCGCGGTGGCCGCGGAACCGGGTTATTGCGTCCTGCCAGAGGGAGCGCCCCTGCGGGTCCGGCGCGCCGCCGCCCGCCGCCGTTTCGCCGCTCGCTGCGGACGGCGGGGTCACTGCGGGCGAACCCTGGGGTCCAGCCAGCCGTAGATCATGTCCGCCAGCAGGTTGAGCAGGATGATGAGCGTGGCGTACACGATCACGATGCCCAGGATCAGCGAGTAGTCGCGGTTGAGGGCGCCTTCAACGAAGGCGCGTCCGATGCCGGGCAGGCCGAAGATGGTTTCGATCACCACCGAGCCGGTCATGGCGCCGGCGATGGCCGGCCCTAAGTAGCTGACCACCGGCATGCAGGCGGGCCGCAGCGCATGCCGGACGACCACCTTCCATTCCGGCAGGCCCTTGGCGCGCGCCGTGCGGACGTGGTCGGCGCTCAGCGACTCCAGCATCGAGCCGCGGGTGATCCGCGCAATGCCCGCCATCGCGGGCAGCGCCAGCGCCACCACCGGCAGGATGATGTGCGTGAACTGGCCGTTGCTCCAGCCGGAAATGGGCAGCCAGCCCAGATGCAGGCCGAAGAACAGCGTGAGCAGCGGCGCGGTCACGAAGGTTGGAATGGCCACGCCGGCCATGGCGATCGCCATGACCGTGAAATCCGCCGCCGAGTTTTTGCGCAGCGCGGCCGCGATTCCGCACAGCATTCCTCCGAACAAGCCCAGCAATATGGCCGTCAGCCCTAGCTGCGCGCTCACCGGCAGCCCTTCGGCGATCAGTTCGGCCACGTTCCGGTCGCGGTAGGCCAGCGACGGCCCCAAGTCGCCCCGGGCTAGCTTCGCCAAGTAGTTGCCGTACTGCTCCAGCAGCGGCTTGTCCAGATCGTAGGCTTTGCGAAGATTCTCCGCCGCCGCCGGGTCTATATTCGGGATCAGGTCGAACGGCCCGCCCGGCGCAACCCGGATCAGAAAAAATGAAACCGTAATAATCACGAACAGCGTGGGCGCCGCCACCACCAGCCGTTTCAGCGCATACCTCAGCACCCCGCTATCCGCCGCCGGCCGGCCGCGAGTCCGCTGCGTTTCTTGTCATGCAAGCCGTTCAACTTCCTATCGTCGGTGGTTGGCAACGGTAAAGCGAAAGAGCGTGGCCCGCAAGGGAGCATTCAGATTCACGACACATTTGACTCTTGACACTAAACTGTGCAGGTAATATGTTGCACATCACTATGGACACTGTTAACGCCTTGGAACTTCGCCAGTCGCTGGGGACGGTGCTTGATCGCTTGGAACGCAACGGCGCCCCCATCATGGTATGCCGCCGGCGCACGCCCGTGGCCGCGCTCGTGAGCTTGAAAGATTATCGCGAGCGTTTCGTTGACCAAGAGGCTGACGAGCAACGCCGCCAGGTGGTTGCGCGCATCAAGCAAATCCAGTTCGACCCTCCGGCCGCAGGCACGACTCTCGATATCCTCCGCGCCCTGCGCTCGTGATCGTTGTTGACGCCTCGGTGGCGATCAAGTGGTTTGTCCGAAATGAGCCGCTTGGCGCAGAGGCGGAGCAGGTGCTCGACGCGATCGAGCGCGATCCATCGGCTTACGCCGTGCCGGAACTGTTCATGAACGAATTGCTGGCCGTGCTCTGCCGCCTGTCCCTGAGGGAGCCCGTCCCGGTAAAGGAGGCGCTTGCGCTGGTGGAGGCGCTGGGCTGGCATCGGGTCGGCAACGGGCACGAGCTGCTGGCCTTGGCGGCGGACTTCGCCATCAAGTGGAACCTATCCGGCTACGACGCGATCTATGCGGCGCTCGCCGCCCTCACAAACGGCGTGTGGCTAACAGCCGATGCCCGCGCGGCCCGCCGCGTCGGGAACCAAGGCATTGTCCAATTGCTCGGCGCGCAGGATTCCTCATGAGCTTGCATCCGACGGCTTGGTCTCAACCATCGCCCTATCCAGCGAGCCGCTGAATAGGATTTCCGCCGCCGGCGCACACTTGTGGCCTGCGCTCGTGGTCGTTGTTGATGTATCAGGGGGCGGGCGGGCATTCCGCGAGGCTTAGGAGGGAGCATTTGAGGCCGGTGTTGAGTGCGGCTGTTACTTCTCCGGTGGCGATGTTGCGGCGTTGCAGGAGGCCGTGCAGGAAGTTGCTCAGGTAGAAGTGCTTGCCGTCGAGGGCGGGCTGGGCGCGGGTCCAGCCGCTGTCGAAAGGCGCGTCGTAGGTTCTGGCGATATCGCCGCTAGGGCTGAGCAGCACGGCGCCGGAGCCGCAGGCCATGAGCACCTCGCCGCCGGGAAGCAGGCCGAGGCCGTAGGTGCGCATGGCTTCGCCGCCGTCGCCGAAGGCGAGGAAATCGGCAAGCTGGCGGCGCGCTCCCGTGTCGTAGCGGCAAACCCGCCGGCCGGCTTCCGACACGTAATAGACGGTCGCATCGTCGGCGGCCAGGGCCAGGTTGCTCACGCAGTGCCGGCCGCCGCGCCCGCCGTCGATTTCAACGTCGAAAAAACGCACTGCTTCGGCTTGCGGATTGAAGCGGATCAGCTTGCCGTCGCTGTGCTCGTCCTCCACCGCCGCGCCGTAGAGCGAGTGAACGCCGATCACGATGTCGCCGTTGCCCGCCAGCGCCATGTTCCCGTAACGGCGCCGCGGCAGGTAGCCGCCTGCGAGCGGCCGCCACTCTTGCGCGCCGGACGGGTCGCAGGCCAGGAGGCTGTTAAGCTGCGGGTTGGTGGCGTAAAGGCGCCGGTCGTTGGGGTTGTAGAGCAGGCCCACCAGCATTCCCTCTTCGCCGGTTCGAAGCTCGCCTTTGGGATTGAAGTCCCGGTCGTAATGCATGATCCGGCACTGCCCCGAAATGCCTTTGCGGTAGTCGATATGGCTCTGGTCGATCTCGTTCAACACCACGAACAGATCGCCGGGCGAGCGCCGTGCGCCTTCTGTCACAGCCGGCCAACCCGCATATTTCCCCTCCGCTGAAGCTCGCTTCGCTGCCGCCTTCCCCGGAGCTTCGGCGGCAGGACGTCGCCGCAGAGCCCGCAAGGATGCGCTTGCCGGCGTCTTCGGGGAAGGCGGCAGCGAAGCGAGCTAGGGCTAGTCCGCATGTTGCACTTGTGCTTGTCCTTGCCCTACGCATGCCCCCGCCTCGCGGGAGACGCATGAACCCATCCATGGGGCTCGGCGGCGGCTCCTGCCGCCGAAGCTCCCGCGAGGCAGGGGCATGCGTAGGGCTTCAGCGGGCGCAGCGCGGGGATTTGCGGCATCGTGCTAAGGGCTTGGGGCGAGCCGCAGGTCCTTGGCCATCTTCGGCGCGGGGGAGTTGGTCCAGCCTTGCACGCGCTTGTTCACTAGAAAAGCCCGGGACTGGAAATGCGAGGGGATCACGGGGAAGTCCTTCATCACCTGCCGTTCGATGTCGCGCAAATAGGCGGTTCGTTCCTCTTCCGAGCGAATGGTGTCGGCCACGGCCAGCTGCCGGTCGATTTCGGCATTGGCGTAGCCGGAATAGTTCCTGAAGCTGTTGCCGGCAATCAGCGCGAAGAACGACACCGGGTCGTCGAAAATGGCGTAGTAGGACAGCCGCATGACCTGATATTCCTTCTCGGCCGCCTTCTTCATCAGTGCCCGCATGCCCACGGTCTCCAGCTCCGCCTCCACCCCGGCCCGCTTCCACATGGCGCGGTAAGCCACCGCCAGGCGGCGGTCCTTCTCCACCGGGGAGAACAGGAAGGTGAATCGCAGCGGGTTGCCTTTATTAAAGCCGGCCTCGGCCAGCAGCCGCCGGGCCTCGGCCAGCCGTTCGGCTTGGCTCATGGCGGCGTGCGCCGGAGGCGCCGCCGGACGGTCCCATACCGTCGTGGGCACAACCGACCAGGCCTGCTCCTCGCCGGTCTTGAGCAGCTTATCCACGATCACGCCGCGGTCGATGGCCAGCGAAAGCGCCTTGCGCACCCGCACATCGTCGAACGGCGGCAGAGTGTTGTTCACCGACAGGTAGCCCAGCCCTATGCCGCGCGCCAGCTGGAATTCTTGAGGCCGGGTTCGCCGCAGCGTGTCGTACTGGTTGAACGGGATATTGAGAATCACGTCCAGCTCCCCGGCTAGATAGCGCTTCAGCGACGTGGCGGGCGACGGAACCGGGTAGTAGATCACCTCGTCGATGGCCACCGTGCCGGCCGCGTGGTAGTGCGGATTCCTGACCAACTGGTAGTAGGTGTTGGTGACCACTTTGTTGAGCATGTAGGCGCCGCTGGTCGCCATCACGCCCGGCTGCGTCCACTTTCTGCCGTGCTCCTCGATCACGTGCGCGGGCACCGGCGCGTTGCTGTAGGAGGCCAGCAGGCTGATGAAGTAGGGCGCCGGGCCTTCCAGCGTGATTTCCAGCGTTCGCGGATCAAGCGCCCTCACGCCCAGCGAGTCCAGCGGCTTTTCGCCCAGGGAGATGGCTGTCGCATTGAGCACCGGGAACAGGGCGCTGGCGCCGCGGGTGCCGGACTGCGGATTAAGCATCCGCTTGAAGGAATAAACGAAATCGCCGGCGCTAATGGCTCGTCCGTCCGACCACCTGGCCGTCTCCTTGAGCCGGAAGGTGTACACCGTGCCATCCTCGGAAATGCTCCAGCTTTCGGCGATGGCCGGCACCACGCTGGCATCCGGGGCCCGCGAAACGAGGCCCTCGAAGAGGTCGTACATGATGGCCCCGGCGGAGTTGCCCACCAAGTACTGCGGGTCGAACGTGGGCAGCTCGTCGTTGGTGCCGCGCCGCAGCACGCCCGCTTGTGATTCCGGCGCCGCAAGCGCAACCAGCAGCAGCGCCGCCAAAGCCCACCGAATGCTATTCAATCCCATCATGTCCGCAGTCAATCTTACAGCGAGCGAGCGCCTGCGCCATTCATATCGGCGAGCCGTCGCAGCGCCTGCGCAAGGTGTCCGAACTCGCGTCTGCCGCGCGGGCAGCCGGCATTGATACGCTCGCCGCGCCTTAGTGGCGTTCGCTGGCGGCGAATGGGAGCAGCTTGCGGTAGATGGCGGTGTGCAGGGGGGTGGGCACGCCGGCTTGTTCGCCCATGCGGTGGAGGGCGCCGGACAGCCATTCGAGTTCCAGCGGGCGGCCGCATTCGAGATCGGTGAGCAGAGAGGCCTTGCCGCCGTGGGCGAATACCTTGCGCAGAGCGGCGCGGGTTCGCGCTTCGATGTCGGCCGGCAAGGGCACGGCCAGCGCGTGCGCCACGGCTAGGGCTTCCTGCATGGCGATGTCCAATAGCCAAGGCATGGCGGGGTTGCTGGCCATGGCGTCGAAGCCGCTGCGCATGGCCACGTTGATGGAGCTGGAGCAGGCCACCATGAGGAATTTCATCCATAGCATGGTTTGCATGTTGCGGTGAAGGTCGCTCGTGATTTCGGCGGCGGCCAGCGCCGTGCGAAGCCGCTGTAGCCGTTCGGTGATCTCGCCGTCCGGCCTGGCCAGGTTGATGTGCAGCGTGTCGCCTTCGCGCAGGATAATGCCGGGATCAAGCAGCTTCGCCACCACCTGAACGGTTCCGCCCGCCACTTTCCCCTCAGGAAGCCGCTCGACGGCGGTTCGCGGGGCATCCAGGCCGTTTTGCAACGTGATGACGCTGCCGCAGGCGGCGAGCCATGCGGCGTGCGTTTGCACCGCCTCGATGAGGTCGTAGCACTTCATGCATAGCAGCACGGCTTCGGCGGGCGCCTCCCCGCCGGGGTTCGCAACCACGTTGATGCGCCGCTGGACGAACGAGCCGCCGGCGCCGCTCGAACGCTCTGCGCCCGCAGGCTCCGAGGCACCGCGGGCCGGTCCGGCGCCGGGTCCTTCAAGCACATGCCGGACGGCGAGACCCCGGCGCTGCAAGGCCCGCGCATTTTTGCCGCGGGCCACGAACAGCACATCGTGGCCGGCCCGCAGCAGCGCTGCCCCTAGGCAGCCGCCCACACCGCCCACGCCAATGATCGCAATCCGCATGCGGGCTATACTGCCCTTTTTCCGCCGAATCAACACCTCCCTATAGCCGAATGAAGACCGGCGAAACGAACAAGCCGAGCCACCGCTTTCCGCCTGAATGGGCGGCCCGGGCGCAGAAGGAGCTTAAGGGCGCCGATGCGGACAGCCTGATTTGGGACACGCCGGAAGGCATTCCGGTGAAGCCGCTTTATACCGCCGAGGACTTAGAGGGGCTGGAGCATGTGCATGCGCTGCCCGGCGCGCCGCCTTATGTGCGCGGGCCGCGCGCCACGATGTATGCGGGACGCCCCTGGACCGTGCGCCAGTACTCGGGTTTTTCCACCGCCGAGGACTCGAACGCGTTTTATAAGCGCAATATCGCGGCGGGCCAGACGGGCCTCAGCGTCGCCTTCGATTTGCCCACCCACCGCGGCTACGACTCGGACCACCCGCGCGCGCTCGGCGATGTGGGCAAGGCGGGCGTGGCCATCGATTCCGTGGAGGACATGAAGCGCCTGTTCGACGGCATATCGCTTGAGCGCATGTCGGTGTCCATGACCATGAACGGCGCGGTGCTGCCGGTGCTGGCCATGTATATCGTGGCCGCCGAGGAGCAGGGGGCGAAGCTCGGGCAGCTGGCCGGCACCATGCAGAACGACATCCTCAAAGAGTTCATGGTCCGCAACACCTATATTTATCCGCCCGCGCCGTCGATGCGGATCGTGGGCGACATTATCGCTTTCAGCGCCCGCAACATGCCGCGCTTCAATCCCATTTCCATTTCCGGCTACCACATGCTGGAGGCCGGCGCCACCGCGGTCCAAGAGCTGGGCTACACGCTGGCCGACGGCCTGGAGTACGTGCGCGCCGCCATCGCCGCCGGCCTGGAGGTGGACGAGTTCGCGCCGCGCTTGAGTTTCTTTTTCGGCATCGGCATGAATTTCTTCATGGAAGCCGCCAAGCTGCGCGCCGCGCGCCTTTTGTGGTCGGAATTGCTCCAGGAGCGGTTCGCGCCGCGCAATCCGCGCTCGCTCATGCTGCGCACCCATTGCCAGACTTCCGGCGTGAGCCTGACCAGCCAAGACCCCTACAACAACGTGGTCCGCACAACCGTGGAAGCCTTGGCGGCCGTGCTGGGCGGCACCCAGTCGCTGCACACCAACAGTTTCGACGAGGCGCTGGCGCTGCCCACCGACCACTCGGCGCATATTGCGCGCAACACCCAATTGGTTTTGCGCGAGGAAACCGGCGTGGCCCGTGTTGCCGATCCCCTGGGAGGTTCGTACTATGTGGAGAGCCTGACCGCCTCGCTGGCCGCCGGCGCCCGCGAACTAATCCGCGAAGCGGAGGGCTTGGGCGGCATGACCCGGGCCATCGAGGCGGGCGTTCCCAAGCTCCGCATCGAGGAGGCGGCGGCGCGGCGCCAGGCGCGCGTGGAACGGAGCGAGGACGTGGTGGTGGGCGTGAACCGTTACCAGGTGGCGGAAGAGGCCGAGGTGGAGCTGCTTGATATCGATAATCGCAAGGTGCGCGACAGCCAGTTGCGGCGAATTGCCGAAGTGCGCGCGCAGCGCGACGAGGCCGCCTGCAGCGCATCGCTGGAGGCGCTCGGCAAGGCAGCCGGGCAGAGCGGCGCCGGCCTGGTTGAGCCGGCCCTTGAGGCCGTGCGCCTCCGCGCCACGGTGGGCGAGATATCGCTGGCGCTGGAGCAGGTGTTCGGCCGGCACCGGGCGGTGTCGCAAATGGTGAGCGGCGTGTACGCGGCTTCCTACGACAACGACGAGGACTTCGCCGCCCTTCAGCTCCGGGTGCGCGAATTCGGTGTGCGGGAAGGGCGGCGCCCGCGGATCCTAGTGGCCAAGCTGGGCCAGGACGGGCACGATCGCGGTGCCCGGGTGGTGGCATCCGCGCTGGCCGATCTGGGCTTCGATGTGGATATCGGGCCGCTGTTTCAGACACCCGGGGAGGTGGCGCGCCAAGCGGTGGAGAACGACGTGCATCTGGTGGGCATTTCCTCGCTGGCGGCGGGGCACCGCGAGCTGGCGCCGCGCATGATCGAGGCGCTGCGCGCCGAGGGCGCCGGCGATGTGCGCGTCGTGATCGGCGGCATTATCCCCAAGCAGGATCGCGAGGCTCTGCGCAAGGCCGGCGTGGCGCTGATTTTTGAGCCGGGTTCCAATATCACCGCCGCTGCGGGCGACATGCTGTCGCTGCTGGAGGGCGCCGGCGATGAGTGAGCGCGCCAAGATGCTCAAGCGCCTTGAAGACATGCGCGCCGCATCGCGCGCCGGCGGCGGCGAAGCGCGCGTCAAGCGGCAGCATGAGAGGGGCAAGCTCACCGCGCGGGAACGCGTGGAGGTTTTGCTCGACGACGGCAGCTTCGGGGAATGGGACGCCTTCGTGGAGCATCGCTGCGCCGATTTCGGCATGGACGGCCGGAAAACGCCGGGCGACGGCGTGATCTCCGGCCACGGCCGCATCAGCGGGCGGCTGGTGTTCGTGTTCAGCCAGGATTTCACCGTGTTCGGGGGCTCGCTGTCGGAAACCAACGCCCGCAAGATCTGCAAGGTCATGGACCAGGCCATGAAGGTGGGCGCCCCCGTTATCGGACTCAACGATTCCGGGGGCGCGCGCATCCAGGAAGGCGTGGCCTCGCTGGGAGGCTACGCGGAAGTCTTTCAGCGCAACGTGCTGGCCTCGGGCGTGGTGCCGCAGCTCTCGCTGGTCATGGGGCCTTGCGCCGGCGGCGCGGTGTATTCGCCAGCCATCACCGACTTCATCTTCATGGTGCGCGGCACCTCGTACATGTTCGTGACCGGTCCCGATGTGGTGAAGACAGTGACCGCCGAGGAGATCACCGCCGAGGCGCTGGGCGGCGCCGACACCCACAGCTCCCGATCAGGCGTGGCCGACCGGGCCTTCGACGACGATGTGGAAGCGCTGCGCATGACGCGCCTGCTGATGGGCTATCTGCCCTCCAGCAACCGCGAGCGCGCTCCGGCGCGTCCCACCGAGGATCCCGAAGCGCGCGAGGAGCCGTCGCTGAACAGCTTGGTGCCCGCCGATCCGGCCAAGCCCTACGATATCAAGGAGCTGATCCACAAGGTGGCCGACGAGGGCGAGTTCTTCGAGATGCAGCCGGACTATGCGCGCAACATCGTGACCGGCTTTGTGCGCATTGGCGGCGAGACGGTGGGCGTGGTGGCCAACCAGCCTGCCGTGCTGGCGGGCTGCTTGGACATCGAGGCGTCGGTGAAGGGCGCGCGCTTCGTGCGTTTTTGCGACGCGTTCTCGATTCCGCTGCTCACGCTGGTGGACGTTCCCGGATTCATGCCGGGTTCGCAGCAGGAATACGGCGGCATCATCCGCCACGGCGCCAAGCTTTTATACGCCTACGCGGAAGCCACGGTTCCCAAAGTCACAGTGATCACGCGGAAGGCCTATGGCGGCGCGTACGACGTCATGTCGTCGAAGCATCTGCGCGGCGACGTGAACCTGGCTTGGCCCAGCGCCGAAATCGCGGTGATGGGGTCGCAGGGCGCGGTGGAAATCATCTTCCGCGAGGACTTGGGCGATCCCGGAAAAATCGCTGCCCGCACCGAGGAATACCGCCGCAAGTTCGCCCATCCCTACGTGGCCGCGGGGCGCGGCTATATCGACGACGTGATCGAGCCGCGCCTGACCCGCGCCCACTTGTGCCGCTCGTTCGCCATGCTGCGCGACAAGCGCCTCCGCAATCCTTGGCGCAAGCACGGCAATATCCCGCTTTAGGTGTGTTTGGCGTGCTTTCTTGCTGCGAGCCTGCCCTTCCTGCCGGGGGACGCATGAACCCGTCCATGGGGCTTGGCTTCGCTCTGCGCGCCAAGCCATTGGCGCGCAGTGGCTCGCATACCACTGGCAGCAAGGGGAGGCTCGCAGCTTGGGTCTCGGCGTGAGGACTTGGGGGCTGGCTTGAAATGAAAAAGCTGCTGATCGCCAACCGGGGCGAGATTGCCTGCCGCATCATGAGCGGCGCAAGGGCGCTCGGCATTCGCAGCGTGGCTGTCTATTCCGATGCCGATGCCGATGCGCTGCATGTGCGCACGGCGGACGAAGCCGTGGGCATCGGCGGTTTGAGCGCTGCCGAAAGCTATTTGGACATCGGGAAAATCATCGAGGCCTGCGCTAAAAGCGGCGCCGATGCGCTGCATCCGGGCTACGGCTTTTTGTCCGAGAACGCCGCATTCGCCGCCGCCGCCGAGGCAGCCGGCATTACCTTTGCTGGCCCGCCGGCTGAAGCCATTCGGCTGATGGGCGACAAGCTCGAAGCCAAGCGCATTGCAACCAAGGCCGGCGTGCCCACCATTCCGGGGCGTCCCGATGCGCTCGACAGCGCTGATGCGGCCTGCGAGGCGGCTGCCGCCATCGGCTATCCGGTGCTGCTGAAGGCCCAGGCGGGCGGCGGCGGTCGCGGAATGCGCATTGCGCACGACGAAGGCGAGTGCCGCGAGGGGTTCGAGCAGGCCGTGCGCGAGGCCCGGGCCGCATTCGGCGACGGCCGGGTTTTCGTGGAGAAATACCTTCAGCGGCCGCGCCATATCGAAGTGCAGATTCTGGCTGATTCGCACGGCAACGTCGTGTATCTGGGCGAGCGTGAATGCTCCATCCAGCGCCGCCATCAGAAAGTGATCGAGGAGGCGCCTTCGCCCTTTGTGACGCCCGAAATGCGCGCCGCCATGGGGGAGGCCTCGGTTTCGCTCGCCAAGGCCATCGGCTACCGCTCGGCCGGCACGGTGGAATTCGTGGTGGATGCCGGCGGCCGTTTTCATCTGCTGGAAATGAACACCCGTTTGCAGGTGGAGCATCCGGTTACTGAGTGGGTGTCCGGGGTCGATCTGGTGCAATGGATGCTGCGGATTGCCGCCGGCGGGAAACTGGATTTCAGCCAGGATGACGTGCGGCTGACCGGCTGGTCCATGGAGGCGCGGATCTGCGCGGAGGATCCGCAGCGCGGCTTTTTGCCTTCCGCAGGCCGGCTGAAGACCTGGCGGCCTCCGGCTGCCGGCGTCCGCGCCATGCCGGCCGCCGCGGACCCGAAAAAGGCAGCCCCGGGCGCCGGCGCGGTGCGTCTGGATGCCGGAGTGGAAGAGGGCGACGAAGCCTCGGTTTACTACGATTCGCTGATCGCCAAGCTGATTGTGTGCGGCGCCACGCGCGATCAGGCCGCCGCACGCTTGGCGCGGGCGCTGGATGAGTTCGCAGTGGACGGCCCGGCCACCAATCTTCTGTTCCTGGCATCCTTGTCAAGGCATCCGAAGTTCATTGCCGGCGATATGTCCACCGCCTTCATCGCCGAGGAATATCCCCACGGCTTCGATCCCGAGGCGGAGTGTCCGCGGGAAATGGCTGAACTGCTGTGCGCGGTTGCCGTGATGGCCCAGGACCGCTGCGCGCGGCACACGCCGCGGGAACGGAGTGAAACGGTGGCGATCTCCGGCGGCAAGGAGCGGAAACTTGTCAGAGTGTGGAACAGCAGCGGTCTTGAGGTGCGTTTCGGTCGAAGGACGTACCGCTTGAGCAGCACTTGGCGCCCGTTTGAGCCCATTGCCCGTTGCGAGGTGACCGGCGCCGCAGCAGGCCGCAAGGATTCGGAAGTATTGAGTTTCGGATTGGAACGCGCTGGTTTGGGTGTGACGGTGAGCCACGCTGGCCGGCAGCAGCACTGCACGCTGCTGCCGCCGCGGTCGGCCCGTCTGAAGCGGCGCATGGCGGCGCGCCCCCGGCGTTCCGGCGCAAGCCTGCTGAGCGCGCCCATGCCCGGAGTGCTCACGAAATTGCGGGTGGAGGAAGGCCAGGAGGTGAAGGCGGGCGAGGAGGTTGGCGTGATCGAGGCCATGAAGATGGAAAACAGCCTGCGCTCTCCCCGTGACGGGAAAGTCCGGCGCATCGAGGTGCGCCAAGGCGACAATCTCGATACCGGCCAGGTGATCCTTCGCTACGCGTGAATCACGACACCAGAAGCCTCGCGCAAGGCGTTCTCGCTGGCGACCGGCGCAGCCTCGCTCGCGCGCTGACCTTGGTGGAATCGGCGCGCCTTGCCGACGGCGCCGCAGCGCGCGACCTTCTTTCCCGGCTGCGCGCATCAAGGCGACCGCTGGCGCGGATCGGCATTACCGGGCCGCCGGGGGCCGGCAAGTCAACGCTGATTGAACAACTGGGTTTGCGCCTGGTTGATGCCGGCCGGCGCGTATGCGTTTTAGCGGTGGACCCCACCTCGTCACGCACCGGCGGCTCGATATTGGGCGACAAGACCCGCATGGCGGAACTGTCCCGCAAGGCAGGGGTGTTCATTCGGCCTTCGCCCACCGGCGGCGGCCCCGGGGCGCTTAGCGCGCGCACCCGCCAGGCGCTGGAGGTGCTGGCTAGCGGGCCGTTCGACTATATTCTGCTGGAAACCGCGGGAGCGGGGCAGGCGGATACCGGCGTGGCCGACCTGGTGGATGTGCTGGTGCTGGTGATTGCGCCGGGCGGCGGCGACGAGTTGCAAGGGATGAAGCGGGGCGTGCGCGAACTGGCGGATCTGATCGTGGTCAACAAGGCCGATGGCGAACTGCTGAAGCTGGCGCAGTCCACCGCCGCCGACTACGCCCGCTCGGTGCCGGCAGCCGGGCAGGCGGCCACGGTCGCTTGCTGCTCGGCGCTGGAGGGCCGGGGCGTTGGCGAATTGATGCAAAAGCTCTCCGATCTGGCCGGATCCCGGGTCAGGAACGAGCGGCCCGACGCAACGCCGGTCGCAGCTGGCGCTCTGGGCCGCTTGAATCACGTGGCGCTGGCCGCGCCGGACTTGGCCAAGGCCGCCGCTTTCTACCGCGACGTGCTGGGCGCCGAAGTGTCCGCCCCCAAGGCGTTGCCGGAACACGGCGTGACCACGGTTTTCGTGCGCCTTCCCAACACCGCGCTGGAACTGCTCGAGCCGCTGGGCGATGAATCGCCGCTGAGCGGTTTTCTTGACCGGAAACCGAAGGGGGGCATGCACCATATTTGCTGCGAGGTGGACGATATTCTCGCTGCCCGCGACCGGATGCGCGAGCATGGCGTCAGAATTCTTGGCGACGGGGAGCCGCGCATTGGCGCGCATGGCCTGCCGGTATTGTTTCTGCATCCCGCCGACTGCTTCGGAGCGCTTGTCGAGCTGGAGCAAAGCGCCGCGTAGGGGCGCTTTGCGGGGCTGGCGGGGGCGCTTGGGGCGTGGGAGAATGAGCGCGAAGCCGCCGGGCTGTTGCCTGCCCGCCTTTTGTCAGGGTCCGGTAGAGGGTTAGATTCCCTCCGGCGGCTTCCTGCTCGAGGCAAATTGTAACCGATATGCGCGGAGGGAGTCTAATTGAGAATTGACGCCCGCGATTTCCAGCGGTTGTATCGCGCCGCGTAGGGGAGCTTGCTATGGCCCGGATGTTCGCGGTTTTGGGCGCGCTGCTGCTGGCGGCGTCGGTTTTTCTGGGGGCTTACGGCACTCACGGCCTGTATCAGGCGGGCGCCGCCGCCGCTGAGGTGCGCGCCTGGGACTGGGCCAATCAGATGCATGTGGCGCATTCGCTAGGCTTGCTGGTGGTGGCGCTGCTGCTGCGCCTTGGGGCGGACAGCCTGTTCTACAAACTGGCGGGCTGGCTGCTGATTGCCGGCGTGGCGCTTTTTTCCGGCACGATTTATCTCAAGACGCTCGGAGGGCCCGACCTCGCGGCGGTCACGCCGTACGGGGGCATGACGCTGGCGCTGGCCTGGCTGAGCGGCGTCGTGGCGGTCTGGCGCGACTTCAGGGCCTAGCCCGCCCCTTGGTGCAATATCCGGGCTAGCGGCTAACAGCCCCTTGATCTTCGGCGAACGCTTCGGCGGTCGGCGTGTTGATGACGGCTTGGATTTCGGCCTCGTGCCCGCAGCCGCGGCAGTATTTTCTGAGAATGCCTTGGAGGTTGGGGCGTTTCTCGGCCGGCGCCTCGCCGCGGCCGATGCCTCCGCCGAGCTCCAGGAATGAGCCCGCCTTCTGGTCCACCGCCCATTGCATGCATCCCACCCAGTTGACCGGGTTGATGAGCTGAAAGAACAGCCGGGTCCGCATGGCGTCAGGCGCCGGGTCGTGAGGCCGGGCGGTGTAGTTCGAGAGAACCGGGTAGCGGGGCGCGGAGAACTCCGTGGCGTTGAGCACTTCGCGAAACGCGCGCGCGGCCGTCACCATTAGATAAGTATGGAACGCCCCTTCGGTCGCCAAAGGCGTGCCGCGTTTGCGCGGGTGGTTGGCGGCCAGATCGGCTGCCAGCCGTTCCAGGTCCGCATGTGTGCCGCCCACCACGGTCTGGCCCGGAAGGTTCAGTCCGGCAATCTGGCAGCAGTGCCGGTCGGCCAGCGCAAGCGCGTCCTCGGGGCCCATGGCCAGCGCCAGCATTCCGCCCTCGCCATGCGTGCCCATCAGCCGTCCGCGCTCGCTCACCAGGCGCAGGGCATCCTCGAAGCGCAGGGCACCGGCGGCCACCAGCGCGCTGTATTCGCCGAGGCTGTGGCCGGCGGCGGCTTGCGGTGCGATGCGGCTGCCCGACAGCGACTCGGCCACCCTCAAACAGGCAATCGAGTGGGTGAGGAGTGCAGGCTGGGTGTAGCGCGTCAGCCCGATCTGTCGGTTCGGGTCCTTAAAGCTCAGTTCCCGCATGTCGTAGCCGAGCGCCTCGCAGGCCTGGTCATACACGCCTCGCGCCGCGGCGAAGGACTGGTAGAGATCGCTCCCCATCCCGGCGTACTGGGCGCCTTGGCCCGGGAAGACCAGCATCAGGGGCTGCATGCCTTCCACGCGCTCAGGCGGCGCGCGCCTGCAGCCGCGCCGCCTCCTCGCCGATGATTCTCAGCCCGCCGAAAACTATGTCGGCGTCTCCGCACACGTTGATTCTGATGCACTCCCGCGAGTGGCTCCAAGGCTCGCGCAGCCCCGGAAAGAACTGGTCGCCGGAAAGGATCATGACGCCGCGCGCCTTTAGCCGGCGGTACAGCGCCCGGTTATCGTTCAGCCCCGGAAACCACAGCCAGAGAAACATCGACCCCTCCGGCTTGTGGATGTAGTACTCGCAGGCCGCAAGGGCTTCATGGCAAAAGCCGATGGCTTCGGAAACCTTGCGCTGGTAGAACGGCTTGATCATCTCACGCGCAATTCGCAGCAATTCCCGGTTCTCCAGCAGGGGCGCCAGCAGCGCCGCTCCGGCCGCGCCAACCGCGAGCTGGGTGAGCGCGTTGATTCGGCCGAGGATTTCCGTGACTTCCTCGTTCGCCACGACGATTCCCGTGCGCAGCGCGGGAAGGCCGATCTTGGAAAGGCTCATGCTGAGGATCGTGTTTTCATTCCACTGCGGCGAGGCATCCACGTAGATCATGCCGGGAAAGGGAAGGCCATAGGCGTTATCCACGATGAGCGGCACCTTTCTCACCCTGGCGACCTCGTCGAGCTGCGCCAGCTCTCCCTCGCTGATCACGTTGCCGGTGGGGTTGGTGGGCCGCGACACAACGATCGCGCCCATGTCCTCCACATCTTCCAGGCCGTCCATTCTCAGGCCGTACTTGAACTGCCGGTCGGGAAGCTTGCGGATGATCGAGCGCCTTGACGCGACATCCTCCTCATTGGCGAGGAGGCCCTTGTAGCCGATGTACTCGGGACACAGCGGAATGATGATGCGCCGCCGCTTGCCATCGGGCCCAATGCCGCCGAACAGGTTGAACAAGAAGTAAAAGCCAAGCTGGCTGCCAGGCGTGAGCGCAATGTTCTTCGCGGTGAGCGGCCAGCCGTACTCGTCGCGCAAAAGATCGGCCAAGGCTTCGCGGAACGGCACATCGCCGAGCGGCTCGGAGTAGATCGAAGCCATCTGGTCGAAACGGCCAGCATCGGATGCGATTTTTGCCAGCTCGGCGCGGAACCGCTCGGCCACTTCGGGGATGATCGCAGGAGCGCCGCCGCCTAAGCGATACACGGTGTCGATGCCGGGCGGATTGCACGACATGTCTTCCATCAACTCTTTCGCACCGCAGTGGGCGTTGAAGGAGCGGACAAAATTGGAGAACTGCATGGAAAGCAACCTCTGCAACGTTCGGTGATTTGCGCTTTTACCTGAAACCCATCTTCCTAAATTCAAGCCGTTCTAAAACTACGCTTGCTTGAAACCGCCGCAAGAATAGCACAGCCCCGCCACGCCGGCATGAGCCCTTTCCCCGCCCCTTTCCCGCAGGAGTGTCGGCGACAAGGATGTCGCCGCCAAGCCCCATGGATGGGTTCATGCGTCTCCTGCGGGAAAGGGGCGGGGAAAGGGCGGGGGAAGCCGCTCCGCATCAGGTCGGAGGCAGAGGGAGCGGCGGATTGCACCGCCTGTATTTGGCTGTTGCGGGGGCGCTCCGCGCCATCCCTGCGCGAGATCAGGAGCCTTGCACGCAGGCCTCGTTAGCCGCTTGCCTCTGAAGCCACTCTTCCGGCCATTCCGAAGGAGAGGGGGGGCCGGTGATCAAGCTCCTTGGCCTGATGATATTGCGAGGCGGGCCTGCAAGCCCCCTGGGCGCCCTCATTACAGGTTGGGCCGCCTGCTGCGGAAGTTTTGACGAAAGCTGTTGCGGCGCTTGGTCAACGTTAATCCATTGGCCAGCGCTGTTGGCTGGGGATGCTTTGGGCGCCGCGCTGCCGCGCGCCGCCGGCTTGGCGCTCGGCGAACCGGAACGGAGGGCGGTCTCCGCCAGCTTGCTGCCTGCTTTTGCGGCCAACTTTGCGTTTCGCACATCGCGGTTGTCGCGCAGCGCATTGCCGGCCAATTCCACGGCGCCATTCCACAGTGCGCTGCTGGCCTTGCCCGCTAGCTTGCCTGCCAAGCCGGAGTCGCCGGATGAGTAAGTGCTTTTGCTGCCGCCGGAATTGCCGGGCGGTGATGCCTGCTTTTCCGGTGACGCTTGATTTTCCGGTGTGATCCACATGCCTTCGGCCACTTCGCGCTGCTTCGGCGCGGGACTGGCGCTCGCAATGGGCTGCCCGTTGAGCGTGCCTGTGGGAGCCGCTGCGCCGCCGCTGGCCGCAATGGGCTGTCCGTTGAGCGTGCCTGTGGGAGCCGCTGCGCCGCCGCTGGCCGCATTGGGCTGTTCGTTGAGTGTGCCTGTGGAAGCCATTGCGCCGCCGTTGGCCGCATTGGGCTGCACGGAGGCTCCTGCGCTGTAACTATCGGCGGAGACCGACTCTTCTTCCTCGGACAGGGGAGGCACGGATTCCTGGAGCACAATCCGGAAGTGCTGCGCAACGGCAGGCATCTCCACTTCGGTGTCCTCTAAAAGCCTGCGTCCGTCCAATCCGATTGCGTTGTTGTAGAACTCCACATTGGAGTCCCGTTCGATGCGCAGAACGCCTCCTTCCAGCCCAACGCCGGCAAACAGGCCCTTGGAACGCGCCATCGCCACGATCTGGTTCTGGAACTTGTTGTCGGTGCCTGCGCCGGCCGCGCCGCCTAGCTCGCCTGCCGCATATCCGGCATGGGCGCCGATCGTGAACTGCCCTCCGGATATTGCATCAACCGCCTTGGGGTCCTTGAAGACGATGAGCAGTTGCGACATCGAAACGCCAAACTGCAACCCCAGGCCGCCGCTGGTGAGCCGCACGAAGGCGGGTTTGCTCCAGTCTCCGTTATCCAGCCGCGTCGCCAGAACGCCGCGCCCGTGCTTTACGGCACCCAACAGCCCCACTTTGACGAACTCCGGGAATATCGCCACCGCATAGGCATCGTTGAGCATGCCGGGCGCTTCCTCGTCAAGCGAGCCGCGTATCTCCTGGAGGATCGATGCGGAGTGCATCATCCTGTCGTCCAGCGCCTTGTCGGCAAGCAGCGGGCCGACGATCAGCAAGAGTGTCAGGCCAACAATCGATTTGCGAATCATGGTAGCCCCCAAGATGGCAATTGTTGGTTTGGCAAATATACATTATTTCATGGGCTTGTCAATGTTTTTTACATCGAATTTTAGAAAGCGTGCCGCAGCGCTAATGGTCGGGGTGACTGGATTTGAACCAGCGACTCCTGCCACCCGAAGACAGTGCTCTACCAGGCTGAGCTACACCCCGACCGTTGGGCGAAAGGCCGCCCGGACGCTAAAAGGCGCGCTGCGCCGAGAAACGGGCCAATGATTCCAGCACGTCGCGAAACTTTGAGTCGGGCAGGCCGGCCAATGCGTCCACAGCGCGTCCGGCGGCTTCTCCGGCGCGCTTGGCAGCATATTGTAGCGCCCCGGTGGATTCAATCGCTTCCATCACCTCCGGCAGGTTGTCCAGTCCGCCTGTGCGCAGGGCGTTGCGCAGGGCTGCCTGCTGGGAGGGCGAGCCGACATGCATCGCGTAAATCATCGGGAGCGTGGTTTTGCCTTCCTTGAGGTCGGCGCCCACGCTCTTGCCGAAGGCGCTTGTTCCGCCTGAGTAGTCCAGCACGTCATCCGTGATCTGGTAGGCCATGCCGAGCTCAAGCCCGTAAGTGGCCGCCGTTTCCTCAAGGCCGGGATCCGCATCGGCGAGAATGGCGCCAATTTGCGCGCAGGCCTCGAAGAGCGACGCGGTCTTGCGGCGAATCACTTCCAAGTACTGGTCCTCGGTTACGGCAACCTGCTTGAGGTTCATCAGCTGCAGAACCTCACCTTCGGCAATCCGGTTGGTGGTGGCCGCCAGCGCCTCCACGGCCCGATGCTTCTTGAGCGTTTTCACGATCAGTTCAAAGGCGCGGGAATAGAGGAAATCGCCCACCAGCACACTCGCCGCCGGGCCGTGGAGCACGTTGGCGGCGGTCCGCCCCCGGCGCAATTCCGCCTCATCCACCACGTCGTCGTGAAGCAGCGTTGCCGAGTGGATGTATTCCACGATCACGCCCGCGCGCACCTGCGGGCCGCCGGGCGGGCAACCCAAGGCGCGGGCCGCGAGCATCAGCAGCATGGGCCGGATGCGCTTGCCGCCGGAACTGAGAAGATATTGCGCCACCCGCCCGACCAGCGGAACATCGCTGCGCAGGTTTTCGTAGATGAGCCGGTTCAGCAGGTTCCAATCCTTGCCCACAAGCCGGATCGCCTGCTTGAATACATCCGCGCCGGTCACCTTGACAATCATATCAACTCGCCAGGCAACAGGCGGGCTAGAATGCACAGCTACGCGAGATTTGAGTACAACTATGCGCAGAGCAGCAATCCTTCTTTCCGTGGCGGTTCTGGCGGGCGGATGCGCTCCCGGCGCGGACCAGGGACTTGAGTATCCCGATTCCCGGCGCTCGGATCAGAGCGACGATTATTTCGGCGTGGAGGTGGCCGACCCGTACCGCTGGATGGAAGATCTGGATTCGAAGGAGACGGTCGAGTGGGTCGCTTCACAGAATGCGCTCGCGCAGCCCTTCCTTGCGGACCTGCCGCTCAAAGAAGCGCTGCGGGCGCGGATGACCGAAGTCCGCAACTATTCCCGCCGCTTTGCGCCATGGCGTCACGGGCCGTGGTACTTCGAGTTTCGCAACGATGGCTTGCAGGACCACAACGTGCTTTACGTGCGGGCGGGAATTGACGGCGAGCCGCGGGTGCTGATCGATCCCAACACATGGACGGAAGACGGCACGGTGAGTTTGGCGGGTCATGCGGCAAGCCCGGGGGGGCGCTACATTGCCTACGCGCAGTCCGACGGCGGTTCGGACTGGCGCGACTGGCGCGTGCGCGAAGTGGCGGATGGCGCGGATCTTCCGGACCGCATTACGTTCACCAAGTTCACCGGCATTTCCTGGGCTGCGGACGAATCCGGCTTCTACTACAGCCGCTACCCGCTGGATGGCCAGGGCCGCGGCGACGGCCAGAAGGCCGTATCGGTGTATTTTCATGCGCTGGGAACGGATCAGTCCGAGGACCGCCCGGTTCTGCGGATGCCTCCGGACGAGGGACGGAACGCCTATGCGTCCGTTACGGAGGATGGTCAATTCCTTGTGGTGGCGCTGCAGGAGGGCTACCTCGCCAACGCGATCCACTTTCGGCGCATGAACGAAGCGGATTCGGATATCCGGCCGCTGCTCAATGACTGGGACGCGATTTACCGCTATCTCGCCAACGAGGGCGACACCTTCTATTTTGCGACCAACAAGGATGCGCCGCGCCGCAAGGTCATCGCGCTGGACATCGACCGGCCGGGGGAATGGACGGAGATTGTGCCGCAGGCCGAGAACGTGCTGGCGGACGTGAGCGCGGTGGGCGGGCGCTTCATCGCCTCATATCTGAAGGATGTGCAGCCGCTGGTCCGGGTCCACGAGCGCGACGGTTCGCTTGTGGAGGACCTCGAGCTGCCCGGCATTGGTTCGGTGAGAGGCTTTTCGGGCCGTTGGGACGACCCGGAAACCTTCTACACGTTTTCCGGCTTTACCGATCCCGGCGCCGTGTACCGGTACGACGCAAGCAGCGGCGAGAGCCGCCTGCATCACCGCACCGACACGGTGATCGACGGCTCGCAGTTTCTGACCCGGCAGGTGTTCTACGCCAGCCGCGACGGAACCCGCATTCCCATGTTCCTGGTGCGCCGCAAGGACTTGGAGGCGACCGGCGATCAGCCCACGCTGCTCTACGGCTACGGCGGATTCAATATATCGCTGCGGCCGAGCTACAACAGCGCTTGGCTGGTGTGGCTGGAGATGGGCGGGATGGTGGCGATTCCGAATCTTCGCGGCGGCGGCGAATATGGCCGCGAGTGGCACCTGGCGGGCACCCGCGGGCGCAAGCAGAACGTGTTCGACGACTTTGTCGCCGCCGCCGAGTGGCTCGTCGATCAGGGCTACACCATGCCCGGCCGGCTGGTCATACAGGGACGCAGCAACGGCGGCCTGCTGGTGGGCGCGGTGATGACGCAGCGCCCGGACCTGTTCGGTGCGGCGTTGCCCGGCGTTGGAGTGCTCGACATGCTGCGCTACCACACAGCCAGCGCCAACGCGCGGGCCTGGGCCGACGACTACGGCTTATCGGAGAACGAGGCGGATTTTCACGCCCAGCACGCTTATTCGCCCGTGCACCGCGCGGCCGAAGGGGTCTGCTATCCGCCCACTCTGGTCACCACCGGAGACCATGACGACCGCGTGGCGCCCTGGCACAGCTACAAGTTCGCGGCCGCGCTCCAGCATGCCCAGGATTGCGCCAATCCCGTGCTGATCCGCATAGAAACGCGCGCGGGCCACGGCGCCGGCACGCCCATCTGGATGCGCATCGAAGACACCGCCAACCAGTTCGCCTTCGCCGCCGAAGCCGTTGGCCTGACCGCCGGCCCGGCCCAGTAGCGCGCAAGCGAAGCGGGACCGGGCATGGCGCAGCTCACCTTTGAGGACAGCTCGGCGATATCCGCCCTGATTCATCGCTATTGCGCGATTCTCGACCGCATGGAGCTGGATTGCCTGGGCGAAGTCTTCACCGAGGATTGCCGGGTCACTTACGGCGAGAAGGAGCCTTACATCGTGCGGGGGCGCACCCGGCTGCGTTCAAGCCTTCGCCGGATGTGGCGGTTTCGGGCCACTTCGCATCACACCTCGAACATCCACGTGCGCGCCATCGACCAAAGCGCCGCGGAAGTGGAGAGCTATTTCATCGCATGGCAGAGCCCAACCGAAGGCGAAGATACCGTCATCTACGGCCGCTACGTTGATCAATTCGTGCGCACCGCCGCCGGCTGGCGGATTCGCGAGCGCGTCATGTCCATCCAAGGCGCGAGCTCAAATTACCGCAACCCCCTGCATCGAAGCCCTCGCAATCCGCCTGAGCCCGGGTGGGAAGCATCGCTTGAGGGCTGGCATTAGCGCCGGCCCCGTGTTGCGCGCCGGCCAGCGCGCGGACCGCTGTCCTCGGCGAACGTGACCTGGTAGAGGTCCCGGTGCGTGCCGGCGCACGCGCGGACCGCTGGCCAGCGGACGCATTGAACGCGTTGCGGATATAATCGCGGCCCGGCCATAAGGGTCGCGGAGAATCCAGATGTTTGCGGTGATCAGCACCGGCGGTAAGCAGTATCGCGTGATCAAGGGGCAGCGTTTGCGCGTGGAGCGCCTGATCGCGGAGGTGGGCGACGAGCTGCGGTTCGACGCCATGCTGATCGGCGGCGATGAAGGCAGTGAAACCCGCATCGGAACCGCTGCGGCGCCGGTCGGGCAGGTGCGGGCAACCGTTTTCGACCATGGAAGGGCGAAGAAGATCGAAGTGATCAAGTTCAAGCGGCGCAAGGACTATCGCCGCACGCTGGGGCACCGCCAATCATTCACCACGCTGGAGATCGGCGGCATCGAACCGTCCGGGAAGGCCGGGGCGGAGACGGCGCCGGTCGGGAAGGGCGAGGCGAAAAAGGCCGCAGCCAGCAAAACCCCGGCGAAGAAGGCGGCGGCTAAAGCGCCTGCGGAGAAAGCAGCGGCGGTGAAGACCCCTGCGAAGAAAACGGCGTCGGCCAAAGCACCTGCGAAGAAAACGGCGGCAGCGAAGGCTCCGGCCAAGAAGGCCGCGGCCAAAGCTCCCGTGAAGAAGGCCGCGTCCAAGAAGTCAGGCGAGGAGAATTGAATTTATGGCGCATAAAAAAGCCGCGGGCAGTTCCCGCAACGGGCGCGATTCCGAATCCAAGCGGCTCGGAATCAAGAAATATGGGGGCGAGCAGGTGCGGGCCGGCAATATCCTGGTCCGCCAGCGCGGCACCCCCTTTCATGCCGGCGACAACGTTGGGCTGGGCCGCGACCACACTTTGTTCGCCATCTCCGACGGCATGGTGAAGTACGAACGCAAGGGGCCGGCCAACCGCCGCTTCGTTTCGGTCGTTCCTTCCTAAGCCCCGGTCGTTTCGCGCCCTTAAGCCACGCAGGGAACGAAGGCTTACCGCTCTCGCCGAAAGCGCTGCGATTCCCCTCCCGTCAGGGCGCCGCGACCTCGCCACGGGAAACGGCGCGCCGGGGCCGCAGGCCCGATTGACCCGACCGGAGCCGCGCTCGTGGTAATTTCGCGGCCCATGGGCATGAGCGGCCAGCAATGCGGTTCTCCGACGAAGCGTTGATTCGCGTGCGCGCCGGCGATGGCGGCGACGGCTGCGTGAGCTTCCGGCGCGAGAAATACATTCCGCGCGGCGGCCCCGACGGCGGCGACGGCGGCGACGGCGGCGATGTCACGCTGGTGCTGGCACCCGGCATCAATACGCTGGCGGACTTTCGCGCCCGCAAGGTCTTCCAAGCCGGGAACGGCAAGGGCGGGGCAGGGCGCGAGCGCAGCGGCGCGGCAGGCGCCAGCCTTGAGATTCCGGTGCCCGCCGGCACCCGGGTCACGGAAGCGGACACCCGCGAGGTTCTCGGCGAACTGAGCGCCGACCGGCCTGCGTTGCTGGTCGCTCGAGGCGGCCGGGGAGGGCGCGGCAACGCCTGGTTCAAGTCCAGCGTCAACCGCGCCCCGCGCCGGCACACGCCGGGCGCGCCGGGGGAGGCGCGCCGGCTGGCGCTGGAGCTGACGCTGCTCGCCGATGTGGGGCTTTTGGGATTGCCCAACGCCGGCAAATCAACTTTGCTGAGGGTGGTCTCCGATGCCCGTCCCAAGGTTGCCGACTACCCTTTCACCACGCTGCATCCGCAATTGGGCGTGGTGGCCGTGGGGCCCATGCAGAGCTTCGTGATGGCCGATATTCCGGGCTTGCTGCCCGGGGCCGCCGCCGGCGTGGGCCTCGGCGCGCGTTTCCTGCGGCATTTGCGGCGCACCCGGCTGCTGCTGCATCTGGTTGACCTATCCGATCCCGAAGGCGGTCCTGCATCCGCCGAGGCGCTGGCCGAAGCCGTAACCACCATCGCCGCCGAGCTGGCTGCATTCGACGACCGGCTTGCGGGCCTGGAGCGCTGGCTGGTGCTGAACAAAGCCGATCTTCTGCCTGCGCAAGAGGCTGCGCGGATCAGGAAGAGCTTGATCCAGGAACTGGCCTGGTCCGCGCCCGTGTTCACGATTTCGGCATTGACCGGCGCGGGCGCCCGGGAACTTGCGACCGCATCCGTGCAAAGACTGGAAGCACTGGAGAAAGAGCGTCAATTTGAGTGAAATTAGCGAGTTTATAATTTCAAGATAAACTTCCTAATTTCCATATAAATCAAACTCCGAACAGGGCGAATAAGACTGTTGGCTTGGCATAGGCTAGTCGATTAGCTCCTTCATGGCCTTTTCGACGCTTTGTTGGGCATCTGTGACATCGAAAGGCAAACATAAAAGCTTTAAGTCCTTTGAGTCATTGTCATCAAGAAAGTTGTACTGCAAGGGGTCTTTGAAGCTCTCGTTTTTTGGATAAATGAGCGCTACTGTTTTGCATCTATAACGCTTGCCGTAGGCGTAGAGCTGGTACATGTCGGCTTGGTCGATATTGTGCTTTCGGTCAGTGGCGCGACCGTTGATTCGCTTCCACTTGGCATCCAGTATGAAAGCGACCTGGTTTCCGCGCCGCAGCGAGATGTCCGGCTTCATCTTGAATGCGTCCCAGCCCTTGAACGTGGCCAGATATTTTTGGGGACCTTGGGCCGCGACGGCGTACTGGTTCTGGTAGCGGCGGAAGCTGTGCGTGACGAAGTCCTCGAAGATTTCTTGCATGGGGAAAAGAAGCGAGAGGTTCGCGTGGCGCCCGGCGAATGTGGTCAGCCCATGGCGAAACAGGAACAATCCTACCCACTGCATCACCGGGCCGTAGTGGCGCATGGAGCGATCGACGCGATGCTTTCGCCAGTCGGCATGCGGATTGGCCGTTTTCGGCACATCGGCGAACGCGGCGGATAGCTCGCGCAGCAACTGCCGGTTTTCGCCGCTTTGAACCTGCGGCCTCAGCATGGCCAGCGCCTTATGGATCAGCCGGTTGGCCGGACGATTGGCGCTGAGTTCGTCGTGGGCCACAAAGAACCGCGCCTGATTGGTCAGGTTGCGGCGGATGTGATCGCGGAACAGGATGCGCCCGCGCAAATGGGGCAGGTTCTCTTCCACCGACACATAGCGTCGGGCGAGTCCGCCGCGCGCCAGCACTTGCAGATTTTCCAGAAACTGGCGAATGAAGACCTCCAGCATGGGAAACCGCCTCATTTCCCCAATGCGGCTTTCCGGCAGTTGCGCCGCGTGCCGCAGGCCCCGGTAGCTCCGCAGCATTTTCAGGAAGTACTTTTTTGTTTCCTGGTGGCCCGCATCGTCCTGATCGCCGAAGTCGATTTTGGGCAGGATTTCGATCACCGTCTCGCGCGGCGTGGCGAGCACGCCAACGTAGTTGCTTGCGGTTAGCGCGCCATCGCGACGGCGCGAGAAAACGGGGCTTGCGGTGCCGTCCTTGTTCGGCGCTGCGGACTTTTTCCGGATGTCGTCGAGTGATTTGAGGTCTTGCGGGGTTAGCTTCTCGCCAGCCTGGTTCTTGGCATCCCGGAACGGGTCATATTCTCTTATGGTGTACGGCGGGCGCATTAAGAGCGTTAGGAGTCAGAAGCAGGGGGCGACCCGCTCTGTTGATTGTTGCTGGCGTAGATTTTCTGGTATTGCTCTGGCTCTTTCCATCTATGATCGGTAGTGGAGAGCCGCTCATAAATGGTGCTGTCCTCCTCGTAGTCCCCCTCGCCGCCGGGCAAGTCGCTCGCTTTGCTTTGGCTGACGAACGCATTGTTATTCAAAACGCGGCGGATTTTCCCCCAGTCGTCGAAAAAATACTCCTGAAGCAGCGGAAAAATCTTGTACTGGAACCTGTCCGCAAGTTCGTCCAAGGTTTCGATGCCGAAGAAGTTGGTATGGCCAATCTGGTGTTCCCGATCGAGAAGGGCCGTGATGCGATCATTCATCACGCGCATCAGTTTCCGGCAGTCAACCCCCTCCACGTCATCACGGACCCGTTCGTGATCCGGATTCGGCATCAGCTCTTCAAACCGGAACCGTCGCCGGAGCGCCGTGTCCAGAAGTTGAATTGAGCGGTCCGCCGTGTTCATCGTGCCGATGATGTAGAGATTGCCGGGCACCGAAAAAGTTTCGCCGGAGTAGGGCAGCGAAACGGAAGTTGCCTCGTCCTCGCCTGCCCGCCGCGAGGCTTCGATCAGGGTAATGAGCTCGCCGAGAATTTTGGCGATGTTCCCCCGGTTGATCTCGTCGATAATGAGAACGTAGCGGCTATCGGGGTTGTTGGCAGCCGTCTCCGCCATGCGGCGGAATATCCCTTGGCTTAATTCGTAGGCTATGCCTTTGCCCTCCAGCTTTGGCCGGATGCCCTCAACGAAGTCCTCGTAGGAATAATTCTGATGGAACGTGACCATGCCGATGCGCCCGTCAGGATTATCAGGACCGAAGCGCTGACCCTCCGCTTCTTTCCGGGCACCTTCTTCTGCCTCGACTTCCGCTACCTCCACGCCGCGCAAGATCGCTAGCGCCAGCCGCGTAGCTTTCCAAGTCTTTCCCGTTCCCGGCGGCCCAAAGAGAATCTGGTTCTTCGCATGAGTTACGCCCGAGTCATTAGGGCTGTTTTCTCTGTTGTCTTTTTCCATGTCGATCACCTCAAGGCGATCTAGCAACTTGAGCGTAGGAGCGTATTCGTCAATACGACTCAGCGCCACATCTGTCCAGCGTCCAAAGCGACCGAATCCGAATCCAGAGAACTGGGCCGTGCCGGGTTCTGTCCATGTTTGGCCACTTGACTTGTTGATCCATAGCACATGAATTCGGCTATCCCTCGACCGCGCCTTTGCGTAATCATTCTCGTACACGACGCCGAGCGCATGTACTTGCTTTGTGCTTTCGCCTTTTCTCACCAACACAATATCGCCGCGCTTCGGTTCTTCCAGCGGGTAGGGCGATTCGTGTGCTGTGGCTGAACTTGGCGGCGCATCATCCAGCCGTGCGCTGGGGCGTAGCGTGTAAACCCAATTGTTGGGCTCGAAATCATCCGCCCAGCGGTCCGATCCATCATCTTCAGGTTTCGAAGCAATATGAAACCACTTGCTGGATTTGCCGACCAACTGCTCTTTGTATTGGAGATACGAAAAAATGTTGATTTCTTTGTTATCGCACTTTGGAAACGCCATCCGCACATTGTCAATCCCTTGCTTGTATTGATCCCAAGTGGGTTGCTTGGGCAATTGGTGAATGCCCAAGTTCTTTTGCGATTCGTCCCAAGGGAGGAATTTATCCGGATTGATGAGAAACAGCGTCTGCGTTAACTTCGCGAGCGCTACGCCCGGAATTTGCAAGGCCGCTTCGAAATCTTCTCCCTGAACGCTGCTCCGACCGCGCACAGCGTCACCGAACAGCTTCCAAAGTGTATCGGGATTGCCTGTTCCTTTTTGGTGAAACAGTGCAATGAACGGAACCGCAGTTGGAAAATACTGACGGTGGCTCCAGTCCCGCGCCTTCAATTCGAACGCCTTCCTTACCTCGGAGAACACTGGGGGGAAAATGTTATTACTAGGGTTCTTGCTGGAGAGGAAAGACAAGAACGAGAAAGGATCGATGTTGTCATCCCTATAACGTAGTAGCGGAGCCGTCTCTTCGTCTGTGCCCCAGCGAATTTTCTTTGCGCGATCAACTAGGAGAGTCGGTCCGCCATCGGCGATTTTTTGCGCCAGTTCCGTGAACCAAGGAACCCAAGCGTAAATTTCTTTCATGGGCGCCTACTGAGGGGAAAGGATGCGGCGCGATTAGGAAGCCACGCCCAGCACGGCAGAGCTTAGTTGGCGGAGAGGGATTTGAGGCGTTTGTTTAGGCGGGTTTTGTGGCGGGCGGCTTTGTTGGGGCGGATGATGCCTTTGCCGGCCATGGAGTCGATGACGGGCGTGGCTTCGCGGTAGGCGACCGCGGCTTCTTCCGCATTGCCGGAATCGATCGCTTGAACTGCCTTGCCGATGGCGGAGCGAAGCTTTGAGCGCGCCGACATGTTGCGCGCGCGGCGGCCAACGGCTTGGCGGGCGCGCTTTGCGGCTTGGGGTGAATTAGCCATGGGCGCGCATTGTAGCCGAAGCGCCCGCGCCTGTGAGCCTGTTGGCGGATGGTTTGTGCGGGTTTATCGGGCTGCGCGCCCGTGCATCGCCGTGGGAGTAGGGGCGTGCGGGGTCAGAATACCGCGACCGTAGCTACGAGCACGGCCAGCCCCAGTATCAGGGTGCCCAGCGACAGGCCTTGAACCCATAGCGCCCGGTAAATATCGGCCCGCAAGACAGCAAAGGCTGCCTCGACATCCTTTTTAGTGGCCATTTGGGTGGCCATTTCAGTCTTGATGCTTGCCACATCGGTTTGGAGGGCGCTCACTTGGGCTTTGAGGATGCCCACATCGGCCTTGAGGGCGCTCAAATCGGCCTCGACTCTGGTCACACTGCCTTGAACGTGGTCCAGCTTCCGCTCCCACTTTTCATTGACCGTCGTTGCGCGGGTTACGCTTTCCAATATCGCTTCCGCCTGCTCGGCGGGAACGCCCGCCGATTCCAGCCGCCTCTTCTCTGAAAGCACATCGTATGCTGGCTGATTCATTTTTGTACTCCTTTACACATTCCATGGACTGGCGCAGCCCGCCCCGTCCTTGCAATCGCTCTTATAGCATTATCAGAAGGAGGCGGTCAACTTCCACTCAAGCCCCTGCTGCGCCAAGGGCTTGATCGTGCAGGCGCCGGGCTCGGCGAATAGAATTTCCGGATGCCGTATGCAATTCAGGTGGACCGGGCGGGCGGCCCGGAAGTGATGGAGTGGCGCGCCGTTGAGACGGGCGCTCCAGGGCCCGGACAGGTGCTTCTTCGCAACCGGGCGCTCGGTTTTAATTTCATCGACATCTATTTCCGCACCGGGGTCTATCCTCTTGAATACCCCAGCGGCCTGGGTTCGGAGGGCGCTGGCGATGTGCTTGCGGTGGGCGAGGGCGTGGAAGGGATCAGCGCCGGCGACCGCGTCGCCTATTGCACGCCCCCGGTTGGCGCCTACGCCGAGGAGCGGATATACCCGGCCGACCGCTTGGTTCCGCTGCCCCGGGAAGTGGGCTACGAGCAGGCGGCCTCGATGATGCTCAAGGGCCTGACCAGCTGGTACCTGCTGCACCACAGCTATCCCGTCAAGGCGGGCGACCCGGTTCTCCTGTACGCTGCCGCGGGCGGCGTGGGGCAGATTGCGGCGCAGTGGGCGGCGGCGCTCGGCGCGCATGTGATCGGCGTGGTGGGCAGCAGCGCCAAGGTCGATGCGGCTCGAAAGGCCGGCTGCGCCGATGTGGTGCTGGGCGACGATCCCGATTTCGTGAAACGGGTTCGGGAACTGAGCGGAGGCGGAGTGGCCGCGGTCTATGATTCGCTGGGCAAGGATTCCTTCCATCAGTCGCTCGATTGCCTGCGTCGCCACGGCACCATGGTGACCTTCGGCAATGCAACGGGCGTGGTGGAGCCGTTCGCGCCCATGGAGCTGGCGCGCCGCGGCTCGCTCAAGCTGACCCGGCCGGTGCTGTTCGATTTCGTGACCACGCAGGAGGACTTGCGCGCCGCCGCCGCCACGCTCTTCGAGCGAGTGGCCTCAGGCGCCTTGTCGATCACGATCGGGCAGCGCTACGCCTTGCGCGATGCGGCCCGCGCGCACGAGGATACCGCCGCCCGGCGCACCACGGGCTCGACGATCCTTCTGCCCTGATCGAAGCGCCGGATCATCAACGCGCTCAAAGAGGCGGACCCGAAGCGCTGCTCCACCCGTTGGCAAGCACGATGATCTTGCCGGCGCGGGCCGAGCCGTTGCGGTCGAACCTAAGCCGGCGTGTCCGCATTGGCGCGGTTTCTTGTGCATCACGTCGTACTGCATGATGTGCGAGAGGGCCCCGGCGTTCACGCGGCCGTGTTTGTCCAGCGTGGTGATGATGGTGATGAGCTTTGGAAAGCCCCAGTAGTCCGAATACCAGAACGACCGGATCCGCACTTTCTCTTTTTTGCGGGAGCGTCTTGGCTTGAACGGCCATGCTCCGCGAGCATAGCGGCCATCGAACCCCCGCGCGCCGCGCTCCCCCGTTTAAACTGCCCGCTGCGATGAACGAGGCGCCGACAAAGCGGGGATTGCTGGGCTCCTGGTCGCTGGTGGCGGGGCTCACCACGATTTCCCGCGTGCTGGGGCTGGCGCGCGAGATCGCGTTCGCATGGTTCGTTGGCGCCGGCGTGGTTATGGACGCGTTCATCGTCGCCTTCCGGATCCCTAGCTTATTCCGGCACTTCTTTGCTGAAGGGGCGTTGTCGCAGAGCTTCGTGCCGGTTTATTCGGAGCGCATGGAGGCGGGAGACGGCAGGGAAGAGCTGCGCCACCTGCTGGGCCGCGTCATGGGCACGCTGGGCGCGGTGGTGGCGCTGGTGTCGCTGGCAGGAGTGATATTCGCGCCGATCTTCGTGTGGCTTTGCGCTCCTGGATTCGCGTTGCAGGGCGGCGAGTCGTACGAACAGGCGGTTGCGATGCTGCGCCGCACCTTTCCGTATCTGTTCTTCATCTCGATTGCAGCGATGCTGGCCGCGGCGCTGAACGCCCACCGCAAGTTCGCCGCCGCGGCCTTCACTCCCGTTTTGATGAATATCAGTCTGATTGCGGCGGCCAGCCTTTACGCAATGCAGCCGCAAACGCAGGGCGCGGTGCTCGGCTGGGGCGTTTTCGCTGCGGGGCTGGCGCAGATGGTGTTCCTGCTGTTCTTCGCCCGCTCCACCTGTGGCTCGTTCCGGCTCCAGTGGGGTTGGCGCGACTCGAAAGTGCGGCGAATCCTGACCTTGATGGCGCCGGTCGTCATCGGTTCGTCGGCGGCTCAGGTGGGCGTGGTGCTGGACACGATACTCGCCAGCTTTCTCATGTCCGGGAGCATCAGTTGGCTCAACTTTTCCCAGCGCCTGATGGAATTCCCGCTGGGCGTGTTCGGCGTGGCCCTGGCCACGGTGGCGCTGCCCAGACTGTCGCGCTTGCACGCCGCCGGGGAACGCGACGAGTACCTGGCGTCCACGGGCTGGGCGATTCGTTCGGGCCTGGCTATTTCGCTGCCCTGCGCCGCCGGTCTGTTCATCCTCGCGGAGCCCATCATGGCAACCTTGTTCCTCGGCGGAAAATTCAATCTCCAGGATGTCGAAATGGCGGCCGTGAGCCTTAAGGCTTATGCCGTGGGGTTGCCCGGACTGATTGGAATCAAGACGCTGGCGCCGTCTTTCTTCGCCCGCCAGGACATGAAGACCCCCGTGAAGGTGGCGATCATGGCGCTCGCCTGCAAGTTCCTTGTGACGCTGCCTTTGCTCTGGTACTGGGTGGCCGGCGGCCTGCATGCGCCGCACGCGGTGCTGGCGGGCGGCACGGCGCTGGGCGCGACGATCAATGCGGCGGCCCTGTGGCTGCTGTTCAAGCGCCAGGACCCTGAGGCCAAGCGGGGCGCCATGCTCAAGCCTCTGTTGCGGATCGCGGTGGCGGTGGGCGTGATAGCGATGCTGCTGTTTGAATTCGCGCCGGCGCCCGCGCTCTGGCCGGAGGTTTCCCGGATTGCAAGGGTGTTGTGGCTGCTGGCCTGCGCTGGCGGTGCGGCGGCGGCGTATTTCCTTTGCCTGTTTCTGACCGGCCACCGCTGGCGCGACACTGCCTAGCCCGCCCCGGAGCCGGAGGGGCATGCTCTGGCTGCCAGCCTGGATATTGCGCCAAGGGGCGCGGGGGCCGCGCAGGATTTTGCCTGTCCTTCGCCATTCCCCGCCGCCCTCTTCCAGGAGACGCATGAACCCGTCCATGGGGCTTGCTTCGTTCGCGCCGGGACATCGGCGCTCACCCTGCCTCCGATACTCCCGGAAGAGGGCGGCGGGGAATGGCTTCACCTGTGTGCTCAAGGCATAGCCTTGTCTATGCGCGCCAAGCGGGCAAAAGACCGGCGGGAAGGCGGCATGCGCGTTTTGCATCAGGCGCAAAGCAGGCAATCCGGGCGTAAGCTGCAGACTAAGCGGGAAAACCAGGCAGGCAACAAGCGGCTTGGCGCAATAGGCGGGAAAGGCTGTTTCCCGTGCGGGACTTCTATAATCGCTGCACTGGAGCCATTGCTCATTCAATCACAGGTTTTTAGGATCCCGCAGGCGATGCTTCTTCTACGCCGAATTTCCCGCTTGCCGGCCTCCATCGACAAGGGATGCGCCGTGACCATAGGCGGCTTCGACGGCATGCATGTCGGCCATCGGGAACTCCTCGGGCGCGTCCTCAGGGCGGCCCGCGAGCGGCATCTGGCGGCGGTTGTTTTCAGCTTCGAGCCGCCTGCCAAGGAATTCATGGCGCGCGGCTCGCCTCCGCCCCGGCTGATGACCCTGCGCGAGAAGTGCGCCGCGCTCAACGCCGCCGGCATGGATGCCTTCTACTGTCCGCCGTTCAACGATGCCATTCGCACGCTCTCGCCTAATGAGTTCATGCAAAATCTGCTGGCCGGACTGCTCAAGGCGCGCCACGTGATCCAGGGGCCGGATTTCCGCTTCGGCCACAAGCGCAGCGGCGGAATGGACGAGCTTGCGGCCGGCGGGCGCCGGCTCGGCTTCAGCGTGGAGCAGGCGCCGCCCGTGAGCGTGGACGGCGAGCGCGTGTCGAGCACCGGCGTGCGCCAGGCGCTGGCGGCTTCCGACCTGGCCAAGGCCGCCAGGCTTCTAGGTCGCCGCTACTGCATGGGCGGGCGTGTCATCCACGGCCTCAAGATCGGCGCGGCCAAGCTCGGCTACCCCACCGCCAACATTCCGCTGAAGGGCCGGGTGAGTCCGCTGGACGGCATCTTCGCAGTGCGCGTGCATGGCGTGGAGGACGAGCCGCTGGCCGGCGTGGCCAGCATCGGCTACCGGCCCACGGTGGGCGGCAAGGATAAAATCTTGGAAGCGCACATCTTCAATTTCAGCGGCGACCTGTACGGGCGTTTCCTCGACATCGAACCGGTGGCGAAGCTGCGCGACGAGGCGCATTTCAGAAACTTAGACGAGTTGCGCGAGCAGATGGACCGCGATGCCCATCAGGCCCGTGCTCTCTTGCGCGCCGCCTAGCGCTTCGCCACACTTCCGCCTTGGAGCCTAGCCTGCATATTGCCCCAAGCCGCTTGACATGACCGACTACCGCCACACTCTGAATCTGCCGCGCACGGCCTTTCCGATGCGCGCCAACTTGGCGCGCCGCGAGCCGGAAATGCTGCGCGAATGGGAGAGCGGCGGCCGCTACCGGCGCATCCGCGAGCACATGGCCGGCCGGCGGAAGTTCACGCTGCTCGATGGCCCGCCGTATGCCAACGGGTCGATCCATATCGGCCATGCCTACAACAAGGTGCTCAAGGATCTGATTGTGAAATCGAAGATCCTGGACGGTTACGACGCGCCTTACGTGCCGGGCTGGGATTGCCACGGCCTGCCGATCGAAGTGCGGGTGGAGCGCGAACTGGGCCACGAGGCCGCCGCCATCGACGGCGCGGCTTTCCGCCAGGCTTGCCGCCGCTACGCGGCCAGCCAAGTCGAAGGCCAGCGCGAGGCTTTTCGGCGGCTTGGCGTGCTGGGGGAATGGGAGCGGCCTTATCTGACTATGGCGGCCCGCTACGAGGCCAATCAGATCCGGGCGTTCGCGGAGATTTTCTCGCGCGGGCATGTCTATCGCGGCCAGAAGCCGGTCCACTGGTGCCTGGATTGCGGGTCGGCGCTGGCGGAAGCCGAGGTCGAATACGAAGACAAGACCTCGACTGCCGTGGATGTGCGTTTCCCCGCCAATGATCCCGCTGATTTCCATGCCCGCATTCCAGGCGTGGAGGAAAGCGGCGCGCCGCTTTATATCCCGATCTGGACCACCACGCCGTGGACTCTGCCGGCCAACCGCGCCGTGGTGCTCAGCGACACTTTCGACTACGCGCTCATGGAAGCGGAAATCGGCGGGCGAACCGAGCGGCTGGTGCTGGCGCTCGGCCTCGCCGACAGCGCCCTCAAGCGCTACGGCGCGGTGGGCGCGCGCGAGCTGGCGGCGCTCAAGGGCGAGCAGCTTGCCGGCGTAAGCCTGCGCCACCCCCTCTACGATCGCCCGGCGCCTGTGCTTACCGCCGGCTATGTCACGCTCGACGCGGGAACCGGCGCGGTGCATACGGCGCCGGCCCACGGCCAGGACGACTTTGCGGTTTGCCTCAAGGCGGGCCTGCCCGTGGATAACCCGCTGGGGATGGACGGCCACTTTCGCCAAGACACCGGCCTTGTGGGCGGGCTGCACGTGGAAGAGGCCGACAAGCGCATTCCCGATCTTCTGGCCGAGCGCGGCATGCTGCTTTGCCGCGAAAGCTACCGGCACAGCTATCCGCACTGCTGGCGGCACCACCGGCCGCTGCTGTTCACCGCCACGCCGCAGTGGTTCGTGGGGCTTGACCGGGAGGGGCTGCGTAGCAAAGCCGTCGCCGCCATCGGCGAAGTCGATTGGCATCCGGGCTGGGCCGAGCAGCGCCTCGCCTCGATGGTCGAGACCCGCCCGGACTGGTGCATTTCGCGCAGCCGCGCCTGGGGCGTGCCGCTGCCGCTTCTGGTCGATAGGGAAACCGGCGAGCCGCATCCGGACTCCGCCCGGCTGATGGTGGAGCTCGCCGGGCGGATGGACAAAGAGGGCATCGAGGCGTGGTTTGCGCTGGATCCGGGCGAGCTGCTGGGGGATGAAGGCGCACGCTACCGCAAGGTTACGGACGTGATGGACGTTTGGATGGATTCAGGGCTGGCGCACCGCTGCGTGGGCGCCGAGCATCCGGAAATCGAAAGCCCTGCCGACCTCTACGTGGAAGGCTCCGACCAGCACCGCGGCTGGTTCCAGTCGTCGCTGCTGACCTCGGTGGCCATTGACGGGCGGGCGCCGTACCGCGCGGTGCTCACGCACGGTTTCGCGGTGGACGAGCAAGGCCGCAAGCAGTCCAAATCGCTGGGCAACGTGGTGGATCCGAGCGAGGTGGTCGAAAAGCTGGGCGCGGATGTGTTCCGGCTGTGGGTCATGGCCACCGACTACCGCCGCGAAATGAGCGTTTCCCCGGAAATCTTAAAGCGCGTTTCCGACGCTTACCGGCGGCTGAGGAACACCGCCCGCTTTTTGCTTGGAAACCTGCATGATTTCGACCCGGAGCGGCACGCGGTGGCACCGGAGCAAGCGGTGGATATCGACCTGTGGGCGCTGCGCCGGGCGCGCGGCATCGACCGCGATGTGCGCAAGCACTACCGCAGCTACGAGTTCCATCTGATTTTTCAGCAGGTGCATAACTTCTGCGTGGTCGATATGGGCAATTTCTACTTGGACGTGATCAAGGACCGCCTCTACACGATGCCGGCCGACAGCCATGGCCGCCGCTCGGCTCAAACCGCGCTGTGGCATTTGGCGGAGTGCCTGGTGCGCTGGCTGGCGCCGGCGCTTAGTTTCACCGCCGAGGAAATGTGGGGCGAGATGCCCGGCGAGCGCCCTGAATCGGTGTTCATGTGCGCGCCGCACCCGCTGCCGGAACTGCCCGAATGCCGGGCGGATTGGGCCAAGCTGCGGGAGGTCCGCTCCGAGGTGCTGGGGGTGATGGAGGAAGCGCGCCAAGCCGGCCGCGTGGGTTCTTCCCTAGAGGCCGAATTGATGGTGCCGGCGGATGCGGCCGCGCTCAAGGCGTTGCGGCAGCTTGGAGACGAACTGCGCTTCGTGTTCATTTCAGCCTCCGTGGAGCTCAAGGAAGGAGCGCCTGGCCAAGCGCCTGAATGCCGTCCCAGCCCGCACCCCAAGTGCGAGCGCTGCTGGCACCGGGCGCCGGTTCGCGCAGCGGATGATGAATACGCCGGTTTGTGCGACCGCTGCGTGGTGAATGTCGAAGGCGGCGGCGAGGTGCGTATATGGGCCTGAGGGCGCCGCGCTTCGGCGCGTTGTTGGCGATTTCCGCTGTGGCGGCGGCATCCGACCAGGCGGTCAAGTGGCTGGTTGCGGCGCGGCTTGCCGAACTCGGCCGCATTGCCGTGCTGCCTTTTTTCGACCTGGTGCGCTGGCACAACACGGGCGCGGCCTTCGGAATCCTGTCGAATGCCCCCGGGTGGCAGAACAGCCTGTTTTTTGTGCTCGGGCTGGGCTTGCTCGCTTTTTTGGGGGTTCTCATGCGCCAGGCGGCGCGCGGGAACGACTCGCTATGGGCCGTGGGCTTGTCGCTGATGGCTGGGGGCGCGGTCGGCAACCTCATTGATCGCGCGGCGCGCGGATACGTGCTGGACTTCGTTTCGCTGCATTACGGCGGCTGGTACTGGAGTGTCGGCGACAGGGATGTCGCCGCCAAGCCCCATGGATGGGTTCATGCGTCTCCCGCGAGGAAGGGGGCGGAGAAGAGGCGGGTTGAAACGCCTCACGGAAGAAGGGAGCAAGCAAAGGGCGGATCGAAGCGTCCTTCCCTTGGTGCAATAGGCGGGCTAGGGCCAGCAGGCTTCGCTGCTGTCTGCGCCTGCGGCGGTTTCGGCGGAGCGCCTGCCGGTGGAATCGAGCGCGAGCATCCGGCACTGCTCGTCTCCCGCTTGGGGGCCGGGCTGCTGCGCCACCGCCCGCGCCTCGTAGCCCGAATCCGCGTCGCCCGCAAGCGCCCGCAGTTCCAAGGCGTAGTATCCGCGCTCCGTTCCCGCCACTCCCAGTCCCGCCGGCGGCGCTGCCCCCAGTTCGCCGGAGCCGGCGTAGCGCCCGTTTTCAAGATGAAAGCGCTCCTGCGCCACGGCGATGCGCAGCAGCGCGTCGGTGGCATCCAGCCGACGGGTTCGCTCAACCTGGTGCTGCCACAGTGGCGCGGCCGCGGTGGCCAGCAGAGCCAGGATCGCCAGCGCAACCAGCAACTCCGTCAGGCTGAAGCCGCGCTTGCGCGCCGCGCTGCGCGCGCCGCCCGCCCTGTGCATTCCGCAGCGCAGCCCGCTCACTCGGCGGCCTCGCGCCAGTAGCGGCGGACCGGAGGTTGGGCTGCGCCTTGGGGGCAGTCGTCCTGATCGCTGCACACCGCGATTTCGGTAGCAGGCGGGTCGGTCGGCGAGCCGGGTGCAACCACAACAAACCCCAGCACCGCAGCGGCGCGCGCATGCCTCCCGGCGGCGGCCTCGGCGTTCACCTCAAAGTGCAATGCGCGCTGCGGGCCCGTGCTCTGCTCCAGCCCTAGCGGGACCGCAGTGGTTTCCATGTGGCGAACGGTCCATTCCACGCATCGCGACTGAGTGCGGCAATAGCGTCCGGACTGGCTCGAATCGAGGCGGAAGCTTTCCGCGGCCAGCGCCTTGGCAATGCCTGTTTCGGCAAGCCCTGCGGCATCGGCGTAATCCCGGGCGTTGCGCGCCTGCGCCCATTGCAGCGCCGTGTCCCCCTTGCCGGCAGCCGCCATCATCGACAGCGTCGCCAGGATCATCAGGACCGCCGAAATGGCGATGCCGCTTTCGGGCCGGAAGCGTTCAAAGCGCATTGGCCACCACCTCGCTTCCCGCCACCAGCAAGCGCCGCCGTCCGTCGTTGAAATTCCTAGGGGGCCGGTTGGCGTAGGCGTAGGTTTTGGGATCCTTGTAGCCCGCTTCCGGCGCTTCGCTTCGCAGCAGCATCCAAAACCGCACGGCAACCACCCGCTCGTCCGCGCCCAGGGGCGTGGCGGGATCAACCACTCGGTCGGCCAATCCGTCAAGGTCGGCATCCACCGCTAGGCGGATTTGCAGGTCTTCCACATCCGTGAGGATTTCCTCGTCTCTAAGGATTTTGCCGCCCACCAGCGTTTTGCGCCGAAGCGACGGGATTTGCGGATCGCGGCTGGACGCCGCCGCCACGTACCAAGCATGCACCCGCAGGTCGCGAAGCTCCGTGGAGCCGCCCAGCTCCGGCGGAGCGGCTGCGGAAAAGACCACGGCCTCGCGGCGGGACGAAAGCATTTGTACGCTGCGCGCATCCGCAGCGGAAGTGGCGAGGCTGGCGCGGCGGATTTCGAGCACGTCCGAGCCCGGCTGCAAGCGATTGCGGTAAGGCGGGCAGGGCAGGTTCCAGGCGCCGTCCGCCGCTGCCGCAGGCCGCTCAAGCCGCAAGGCCCAGACGGTGGCGTCGGCGCGCCCGCAGCGCACTGCTGCCCCGCTGCCGCGCCGCACGGCCTGCGGATCGGCATGCAATCCCCAGAATCCGGCCAGCCGGATGTCGGCGCGCAGCAAATCCAGCGCGAAACGCGCCTGCTCCTCAAGCCGGTGCAGATTATCCGCCGCGCGGGCCGCGTGGCGGAGTTGCTGCGATGACGCGAATACGCCCAAAAGCAGCATGCTCGATACCCCCAAGGCCACAAGCAATTCCGCCAAACTGCTGCCTCCCTCGCGGCTGCGGCCTAGCCCGTAGGTGAAGCCATTCCCCGCCCCCCTCTTTTGGGAGTATCGGAGGCAGGGTGAGCGGGCGATGTCCCGGCGCGAACCAGCAAGCCCCATGGACGGGTTCATGCGTCTCCCGCAATAGGGGGGCGGGGAATGGCGAGGGGCAGGCAAAATCCCGCGCGGCCTCCGCGCCTCATGGCGCCATATCCAAGCTAGCGTCCCAGCCATGCAACCAAGCGGCCCGAGTCTCCCGGGCTCAGCGGCCACCTTAATTCCAGGCGGTAGGCCGCTGGAACGCCGCCTGCGGGCGTAATCGCGCACTGGAGTCCGGGCAGGCGCTTGGCGGCCTGCGCTTGCCAGCTCTGGTAATCGCTCCCGGCGGCCGACTGCGGATTGGCCCGGATGCGCGCCGCAAGGTCTTGGGCGAGCATTCCGGCCAGAAAATAGCTGTGCGCCGCGCGTGTTTCGCGCACGCGTTCCGTGACCATCGCTCCCGCGCCGAGCAGCCCGAAGCTGAAGATCGCCACCGCCAGCAGGCATTCGGCGAGGCTGAATCCTCGCTCAGGCTTACCCGGCGGGGCATGCAAGCGGATTTCCGCCACTGCTGGCCCTGGCCAGGCGCGGGCGCCCGATATTGCTGACGATCACGGCGCGGGCCTCGGCGTCGCCGCGCCGGTCGCACACGATCAGCGTGCCGTTGGTGGAGCGCCCGCGGAACGGCCGGAACACGAACTGGGTGCGGTTAGCGCTAATGGCAAGACCGGTCCCGCCTCGTGATCGGTAAAGGATCGAGCCTGACGATGGCGCATAAGACGCCGACTGGAGGAAGCTGTCATGCACGATCCATCCGGAGCTCCAGTGCTCGCTGCCGCTGCATCGCCAACCGTCGGAACTGGCGCACACAATGGTGTCCCTGCCCCTTTCGGCGGCTGACCGGCGAGCGAAATGCAGGCTGCGGATCAATCCGTTGATCGTTGTGCTCCGCTGCATATTGAGCATTCCGGTTGCGATAACAGGCTGTGTCAGTAGGACCGCAATGGTGGTGATAGTCAGTGCGACCAGAATTTCCATCAACGTAAAGCCACGCATCGTGCGATCCCTTGCATGCGCCGTTACCGCGGGCGCGAAAGCAAAGATAAACAGAGGTTCCGCTGCCTTGAAGGCGGAAATTGCACGCATTCGACGATAAATCGTTCAGAGCGCTATTACGCTACAATCCGCCCTTTCAAGCACGGCGGCGAGCGCGGCGCAGAGTGCCCGCGCCAGCCCAAGCCGCTGGCGGGTCGGCCGGAATAGCTCAGCTGGTAGAGCAACGCATTCGTAATGCGTAGGTCGTCAGTTCGAATCTGACTTCCGGCACCAATCCCCCCTTTGGCGCAGTTGCCATGTCTTATTCCGCCTTCCCGCCTTTCGCATATTGTCGCCCTTGCTCTGCATCTATCAGTAACCAGCCTGATATTATTCTGTAGTTAAGCATCTTGCCGAGATCAGCATTGCCCGGCACCAGATTCAAGGAATCGCATGCGGCTCATTATTGGAATTTCCGGCGCCAGCGGCGTGATTTACGGCATCCGGCTGCTCGAAGCCCTGCGGCAGGCCGCCGGGGTGGAGACCCACCTCGTCATCAGCAATGGAGGCAAGATCAACATTGCGCTGGAGACGCACTGGAAGGTTCGGGACGTGGAGGCGCTGGCCGATGTGGCGCATTCCGACAGCGATGTGGCGACCACCATTGCCAGCGGCTCGTTTCGCGCTGCCGGAATGATTGTGGCGCCTTGCTCGATGAAGACCCTGAGCGCCATCGTGAATTCCTATGCGGCCAATCTGCTTGCGCGAGCGGCGGATGTGACGCTGAAGGAGGGCCGCCGGCTGGTGCTGGCGCCGCGCGAAACGCCGCTGCATTCCGGCCATCTGCGCCTGATGCGCGAGGCGGCGCTGATGGGCGCGATTATCGCCCCGCCGGTTCCGGGGTTCTATGCCAAACCGGCCAGCGTGGAAGATGTCGTCAACCACACCGTGGGCAGGCTGATGGATCTGTTCGGCCTCGACACGGACCTCGTGCGCCGCTGGCCCGGCGGCAAGGAAGCCGCGCAAGGCTGATTTCGCCGGCGCTTGAGCGTCGCTTGCGTTCGGGACGGCACTCCTCCAGCCACGCCCGGTTCCCGATGCGCTGTATCTCTGTCGATCTGGAAGTTCGAGAACGCAGCCGGCGAATCTATGCGCTGGCCGCCGTCGATCAAAAGACCGGCGACCCACTGACGTTTAGCGAAAAAGCCTTGCGCGCCACCGGTTTGACCGCCGCATTGGAACAACTGGATCGGTTTGCTGCGCGCGGCGATTGTCTTGTCGGCCACAACCTGATCCATTTTGACCTCGAACGCTTGCGGGCGGCCGCTCCCGGACTTGGGATGCTGCGCATGCGGGTTGTGGATACCCTCATGCTCAGTCCGCTTGCTTTTCCCGCCAATCCCTACCACCACTTGGTCAAGCATTACCAGGACGGCGGATTGGCGCGCGGCCAGATCAACAATCCCGAACTGGATGCGCGACTGGCGCTGGACCTGCTGGCCGAGGAACGGGAGCGCCTCGCCGACGCGCATCCTGAATTGCTTCTTGCCTGGCACTGGTTGACCACGAACTCCGAAGGCGGGCGCGGCTTCGACGCCTTTTTCCATGAATTGCGAAATGCCCAACGGCCTGCTGGCGCCGAGGCGCAGGCAGCGATCAGGAAGCTCATGCGCGGCACTGTTTGCATGACCCATGCGAACGAGTCGATCGACACCCCGGCGGCTGGCTGGCCCTTGGCCTACGCTCTGGCTTGGCTGTCCGTGGCGGGAGGCAATTCGGTGATGCCGCCTTGGGTGGTCCATCAGTTCCCGGAAGCGAGCTATTGGATCCGGCGGCTGCGCGACACGCCTTGCAAGGATCGGGCATGCGGCTGGTGCCGCAAGAGGCACAATCCGGATAAGGAACTCAAGCGCTGGTTCGGATTTGATGCCTTTCGACCAACGCCGGCCACCGAAGAGGGCGTTTCCATGCAGCAGGCGATTGCGCAGACGGCGATGGCAGGCGGCCATGTGCTGGGCCTGCTGCCGACCGGGGGGGGGCAAATCGCTCTGCTACCAAGTACCCGCGCTGTCGCGTTACGACAAAACGGGCGCGCTCACGGTGGTGATTTCTCCGCTAGTGGCGCTCATGGCCGATCAAGTGGCAGGACTGGAAAAGCATGGGATCCATTCCTGCGTGACCGTTAACAGCATGCTGTCGATGCCGGAGCGAGCCGACGCGCTCGACCGGGTCCGAATGGGCGATGCGGCCATTGTTCTCACCTCGCCCGAGCAGTTGCGAAACCGGTCGCTGCGCCGCGCGCTCGCGCCGCGCGAGATCGGCGCCTGGGTGCTTGATGAAGCCCACTGCCTTTCGCGCTGGGGGCATGATTTTCGCCCTGACTACCGCTACGTGGGCCGGTTTATCCGGGAGCATGGCGGGAGCACGCGATCCGGCCCGGCGCAAAACTCCGCTTCGACTGCCGAAGCCACGCCTGATGCCGCCTGCGAGCTCGCGCCGCTGGTTGCGCCCGTGATTTGCCTCACCGCGACCGCCAAGCCCGATGTGGTGTCGGAAATCCAGGATTACTTTCGTAAGGAGCTTGGCATCGGGCTTGCGGAGTTCAACGGCGGCGCCCGACGGGAGAACCTCGAATTTGTCGTGCTCGAAACGGATGCGGGGCACAAGCTCGAGGACATCCACAGGGCATTGGAGGCCGATCTGCCGGCGGACCGGTCCGGCGGCGCCATCGTCTATTGCGCGACCCGGCGCCGCTGCGAGGAAGCGGCGGAATACTTGGCTGCCAGGAACTGGGACGCGGCGCATTTTCACGCCGGCCTGCAGCCTGAAACGAAAAAGCTCACTCAGCAGCGGTTCATTAGCGGCGAGTTGCGGGTCATCGCCGCCACCAACGCCTTCGGCATGGGCATCGACAAGCCCGATGTCCGGCTGGTCATTCATGCCGATATTCCCGGCTCGCTGGAGAACTACTTGCAGGAAGCAGGACGCGCCGGCCGCGACCGGGAACGGGCTCGCTGCGTTCTGCTCTATACCCGGGAAGACGTGGAACGGCAGTTCGGCATGTCGGCCCATTCGCGTCTCACCCGACGTGAAATCCACGGGGTGCTGAAGGCGTTGCGCAACCTCGACCGCAAGGGCCGTCTCAAGGGGGAGGTGGTTGCCACGCCCGGAGAAATCCTTCGCGAGGACGAAGACAGCGCCTTTCAGCGCGATGATGCGACCGACGATACCCGCGTCAAGACGGCTGTCGCTTGGCTGGAGGCGGCGCGACTCGTGTCCCGCAAGGAGAACCGCGCGCAGGTGTTTCCGTCGTCTTTGCGGGTGCGGTCGATCGCCCAAGCCCGGAAAAAGCTCGACGGCGCGGCCAGCCTTGCGGATACGCGCCGCGAACAGCTTATGGGGATCGTTATCAGGCTCCTTGACGCGGATCCGGACGAAGGCATATCCACCGACGAGTTGATGGGCGTGGTCGGCATGACTCCGGAAGGCATTCGCGATGCGCTCCGCGATCTTGAGCGGCTGGGCTTGGCGAGCAACGATATGGAGATTACGGCTTTCGTCCATGTGGGCGCGCCCCGGTCCTCGCGGCAGCGGTTCGAGGATGCCTGCGGTCTTGAGAGCGCGCTGATTGCCCATCTGCGCGAAAAGGCGCCGGAGCTCGACCGAGGGGACCGCTCATGGCTGCATCTGCGGATCGCTTCGCAGACCCTGAAATCGGACGGGCTCAATCACGCTCTGCCGGAGCGTCTGCTGCGGATCATGCGCGGCATTTCCCAGGACGGCCGTGGCGAAGACCGGGCGGAGGGAGGTTCGGCCGGAAGCATCGCTATTCGCCAGAGCGGCGGCGATAAGCTGTCGGTTACCCTGCGCCGGGCTTGGCCGGTTCTGCGCGAACTCGCCGAGCGCCGCCGAAGCGCCGCCGGGTTGCTGCTTACGCATTTGATCGAGGCCTTGCCTGAAGGTTCGCGCGGAACGGATATTTTGGCGGAGACCACGCTGGGCGCCCTGCGCGAGGCATTGGAGAAGGACTTGGTGCTCAAGAGCCAGAGCCCGAATCTGGACAAGCTGCTTGAGCGCTCTCTGCTTTGGCTGCACGAACAGGAAGTGATTCGGCTTAACAAGGGTCTGGTGGTTTTCCGCCCGGCGATGACGGTCCATCTATCCGAAAAATCGGCGCCGGGACGCGGGTTTGCGGAGGCGGACTACGAACCGCTGAGGCTCCATTACCGCGAACAGGTGCTGCAGATTCACGTGATGGCCGAGTTCGCTGCCCGGGGGCTTGAGGCTGTAAGCGATGCCTTGCGTTTGGCGATGGACTATTTCAGCATGGAGCGGGTCGATTTTCTGGACCGCTGGCTGCCCGGCCGCGATGCTGAATCCGCGCGCGAGACCACGCCGGAAACCTGGCGGGCGATCGTGGAGGATATGAGCCCCGCGCAGCGGCAAATCGTCACCGACAGCCGCAAGCAGACCAGCGTGCTGGTGCTGGCCGGCCCCGGTTCCGGCAAGACGCGGGTGCTGGTGCATCGCATTGCCTACCTGCTGCGGGTGCGGCGCGAACGGCCGCGCAGCATTCTGGCGCTGGCCTACAACCGGCACGCGGCCGTCGAGATACGCCGCCGCCTGACGCGGATGGTGGGCGACGATGCCCGGGGCGTTACCGTGCTTACCTGCCACGCTTTGGCAATGCGTTTGGTGGGCGCTAGTTTCTCGGCGCTGGCGGGTTCGGAAAAGAACCAGGGCCAGGATCGTTACGCCGCCGTGCTGCGGGAGGCGGTCGATCTGTTACAGGGCAAGGGCTTGGCGCCGGAAGACGCGGATGTTCAGCGCGACCGGCTTCTGGCCGGCTTCCGCTGGATACTGGTGGACGAGTACCAGGATATCGACCGGGAGCAGTACGATCTGATTTCAGCGCTCGCGGGCCGCACCCTGGACGATGCCGACAGCAAGCTGACGCTGTTCGCTGTGGGCGACGACGACCAGAACATCTACACCTTCAATGGCGCTTCGGTGGAATTCATCCGCCGCTTCCGTGAGGACTACGCCGCCCGTCCGGCCTGGCTCACCGAGAACTACCGTTCCACGGCGCACATCATCAACGCCGCCAATGCTTTTATCGACCCCGTCCGGGATCGGATGAAGCGGGAGCATCCGATTGAAATCGACCGCCGGCGCGCAAAAGCGGCGGCAGGCGGAGAATGGGCGGTGCGCGATCCGGTCGCCGCCGGCCGGGTGCAGGTATTGGCTGCCCACGGCGATGACAGCGCCCAAGCGGTTGCGGCGGTGGCCGAATTGCGCCGCCTGGAAGCACTGGCCGCCGATGCCGGCGATTGGGACTGGCGTGGATGCGCGGTCATGGCGCGGCAGTGGCGAACGCTGGACCCGGTGCGAAACCTGTGCGAACAGGAGGGCATTCCTGTGCAGATGGCGAATGACGACGTTTCATATTTCTGGCGCCTGCGCGAAACACGCCAGTTGCTCGGCTGGCTGGAAGAGCGCGGGGAGCCGCTGGTTTCGATAGCAGCCATCCGGGATTGGCTGGGTTCGCGCCCCGGCGGCAGGTGGATCGAAACCCTTCGCGAGGCGGCTGCCGAGTACGAAGAGCATGAAGCGGGCGATGCCGAAAATCCTGTCGATAGTTTCGTGGAGTGGCTGGCGGAATGGGGCCGGGCAATACGCCAGCGGCAGACCGGCCTGCTTCTGCTGACAGCGCACCGCGCGAAAGGCCTCGAGTTCGACCACGTCATCATTCTGGATGGCGAATGGAGGCGCACCGGCCGGAATGAGGATCGCGACGCATGGCGGCGCTTGTGCTATGTGGCCATGACGCGGGCCCGAAAAACACTCGCGCTGGTCAGCCTGTCACCGTTGAGCCCGCCGCGCGCGATGGCGGCTGAGCGGGCATCGGCGGAGGGGCAATGGGAGGTGCGGGACCAATGGTCGGACTATCCGGCTCATACATTTCCCGTCGATGAGCTGGACGGGCATCCGTCCGTGTTGCTACGCGCCGCGCGCTCGCCGGCACCGCCGCCGGCCGGCTTGGACGCACGGCGCGAATCGCTCGGACTCGATGCCATCAATCTGGGTTTTGCCGGTCGCTTTCATCCGCAGGACAAGATTCACGCGGCCATCCGCCGCCTCCGGCCCGGGGATCCACTCAAAGTGCGAACCGGTTCCACACCCTGGGAACTGACCACCCGCGAGGGCATGCGCGTTGGACGCTTGGCCAGGAAATACAATCCGTCCGGCGATGTGGGTTCCGCTCGTGTGCATGCCATCGTGAAATGGCGGCGCGAGTACAGCGAACCGGAATACCGCGAAGGCATGAGATGCGAAGAGTGGGAAGTGGTGGTGCCGGAATTATTTTTCCGCTAAGCCCTAGTGGCGGCGTTCCGCGGAAAGCGGCAGGTTCTGCTGCTAGGAGCGGGGCGGGCGGCGCGCGCAGGTGGTCCAGTGGCGAATGCGCCAGTCGCCGTCGATTTTCTCGGCCACCAGGGTGCCCATGCCTTCCTTGGCGCGCCTTTGACCGTCCCTCACGGCCGAGGCGCGGAAAACGAAAACGCCGTAGGAAAGGCCGTCGTTGCCGAAGGCGTGAACTAGCTGCGCTTTGTATTCCATGTCCTTGAGCAGGCCCAGCTCAAGGCTCAGGTGATTCTTGTTGTAGTCCGCCCAGCCGTAATTGGGGAAGCTGGATTCGACACTCAAAAACGCCTCGTCGGTGCGCATGCAGGCCTCGACTTCGGCCAGCCGCGCCGATTCGACGGCGCTCGCGTAACGATCCAGCAGCGCCTGCAATTCCCTCTCGATTCCGCTCAGCGACTCCGCAGGGCCGAGCACGGGCATGTCGGATATCGGGCGCGTGACCCACGCCGGCATTTCTCTTCCATCGGGTGCGGCCATCACTAAGCCTCCTGCGGCTCGTCAATCCGTTCCAGACTCTACCCCAGTCCCACATGTGTCTGAACCCGCACAGTTGATGCCAACCGCCGCAGGTGGCATCAGGACGAAAGCCGCCCTTCCCTCACACCGACAACAACCGTCCCGCGAAATGGTTCCGGGCCGCGGCCGAAATCGACCGGGCAGTTCCGTCAAGGCCGCCGCCCGCGCCGACTTTTCCGGCAGCCCCTGAAA
>JAPYNE010000025.1 GCA_028285945.1 Candidatus Foliamicus numerosus | reverse complement strand
GAGGCGGCGGCGTTGGCGGACGGCGGGCCGGCGGGGGCGCCGGCCATACGCACGGGGATGCCGTCGCGGATGCGCTGAACGCCCTGGGTCACGATTTGCTCGCCGGGTTCGAGGCCGCTCACGATTTCCACCTGCCCCGGACGGCGCGAACCCAGCGACACCTGGCGCTCGCTGGCGCGGCCTTCCTCCACCACAAACACGAACTGCCGTCCCTGCCGCGGCACCAGCGCCGCCTCCGGCGCCAGCACCACATCGCTGCGCCGGCGCGAAATGTCCACCTGCAGGAACATCCCGGGCTTGAGCGCCCGGTCCTCGTTGGGCATCAGCGCCACCACCGCCAGCGAGCGGGTCATGGGATCCACGCGGCTGTCCACGCTCGTGACCTCGCCGCTGAAGGCGCGGGCGGGGAAGGCTGCCGCCTGGGCGAGAATCTCCAAGCCCTCCCGCATCGCCGCAAGGTATTCTTCCGGCACCGAAAACTCGAGCTTCATCACGGCAATGTCGTCGAGCGTGGTAATGATCGTGTTGGGCTGCACCAGACTCCCCACGCTCACCCTTCTCAAGCCCACTTCGCCGGGAAACGGCGCGCGGATGACGGTGTCCTCCAAGCGCGCCCGGGCGGAATTCACCTGGGCCTCGGCCACCTGGAGCTGCGCTTGGATTGCCTCCAGCTCCACTTCCGACACCACTTCGCTGGCGGCCAGCGTTTCCAAGCGATCGTAGCGGCTGCGACGCTCCCGCAGGTTGGCCTCGGCCAAGTCGAGGGCGGCGCGAATCTCGCGGCTGTCGAGCTCCACCAGCACATCGCCTTCGGCCACGCTCTGGCCTTCCTCGAAATGGATGGCGGACACCACGCTGGAAATGCGCGGCGTCACATCGATCGCCTCGTTGGCGCGGGCCGTGGCCAGCGCCGTATAGTTGTCGGCAATGTCGCCCAGCAGGACGGATTCGGTCATCACCGGCGGCGGACTAGCTCCGAAACGCGCCATTCCGCCTGGCTGGTCATTGCCGCCGCAGCCCGCCGCCAGCATCGCCAGGCAGGCCGGCGCAAGGATGGAAAGGAAACGGAGCGGAGCCGCCGCAGTTGGGGTCGGGATAAACATCACATCGAACTATTCGCAGCGTCCTGCCGCGCAGATTTCCCGTCATTGTAGCGCGCCTAAGCGGCCCGCTCCGCCGCACAGGCGCCCCGCCTGCCGTGCTACAGTTAGAACAATGAGCGCCCATCGGGGCGGAAGGGCAAGGGAATGACCAACGAACTGATCGCCATTTTCAGCATGGGCGTCACGATTCTCGGAAGCGTAGGTTTTGTTTGGAGAAGCCTCCATCGGGAAATTCAGGCCTTGGGCATGCGTGTTTCCGCATTGGAGCAGAGGGTCGCCCGAATTGAAGGCTGGCTGGAAGGCTGGCGCACCCCCTATCCGGAAGGCGGCGAGCCGGCGGCATCCTGATCCGGCTTAGCCCGCGGTTCAGCCAAACAGGGCCAAGTACATCAGGTAAAGAATGGCCGCGGGGGCAACCACCCGCAGCAGCCACAGCCACAGCGTGAACAGCGGGCCATCCTGCCAGCCCAGTTCGTCTTGGAGGATGGCGCGCTTCATGCGCCAGCCGGCGAACAGCGCCATCAGCGCTCCGCCAAGCGGCATCATGATCGTGGCGGTGAGAAAGTCGATGAACTCGAAGGGGTTCTTGCCCGCCACCACGTTCCATGACTCGCCGGCGCCGAATGACAGCACCGTGAGCCAGCCCAAAGCCCACAGCGACACCCCCACCACCGAGGTGGCACGCCAGCGGCTGAAGGCTAGGCGCTCCTGCATGAGGCTCACTGCCGCCTCCATCAGCGCGATCGCCGAGGTGAGCGCCGCGAACGCCAGCAGCAGAAAGAAGATCGCGCCCACGGCGCTTCCGCCGGGCATGCCGCCGAAAGCGATAGGCAGCGACAGGAACACCAGCGAAGGCCCCGATCCTGGCTCCAAGCCGTTGGCGAACACCAGCGGGAAGATCGCGATGCCGGCCAGCACGGCCACGCCGGTGTCCGCCACGGTAATGCCCACGCAGGTTTGCGGCAGGGACACGTCGCGCGGGGCGAAGGCGCCGTACATCATCATCAGTCCCATGGCCACGCCGATCGAGAAAAAGGCATGGCTGACGGCTTCCAGCGCCGAGGCGGCGGTGAGCTGGCCGAAGCGGAAATCGAAAATGAACGCCAGCCCTGTGGCTGCATCGCCCTCGATCAGCGCATAAGCGATCACGCACAGCAACAGCAGCAGCAAAAGCGGCATCAAAAAGCGCACGGCGGCCTCAACGCCGTGGCGAACGCCCCTGCCCACAATGAAGCAGGTGGCGAGCATGAACAGCGTGTGCCAGGCGCCCAGGCGAAGCGGATTTTCGTTGAGTCCGGCGTTGAGCGCTTCGGCGGCTTCGCGGTCCAGCCCGGCGAAGGCGCCGCGCGCCGCCAGCACCAGGTAATCGACCGTGCTGCCGGCAATGACGCTGTAGAAGCTCATAATCAGGTAGCCGGCCAGAAGGCCCATGCCGCCCACCAGGCCCCACAGCGCCCGGCGCCCGCTTTCCGAAGCCACGGAAGCCATGGCCGTGTAGGGGCTGGCGCGGCCGTGGCGGCCGATGGCCACTTCCGCCAACAGGATGGGCACGGCCACCAAAAAGGCGGCGATCAGGTACACAACAACGAAAGCGCCGCCGCCGTTCTCGCCCATGATGTAGGGGAAGCGCCAAATGTTGCCCAAGCCAATGGCGCCGCCGATGGAAGCGAGCAGAAAGGCCCGCCCCGAACTCCAGCGCCGCCCAGCCGTGTTTTCCTTCATGCCTTGCTCCCCGCACTTGAGTGCAAAAACTTCTCAAGCGCATCAATTTGCCCCATCGTTGTACCATGCAAGCGGCCTGCCGGCAACCAGCCGGTTGCATCGGCGGCCACGCCGGCCCATTTGAACATCGTCCTCAAAAACGCGCATCGGTCCCGGTGAGCCAGCAAGTGCCGGATATCCAGACGCCTGACTATTAAAGGGCCATGCTCCTTCTCGTTGAAGTCGGCGTGAAGTGAGCTCAGCTTATTCTTCGGATGCTTGATCGTTTCCACATCCCCGTCGAAGTCCTCGAAATTCGTTCCGAGCACTTCGTTGACGGCCCTCGAATCCCCAAAGTAGTAGGCTTCGAGCATGTTCGCCAGAAAGTGGACGGCCGCGCGTGCCGCCATGCTGTCTCCAAGAATGGTGTCCAAAGCCTTTCGGTAGCGTCTGAACACTGTATCGGCCTGCTCGGCGCGACGCGCCTCAAGGTCGTCCACGAGGATCACAAAGCCGCCGCCGGAACAGAGAAAATGCCGTGCGGGCAAACCAATCTGTTCCGCATCGCGATCAGGGATTTTCTTACCTGTGCCTACCATCTTCTGAATGCGCTTTTCAGAAGTGATGGGCGAGCGCTGGCCAATCCGGCGGATCACTTTGAACGAACAGTTGGCTTGGGACTCCAGAATGCGAAAAAGGCACTCAAGACAACGCTCCTCGGTTCTTCCCGTTACGATCAGGCCGAACCGAACATGCGCCCGTTGACCGGCATCCGTGCCCTCAAACGGCATCACTTATCCATCATTTCAGCCGTCGCGGACACTTGCGGAGCAATGGCCTGCGACATGTAGAGCGAGCCCGGGGCGTATTCCTTAAGCAGTTCCTGAATGTCCTTGATCTCGGACAACCTGTCGAACCGTGCGCAACTTTGCTCCATCTGCGCCGCCAGAATATCCTCGGGATCAAACTGGCTGATCAGAACAGGGGAATGGGTGGCTATGAACACCTGTTTGCCCCATTGGGTGGATGCGTGCCTAATGGCTCGGGCGAGGACGGCAATTGCCCAAGGATGCAGCGATACCTCAGGCTCGTCGAACAGCAGCACCGCCTCCCGGTCTCCTTCCGAGAACAACGCGACAAGAAGGAGAAGCATCTGAATGACCCCATCCGAAATCCCGGATGCGAATATCGGCTCACTGAGCCCTTTCTCCTGAAAGCTCGCATAAACGGACGATGGCCCCGTTTGCTCGAGAACAATGCCGTCAAAAGCGGGGAAAGCCTCGGCCATATACTCCATGATGGTGTTGTAGCGCGCATCCACATTGCGTTTGTCCTGCACGTTGCGGAGCACCGACCAAGCATTCTGCCCGCTGTCCCAAAGCCTGGTTTGATAACTGCTCTCAGAGCCGCTCCGCTTGAGCTGCCACAAATGGAACGAACGGGAATGGTAGAAACGAACAAAATGGAGCAAGCGGTCCAAGTGCGCGGCTTCCTCATCCCTGCCATTGAAGTCCAAGAAAAGGCCGAGACTGATTTTTTCCGGCTCGCGCAGCTCTATGGAAGGGGCTTGTTCCACCTTCGCGTTGTACAGCGATGCATTTGCGGACCCCGGAGTACGCTCAATGAGCGGGAGATTGCATCTAGAGGACCTCAAGCGCTCCCCCGGCAAAGGATCGATCCGCCCTGCGGCCAAGGAGAATGAAAGTTCGTACGCCACTCCGCGGGCGGCGAGTTCCACCTGTATGCGCTCATTGATGCCGGCACCGTCCCAGAGCATTCCTATGCCGTGGTCACGCTGTGACGACGCGAGCTCCACGCCGCGTATGGCACAGTCGCGGAAGAAGTACACAGTGTCCAGCAGGGTGGATTTGCCGGCACCGTTGGGGCCAAAGAATACATTGATCGGGCGGACTGCGATATCAACATCGGCTAACGCCCGGTAATTGCGGACACGAATCCTGTCCAATCCCAAAACACAACTCCGCTAATCGCCGCCGCATTGACAATCGGGATCAGTGTACCACGCGGCCTGCTGAGGGGGTATGGGGGCCGCGCGGGATTTTGCCGGCGTGAGCCCTTTCTCCGCCCCTTTCCCGCGGGAGTGTCGGCGGCAGGGCGAGCATCGGTCGCTGCGCGCAGCGCAGCGAGGCACAGCATGCCTTTGCCAGATGCGAGCGGGCCGGCAGGAGGACGGCCGCCCCGGACGTGATTCCGGCGCCGCCGCGCGGCAGGGATGCCAACAGCCACTCGCGGGAAGAAGGAGGATGGGTTCATGCGTCTCCCGCGGGATTTTGCCGGCGTGAGCCCTTTCTCCGCTCCTTGCCCGCGGGAGTGTCGGCGGCAGGACAGCCGCCGACAAGCCCCATGGATGGGTTCATGCGTCTCCCGCGGGCAAGGGGCGGAGAAAGGGCGGCGGAAGCACCCTCCGCATCAGGCGGAAAGCGGGCAATCCGGGCTAATCGACGAGGCGGACGAGGGCCATGGGGGCGGCGTCGCCCGGGCGATGGCCTTTCTTGAGGATGCTGAGGTAGCCGCCGGGGCGCTCCTTATAGCGAGGCCCCAGTTCCTTAAACAGCTTGCCCACCGCCTTCTTGTTGCGCAGGCGGTGGAAAGCCATACGACGACGAGCCACGCCGTCCTGGCCGGCCAAAGTGATGAGCGGCTCCACCACGCGCCGGAGCTCCTTGGCCTTGGGCACGGTGGTGGTGATGCGCTCGTGCTCGATCAGCGAGGCGGCCATGTTGCGGAACATGGCGCGCCGGTGGTCGCTGGTGCGGCCCAGGGTGCGGCCGGATTTGCGGTGGCGCATAGCGGGAACCTTCGTTTCGGTCAGGCCGCCGTCTTGAGCCCTGCCGGCGGCCATTCCGGCAACTCCAGGCCCAGCTCCAGGCCACGCTCGCCCAGCCTTTCGAGGATTTCGGTAAGCGAGCGCTTGCCGAGGTTGGGGGTGCGCAGCAGCTCGGCGTCGGTCTTCTGCACCAAGTCGCCCACAAAGTTGATATTCTCGGCCTTGAGGCAGTTCACCGAGCGCGCGTTGAGTTGCAGGTCCTCGATGGGCGACATGTAGAGCTGGCGCAACTGCGGGTCCAAGCCCATCAGGCCCGCGCTCTCGCTGGGCGCCAGATCAACGAACACGGTGAGCTGATCGCGCAGGATTTCGCCGGCCCGCCGCACCGCGTCGCCCGGATCGATGGCGCCGTTGGTTTCGAGCTCCACGATCAGCCGGTCGAGGTCGGTGCGCCGTTCCACGCGCGCGGCCTCCACGTCGTAGCTCACGCGCCGCACCGGGCTGAAGGAAGCGTCGAGCTGCAGCCGGCCCATGGTCACGCTGCCTTCGGTCACCTCGGCGGTGCGCGTGGCCGGGCGGTAGCCGCGGCCGGTGGCCACGGTAAGCCGCATATTCAACTCCATGCCGGAGGTGAGCGTGGCGATGTGCTGGCCGGCATTGACGATTTCCACGTCGTGGTCGGTGGCGATGTCGCCGGCGGTGACCTGGCCCGGCCCCTTCTTCACCAGCATCAGTTCGGCGCTGTCGCGCGCGTGCATGCGCACGGCCACATCCTTGAGGTTGAGCAGGATTTCCACCACGTCCTCCTTGACCCCCTCAATGGAGCTGTACTCGTGCAGCACCTCGTTTTGGATCTCGGCCTCGACGATGGCCGCGCCCGGCATGCTGGAAAGCAGCAAGCGCCGCAAGGCGTTGCCCAGCGTGTGGCCGAAACCGCGCTCCAGCGGCTCGATGGTGATGCGCGCGCGGTTGGGGCCGTCGCGCTCCTCGACCTTAACGATTCGAGGTTTCAGGAAGGTATGTACGGACTGTTCCATGCGCTTGCACTCCGGTTATTTGGAATAAAGCTCAACAACCAGGCTTTCATTGATGTCGGGAAGGATTTCCTCTCGCTCGGGCAGGCTCTTGACGGTGCCGGACAGAGCCTTCTCGTCCACCTCCAGCCACTCCGGAAAGCCCAGCTGGCGGGCAATTTCCAGAGCATTGCGGATGCGAAGCTGCTCCTTGGCGCGCTGATGCACGGCCACGATGTCGCCCGCCTTGACCTGGAAGGACGGGATATTGACCGCGCGACCGTTCACCGCCACGCCGCGATGCGAGACGAGTTGCCGGGCTTCGGGACGGGTGGCCGCGAACCCCAAGCGGTACACGATATTGTCGAGGCGGCCTTCCAGCAGGCGCAGGAGGTTCTCGCCGGTGGAGCCCTTCTGGCGCGCGGCGCGCTTGTAGTAGTTGCGGAACTGACGCTCCAGCACGCCGTACATGCGGCGCAGCTTTTGCTTCTCGCGAAGCTGCAAGCCGTAGTCGGAGGTGCGCCCGGGGCGCTGGGTGCTGCGGGCGCCGGGCGGGCGGTCGTGGCGGCATTTATCCTCCAGCGAGCGCACCCGGCTCTTAAGCAGCAGGTCCATGCCCTCGCGCCGCGAGAGCTTGCAAACCGGTCCGGTGTAGCGGGCCATGGCGGGCGCCTCCTAAACGCGGCGCCGCTTGGGGGCGCGGCAGCCGTTGTGCGGGATGGGCGTGACATCCTCGATATGGGTAATGCGGAAGCCCGCGGCGTTGAGCGCGCGAACCGCCGATTCGCGGCCGGGGCCGGGGCCGCGCACCCGCACCTGCAGGTTGGACATGCCCATTTCGCGCGCCCGGTTGGCGGCGCGCTCGGCGGCCACCTGGGCGGCGAACGGCGTCGATTTGCGCGAGCCGCGAAAACCCGAGCCGCCGGAAGTGGCCCAGGACAGCGCGTTGCCCTGCGGATCGGTGATCGTGATGATGGTGTTGTTGAACGACGCGTGAATGTGCGCAATGCCTTCGGACACGTTGCGCCGGGCCGTTTTCTTTCGGGGTTTGGGTTTTGCCATGGGGCCCCCTACTTGCGGATGGGACGGCGCGGGCCCTTGCGGGTGCGCGCGTTGGTGCGGCTGCGCTGGCCGCGCACCGGCAGTCCGCGCCGGTGGCGCAGCCCGCGGTAGCAACCCAGGTCCATCAGCCGCTTGACGTTCATGGAGTTCTCCCGGCGCAGGTCGCCTTCGAGCTGGTAGCGGGCCACAGCGCCGCGAATGCGCTCGATCGATGCCTCGTCCAAGTCCTTGACCTGCACCTCAGGAGGCACGTTCGACAACTGGCAGATCTCCAGCGCCCGGCTGGGGCCGATGCCGTAGATTTGGGTGAGGGCCACGCGCACGTGCTTGTACACGGGCACGTTGATGCCGGCGATGCGCGCCATGGCCTAAACCTCCCCTCCGGCGGCGGACGCGGGACGTGGCTGCCCAAGCATGATGCTCACCCCTGCCTCTGCTTGTGCCGCGGGTCGATGCACAACACGCGCAGCACGCCGCGGCGCCGCACGATCTTGCAGTTGCGGCAGATCTTCTTGACCGATGCGCGTACTTTCATAAGCCTGTGTCTCCTGCAAAGCCCGGCCGCGCGCTCAACGCGGCCCCCGGCGCCCGTACGAGCCCAGGTTGGCTTTCTTCATAAGGCCCTCGTACTGGTGCGACATCATGTGCGCTTGCAGCTGGGCCAGGAAATCCATGGTGACCACCACCATGATGAGCAGCGAGGTGCCGCCGAAATAGAACGGCACCTGCCATTGCATAATCAGGAACTCCGGCATCAGGCACACGGCGGTGATGTAAATGCCGCCCCACAGGGTGATGCGGGTGAGCACGCGGTCGATGTACTCGGCGGTTTGCCGACCGGGACGGATGCCGGGAATGAAGGCGCCGGAACGTTGCAGGTTCTCGGCGGTGTCGCGGGCGTTGAACACCAGCGCGGTGTAGAAGAACGCGAAGAACAGGATCAGCCCGCCGTAGAGCATCACGTAGATGGGCTGCCCGGGGGCTAGGCGTGCGCCTAAGGTTTGCAGCCAGCCGAAGCCCTCGGCCTGGCCGAACCAGGAAGCGAGCGTGGCCGGAAAAAGAATGATGCTGCTGGCGAAAATGGGCGGAATGACGCCGGACATGTTGAGCTTGAACGGCAGATGGCTGGACTGGCCGGCATACATGCGCCGGCCCTGCATGCGCTTGGCGTAGTTGACCGGAATGCGGCGCTGGGCGCGCTCCACGAACACCACGAAGGCGGTCACGGCCAGGATCAGCAGCATCAGGATGAGCGCGAAAGCGCCGCTCAGCTCGCCGGTGCTCACGAGTTGCAGCGTGCCGCCGAATGCCGACGGCAGCCCGGCCAGGATGCTCGCCAGGATAATCATGGAAATGCCGTTGCCGATGCCGCGCTCGGTGATCTGCTCGCCCAGCCACATGAGGAACACGGTGCCCGTGGTGAGCGTGATCGCCGCGGTCATCACGAACAAGGGGCCGGGGTTGATGACCACGCCCTGCCCTTGCAGCGCCACCGACATGGCGATGGACTGGAAGGTGGCGAGGATGACGGTGAAATAGCGGGTGTACTTGACGATTTGGCGGCGGCCGGATTCGCCTTCCTTGCGCAGCTGGGCGAGCGTGGGCACCACCACGCCGGCCAGCTGCATGATGATGGACGCCGAAATGTAGGGCATGATGCCCAGCGCGAAAATCGACAGCCGCTCCAGCGCCCCTCCGGAGAACATGTTCATCATGCTCAGGATGGTGCCTTCCTGCTGCTCGAAGAACTGCGCCAGCGCGTCGGGGTCCACGCCGGGCACGGGAATGAAGGCGCCGATGCGGTACACCACCAGCGCGCCTGCTAGGAAAAGCAGGCGCTTGCGCAACTCGCCGAAGCGCGTGGCCTCGCCCAGCGCCGAAGCGGGGTTGAACATGCCGCCGGCTCCGCTCCGCGCCATCAGCCCTGCTCCGAATGCGGCTGGCGCGCTGGCATTTTTGCCGGGCCCTTCCGGGAGACGCATGAATCCATCCATGGAGCTTGGTTCCGGTGTGCGCGCCAAGCGATTGGCGCGCACTGCCTCCAACGCTCCCGGAAGGACCCGGCGAAAATGCCAGCGAACATTATGAGTCGCCCTTTGGGGCCGAGGGCGTCCCGCTCTCCACGGAGCCGCCGGCATCCTCGATGGCTTTGCGGGCGCCGGCGGTCACGGCGATGCCCGTCAGCTTCACGGGCTTCGCAAGCTCTCCGCTCAGGAACACTTTTGCGGCGCGGGCATCGAAGCGCGCCAGCCCGCGCTCCTTGAGCAGCGCCAGGTCAACGGCCTTCTCGCCCAAAGCGGCGATCTCGCTGGTGCGGATGCGGGCGGTGTAACGCGCCGTGCGCGACGCAAAGCCCACCTTCGGAAGGCGGCGCTGCAGGGGCATCTGACCGCCCTCGAATCCGCGCATGACACCGGAGCCCGAGCGCGAGCCCTGGCCTTTGTGGCCGCGCCCGCAGGTCTTGCCGCCGCCAGCCGAGGCGCCGCGCCCTACGCGCTTGCGGCGCTTGCGCCCGCCGGGTTGCGAAATGCTGTTGAGCATCAGCTCAGCTCCTCCACCTCGAGCATGTACGATGCCTTTCGCACCATGCCGAGGTTCTCCGGCGTGGCGGGCACGGTCACGCTCTGGCGGATGCGCCGCAAACCCAGGCCGCGCACGCAGGCTTGGTGCTGGCGCAGCCGCCCATGCAAGCTCCGCTTGAGCGTTACCCTCACCTGCTTTTGCTTCGCTTTAGCCATTGTTCTTGCTAGCTCTCGGCCCTGCTTGTTCGCTCTCGGCCGCGCTTGTTCGCTCTCGGCCGCGCTTGTTGGCTCTCGGCCGCGCTTGTTCGCTCTCGGCCGCGCTTGTTGGCTCTCGGCCGCGCTTGTTGGCTCTCGGCCGCGCTTGTTGGCTCTCGGCCGCGCTTGTTGGCTCTCGGCCGCGCTTGTTGGCTCTCGCGGCCTTGCGCGTCGGCCCCCTTCGCGGGGGACGCGGCAAGCACATCCCTGTGGGCTCGGCTTCGGCATCCCTGCCTTCGCATGCCCCCGCGAAGGGGGCCGACGCGCAAGGCCGATTCCGAAGGGCTTTGCACATGCTGCGTGTTCGAGTCCACCCCGAAAAAACAAAACCTTCCGTGTTCCTCGTCCATGCTTCGCGGGGGCATGCGAAGCCAGTGCGTGCCAATTGCTTGGCGCGCACAGCGGAGCCGAGCCCACAAGGATGTGCTTGCAGGCGTCCCCCGCGAAGCATGGGCGAAGCGCACGGAAGCCGCCGAATACCGCAGCGAAGCATGGGCGAACAAGACGGAAGCCGTATTATTCATGCGACGATTTCCTTCACGGACTTGCCGCGAACGCGCGCCACCTGGCCCGGCGAGCGTGCTTGGTGCAGCGCCGTGATGGTGGCGCGCACCACGTTGATGGGGTTGCGCGAACCGTACGACTTGGCCAGCACGTTGCGCACCCCGCAGCACTCGAACACCGCGCGCATAGCGCCGCCCGCGATAATGCCGGTGCCCTCGGCGGCCGGCTGCATGTACACCTTGGTGGCGCCGTGGCGACCGGTCATGGCGTAATGCAGCGTTCCGCGCCTCAGCTTCACCGGCTTCATCACGGTGCGCGCCTCGGCCAGCGACTTCTGAATGGCCAGCGGCACTTCGCGCGCCTTGCTGTGGCCGAAGCCCACCGTGCCGGCGCCGTCGCCCACCACCGTGAGCGCGGTGAAGCCGAACTGCCGGCCGCCCTTGACCACCTTGGCCACGCGGTTGACGTACACCAGCTTCTCAAGCAGGTCTTCGCGGGTTTCGTTTTCGTTCGCCATGCTTCGCCGCCGTTTCTAAAACTTCAGTCCCGCCTCGCGGGCCGCATCGGCCAGCGCCTTGATCCGCCCGTGGAAGCGGAACCCGGAGCGGTCGAAGGCCACCGTGTCCACGCCGGCCTTCAGCGCCTGTTCGCCTAAGCGCTTGCCCACCGCCGCCGCCGCGGCGATGTTGCCGGTGTTGGCCAGCTCGCCGCGCAAATGCAGCGTGGAGGAGGTGGCCAGCACTTGGCCGCCCTCCGGGGCGATGAGCTGCGCGTAGATATGCCGCGAAGTGCGGTGTACGCACAGCCTCGCGGCGCCCAGCCTAGCGATGCGCGCGCGGGTTTTGCGGGCGCGCCGGGCGCGGGCGGTTCTCTTGTCGATGGCCATGCTCAGCGTCCTCCGCCTACTTCTTCTTCGCTTCCTTCAGGCGCAGCTGCTCGCCGAAGTAGCGCACGCCCTTGCCCTTGTAGGGTTCCGGGGGCCGGATCGCGCGGATTTCCGCGGCCGTTTGCCCCACCAGTTGGCGATTGACGGATTCGAGCACGATTTCGGTCTGCGACGGAGTGCGCACCGACACGCGGTCGCGCACCCGGTACTCGACGGGATGCGAAAAACCGAGCTGCAAAGCCAGCTTGCTGCCTTTCGCCTCGGCCCGGTAGCCGGTGCCCACCAGTTGCAGGCGCCGCTCGAAACCATCGGTGACGCCGGCGAACAGGTTGCGCACCAAAGCGCAGGTGGTGCCGGTCATGCTGCGCGCCAGCCGCGAACCGGAACGCGCCGCCACGCTTACAGCGCCGTCGTCAAGGCGCATTTCGATTTCGCCGTGAACGGCCACGCTATCCTCGCCCTTGGGCCCCTTGGCGCTAAGCAAGCCGTTGGCCAAGCTGGCGGTGACGCCGGCAGGCACGGGAATGGGTCTTTTGGCCAGACGGGACATAGCGGCTTGGATCCTGGAAACGCTGCTTTCAGGCTAGCTAACGACGCAGAGCACTTCGCCGCCCTGCCTGGCGGCGCGGGATTCGCGGTCGCTCATCACGCCCCTGGAGGTGGAAATCACGGCCACGCCCAAACCGCCCATCACCCTGGGCAGTTCGCCGGCACCGCGATAGAGCCGCAATCCCGGCCGCGAGGCGCGCTCGAGCCGGCGGATGACGGGTTCCCCCTGCACGTACCTGAGCTCGATGCGCAGGATGCGGTCGGGGCCGGGCTCGCCGGATGCCTCGCAGCCCTCGATGTAGCCTTCGGATTCCAGCACCGCAGCGATCGACTCCTTGATCCTGGAGCCGGGCATGGAAACGTGCGTATGCCGCGCCTTCTGGGCGTTGCGGATGCGCGTGAGCATGTCCGAAATGGGGTCTTGCATGCTCATGCCGTCACCATGAGGCCTTGCCCACGCCGGGGATGTTGCCGAACATGGTTTCCTCGCGGAGCTTGTTGCGGCTCAGGCCGAACTTCTTGAAATAGCCTCTGGGGCGACCGGTAATGGCGCAGCGGTTGCGCAGCCGCGACGGGCTGGAATCGCGCGGCAGACGCTGCAGCGCTTCGAGGGCCTCGGCTAAGGCATCGGGGCTGGTGGAGCGGTCCTTAATGATGCGCTTGAGCGCGGCGCGGCGCTCCCGGTAGCGCTCGACCGTGCGCAGCCTCTTGCGCTCGCGTTCCACCATGCTTTTCTTGGCCATGCGGATTACCTCTTGAACGGGAACTTGAACTCGTCGAGCAAGGCGCGGCCTTGGTCGTCGTCCGCCGCCGTGGTGGTGATGGCGATATCCAGGCCGCGTATGACATCGATGTTGTCGTAGTTGATTTCGGGGAAAATGATTTGCTCGGTCACCCCGATGCTGTAGTTGCCGCGCCCGTCGAACGAGCGGGGATTAAGCCCGCGGAAGTCGCGGATGCGCGGAATGGCCACATTCACCAGGCGCTCGATGAAGTCGTACATGCGCGAGCGGCGCAGCGTGACCTTGCAGCCGATGGGAAAGCCTTCGCGCACCTTGAAGGTGGCCACGGAACGGCGCGCGTTGGTGATGACGGCGCGCTGCCCGGCAATGAGCGTGAGGTCCTCGGCGGCCTTCTTCACCACGCCCCGGTCGGAAGTGCCCTCGCCCTCGCCCATGTTGAGCGTGATTTTGGAAATGCGCGGCACCTGCATGGGATTGCTCAGCTCAAGCCGCTGCATGAGCCGCGGAACCATCTCGGTGCGGTAAGTTTGCTCGAGCGCGTTCATGCGGTGTCGATCACCTCGCCGTCGCTCTTGAAGTAGCGCACGCGCTGGCCTTCCACCAAGGTTTTGATGCCGATGCGGCTGGCCTTCTCGGTGCGGGGATTGTAGAGCGCCACGTTGGACACATGCAGGGGGCGCTCCTCCTCCACGATGCCGCCGGGCTGGTTCTGCTGGGGGTTGGGCTTGCGGTGCTTGCGCACCAGGTTGACGTTCTCGATCAGCACCCGGTCGGCGCCCACGAGCTTTCGCACCAGGCCGCGCTCGCCGCGGTGGGAACCGGCGGTCACAATCACCTCATCGCCCGTCTTCAAGCGTTTCATGCCGCGCTCCCTTGGCGCTCTCCTGCGGAAAACCGCCTTTCGGCGGACACGCCAGCAAGCACATCCCTAGGGGCCGCGACTGCGGAAAAACGCCCTTCTCCCGCCCCTTCCTCTGCGGAGATGCCAGCAAGCACATCCCCGCGGGCCGCGACTGCGGAAAAACGCCCTTCTCCCGCCCCTTCCTCTGCGGAGACGCCAGCAAGCACATCCCCGCGGGCCGCGACTGCGGAAAAACGCCCTTCTCCCGCCCCTTCCTCTGCGGAGACGCCAGCAAGTACATCCCCGCGGGCCGCGACTGCGGAAAAACGCCCTTCTCCTGCCCCTTCCTCTGCGGAGACGCCAGCAAGCACATCCCTGTGGGCTCTGCGGCGGCATCCATGCCGCCGAAGCTCCGCAGAGGAAGGGGCAGGAGAAGGGCTCCCGTAATGCGGATCCGGAAAGGAAGGGGCAGGAGAAGGGCTTCCGTACTGCGGATCCGGGAGGAAAGGCTTTGCGTGACCCATCCCTCCGGGGACTGTCGGAGGCAGTGCGGGCCAATTGCTTGGCGCGCACACCGACGCCAAGCCCACAGGGATGTGCTTGCCGGCGTGTCCCCGGAGGGATGGGCCACGCAAAGCCGAGGCAAGGCAGCAAATGCCAGTCGCCGGGGGCATTACAGGACCTCCGGGGCGAGGGAGACGATTTTCATGAAGCGGGCGGAGCGCAGTTCGCGGGTGACGGGGCCGAAAATGCGCGTGCCCACCGGTTCCAGCCGCGGATTGAGAAGCACCGCGGCGTTGCCGTCGAAGCGGATCAGCGAGCCATCCGGCCGCCGCACTCCGCTGCGGGTGCGAACCACCACGGCATGGTAGATCTCGCCCTTGCGCACGCGGCCGCGCGGCACCGAGTCCTTCACCGTGACCCGGATCACGTCGCCGATGCGCGCATAGCGCCGGCGCGAACCGCCGAGCACCTTGATGCATTGCAGCTTGCGCGCGCCGGAGTTGTCGGCCGCGCTCAGTACGGTTTGGGCTTGGATCATGGCCGCGTACTCCTGCTGTCACTCGCTGCTCCCGTCCGCTCGCCTCAGCACGCGGACCAGCCTCCAGGACTTGCGGCGCGATACCGGCCGCCCCTCAACGATCGCCACCAAGTCGCCCTCGCGCGAGCTGTTGTTCTCGTCGTGAACCAGCATGCGCGTTGTGCGCCGCATGTATTTGCCGTACATGGGATGCTTGACGCGGCGCTCCACGGCCACGCGGCGCGTCTTGTCCGAACCGCCGGACAGCACCCGGGCAATGCGTTCGGACGCGCTCATGCCGCCGCCTCCCGCATGACCGTCTTGACCCGTGCAATGTCGCGGCGCAACTGGCGGTGGCGATGAACGCGCGCCTCTTGGCCGGTGGCTTGGCTGAGGCGCATTTGCAACTGCTCGCGCCGCAACTCGACAAGCCGCTGCCTGAGGCCGTCGGCATCCAGTTCCCTGAGTTCGGAAGCCTTCATTGCAGTTGCCTTTGCACGAAAGTGGTTTCCACCGGCAGCTTTGATGAGGCCAGCCGGAAAGCCTCGCGGGCCAGCGGCTCGGGCACGCCCTCGATTTCGTAGAGCAGGCGGCCGGGCTGCACCAGCGCCACCCAGTATTCGACATTGCCCTTGCCCTTGCCCTGGCGCACCTCCAGCGGCTTCTGGGTGATGGGCTTATCCGGAAAAATTCGGATCCACACTTTGCCGCCGCGGCGCACGCGGCGGGTCAACGCCCGTCGCGCGGCCTCGATCTGACGCGCCGTGATCCGCCCGCGGGTGGTGGCCTTGAGGCCAAACTCGCCAAAGGCCACGAAATTACCGCGCTGCGCCAAGCCGCGATTGCGGCCCTTGTGCATCTTGCGGTACTTGGTGCGCTTGGGCTGCATCATGACGGCGTGACCTGGGGCGCAGGCGCTGGCGCAGGCTCGCCGCCTGCCCCGGACGGCGCGGCATCGGCCGCTGCGGGCTTGTCCTGCGGGGAACTCTTCTCGCCCCGGAAGATCCACACCTTCACGCCCACCACGCCGTAGGTGGTGAACGCCTCGGCCACGCCGTAATCGATATCGGCGCGGAAGGTGTGCAATGGCACCCGGCCCTCGCGGTACCACTCCGAACGGGCGATTTCCGCGCCGTTGAGCCGGCCCGACACCTTGACCTTGATGCCTTGGGCGCCCAGCCGCATGGTGGTGCTGACCGCCCGGCGCATGGCGCGTCGGAACATAACGCGCCGCTCAAGCTGCGAGGCGATGTTCTCGGCCACCAAGCGGGCGTAGAGCTCGGGTTTCTTGATTTCGTTGATATTCACGCGCACTTGGTGAAGCTGGGCGCCCACAAGCTTGGCCAGGTCGCGGCGCAGCTTCTCGATGTCCTCGCCCTTCTTGCCGATCACGGTGCCGGGGCGCGCGGTGTGAATCTGGATTTGGGTGCTCTCGCGGTGGCGCTCGATATCGATATGGCTGACCGCGGCGTCCTTCAGGCGCTTGCGCAGCATCTGGCGGATCCGGTAGTCGGACTCCACCAGCGACGGGAATGCCTTTGAATCGGCGTACCAGACCGACGACCAAGGCCTGGATATGCCCAGCCGGATGCCGATAGGGTTGACTTTCTGGCCCATGTCTAGCTCTCGCCTTCCCCGGCTTCCCCGCCGGAAGCGGCGGCATCCGACACGGTAACGCTGATGTGCGTTTGCGGTTTGATGATGCGGGCGCCGCGGCCGCGGGCCCGGGCGCGATAGCGGCGGAAGGGCTTGGCCTCGTCCACCAGCACCTCGCTCACGCGAAGCTCGTCGATATCGGCGCCGAAGTTGGTCTGGGCGTTGGCGATGGCCGAATTCAGCACCTTGCCCAGCAACTGCGCGGCGCGGCGCGGCGTGAAGGCCAGGGTGTTGGCCGCCGACTCCACGGAGCGACCGCGGATCAGCCCCGCGGCCAAGCGCGTCTTGCGCGTGGAGATGCGGGCGAATCGCAGGCAGGCGGACACTTCCATCGTCAGGTCGCCTTGGCCTTGCGGTCGCCGGAATGGCCGCGGAAAATTCGGGTGGGCGCAAACTCGCCGAGCTTGTGCCCCACCATGTTTTCCGAAATCAGGATGGGGATGTGATCACGACCGTTATGCACAGCGATGGTGAGGCCCACCATGTCGGGCACGATCATTGAGCGCCGCGACCAGGTTCTGATTGGACGCGGGCTGCGGTTGGACGCGGCGACCGCCACCTTCTTCATCAGGTGCGTATCCACAAAAGGACCCTTGCGCAGTGAACGGGGCATGGCCAGGGCTCCTAGCGGGACTTGCGGCGGCGCACGATCATGCGCTCGACGCCCTTGCGGCGGCGGGTGCGGTAGCCCTTGGTGGGCACGCCCCAGGGACTGACCGGATGGCGACCGCCGGAGGAGCGGCCTTCGCCGCCGCCGTGGGGATGATCGACCGGGTTCATGGCCACGCCGCGCACGGTGGGGCGGATGCCGCGCCATCGGTTGACGCCGGCCTTGCCGTCCTTGCGCAGGCCGTGCTGGTCGTTGCCCACCTCGCCGATCGTGGCGCGGCAGGCGGTGAGCACCTTGCGCATTTCGCCCGAGCGCATGCGCAGCGTGGCGTGCGGGCCTTCGCGAGCCACCAGTTGGGCGGCGGCGCCGGCGGCGCGCGCCAGTTGGCCGCCCTTGCCGGGCTTCATTTCGATGTTATGAATCTGTGTGCCCAGCGGAATCCGGTTGAGCGGCAGGCAATTGCCCGGGCGAATGGGCGCATCAATCCCGGACAGCAGCTGCTGGCCCTGCTTGATCCCCTTGGGCGCCAGGATGTAGCGCCGCTCGCCGTCGGCGTACACTAAAAGCGCCAGGTGCGCACTGCGGTTGGGGTCGTATTCCAGCCGCTCGACGCGGGCGGGAATGCCGTCCTTGTTGCGGCGAAAATCAATGACGCGGTAGCGGCGCTTGTGGCCGCCGCCGCGATGGCGCGTGGTGATGCGCCCGGCGTTGTTGCGGCCGCCGTTGCCGGGCAACGGGCGGGTGAGCGGGCCGTGGGGCGCGCCCTTGTGCAGTTCGGGCGTGACCACGCGCACGGCGAAGCGCTGTCCGGGGGAGTTGGGCTTGAGGGGCTTAAGCGGCATGGCTTGTTAGCTCTCGAGGCCTGTGCCCGCTTGCTTGTTAGCTCTCATCGCCGAGTCATGCCCCCTCTTCGCGGGGGACGCCGACAAGCACATCCCTGTGGGCTCGGCTCCGGCATCCATGCCTCCGCATGCCCCCGCGAAGGGATGGCGAGCACAGGCCGGTCCTGACAGGTGTTGCGCCGGGTTTGGCTGGTGAAGAGGCAGGGCATGGTTGGGTTCCGTTAGTCGCCCGCGACGAAGTCGAGGTCTTGGCCGGCGGCCAAGGTGACGTAGGCTTTCTTCCAGTTGGGGCGGCGGCCGGTGGTGTTGCCCCGGCGCTTGCGCTTGCCCTTGCAGTTCATCACCGTGACCGAATCCACTTCCACATCGAAAATTTTCCGCACCGCCTGGGCGATTTCCGGCTTGGTGGCATCAGTGGCCACCTTGAACGCCAGCTGCTTGCGTCCTTCGTTGTCGGCCAGGTTCAGGGCCTTCTCCGACAGATGCGGCGCGCGGATGGCGTTGAGCAGGCGTTCTGAAAGTTCAGCGGCGCTCATTGCAAACGCTCCTTTAGTTGCTTGAACGCTTGCTCGCTGAAGAGCACTTCCCCGGAACGGGCCAGCGCCACGGGATTGATTTCGCGCAGGTCGATAATGTCCACGCCCGGCAGGTTGCGAATGCCCAAGCAAAGCTCCGGATGCTGCTCGTAGGACTCCACCACGATGAGCCCGCCGGCGAAATCGAGCGCCTTGAGCAGTGACACGGCCGATGCCGTGCGGTGATCGGGGGGCGCCAGTTCGCGGGCCACAGTGAGCCGCCGCTCGCGAGCCACCTCGGCCAGCAGGCAGCGCATGGCGCCGCGGTACATCTTGCGGTTGATCTTCTTGGCATGGGAACGCGGGGCGGCCGCGAAGGTGCGCCCGCCGCCGGTCCAGATGGGGCTTGAGCGCGTGCCGGCGCGAGCGCGCCCGGTGCCCTTCTGGCGCCAAGGCTTGGCGCCGCCGCCGCGAACGGCGCCGCGGCTTTTCTGCGCCTTGGTGCCGCTGCGGGCACCCGCCAGCCAAGCCACCACAGCCTGATGAACCAGCGATTCGTTGAACGGCACGTCGGCCGGGAAGGGCTTGTGGACCTTTCTCGTGGGCCGGGCTTCCGGCTTCGCAGCGGCTGGAGATTTTTCCTGCCCTTGGTTGTTTGCGGCCGCTGCGTTCATGGATTAAGCCTGTTGGGACGGGCGGGCCGGGGTTGGCATCTTCGCGGCAGGGCGCACCAGCACACAGCCCGTCACATGGCCCGGAATGGCGCCCTTCACGAGGATGAGATGACGTTCCTCGTCGATGCGCATGACTTCGAGATTCTGAACCGTGCGCCGCACCGCTCCCATGTGCCCGGACATCTTCTTGCCCTTGAAAACTCTGCCCGGCGTCTGGTTCTGGCCAATGGAGCCCGGCACGCGATGCGCCTTGGAGTTGCCGTGGGTGGTATCCTGGCTGCGGAAATGATGGCGCTTGATGGTGCCGGCAAAGCCCTTGCCGATGGTGGTTCCGGTCACATCGACCCGCTGGCCGGGGGAGAACTGGGACACGGTGAGTTCGGCGCCGGGCGCGTATTCCTCAAGCTGGGCCGGATCGGCCAGGCGATGCTCGTACAAGCCCTTGCCCGGAGCCTGCCCTGCAAACTGACCGACGAGCGCCTTGCCGGGCGCCTTGCGGGCCTCGCCCACCGTCACCTGAACAGCGGCGTAGCCGTCCTTGTCCGGGGTGCGGCGGCGGGTCACGCGGTTGGGGCTGGCCTCAATCACGCTAATGGGCACGCTGGCCCCTTCCTCCGTGAACAGGCGCGTCATCCCCCGCTTATGGCCGATCAAACCAATGCTCATAGCAGTCTCTTGGGAGTGCGGGCCCGCCTTTGCGGGCAAAGACTAACAATCCTAGCAAGCATGAGTTGCTAATTCAAGCGGATCTGCGCATCCACGCCGGCCGGCAGCTCCAGCTTCATCAGTGCGTCCACCGTCTTGTCGCCGGGGCCGATGATGTCCAGAAGACGCTTGTGGGTGCGAAGTTCGTACTGGTCGCGCGCGTCCTTGTTGACATGCGGCGAAATCAGCACAGTGAAGCGCTCCTTGCGGGTGGGCAGCGGCACCGGCCCCTGCACCCTGGCGCCGGTGCGGCGGGCGGTTTCCACGATTTCGCGGGCCGAGGAATCGATCAGGCGATGGTCGAAAGCCTTGAGCCGGATACGGATATTTTGCGGTTCAGCCATATGGTTGTTTCTCCCGGAAAAGAGTGCTCCTCATTCCACGACTTTGGCGACGACGCCGGCGCCGACGGTTCGGCCGCCCTCGCGGATGGCGAAGCGCAGGCCGTCCTCCATCGCGATCGGCGCGATCAG
>JAPYNE010000024.1 GCA_028285945.1 Candidatus Foliamicus numerosus | reverse complement strand
TCCGTCTCATCCAACACCACCTGCCAGCCCAAAAAGCCAACAGCAAAACCGGACAGATCATTTGTTACAAGTGCGGACAGTTTATTTGTTCCTAACAGGGATCGAGGGCGCACCAAACCGCCTCAAGAGCCGCGCGCGGCTGGACAAGCTTTGCGGCGATGCCATCGCGAGATATGGCCGCGAAACACAATTGCCTACCGAGCACTTGAGGAAGGATGAACTGGCTGGCGCGCTAATCGAGAAGGGCATCGTCTCATCCAACAGCGGCTATTGGGCGCTTGCCATCCCCTCCATGGGCGATTGGGCGCGCCAAGCACTGTAGCAAGTCATCGCAGCAGTTGCCGGGCAAGGCAACTCTCCGCACTTTGATTGCCGATGCCGCAAGCCATAGCCGCGCCCCATGTCCAACGGCGGATCAGACTGCTGCGGAACCTGCTGGTTTAATCGAAGGAACCGCAGCGACCGTATTCCTATCGGCCCGGTAATGCGCCACGGCGACCGGGGCAAAGATGGAAACGAACTGCCGCGCTACGCTTGGAAGCCCTCGCCGGAAGCGCCTTGCGGCCCGCGGGCGGGGCGATGCCGTGCGGGCGCGCGGGGCTAAGGGCTTCAAGCCTTGCGTTCGCCCGCTTATTGCGGATGCCGTGCGGGCGCGCGGCGCTAGGTTTTGGGCCACAGCTCGGGGTAGGCTTCCAGATCTTGGGTTTCCGCCGCATTAACGCGAAACCACGGGCCGAACACTTCGTTCATCGCCATGAACGCCATCGCCATTCCGCAGCTGCCGGCCAGAAACTCGCGCCGCGACAGCCCCATCTGCCGGCTGCGCTGAGCCGACCATTCCTTGAGCAGCCGCTCCACGTTGCGCTGTTCGGGTGTCTGCGGCGTGGGCAGGTACTCCTCGTTGGAAACAATCTGCGTTGGGATGGGAAGCTGGATTCCCGCAATCCGGTCATGCTCGTTCTTTCTTTTCCACATAGGCCGAAGACCTCGTTTCCACATGAAGGCGATTGCTCACGCAATGCCCGCCAGCATATCAGAGGGGTGGTTTATCATTCCGGCCGGTTTCGTTGCCAAGAGGCAAGCCCATGAAGACAAATCGCTTGCTGCCGGGCCTGGTCCTGGTCCTGATGAGCACCGCAATGGGCGATGATGAGGCGGTGGGGGCCTGCACTTACGTTCAGGAAAACATGTTCGCCGGGCCGTTCGATGTTTGCCAGGCGCCGATCACGTCGGCCCAGTGCATCGAAATGGGCGAGCTCGACGACAACCATGATGCCTCGTTTGCCGAAGGCCGGGAATGCGACGCCGAGCGCGAAATGGTGGGTGTTTGCGATTTGGGCAGCTCGAAGATCCACTACTACAACGGCGACGCTTTCGCGCTCGAAATCGGCTGCGGTTTTCAGGGCGGCGAGTGGACGGCGGAGGGGTAGCAACAGCGGCCGCCGGATTGCCGCCTTCTTTTCACCAGCGCCGCCGAAGCCCTAGGTAGAGCGAGCGTGGCGCGCCGGGAAAATAGCGCTCGCCGCTGAATACCGTGTAGTCGGCGCGGGCCGCGTAGGCGCGCCCGGTTAGATTCAACACCCTCATGTAGGCCGTCAGCCGTTTGCCCAACGCCATGCGGGCGCGCAGGTTGAACAGTTCGTGCCCCGGGTAGCGGTGCAGGTTCCGCGGCTCCAGAAAGTAGCCTCCGGTCCACAGGCACTCCAGCTCGACCGTCCGTTCATCGCCATCCTGCCAGCGCAAGCGGACGCCGCCGAAGCGCCTCGGCGCCGTATCCACGTCCAGCCCCCTGAGGTTGCCGCCGGCCAGCAGGAAATCGCGATCGTAACGATGGCGCGCGAGGCTGGCGGCTAGCTCAAGCGTTAGCGCGCCGCCCAGCGGCCAGCCGATATCCGCCTCCAAGCCTTCGTGGCGGGTGCCGCCGCCGGCGCGGTTGAATAGTTCCGCGTCGCGAAACAGCACGTCCCTCTTGCGCATGTGGTAAACGACCAGTTGCGAGGCCATGGCGCCGGAGCGCAGCGCGAGCCCCATCTCGGCGGCCCGAACGTTCTCGGGGCGCAGCTCGGCTGTAGTCTGCGCCCCCTGCAAACGGTACAGCTCGGTGGCCTGCGGCATGCGGAATCCGTGCGCGAAGCTGAGCCAGGCGCGCCGCCCGGGCGCAGGCCGCCACATCAGGCTCAGCTTGGGCGAAAACGCCGCAAAGGTGTCGGCGCGGTCCGCAGGACGGCTGTAGCGGCAGCCTCCGAAGCCGCAGGCAGTGCGGTCATCGCGGGTCCGGCCGGCTGGAAGCCTGTTTCGATAGTCGTAGCGGACCCGCTCGTAGCGGGCGCCCGCGCTAACCGTCCACCGCTCGCCTAGGCGCAGGTGGAACTGGGCGAAGGGCGCCACCCAAAGCGCATCCGCCCGGTAGCGGTAATGCTCGCCGGACGGAAAAACCGCGCGCGCAAACGCGCTGCCCGCCGTTTCGCCTTCCTGCCACTGCCTTAAGGCGCCTTTCGTGTATTCCATGTCCAGGCCGGCCACGAGCGGTCCGGCAGGCCTATCCAAATAGGCGGCCGACTGCACGCCCACGCCGCGATGATGGTTGCTCTCGTAAGGATCGCCCGGAAGAAAGTGCATGCGAAAGCGCATGCGCGAATACCGCGCGTAGGGGGTCACGACCAGTGCCAGCGATTCCCCAAGGCGATGCTCCAAGCGCGAGTAGGCGCGAACGTTGATGGCTTGGCGAAAGGCCTCTGGATCCGGATTGGATCGGGCCGCTTCCCGGTCCCGGTAGCCGTTCAGGCCGGTCACGTAGCCGGCCGTGTCCTGATCCAATCCGCTTACGGCCACGCCCGCAGTCCAGATCCGGGCGCCGCTCCCGCCTGCTTTGAAGCCGTTGAACTTGAGCTGGCGATAGCCGGAATCCTCGCGAAAGCCGCCGGCGCGGGTTCCCGTGAGCCTGAAGCCGAAGCCGGATTCGCCCGGGAAGTTCAGTCGAAAGCGGGAAAATCCATGCGAGCCGAGTTCCAGCCCCGCTTCGGGAGAAGCCACTGCTTGCGCGGTGATGACGTTCACCACGCCGTGCAAGGCGTTGCCGCCATGAACCGCGGCGCCGGGGCCCCGCAGAATCTCGATCCGCGAGGCCGCCTCATGGTGAGCGAATAGCAGTTCGTTGATGTTGCAGAATCCGGGCGAGGTGATCGGTATGCCGTCCTCCGCCGTAAGGAGGGCACCGCAGGCGCCCGGGCCGGTGAGCACCGGCGAACGCAATGCGGGCAGGTATTCCTGGCCGTTGCCTCTTTGCAGGTTCACGCCCGGCGCCCGCGCCAAGACTTCCTGCGCGTGCGTCTGGCCCAGCGCCCAGCCCGCATCCTCCTGCGGGAGGGCGGTAAGGCTGCGGGCGATGGCGCGGGCATCCGTCGCCCGGCGCCCGACGGTCACCACCACCTTCTCAAGCGGCTCGGCGGCGGCGCGGAAAGGCTCCGGGGCGGCAGCGGCGAAACCGATGGCCGCCCATGCCTGGATCAGCCATCCGGTCAGTGGCAGAAGCGCCCAGGTCAGAGTTGTTTTCGTGCCTTGCATCCCGGAATACCGCGCGCCTCTTCGCATTCAAGCCGTTCCGCGCGCCACGCAAATGCCGAAGCGGGCGTTTTTCCGTCGCCAAAAACGCCCGCCGGCACGCGGGCAAGCGCCCGCATTCCTATAATGGCCGGCATGCGCCGCACGACCGCCGCCATGGTACTGCCGATTCTTTTCGCCATTGCCTGCGCGGGCAATGGCAACCCGGCCCCGAAAGGAATGCTGCTGATATCAGGCGGCGAATTTACGATGGGCACGGACGACGGCCTGCCATTCGAAGGCCCGGCGCATCGCGTTGCCTTGGATTCCTTCCTCATCGACGCGCACGAGGTCACCAACGCCCAGTTCGCCCGCTTCGCCGACGCAACCGGCCATGTCACCGAATCCGAGAAGCTGGGATGGTCCGGCATGTTCGATCCCGCGCTCAGCCGATGGACGAAGGGCGACGGCGCCGACTGGCGGCATCCGAACGGGCCGCAGTCCTCGCACGAGAACATGCCGGATTTTCCCGCAGTGCATGTTTCCTGGGACGATGCCGTTGCTTACTGCGCTTGGCGCGGCGCCCGGCTTCCCACCGAGGCCGAGTTCGAATACGCCGCGCGCGGAGGGCGGAAGAAGGCCCGCTATGCTTGGGGGAATGCGCTAACTCTTAAGGGCGCGCACCAAGCCAACCTGTGGCAGGGCGAGTTTCCCGTGGATGATCGGGCGCTCGACGGCTATGCGGGGCTGGCGCCGGTGAAGCGGTTCGCGCCCAATGGCTTCGGCCTTTACGACATGACCGGCAATGTGTGGGAATGGGTTGCGGATTGGTACGCGCCCGACTACTACGCCCGGTCGCCGGCAAGCAACCCGCGCGGGCCGGAAACCGGAACGCAAAAAATCCAGCGCGGCGGAAGCTGGCTGTGCAGCGAGAACTACTGCCGCGGCTACCGGCTGGCCGCGCGGATGATGACATCGCCCGATTCCGGGCTCAACAACCTCGGATTCCGCTGCGCCGCGAACGCCGAGTAGCCGCCGGCTTCCTTCAAGGCGCTTTGGCCCCGCCTCTCTCCGCCCCCTCCCTCCGCAGGTCGTGGCGGGCGATCAGCAGTTGCTGGATTTCGCTGGCGCCCTCGTAAATCCGAAGCGCGCGGATTTCGCGGTACAGGCGCTCGACGACCGAGCCGGCGCGCACCCCTTCGCCGCCGAAAAGCTGCACGGCGCGGTCAATGACCTTTTGCGCCTGCTCGGTCGCGAACAGCTTGGCCATGGAGCCTTCGCGGGTAATCCGCGGCTGCCCCGAGTCGCGCAGCCAGGCCGCGCGGTAAACCAGCAGCGCCGAAGCGTCAATGGCGGTGGCCATGTCGGCAAGGGCCGCTTGGGTGAGCTGCAGATCCGCAAGAGCGCCGCCGAACAACTGCCTGCTGCGCGCTCTTTGCAGGGCCTCGGCATAGGCGCGGCGCGCCATGCCCAGCGCCGCCGCCGCCACGGTGGAGCGGCACAAATCAAGCGTGCCCAGCGCAATCCGCAGCCCGTCCCCCGGCTCCCCCAGCATGGAATCCGGCGGCACCCGGCAGTCCTTGAACCGGAGGCTTCCCAGCGGATGCGCCGCCATCACCGGAGTGCGCTCGCTCACCTCAAAGCCGGGCGTTTCGGCAGAAACGATAAAGGCGCTTACGCCTCGCTTGCCCTCGCCGGTGCGGGCGAACACCACGTAGAAGTCCGCCACCCCCGCGTTGGAGATCCAGGCCTTGGCGCCATTGAGCACGTAGCCGCCTTTGCACGGCTCGGCGCGCATGGCCATGGCGGCGACATCCGAGCCTGCCTCCTTCTCCGACAGCGCAAAGGCGGCGATCTTTCGGCCCTGGGCAACGCCGCCGAGCATCTCCTCTTTTTGCGCCGGCGTGCCGAACAGGCTGACGGGAGCGCTGCCCAGCGCCTGCATCGCGTACACGAAATCCGCCAGCGGCTCGTGGCGCGCCAAGGTTTCCCGCATCAAGCACAGGCTGCGGGCATCGGGGCGGGCGTCTTCGCCATAGGGCTGAGAAACTGCGACTTTGAGAAAGCCGGCTTCGCCCAGGCGCAAAGCGAATTCCCTGCACGAAGCATCCAAGTCGTCGCCCGCCTGCCCATGCGCCCAGGATTGCTCTTCGCACCACTTGTCGAGCGCCTGCGCGCGCGCGCGATGGCGGGCCTCGAAGAACGGCCAGTCGAGGTGGCTGCCCGACATGATGCGCGCTTCTACTGCGGCGTTTGCCGCGCCAGCGCCTGGCGAATGAGCCGCGCATGCTCCGCGAGCACTTGGTCATCCGCAAGCGCATGTGCCGGCGGCCTCATTTGCCGGCCCTGATGACAGGGAATCACGTGAACATGCATGTGGAATACAACCTGGCCCGCCGCGGAACCGTTATGCACCTTCACCAGAACGCCGTCCGCCGCAAACGCCTCTCTCGCAGCCTTGGCCACTCGCTGGGCGGCCGCAAAAACGCCCGGCACCGCCTCTTCCGGCAACGCCAGAAAATCCTCGGCCAGCGTTTTCGGCAGCACCAAGGCATGGCCGTCGGCCTGCGGCATCACGTCCATGATCGCCAAAACGTGCGCGTCCTCGTAAACGCCGTGGCGCTTGGCCTCGCCCGCGAGGATGCGCGCAAAAATGTTGCCCGGATCGTAAGTCATGCCTCAAGCCCGCATATCATTCCCCAGCCGTTCTTATCATGCCTGAATATGCTGCGGCAAACACAACAGCAAGCCATGGAAAAGAACATCAGCGAACTTTGGGATCCCGCCAATCACTGCTTCGTTTGCGGGCCTTCCAATCCGGGGGGCTTGCGGGTGCGGTTCCGCTTGGAGGACAGCGGCGGCGAACCCGTCTGCCGCGCGGCATTCACGCCCGGGCCCACGCATGTGGGCTACAGCGACATGCTGCACGGCGGAATCCTCTACTGCCTGCTGGACGACGTGATGGCCAACTGGGGTTTCCTGCAAGGCCTGCGAGTGCATACGGCCCGCTGCGAGGTTCGCTACCGCGACGCGGTGCCGATGGACGTGGGCCTGAGGCTGGAAGGCCGCCTGCTGCGCCGCCGGGGCCGCATGCTGGAAATGGAGGGCAAGGCCTTCCGCAACGACAACGGCGCCTTGGCCGCCACCGCCCGCGCCCGCTTCATGGAGGCCCGCCCCGGTGCTCATCCTCCCGGCTTTGCCGGGGGCGCTGGCCGTTTTGAGGCTGGCAGCATGGCGCGCCGAGGGGCGCCCGATGCCTCAAACGAGCCAGCGCCGGATGAACGCTAAAACGATCCGCTGATGGTCAGGCGGGCATTGAGGGGCGCCCCCACGGTCGCTTGGTGCGTGCTGTGCGAGTTCGGGAAATAGAGCTTGTCGGTCAGGTTCTCGACATTGACCTGGATGCGCAGCTTGTCGGACACGTCGTAGTAAGCCGCCGCGTCCACCCGGGTGTAGCCCGGCAGAACCGCGCTATTGCCGTTATTGATAAAGCTTTCGTCCTGGTAGGTCAGGCCCAGGCCCAAACCCAAAAAGCCCGTCACCTGGAAGTTGCTCCAAAGCGAGAAAATATTTTCCGGCAACTCGCGCGGGCGCAAGCCGGTTGGGCCGGATCGATCGACCTGCTCGCCGTCGAGACGGCTGTATCCGGCCGACACGAACCACCTGCTTGCGACCTGACCCACAAGCTGGGCCTCGAATCCCTTGATTTGCGAGTCGATCACGTCGAGGGTCGCCGGATCGTTATCGGCAACCTGAGGCGAGCTTTGCTCGATCTCGAAAACGGCGGTCGTGAGGCTCAAGCCCTGGCTGAAGTCCCATTTCACGCCGGCTTCGAGGTTGGTGAACGTGTTCGGATCCAACTGGTTGTTATTGCCGTTGATGTTCGCGAACTGCTCGCCGCTGCGCGGCAGGAAGGATTCGCTGTAGCTGCCGTAAATCGAGAGGTTTTCGCGCGGCTTGAAAATCAGGCCCGCGCGCGGCGAGATTTCCTCGTCCTTGCGGCTGCGCGTTTCATTCGCGGGAACGTTGAAAACCTCTATGTCGAAGCGGTCGAACCGGGCGCCGACAATCAAATGCAGCCGATCCGAGGCCTCGATCTCGTTTTGGACATAGGCCGAGAACACGCCAACGCCCACTCGCGTATCGTCGTTGAGGTCCGCCGTGAAATCGTTGGTGGTCGCGGCGCCGGAGGCATTGACGCCAACATCCCCGCGCAAGCGCAAAGGACGAGCGACCGTGAAAATTTCATTGTCATCCGACGTTGCGCTCCAGAACGCATTGAAGCGGTCCTGGTTCGATGAGGTGTCGATATATTCGGCGCCGGCAATCAGGGTGTGGCGGATGGCGCCGGTGGCGAATTCGCCGATGAGGTTGCCCGAAAACATCAGGTTTTCGCGCTCGGTGGCATCGACATATCCATCGAGCGTCACTTCGTTCGGCGTGGATGCCTGGTTGTAGCCCGACGCGTAGAAGTTCTGGTAGAGCTTGTCGTAATCCCCGTAAAACACGCCGAAATTGCCTTTCAGATTTCCTGAAAAGTCGTGTTGCACCGCGGCGCGCAGCAAATGGGCTCGAAGCTGGTGGTGGTTCCGCTCCGGATCGCCGAAAACAATATCGGCGAAGTGCTCGACCGGCTTTCCGTCCGACCCGGTTGGAATGCCGCGGTCGATGGAGCGGTCGTGATCGATATGCTCGTAGGATAAATCCAGCGTTGTGCGTGCGCCGAACTCGAATTTGACGGTTGGGTTGATGCCGAAACGATCCCCTTTATAGAAATCGCGATGATTGTTCAGGCCCTCGTAGAACGCATTGATCCGAAAAGCGGAACTTTCGCTGATTGAAAAATTCCCATCCACTTGAGCGCCCAGCTCGCCGTAGGCATCGGCGGCGTACTTGTAGTCCATGAAGTTTTCGCCGATCACGCCTTTTTTGGTGACACGGTTGAGAATGCCGCCCGTGCCGCCGCGCCCGAAAAAGAGCGCGTTGGGGCCGCGCAGGATTTCCACCTGCTCGAGGTTGTAGAGCGGGCGGTAGTACTGCACATCATCGCGGACGCCATCGATGAAGAAGTCAGCTGTTGAGCGCACGCCCCGAAACACAACCGCGTCGCGGTGGCCTTCGCCCTGCGACGTGTTCACGCCGGGCGTGTAGTTGATGATGTCGCCGATACTCGTGAAGCCCTGCAAGGCAATCTGGTCGGCTGTAACAATTGAAAGGCTTTGCGGCACATCGACGATAGGTGTTGGCGTTTTCAGAGCATTGACCTGATCCTTATAAAGATGCTTGCCAACAACCACGATTTCTTCCGGCTCCGGCTCCTCCTGCTGCTGCGCGTGCGCCGCCAGCGGCAGCGCGCATAAAGCGGCCAGAAGTCCGGCCAGGCGATAGCTGTCCATGGGTTCAACCTCCAAGAATGACAATGGAACGCAATTGAGATTATACATCTAATAAGAATGATTCACACTTAAGTCGCTTGGAAGGCGATGCAACCGCCACATGGCAGCAGCTGGGAATAAAGCAAGGTGTATGTGACCGTTCCCCGCCGGGAGCGGTGGCCCATTAGGATGCCGTCATCCGACGGTCAGGAAACGCCGCGCCGTGCCTTCCAGAACCAGGCAGGTGAGGCGCCCGGTGGCGAACGCGCCGGTGTCGATGCCGATACGGTTGGGACGCACCTCGGGCTCGTCAACCACGAAGTGGCCATGCACGACGACCGTGCCGTGGTCGTGGCGGCTGGAAAGAAACTCCTCCCGGCCCCAAAGCAGATCCGCTTCCCGCTGCCGGTCGATGGGCACGCCGGGACGCACGCCCGCATGCACGAAGGCGTAGCCGCCCTCAATATGGTATGGCAGCAGCCCCTCAAGAAACCGGCGGTGGCGGGGCGGCAGCAGTCGTTCGAAATCGTCCCTCAACGATGCCATGCGGGCCGGGGTGCGCGGCCCGGGCGGGGCCGACACGCCGTAGCTCAGCAGGGTGGCCCCTCCGCCGGCGTTGAGCCATTCGACTCCCACCGCGGGGTTGTCGAGGAAGGCGAGCAGCCAAGCATCGTGATTGCCGCGAAGGAAACGGGTTTCAAAGCCCGGAGCGGGGGCGTTCAGCAGCAGGTCGATGACCCCGTGCGAATCCGCGCCCCGGTCCACATAGTCGCCCAGCAGCACCAGAACCCGGCGCATTTCGTCCGCGTCCCCGGCATCTTCGCGGATGCGGCCTAGGAGTTGGGACAGGGCGCGTGCCTCTCCGTGCACGTCGCCCACCGCATAGACGCGCGTCCCCGGCGGCACGACGGCCGGGCGTGCGACCGTGAGCGGAGTTGCCTCGGAGCGCCGCAGTGAAAACCAGCCGGAAGTCGGTCGTCGGAGATTTCGCATCGGATTGCCCGCATGATATAGTCAAAGCTCACCGAACCCGTAGGAGCCAAGTGCCTTGCAAGAAGCGGGTGCTCTCGCCCTTTCGGGACGTTGCAACCGCCGGAGCACGTACTCAATCTTCCGCGTGCGGCCATTAAAATCCGTTTTCGATACAAGGTGCGAAATTGAGCAAATCAAACCAGCGCACAGCCGATGCCGCGTCGGCCTATCCGTCCCATGCCGGATTCCCCGACATGGACGACCACCGGGGATACGGGGACGGCGGGGAGTGGGCCCGCAGCTTCTTCGAGCGGATGCGCCGCGGCAAGGCGATCATCGCGGGCATCACCGTGCTCGGCTTGTTGGCTGCGCTGCTGTACGTGTGGCAGGCCGCGCCGCGTTATTCCGCCAGGGCGCTGATTCAGGTGAGCGTGCCGAAGCAGAATGTGGTCGATGTGGAGGATGTGCTGCAGAGCATTCGCGGCGACCGGCCAACGATCGAAAGCGAAATCGAGGTGATCAGGTCCCGCTCTCTGGCGGAGAAGGCGGTTGACAAGCTCGGCCTCGTTGACAATCCCGCCTACAATCGGCAGCGGCGGGCGCCGCGCCGCTCGCTGCTATCCCTGCTCAATCCGTTGAACTGGATTCCCGACCGGTGGCGGGCCGCGCTCGTTGGCCAGGATGCCTCGCCGACCGCGCCGGTCAGCGAGGAGGAGCGCGCTCGCCGCGCGCGGCAAGCCGCAGCGTCCGCGCTCCTAGGGTCGGTAAGCGCAAAGATCAGAGGGCGTTCGCGAGTAATTGCCTTAACCGCGAGCGCCGCCGAGCCCGAGCGCGCCGCCGCAATCGCCAACACATTCGCGGACCTCTATCTGGTTGAACAGATGGAGATGAAGTTCGAGGCCACGCAGCGCGCCACTGATTGGCTGAACACGCGGGTGGAAGAACTGCGCAAACAGGCCGAGATGTCGGAGTTGGCGGTCGAGGACTACCGGCGGCAGCACGGATTGATCCAGAACAACGACACCACGGTCACGGAGCAACAGATATCCGGCGCGACGAACCAGTTGATTGCAGCGCGGGCCAAAACGGCCGAGGCGGAGGCGCGGCTGCGCCAAATCCGTTCGCTGCTCGACAGCGGACGCGCCGAGTCGGCATCGGACGTGCTGGCGTCGCCGATGGTCCAGAAACTGCGCGAGCAGGAGACCGATGTTGCCCGCCAGATGGCGGAAATGGCCACGGTGTATGGTGCGCGGCATCCGGACATGATCAATATCCACGCGGAATTGGAAGAGGTGCGCGGCAAGCTGGAGGCGGAGACCGGGAAGATTGTCCGAAGCCTCGAAAACGAGTTGGAAGTCGCCCGTTTTCGCGAGCTGTCGCTTGATCGCGACATGGAACGTCTCAAGGACGACACGGAGCGTATCAATGCCGCCCAAGGTCGCCTGCGTGTGCTGGAGCGGGAGGCGGCGGCCAATCGCACCCTGTTCGACACTTTCCTGAGCCGCTGGAAGGAGACCGGGCGCCAAGAGGAAATCCAGTACGCCGACGCCCGCATTCTCTCGCGGGCGATCGTGCCGAGCGCGCCATCTTCGCCGAAGACGTTTCAGATATTGGGCGCGACGTTGGTGTTTTCGTTTGTTCTCGGCATTATTCTCGTCTATCTCATCGATATCCTCGACAGCGGCTTCCGCGGCACGGAGCAGATCGAGGGCCTCACCGGGCATGGCGTGCTTAGCGCAATCCCAAAGGCAGCAGACTCCGGCGACAATCCGATGGGCCAGCTGATAGCAAAGCCCGCATCAACCTTCACTGAATCCTTCCGCACCCTGCACACCAACCTCAAGCTGACGGCTGGCGGAGGCCTCAGCAAAACCATTCTGATCGCCTCGTCGATTCCGGAGGAGGGCAAGACCACCGTGGCGGTGTGCCTCGCACGGACATTGGCTCAAGCGGGCAACCGTGTTGTGCTGATCGATGCCGACCTGCGCCGCAACCAAGTGGCGGAGGTGCTGGGGTTGGAGAGCGCGGCGGAAAAGGACCTGGTCAGCTTTTTGACATCGGAAGACATGGCGCTTTCGGATGCCTCTCAGCATGACGAGAAGACCGGCGCGGACATCATCGCTTGCGGTTCCTTGAAGCCGCCGAATTCGGTGGATCTGTTGCGCTCGCAACGTGCAAAGGACCTGTTAGCCGCCTGCGAACGCCAGTACGACCATGTGATCATCGATTCGCCGCCAACGCAATTGCTTTCGGATTCGCGGGTGCTAGCCAGCATGGTGGACCAGATCGTGTTTGTTATTCGATGGGCCAGCACACGTCGCGAAATCGCAATGAACGGGCTGAATAATCTGGCCAAGATTAACGCGAAGATAACCGGCGTGGTGCTGAACATGGTCGATGCCCGCAAAAGCGCACGGTACGGTTACTACAACGAAGCCTATGGCTACGGGTACGGTCGCGCACGGCACTACTACGCGCGCTACTACACGGACTAGGCCGCCCTCCGTCCGGCGCGGCCGCGCGAGATTCCGGGAAATCCTGGCGGGTGCGCTGTCGATCGCTGCGGGCCTCGCATTGGTGGCCGTAGCCGTTCCGCTCGCAGGTTCGGGGCTGGCGGAGGTGCCGGGCAATTCCGTTTTGCGCCACCTGTACGAGGGCAATCCCGGGCCAACGGCGCTGCGGCGGCTGATTCGCTCTCGGGAGGCGTCGCTCGACTGGCGGGAGACGGGCCGGACGGCGAAGGAGTTGGGGCTGGCCCGCATGATGCTGGCGGAGTCGGCGCCGAAGATGGAGCGGGTGCGGCAATACGCGCTCGCCGAGCGCGCGCTGCTGCGCGGCTTGGCCTTGGCACCGGCGGATCCCTATGCCTGGACGCGGTTGGCGCTGGTGCGAATGGCGCTGGCGCGTGCGCCGGAGGAAGTCGCGGGCGCGCTGGTCCCGGCCTTGGCGAGCGGCCCGAACGAGAAAGCATTGCTTCGCCCGACCGCCCGCACGGCGCTCTACGGATGGGAGGCGCTCGGCGAAGAAGACCGGCGCGGGGCGCGGGCGCTCGTGGGGTCCGCTTGGCGCGCCGACCCGGTCGGCACCGCAGCGGACGCCGCCGCCTTGGGAAGGGCCGAGCTGCTCGCCGACATCGTGCTGGCGTCCGCAGCGCACAGCCGCTGAAACAGGAAGTCCGCCTGCACCGGGGTTCCGTCGCGCAGGCGCACGGTGTTGAACTGGCCCATTTCCCTGAATCCGCACTCGCCAAGGTAAGCGCGCACGTCCGGGACCAGCGCCTGCCCGGCGTACAACTCCTCGAAGGAAGCCTCCACATAGACGTGCTCGAACGCTTCGAGCAGCGCCAAGGAGGCGCGCAGCACCTCCAGTTCAAATCCTTGGACATCGATTTTGAGCAGGGCGGGCGCGGCGATGTCGGCCCGATCGAGATAGTCGTCGAGCGGCCCCGCCGCCACCGGAATCAACCCCGCCTCCTGCGTGCCGGGGAAGCGCGCCACTTGCTTGGGCGTGATTGGCAGCAGCGAGGAGCTGTCCGCAGCCGCGCTCAAGTGCAGCGTCGCCGGGCCGCGCTGAGGCGCGACGGCTGCCTGGATGAGCTTTGCGCGGTCGTCCCCCGCAAAGACCCGGCGATAGCGGGCCGCCGCCTGTGCAAGCGGTTCGAAGGCGACGATGCGGGCACCGGGGTTCAGCGCCCGCGCAAGCAAGGAGAACTGGCCGACGTTGGCCCCAACGTCCACGATGGTTCGCAGGCGCAACGGCGCGAGCGCTGCCCGATGCTCGATCGCGGCGCCGACACCGGAGCGCAGCCCGCGCCGAAACGTCGGGTCGGGAAGCAACCGCAGCAGCTTGAAGGCCCGCCGGAATGCTTGGCGTAGCGGCGTCAAGAAGTTCCCGTCCGAACGAAGCGCCTCTCCCTTGCGGAGTCGCCATTATGATGCATGTGCGGGTTCAGGCACATGCTGGAACGTGATCGAGTGACGGACGGGCGGGCGGTACCCGATCTTCTTAAGGGTGAAAGAGCGTGCTTGGGCCGTGCGCGCACGCTCAGGCCGCGAGGGTTTCGATCACGTCAACGCTTGAGATCGTTCTCGTGCGCCTTGTACTTCACCTCCACCACGAACACCTCCCGACCGTTCACCAGCAGCAGGTCGAACTCGGCCTCCAAGCCCGAATGGCTGCGCGTGACGTTCTTGTCCATGAAGTCGAAACGCATCCCCGCCAGCACCGGGTTGGCCTTGAGGCTGTTGTGGTAGAACTCCTCGGCCACCGCGCCCTGGCTGTTCCCCACGCCTCCATACATCTCCGACAAACGGTCCAGCTTGGCATCGGTCCTCGCCATCTGGGCGTCGGTGCGGTCTTGCCTTGCGGTAATTTCCGCCAGCTTGGCATCAATCCTCGCGTGATTGACGGCGCTCTCCGCCAGCAGGGCCTCGGTCTTCGCGTGATTGACGGCGCTCTCCGCCAGCAGAGCCTCAGTCTTCGCGTGATGGGCATCGGTGCGGTCCTGCGCCATAGCCAAGCCGGCAACCAGCGCTTTCAGTTCCTTGTCGTTCATGGAGCAAACCTCCTTGCGGCTCAAGCACCCAAGTATATCCCTATCGGCCTCCGCGCCAACCTCTAGCCCGCCAAAGCCCGCGGTTCGGACGATTGGATTGGCGCGCTCATCAGAGGATGGAAGCATAGATCTCCTCTTGAGCAGCCGCGATACGATCCCACGAGAACCGTTGCGTCGCAAACGCGCGCCCTCGCGCACCCTTGGCGCGGGCGCCTGCGGCATCTCGCAATGCCTCGGCCATGGCGTCGCGAAGCGGGGCGGTCGCGGTAGGAACCACCCACCCGGCGTTCGCCTGCGCAATCTCGGCCTCCACGCCCACTTGGTCCGAAATCACAAAAGGCAGGCCGCTGGCCATCGCCTCAATAACCGCAATGCCGAAGCTCTCGGTCTGGGATGGCAGCACGAAGAGGTCGGAATCGGCAAGCAAGTCGAGCTTGTCCGTGCCTGTGACCTGGCCCGTCAGAGTCGTGCGCTCGCGCAAGCCGCGCTCTTCGACCCACGTTTCGACCTGCTTTTGCATGCCATGGTCCGGTCCCGCGATGACGAGATGCGCTCGGCATCCGAGGCGCAACGTTTCGGCGAAGGCATCGACCAAGAGGTCCAGCCCTTTCTTGAGGTCCAAGCGGCCGAGGAACAGCACGATGGGCCGGCCTCCGATCTCCGGATGGGCGGCGCGAAAGCGCCCCCGCGTCGGTTGCGCGTACTCGCAAAAATCGAGGCCGATCGGGACCACAGCCGTACGGGCGCCAAATAAGCGGGGCAGCGCCTCCTGCTTCTCCTTCTCCGTGGCCAATTGGACAGCGGCAGCGGAACGGGTCACGGAATCCTGAAACCAAACCTCGACAGGTTTTTTCTTCCACCGCTTTCTGCGGTAGTGCCAAGAGTCTAGCGATCCATGCGGATGCAGGATGTAGGGGACGCTTGAGCGAGCGCACTCGCGTCCGGTCGCCCAAGTAGGAAATAAGTAAAGGGAATGCAGATGGACGATATCGACGCTCGGGATGGTTTCGCGCAGGCAACGAACCAACCTAGGTGAGTAGGCCCACGCCTGCGGACGGCGAATTGGATGGCGGTGTATGGTCACGCTATCGCACTCCTCGACTTTGCCGAGTGCGGGGACTTGGGGGTTGGGTTCAAGCAGTGTGGTGGTCTGGATCGATACGATGTGCCCCCTTTGGACCATTGACCGCGCCATTTCAAAGCAAGCCTTGGACGGGCCGCCCTTTTGGGAGTTGAGCGTTGGGATCACATGGAGTATTTTCATTGATCGCCGCTTCATGGGACTGCGATTTCACCTGAGTCGGTGGTTCGATTTGATCGCTCCAGCAGGTGCCTATACAAGCAGAATAACCGGTCGCCATAATGTTGTTGGCGGTGGCTACGGCGTATGAGCGCCGCGTTATTGGCGCCAACGCGGGCGATGCCCTTCCGATTGCGGGCCGCTTGACGCAACGCGTCCGTCAGAGCGTGCGCGTTGCCGGGTTCGATCAGGCGCCCATGCTCACCATCCACAACGATCGACCCGGCATTGACGGTCGTTACCACGTAGCAACCCGCAGCGAGCGCTTCGAATACGACCCTAGCGGACCCTTCCGCCAAAGTCGGGAAAACAAAGATGTCAGCTGCGGCCATGCGGGCGGCCAGCGCAGGGGGGAGCAGGCTGCCAAGGTACGAAATGCGCGCGTCCGCAGCAAGCCGCTTGAGGTCCGCCGCCGAATCCGCATCGACCGGGCCGCAGATGTCGAGGCGCCAGTCGATGGCGTCAAGATGCCGCAGCGCCTCGCTGAGCACATGGCCACCCTTCCCCCGACTGAAGAAGCCGGCGAATAGCATCCGCAGCGGCCCCTCGGGTGCCGCCCGTTCGGGGATTACGGACAGGAAGCCATCGTCCACGCCTTGCGGGATCACGCTGATCCCGTCATCAGCCCACCCTTGGTGGAGAAATGTCGATTTGACGAATTCCGAGTTCACGAGCACATGGTCCGCCCGCTCGACATCGGCTAGGATGGACCTCAAGTTCAGGCCCATCCGTCCCGTTTGTCCTGTTGGAGGCAACGTGCCGTTGTGGGAAAAGAGGTGTGCCACCACCCCGGGGTGGACCATCGAATGATCGCAGAGGCAGAGCCAGCCGCGCTGCCGTGCTGCTTCTACGGAGACACCGCCGAATCCAGAGCGATAGTGATAGATGCCGCGGCCGACGGCGGGCGGGAGTGGCTCAAAAAGCCGGCTGGCCCTGTGCGCAAAGAGTCTCCGGGCGAGCACATCGAGGCGCTCGGCGGTCGCCGCCGAGCGCGAATGTATGAGTTTGGCAAGTTGCGCGACGGCCTCGCCAGTCCAAATGGCATGCACGAGAGCGTCAGGCAAGTCAACGCTGCGGACGAGCAGCCGGTCGAGTGCCGCGATGCGCAAGAGCTTTGTCGCCCTCTGAAGCCAAGCCATGCTAGCCTTCGCATATCCGCCCGTAATGAGAGCGGTGCATGCATTGCGGCGGTGCGCCTCGACTGCTGCCAGCCGCAGGTGAAACCGGTGGAATCCGTTCGAGATGATTACCTCAGTCATGCTTGTCTGCAAAATCACTGAGGCATATTAGTGATGAGCGCTTGCTTGCGTCACCTGCGCTGACCGTC
>JAPYNE010000023.1 GCA_028285945.1 Candidatus Foliamicus numerosus | reverse complement strand
GATCACCAACGACGACCCGCTGCCCGGGGCGTATCTGGCGCGGTTCGGGCGCGCGGCGGCGGAGCAGGCGCTAGGCGGCGTGGCGGCCAGGATGGCGGCACCGCGCGAGCCGGGGATGCGGGGCAGCTTCGCCGGCCATGCGCTGGCCTTCGGCGCCGCGGCGGCAGAGCGGACGGCTGGCTTCGCGGACAGCGCCCGGACCGAAGCTGCCGTGCCGGGCCGCCTAAACGCCAGGCAGGCGGCAGAACAGCCCCTAGGCTGGAGGCCGAGTCCGGCGCACGAAGCGCTCAGCGTTTCCGGCGCGAGGGCATTCGCCGGCATCGGCGGAGCGGGACCGGGCCTGATCAGCGCGGCTAGCCAGCCCGGTGCAAGTTTGAGCCTCGCGCCGGCCTCGGCGGCGCAGTCCCTGACGCTGAGCGACCTGCTGCTCGGCAGCCGCTTTGCTTGGACGGGGGGCATGGACGGGCGCGGCGGCAACCTCGCCTTCTGGGGCCAGGGGGCGCGCACGGCCTTCAACGGCGCCGAAGACGGAGTGGCTCTCGAGGGCGACGCGATGGTGGCGATGGTCGGCGCCGACTATGCGCGCAGCAACTGGCTCATGGGGGTTGCGCTCATGCAAAGCCGGAGCAGCGGCGGCTACCGAAGCGGCGCTCCGGCGACAGCCTCCTCCGCGGATGCCGTCCGGCCGCTCAGCGGCGCCGTCGGAACTTCCCTCGCGGCGGCCATCCCCTACGCCGCATGGCGGGCCTCGGAACGCCTCGATGTGTGGGGCGCGCTCGGCCGCGGCGCGGGCCATGCGACGGTGGAGCCGAAAGGCAGCGAGCCCCTCAAGGCCGGCATCGGCTGGACGATGGCCGCGGCGGGCCTGAAGAGCGAGCTGCTCGCTTTCAGCGGCGGCGCGCTGTCGCTGGTCTCCGACGCGCTGTGGGCGCGCACGGCCTCCGAGCGGATCAAGGGCCTGGAGGCCGCAGGCGGCGGCATCGCCCGGCTGCGCCTCGGCTTGGAAGGCAAGCGCGTCTTCGACCTGCGCGGCGGCGGCAGCCTGACGCCGAGGCTGGAGATCGGCGCCCGCCGCGACCGCGGCGACGCCGAGACAGGCTTCGGAGTGGAGGTTGGTGGCGGCATCTCCTGGAGCGCCCCCCGGCTTGGCCTCGCGCTCGGCATCGAGGGCCGCGCGCTGATCACCCACGAGGACGGAGCGGTGCGCGAACGCGGTTTCTCCGCTTCCCTGGGCTACGACCCGTCGCCGGACTCCGGGCTCGGCCTGTCGCTGTCGCTTCGCCAAGAACTGGGCGGCGCGTCCAGCGGCGGCTTGAGCTCCCTGTTCGCCAACGATCCGCTGGCGCGCCGAAGTCCGGGCCATGGCGGCGGCGGTGCCGACGCGGGCCGCTGGGCAATGGAGGCGGGCTACGGCCTGCCCGTCCTCGGCGGCCGGTTCGTGGGCACGCCGCACCTTGGCCTGAGTTTCGGCGCTTCCGGCCATGGCCGCGATTTGAGCTTTGGCTGGCGGCTGGCGCCGGAAGCGGGGCCGGGCGCGCCGGACCTCAGCCTCGGCGTGCTGGCCACGCGGCGCGGGAGCATCCGGGAGGAGGCCGACCACGGCATCGGCATCGAGTTCCGCGCCCGCTGGTGAACGATGAGGGCAGCGCAAAGCCGGCGCAGGAATTCCAACGCGGCGGCAGTAGCGGAACATCGCTTAGCGCGTCAGAGATCATCGGCTTTTCCCTGATGCTTATGAGCGGCTTGGATTTGATGCAACCCGTCAACGGCAACTAAAATCCACTTCCGTGCGCGTTTCTCCAAACAAGCAGGACACGGCATGAGCTGGATCACATCACTGGCGCGTGAATCGGTGCGCAACGGTCGCGCCTACAAGGCGCCTACCACGCCTAACTTGGCGCGGCTGCATGCCAATGAGTTGCCTTGGCCTCAGGATTACGACCCGGCACCCGGCCAACTGAATTTCTACCCGCTTTTGCACCCCGAGGCGCTGGCGGAAAAAATGGCCGCGCATTACGGCGTCAAGGCGGAGGAAATAGCGATCACGCGAGGCAGCAGCGAGGGCATAGACTGCCTCTATCGCAGCTTTTGCGAAGCCAACCGGGATGCCGTCCTTTTTTGCCCGCCTTCTTTTGAGATGTACCGCTGGTACGGCCGTGTTCAGGGCGTGAGGATGATCGAGGTTCCGCTCCGCGCCGAGGCTGGATTCGCCCTTGACGCGCCCGCCCTCAAGGCTGCTTGGAGCGACAATGTCAAGCTACTGGCGCTGTGTTCTCCGAACAACCCCACAGGAAACCTGATGGACCCCGGCCACCTGCTGGAATTGGTGGAGTTCGCCCGCGGCCGCTCGCTGGTCGTGCTGGATGCCGCATACGCCGAATTCGCGGGCCAGAACCCCGCTGCGGACTGGATTGCCGAGCACCCCCATGTGGTCGTGCTGCGAACCGCATCCAAAGCCCTCGGGCTGGCGGCCGTGCGGTGCGGGGCTGTCATCGCCCGCGCGGAGATTATCGGCCTGATACGCCGGGTGCAATCCCCGTATAGCTTTTCGCCTCTGTGCGAGCATGCGGTGCTCAATGCTCTTGGGCCCGAAAGTCTTGAGAAAACGAAAAAACGCATTGCCGCCATCATTCGGGAGCGGGAGCGCCTAGGCCCGCTTTTCGCGCAACTCCCGCAAGTCGAGACCGTGCATCCCAGCCAGGCGAACTTCCTGCTTCTGAAAGTGACCAATGCCGACGGCTTCACGGCCGCCGCGTGCGAAGGCGGCTACCTGCTGCGGCGAATTCCCGACGAGCCGGGGCTGGAATCCTGCGTGCGCGTGACACTGGGCACACCGGAGCAAAACGACGGCCTGCTGGAAACGCTGAGGGCGGCGGCATGAGCGCGAAGATCGCCTTCCTTGACCGCGACGGCACCCTGATCAAGGAGCCGCCGGACTTCCAAGTGGACAGCTTGGCGAAGCTCAAACTGGCGCAAGGCGTGGTGCCGGCGCTGCGGCGATTGCTGGATGCCGGCTTCGAGCTGGTCATGGTCAGCAACCAGGATGGCCTCGGCAGCGACAGCTTTCCTCAGGAGGATTTCGACGAGCCCCAAGAGTTCCTGCTAAGGCTGCTGGCCTCGCAAGGCATCGGGTTCGCCGAAGTGTTCGTTTGCCCGCACCGGGACGGGGACGGCTGCGATTGCCGCAAGCCGCTCACCGGCCTGGTCAACGCGTTCGTGCGCGAGCGCCCCGTGGACCGCGCCGCCAGCGTTATGATCGGCGACCGCGAAACCGACCTTGAGTTCGCCGGGAACTTAGGCGTGCGCGGCTTCTGCGTCGATGCGGCCGATCCGGGAAGCTGGGGGCAGGTGGTGCGGGAAATTGTGGATGCGCCGCGCGTCGGGCGCGCCGTCCGGGCGACCCGCGAGACCGATATCCGAGTGGAAGTGGATCTGGACGCGCCTGGTTCAGCGGAAGTGGCCACCGGCATCGGCTTTTTCGACCATATGCTGGAGCAGCTGGCCAAGCACGGCGGCTTCGCGCTCAAGCTGAGCTGCCAAGGCGACCTGGAGGTGGACGAGCACCACACGGTGGAAGACTGCGCGCTGGCCTTGGGGACGGCGCTCAAGGAGGCGCTGGGCGACCGGCGCGGCATCGGCCGTTTCGCCTTCCATCTCCCCATGGACGAGGCGGACGCCAAGGTTCTGCTCGATCTGTCCGGGCGGCCTTGGCTCAAATTCAAGGGCAAGTTCACCCGCGAGCGCGTCGGCGGCCTGCCCACTGAGTTGGTGGAGCATTTCTTCCGCTCCCTGGCCGAAGCCTCAGGCGCCACGCTGCACATCCGGGTGCGCGGCGAGAACGCCCACCACATGATCGAATCGTGTTTCAAGGGCGTGGGACGCGCCTTGCGCTTGGCGGTGGCGCGCGAAGGAAGCGGCATTCCCAGTACCAAGGGCGTGCTGTAACGACATGAGCGGCTCGCCGGACCTAGTGGCCTTGGTCGATTGCGGCGGGGCCAACATCGCTTCCTTGCGCTTCGCCCTTCAGCGTCTTGGCGTGGAGGCGCGGTTCACGCGCGATGCCGCCGAAATCGAAAGCGCCGACAAGGTCTTCCTGCCAGGGGTTGGCGCGGCCGGCTCCGGCATGGCCAAGCTGCGCGAAGCCGGCCTCGATGCGCTGATCCCGCGCCTTGAGCAACCCGTGCTGGGCATCTGCATCGGCATGCAACTGCTGCACGAAGCCTCCAGCGAGGACCACACGCCCTGCCTGGGCGTGATCCCGGGCTGCGTGGACCTGCTGCGGGCCTCGCCGGAGCACACCATCCCGCACATGGGCTGGAACCAGGTGCTGGGATGCGGCGAGTCAAAATTGCTCAACGGCATTCCCAGCGGCGCCTGGTTCTATTTCGTTCACAGCTACGCTGCCGCCCCGAGCGCGGCCTGCGTGGGCGAAACCGAGCACGGCGGCCGCTTTGCTTCGGTGGCGGAAAAAGACAACTTCTTCGGAGTGCAGTTCCACCCTGAGCGCTCCGGCGCCAACGGCCAGCGCCTGCTCAAGAACTTCCTCGCCATCTGATGGCGAAAACAAGCCCGAAAACCCGGCGTTGCTGCCCCGTCCTTGGCGGGAACCGCATGCATTCATCCATGAATCTTGGCTCCGACGCTTCCGCGAAGCATGAGGCAGCAACGCCGGGCCAATCCTTGCCCATCCGGGGAGTATTGGCTTGGAGTTGATCCCGTCGATAGACCTGATGGGCGGACGGGTGGTGCGCCTGCGCCGCGGGCGCTTCGAAGACGCGGTTTTCTATTCGGAGGCGCCGGTGGAACTGGCGGAGAAATGGGCCGCTTTGGGGGCGCGTCGGCTGCATGTCGTGGACCTCGACGGCGCCCGGTCCGGACGGCGCGAAAACGCCGATGCCATCGCCCGGATGGCGCGCGAAACATCGCTCGAGGTGCAAGTGGGCGGCGGCATCCGCGACGATGAGGCCCTGCGGTCGGTGCTCGCCAGCGGCGCCAGCCGCGCCGTGGCCGGCAGCGCGCTGGCCGAAAATCCGCCGCTCGCGGCGCGTTGGGTGAAGGAGCATGGCGCCGAGCGTCTGGTGGCGGCGCTGGATGTGCGCGACGGCCCCCGGCCGCAGGTGCTGATACGCGGCTGGACCCAGGACAGCGGACTGTCGTTATGGGCGTTGCTGGACCGCCTGCTGGAACAGGGCGCGGCCTGGTTCCTATGCACCGATGTCGAACGCGACGGAATGCTGAGCGGCCCCAACACGGACTTGTATGCGCGCTGCGCGCGCCATGCGCCGGATGCCTCGTTCATCGCCTCCGGCGGCATCTCGCGGGCGGACGATCTCAAGGCGCTGGCCGACACCGGGGTGGCGGCGGCAGTGTCCGGAAAGGCTTTGCTGGACGGTCGGATCAGCGCCGAGGAGGCGAGGAAATGCTGGCGCGGCGGATAATCCCCTGCCTCGACGTGCGCGACGGCCAAGTGGTCAAGGGCGTGCGCTTCCGCGAGCACCGCGTGATGGGCGAAATCATGGACTTGGCGCGCCGCTACCGCGATGAGCACGCCGACGAGGTGGTGTTCTACGACATCGCCGCCAGCCCCCGCAACCGCTCGGTGGACCGCCGCTGGATCCTGCGCGTGGCCGAAGCGCTCGACATCCCCTTCTGCGTGGCGGGCGGGATCCGCGATGTGGCCTCCGCCGAAGAGGTGCTGATGAACGGCGCCGACAAGGTCTCCATCAATAGTCCGGCGCTGGCCACCCCTGATTTGATCGGCGAACTGGCGCTGCGCTTCGGCTCGCAATGCGTGGTGGTGGGCATCGACAGCCGCGGCGACGGCGGCCGCTGGCGCGTCCACGAACTCACCGGCGATCCCTCGCTGAGCCGCGAAGCGGGACGCGACACGCTGGAATGGGTCCGCGAGGCGCAGGACCGCGGCGCCGGCGAAATCGTGCTCAACTGCATGAATATGGACGGCGTGCGCCAAGGCTACGACATCGAGCAGCTTTGCGCGGTGCGCGAGCGCTGCCGCGTTCCGCTGATCGCCTCCGGCGGCGCCGGCGCGCCGGAGCACTTCGCGGATGTCTTTCGCCGGGCGCGGGTGGACGGCGCGCTAGCCGCCACCGTGTTCCACTCCGAAGAAATCGCGATTCCCGACCTCAAGGAATACCTGGCCTCCGCCGGCCTCCCCATCCGCGCCTGACCGCACCCAAAAACGCCCGCGAGGCTTCGAGCGTTGACAGCCGTATCAAAAGAGTTGAACGACCTGATCCGAAAGGCACGGAAGACCGAAGCGATCCGCGAGCACCTCAAGCTCGCGAAATCATCGTCTAAAAAGCATAGCTGGGTGAAAGGAACAGCGGATGAAATGCTGGACGGCCTCAAGGAAAGAGCCCGTCGAAATGGCGAACTATAGGCTCGCTCCCGAGGCGGAAGCCGACTTATACCGCATTTAGCTCTAAAGCGATGATCATGGACTGGCGTTCGACGTCTATGGCGAGAAGGCTTGCGCTGATGATCGCTGCCAGTATTGACTGACATAGCGGCATCAGGATTAGTGCTCGTGTACGATACCGGGCATGCCGCCAAGCCATTGGAGAGAATCGGAAGTCGAAGCCACCGTTCGTGATTATTTGGACATGTTGTCCTGCGAACTAAGCGGCGAAACATACAACAAGGCGGCGCGAAGCCGAGCGCTGCGCCACCACCTCAACGATCGTTCGCGTGGTGCCGTGGAGCGCAAACATCAAAACATTAGCGCGCTGTTGATCGAGCTTGGTCTTCCTTATATCGACGGCTATAAGCCGCTTGGCAACGTCCAAGGGTTGCTGCGCGAGGTTGTTAGGGGGCATGTGCCGAAACTCATAGCTCTTGTAGCAGAAGATGTTGAAAAACGGCAACAGCCCGTTGCCCCGAAAAATATTCTGGACATCCTCGTTGAGCCGCCGGAATCCGCAGTCAACGAAATCCGCCAGCCACGAACGGAATACGCTGCTACAAGCCGCAGCGCCGGAGCGGTGGACTATCTCCTCCGGGAGGCGGGCAATCGATCGCTCGGCGATGCCGGAGAAAAATTAGCCATGGAATACGAGCGACTGCGATTAAAAAGCGCCGGCAAGGACCACCTTGCGCGAAACATTGAGCAGGTATCTAAGACGGTCGGCGATCACGCGGGGTACGACATTCGCTCTTATCACACCGACGGCCGGGACCGGTTCATTGAAGTGAAGACAACCCGCTACGGCCAGTACACTCCGTTTTACATCAGCAACGGAGAGATCCAGTTTTCAAAGGCGCATGCTGATCGCTATCACCTCTACCGAATCTTCGGTTTCAAAAAGAGCCCGCAGCTTTTCACCTTGCCGGGTGAGGTGGAGCAGCATGTGCATCTACAGGCCACCACCTATCGGGCAAAGTTAGTTCCCGCCGTGAGACAGCGCTAAAAGAATTCTCCAGCAAGGGGATTGCAGGACTAAAATATTGCCGCTGCCGATCACCTTTCTCGCCTTTGCGGCCTGAGCCGGAAGATCGCCGGTCAGGTAGCGAACGACGACATTGGTATCAACCGCTTTCATGGCGCCGCTTCGCCTCCGCCAAGATACCGACATTCATTTCCGCGACTGTTTTCGGGGCGCCGCTGAATTTCAGGCATCCGAAAACCTCGCCGGGTTTCGTTGAGGAGAACATCGGCAAAGGCTTGAGCACCACGCCTTCCCGGGCGCGCTCCACAATCAGCTTCTTTCCCGCTTGCCATCCCAACGCTTGGCGTATGGCCTTGGGCAGGATGACCTGGCCCTTTGTGGAAACGGTGGTCATAAGCCGTTCGAGCGCTGGCATCGCAATTTCTCCGGGAAATTTCCAGCAAGGGAATTGTAAGACGAAATAAGCGCGGACAAACCCGGACATCCAATAACCGCCCCATCAACCTAACAAATTCGGAATAGCCCTGATAGCCCCCATGCAGCCGCTTGCATAGCGATATCGCCCGGTTTAACATGAAGATCATCTTCAACTTCATGTCTTACTCCCATGTCGTCAATATCAATGGTGGAACTGAGGCAGGATGCCGAGGGGGTCTTGCGCCGGATACAGCAAGGCGAGAATTTGATTCTCACTTACCGGGGCAGGCCCGCAGCTCGCTTGATGCCCTATGCCACATCAGTCCCGCAGCCGGACGATCCCCTGTATCATCTGCCTGATCTCGCCGCGCCCGACGGGGAATCGCTTCAGAACGAGCAAATCGACGCGATAGTCTATGGCTGGTGAAGTATTTGTCGATACCAGCGGGTTCTATTCGCTATTGGTGCGGACGGAAAGCATGCACCAGCAAGCCTCCGCATTCATGGCGCGGGCCGCGCGGGAGCGCAAGAAATTCATTACTACGGACTATGTGCTCGACGAAGGCGCGACACTGCTGCGGGCGCGCGGGCACGGAACCCTCCTAGCTCCACTGTTTGAAACAATAGAAGCCTCCTCGGTCGTCCGAGTGGAATGGACCACTCCCCAGCGTTTCAACGAAACCAAAGCATTTTGTCTGCAACACGCCGACAAGGCTTGGTCGTTCACTGACTGCCTTAGCTTCGTAGTGATGCGCGCTCTCGAATTGCGGGAAGCCCTGACCAGCGACATTCATTTCGAGCAAGCCGGCTTTCGGCGCCTGTTGAATCCCTGACCAGGCCCCATTCAGCCACCGCCAGCGCGGGAGGCAGCCGTATCAGCCAACCGATCCCTTGTCTGAATAATTTCCTGGATAACCGCGTCAATCTCCTCGTGGCATCTCCACGCCGGTAAACGCAAAACCGTCCAGCCGAGCCTCGCAAGAATGCGGTCACGCGTGATGTCTTGGCGCCGTTGCCGGCTCCTAGCATCCAAGTGCTGATCGCCGTCAATCTCGATATTCAGCTTTATTCCTTGCTCCAGCAGTGCGAAATCCAGTTCGTACCCTTCGATTTCGAGTTTTGCGTGGGGCATTAGGTTGCTGAGCTGCATCGCATCCAACAAGAGTTGCTCGGATAGGCTATCCATTCGGAATGTGGCAGGCGAGATTTCAGAGCCTTCTTGCCTGGCGGCCTTCTGGCGCAAGTAAACACGTAGCGAGGCCAAGGTGGGGCTGCCTAATTTCTCAATGTCCGGGTGCCCGATGACGACGAGATCTCGACGGGCGCGGCTGACTGCCACATTTAGGAGGTTCCGCTCCTTTTCCATCCAACGGATTCCGCTGCTGGCCATGGCGGGCGAAATAACCGAGGAGAGTATGATCGCATCCCGCTCATCACCCTGTAAGCGGTGTGCGGTACCACAAACGAAATCGATTTCATTCAGATGATTCTCACCGAATTGCCTTCTGGCGAGCCGACCGATGAGTTGTGCCTGTGCAGTAAACGGCGTGACCACACCGACAGTCCCGAGGCTGGAATCAATGAGGCCATTAAGTTGCCGGACTGTTTCCTCAGCCTCTTCCCGATTCATCCAGCTCCCCCCGGAAGGCTGTTGCGCCATGCCCCGCACGTCGCACCAGAAGATTGCTCGATCACGCCGCGCAGGCTGAACTGCGAGACGCCCTCTGCTGCGTGGCGATATACGAGCCCGTGTTGGCTGTCAGGCTGCTGAGAATATCCGCCGGCTGCGCTGCCCCCGCCGCCTCGAACAGCGCCGCGCCCAGCGTTTGCACCGGCGCCCGCCCCTCGTACACCACCCGCCGCTTTATCAGCGACCCCACGACCACGATCTCCTCGATCGCGGCGCCGGCGCCATCCCGCTGCTCCTCCGCGAAACCCGGAGAGGACGCCGACAGCGCAACGATGGCGCAGAGGACGACTGGCCGAGGCGGCAATCCAAGCATAAGCTGTTCAATAAGAGGGAAAATCTTAAAAAGCAACAAGCGGCTTGGCGCAATAGGCGGGCTAGCGGCGGGAGCGCAGTTCCTCCACGACCTCTGAAAGCGAGATGCCGGCCCCCTGCAGCAGGACCAGCAGGTGGTAGATCACGTCGGCGGCCTCGGCGCGCACATCGGCGGACTGGCCGGAGGCGGTCGCGAGCGCCAGTTCCACGGCTTCCTCGCCGAATTTCTGAGCCACGCGCTGTATGCCTTCGCCCAGCAGCCGGGCCGTGTAGCTGTTCTCGGAGGCGGCCTCGGCTCGCGAGCGAATGACCGCCTCGAGCTCCAGCAGGAAGGCCGCTGATGCGCTGTTGCTTGCCTGGCTCATTCGATCACCTCCTCGCAGGCGGGCGGACGCAGGTTATAACCCGAAGCCATCACCCGCCCGTAGGCCCCGGCGTTGGCGAACAGCAGCACATCGCCTTCGCGGCACTCCGGAAGCAGGCGGTCGCGCGCCAGAACGTCGCCGCTTTCGCAAATAGGGCCGACCACGCTGGCCATCCGGGTGGCCGGCTCATCCGACCGGCTCAGGTTGCGAACCTCATGGAAGGAGCCGTAGAGCGCTGGGCGGATCAGCGAGTTCATGCCGGTTTCCACGCCCACATAGCGGGCGCCCTTCTTGCCCTTCACCTGAGTGACGCGAGCCAGCAGCACGCCGGCCTCGGCCACCACGTAGCGGCCAGGCTCCAGCCAGAATTCGAGTTCCCCCGGTGCCCTGCGACGGCACCGCTCCAGGCTCTTGTCGAGGGCCGCCAGGTCCAGGTCGGCCTCGCCGGCATGCTGAGGCACGCCCAGGCCGCCGCCCAGATTGAGCGCGCGCGCCTCGGGAAAATGCTCCAGGCAATCGATTAGTGTGTCGGCGATGGGCGCCCAGGCGCCGGGATCCATAATGCCGCTGCCCATGTGCGCATGCAGCCCGGCGACTTTCGCCCCGGCAGCGGCCGCCGCCTTTGCGGCACGCTCAAGCTCGAACAGCGGAATGCCGAATTTCGAGTGAACGCCAGCCGTTCGGACATGGCGGTGCAGCCCGCGGCCCATGCCCGGATCCAGCCGCAAAAAAATATCGCTGCCGGAGAACAGCTCCGGCCAGTTTTCGAGCACAGCGAGATTATCCACCGTCACCTGCGCGCCCGCCTTCAGTGCGTGGCGATATTCGGCCCGCGGCGCGAAGTTGGGAGTGAACAAAATCCGCGACGCTTCATGCTTCGGGAACAGTTCCCCAAGCAGGTCCAGCTCGCCCGGCGACACGCACTCGAATTCCAGCCCCGAGGCGCGCGCCCGCGCCAGCACGCCGGGATGCGCATTAGCCTTCAGCGCGTAATAAACGCGGTCGATGGATTCAAGCCCGGCAAGCCGCCGGGCGGCGGCGGCCACCTGCCCCAGGTGGTAGACGTACACGGCGCCATGCTGGACGCCGAGCTTGAGCAATTCCTCGCGGCGCTCCATCCACCAAGGCAGCGGCGCGCCGCTGGGAGCCGTCGGCGCCGGCCGGGTCAACTCCTCCCAGGCCGGCCCGAACACTTCGTCGCCGGCTTCCGGCGCAATCAGGCGACCGTGCAGATTTTGCGCCAGCCGGCGCGCCTCGCCCGGATCCACCACGAAGCTGATATTGAGATCGCTGGCCGCCTGGCTCAGCAAATGGATGGGCTGCTCGCGGAAAGCCTCAAGCGCCGGCCCCACTTCGTGCAGCACTGCCCGGATGCGCTGGCCCACCAGCGTAACCACGCTGGTATTGGTGGTGATCCGCACCTGTCCGATCCGGCCCAGCTCCGCTCGCAGCCGCGCCATGAGCGCGGGGGTGAGCGCTTCGGGATCGGTGTCCAGCGTCACGGTGACATTGCTCTCGGCGGTGGAGACCAGGTCCACCGACAATCCCAGCGCGCCGAAGCAGGTGAAGATTTCTTGGAGAAAACCCACGCGCCGCCACATGCCCAGCGTTTCCAGCGAAACCAGCGGAACGCCGCTGCGCAGCATCACGGCCTTGACTTGGGCGCTGTCGGATCCCTCGGCCGGGCCGATGCGGGTGCCCGGCAGCTCGGGGTTGAGAGTTGAACGCACGGCCAGCGGTATGCGCCCGTCGCGAAGCGGAGGAATGGTGAGCGGGTGCAGCACGCTGCCGCCCGAGGTGGCGATTTCCTGCGCTTCCGCGTAGCTCAGCCGGCGCAGCAGCCGCGCTCCGCTGGTCACCCGGGGGTCGCCGCTGAAAACGCCCGGCACGTCGGTCCATATTTCCAGCCTGCGAGCGCCGATGGATGCGGCCAGCGCCGCTGCCGACACATCGGAACCGCCACGCCCGAGCAGCACCTCTCCGCCCTCGGCATTGCGGGCGATATAGCCTTGCGTGAGCGGCACGCCGGGCAGACCATCGAGCAACATAGTCGCTTCGGGATCGGGATCGTGGACGCAGGCCGCATTGAGCATGGAATCGCGTTCGCTTGCCCAGGAGCGCTCCTCGACCCGCAGCAGGCGGGCGGGATTGACCGGCGAAACCTCAATGCCCCTTACCGCCAGCGCCGCCGCGCCTAGCAGGCCGGCCAGACGCTCGCCCAGAGCCAGGACCTTGACCCGCGCATGGTAGCCCGCCTCTGCCGTTAAAGCGATGCCGCGCAGCATCTGCGCGAGGTTGTCCAGTTCGGATTCCAGGCAGGCGCGGGGATCGGCAATTCCGCTCGCGCGCGCCAGCTCCAGATGCCGTTCCGAGAGTGCTTGCTCATTCGCGCCATGCTCGCCGCGGCGCGCCATTTCGATCAGGGTTTCCAGTTCATCGGTGGCGCCGGCAATGGCCGAATGCACAACGATGGGCCGCAGGCCCTGTTCCTGACGGCGACGAATCAGCCGGGCCACCGTATCCCAGCCTTGCGCGCCGGACACGCTGGCGCCGCCGAACTTGAGCACCACCCAAGATGCGTTCATGGGGTGGAGACCACTTTGCCGGGGTTCATGATACCCTGCGGATCCAGGGCGTTCTTGATGGCGCGCATAACGCCCAGCTTGACCGGATCGCCCAGCCGCACCAGTTCGTCTTTGAGCAGCAGCCCCACGCCGTGCTCGGCGCTGAAGCTGCCGTCCATGGCCAAGGCCAGCTCGCGCAGGGCCGCGCTCAGGGATTCGCCCTGCTGGATGAAGTGTTCCGGCTCCGTTTCGCTCGGGCACGAAATCGAATAATGCAGATTGCCGTCGCCAACATGCCCAAACGGCGCCGGCTCGGTGTCCGGCATGAATTTCCGGCACAGCTCGCGGGCGGATTCGAGAAATTCGGGAATCCGCTCGGTCGGCACCGCCAGGTCGTGGTGCAGGGAGTAGCCGGATTGCCGAACCGCCTCCGGCACGCCATGGCGCAGCCGCCAGATCGCTTCGCGCTGCGCCTCGGTCGCGGCGCAAACGGCATCCAGAAGCCCGCCCGCCTTGAGCGCATCCTCCAGGAACCCCGTGAATCGCTCGCTCAGCGCCTCGTCCTCAACAGCGCCCGCCAACTCCACGCACAACAGCCAGGGCGCGTCGATAGCCGAAGGCACGGCAACCCCTGGAAGATACTTCTCGCACAGGTCCGCAGCGCGCCGGGAGAGCAGTTCAAAGGCGTTGAGTTCGCCTCCCAGCGCAGCCTGCGCCTTGCGGTACAAGGCCACCGCCTGACGGGGGGAAGCAATCCCCAAAAGCCCCGTTACCCAGGAATTGGGACGCGGGTACAGCTTGATTGTGGCCGCCGTGATCACGCCCAGAGTCCCTTCGGAGCCGATGAACAGCTGCTTGACATCGTATCCCGCATTGTCCTTGGAAAGCGGCTTGAGATCGAGCAGCAAGCGCCCGTCGGGCAGCGCCACTTCCAAGCCCACAACAAGCTCCCGCGCCATGCCGTAGCGCAGCACATGAATGCCGCCCGCATTGGTCGATAACACGCCGCCAAGCTGGCAACTGCCCTCGGAGCCCAGGCTGAGCGGAAAAAGGCAATTCGCTTTCGCGGCTTTCTCCTGAATCGTGGCCAGAACGCAGCCGGCCTCGGCGGTCATGCTGCCGGCGTCCATCCGGCGCACCCGCCGCTGCCGGTGGAGGCTCAGCAGCACCTCGTCCGGCCGCGAGTGCGTGCCGCCGCACAAGCCGGTGCGCCCGCCCACTGGCACCACGCCCACGCCGAGCCGGCTACAGCAGGCCAGCACCCGGGCTGTTTCATCGGCCGTTCCGGGCGCCACCAGCAAACCCGCCTGTCCCTGGTAGCGGCCGCGCGGCTCCTCAAGCCACGGCTTGAGCGTGTCGGGATCCTGCACGCAATGGCTCCCGCCTACGATGGCGGCCAACTCCCTAGCCACACCATTATCCTTGCCATTGCCCAGCGTTTGCGCGCTCATGCTCCTCCTCCAGTTTCCGCCGATGAGAACTCCTCATCGAACAGGCGCCAAGAAACGAAAAACAATGCCGCCAGAACCGGTCCGATAACCAGTCCGGAGAAGCCGAAAACCGACAAGCCTCCGAGCGTTGCGAGCAGCACCACATAGTCGGGCAGGCTCGCCCGCCTGCCCACCAGCATAGGACGCAGGACATTGTCAGCCAGGCCAACCACCAGCGCGCCCACGGCAACCAGCACCAGCCCTTGGACCCAGGCCCCCGAAGCAAACAGCCACACAGCCACCGGCGCCCACACCAGCGCGGGCCCCACAGCCGGAACAATCGACAGCACCCCTATCAGAACGCCCAGCAGAACCGGACTGCCGATACCAAGAAGCGCCAGCGTCACGCCGCCCAAGCCGCCCTGCGCCACGCCGATCACGGCCGTAGAGGTGACGCTGACCCGGGACACCGTTGCAAACTGCCCGAACAACTCGTATTCGCGCTCATCGCCCAGCGGCAGTATCCGCACCAGCAGGGCCACCAGTTTCTCGCCGTCCCGCAGGAAGAAGAACAGCAGGTAGAGCATGATGGCGATCTGCACAACCAGCTTGAGCGCGCCCTGGCCGGCGGCGGCCAGCCCCGTGGCCGCGAATCTTCCGGCGTTGGCCGCAGCGGATGCCAGCCCCGCACGCATCTGCTCCAAGCTCAGCCCCAAGCTTTCCAGCCAGTCCCTCGCCCACGGCAACCAAGCTCCGATCGTTTTCAGCGGCGCGGAGGGATCGAACGCGCCCTGCTCCACCGCCGCGTAGAACAGGCTGGCCTCGCGCACCACCGCCCAACCCAGCAACAGCACAGGCGCAACCACTCCCGCCGCCACGATCAGCAGCACGGCGCCGGCCGCCAGCGAAGGTTTTGCAAGCAGGAGCGGCAGCAGGCGCCGGTAAAGCCCATGAAACAGGATGGCCAAAACGGCCGCCCAGAACACCGCGAGGAGCAGGTCGGCCAGCAGCAGGATGAAGGCTGCGGTGACGGCGGCGACCAGCACTAACAGGGAACTACGCTGAAGAGTGATGCCCATGATTGAATCGGGTAGGCAGAAGCAAGTGGTCGGGGCGAGAGGATTTGAACCTCCGACCACCTGCACCCCATGCAGGTGCGCTACCAGACTGCGCCACGCCCCGGACCGCGCGCCTATTCTATCGCCAGCGGCATGTTGCCGAACATGCGCTGCACGGCGTTGCGCTACTTGAGCAGGCCGTGCAGCTCCTCCAGCTCCACGCGCATCTGGCGCACGAATTGCCTCAGGTGGCTCTGGTCCTCGCGCCGCTGGGCGCCTTCCAGCCGCTGCCGGGCGCCCGCCAGCGTGTAGCCTTCAACCTGAAGCAAATGGCGAATCTGACGGATCAGCATGATGTCTTTCGCCTTGTAGTAGCGGCGTCCGCCACGGCGTTTGGTGGGGTTGAGTTGCGGAAACTCCTTCTCCCAGTAGCGCAGCACATGCTGTTCAACTTGGCAGAGCTTGCTCGCCTCGCCAATCGTAAAGAGCCGCTTCGCCGGAATCGGCGGCAGCTTGAGGTCGCGATCAATCTGATCCAGCACCCGCTTCCACCAATTGCCTCAGTTTCTGTCCCGCCGAAAACGTAACCACCCGGCGAACGCTGATGGGAATGCTCTCACCGGTGCGCGGATTCCGCCCCGGCCGCTCGCCCTTGTCGCGCAGCTCAAAGTTGCCGAAGCCCGAAATCTTCACGCGCTGGCCATCCACCAGCGCGTCGCTGATGCTTTCGAAGACCTCGTTGACGACCATCGCGCCCTCTTGCTTGCTCATGCCGATGTTGGCATGCAAAGAGCCGACAATGCCAGCGCGGGTTAGCATATTTCGTTTCATTCGCGAACGCTGATTCCGAACTTCTTTCCCAGAAGCGAGACTACGCCGCGTACGGCAGCATCTACTTCCTGGTCCGTTAGTGTCCGCGAAATTGACTGAAAAATCAAGCCTAAACCAACACTTTTTGTATCAGCTTGCAAATTCTTCCCGCCTTCATAGAGATCGAACACGAAAACTTCGCGCAGAAAGCCACCGCCATAGGCGCTGACAGCTTCCAGCATTTCGCCCGCCGGAACGCTCCGTGGCGAAAGCAGCGACAGATCCCGCCGGGACGACGGAAAGCGGGAGGTGCGGACGACCTCGGCCGGCCGGGATTCGCGGACCGCATCGAGCTTTAGAGCGAAAACCTTGGGCATCGTTTCCGTTCCGCCATCCGCCAGGCGCGGGTGCAACTCTCCCAGCCAGCCGATCTCCTCCGCATCCCGCAGGACGCGGACCGAACGTCCCGGGCGCAGCGTTTTATGCTGTGCCGCTTCAAGATGGAAACGACCGGTGAACGACGACAGGCACAGCATGGCTTCAACATCGCCGCGGGCGTCGAAGAAGTCCGCCGGCCTTTTGCCTTCACCCCACTGCTCCGGCACGGCATCTCCCGAAAGCAATCCTGCGATCCATTTTTCTTCTATTATTTCATTTGTTTGTCCAGAAAAACAAACCCCGATCTCAAATAATCGCGCGCGCGGCGCGCCCCGGTCCCGGTTGTCCCGCCAGTTGCGCAAGAGGCCCGGCCATAGCGATCTGCGCAGCACCGAGAGTTCGCTCGAGAGCGGGTTGGCCAGCTCCAGCTCGGGCTCGTCGGCATGGAAGGCATGGTGCGTTTCCTTATCGAGAAAGCTGTAGTTGACGCACTCGCAATAGCCCCTGTCAACCAGCAGCGCCCGGATCCGCTCCACATCCACCTGTCGTTCGCTAGCCGGCGCGGGATGGACGCTCCAGCGCGCCGGCGTTTCCGGGATGTTCTCGTAGCCGTGAACCCGCGCGACCTCTTCCACCAGATCGATTTCCTGGTCCAAATCGAAACGAAAGGAGGGCGGCGTGACTCGCCAGCCCGTCTTGAGCGTGCGAATCTTCATGCCCAAGCCCCGCAGCATGGCCGCCACCTCGGTATCGGGCAACGCCAGCCCCAGAAGCGCCGCCAGCCGGTCCCGGCGCAAGCGGATCGGCGCGCGCTGCGGGAGGCGATCTCCATCCACGGAATCGACCACTGGCCCCGCGCGCGCGCCGCTAGCCCCCGCAATCAGTTGCGTGGCCAGTTCCAGAGCCTCCACCTGGCCGGCCGGATCAACGCCGCGCTCGAACCGCAGCGAAGCCTCGGTCTGGAGCCCCAGGCGGCGGGCCCTGCCGGCCACCGCCTCCGGCGCAAAGAACGCCGATTCGAGCAGCACGGCCCGGGTGCGGTCGCTCACCGCGCTGCCCAGGCCGCCCATGATGCCGGCGGCAGCCACGGCCTGATGTTCGTCCGCAATCACCAGCACATCAGGATCCAAGGTCACTTCGGCGCCGTCCAGCAGCGTGAGGGTTTCGCCTTGCCGGGCCCAGCGCGCGCAAAGACCGCCGCGGAGGCGCGCAAGGTCGTAGGCGTGCATGGGCTGGCCCAGCTCCAGCATCACGTAGTTGGTCACATCCACCAGCAGGTGCAAAGGCCGCACCCCCGCCGATACCAGCCTGCGGACGATGAAGTCAGGGGTCGCGGCGCCGCCTTGAAGGCCCTCGATCACCCGGCCCGCAAACCGGGAACAGCCCTCCGGGGCATCGAGCCGCAATTCCCGACGCGCCTCGCAGGTGGCAGGCGTAGCGGGCGGATTGCGAGCGGATAGCTTCGCCCTGAATAGCGCGGCAACCTCGCGGGCCACACCGCGCACCGAAAAGCAGTCCGCCCGATTGGGCGTGAGCGCCAGCTCCAGCACCACGGAACCGTGCTCTCCAGAGCCGATCCGGTCCACCTCCAGCCCGGCCATGGTAAGGCGGTCGGCCAGCACTTGGTCGCTCGCCTGCGGGTCGCACCACTCGCGCAGCCAGTCCAAGTCGATTTTCATGGCGCGAACTGCCCGAGAAATCGAATATCGTTGTCGAAAAAGCGCCGGATGTCGCGCACACCGTAGCGCAGCATGGCCATGCGCTCCACGCCCATGCCGAAAGCGTAGCCGGTGTAACGCTCCGGATCCACCCCGCCGAAGCGCAGAACTTCCGGATGCACCATCCCGCAGCCCAGGATTTCCAGCCAGCCGCCGTCCTCCCAGCGCACATCCATTTCGGCCGAAGGTTCGGTGAACGGGAAATATGAAGCCCGGAAACGCACATCAACCTCGCGCTCGAAAAACTGCTCGGCAAACTGATGCAGCAGCGACTTGAGGTTGGTCAGGCTCAGGTCTTCGTCCACCGCCAATCCCTCCGCTTGATGGAACACCGGCGTGTGGGTCTGGTCCGAGTCCCGCCGGAACACCCGCCCTAGCGAAATCACCTTGAGCGGCGCGCCCTCGCCCAGCATGGAGCGAACCTGCACCGGCGAGGTATGGGTGCGAAGCAGCATGCCGGACGGCAGATAGAAGGTGTCGTGCATGTCGCGCGCCGGATGGTTGGCCGGCATGTTGAGGGCCGTGAAATTATGGAACTCGTCCTCGATCTCGGGCCCCGACCGGGCCGCGAAGCCGGCGCCGGCCAGTATCGCGCGCACCCTTCGAATGGTGCGGCTCAAAGGGTGTTCCGCCCCGGGAAGCACACCGCGGCCCGGCAGGCTCACGTCGATTCCGCCGGCGCTCAGGGCCGCATCCAGCCGGCGTTTGCTCAATGCCTTCTTGCGCGCGGCGATGGCGGCGCTCAATGCATTCTTGGCGCGGTTGACCGCTTTGCCAGCCGCCGGTCGTTCCCCCGCCGGCAGAGCCCCGAGGGCCTTCAGTTGCGCGGTGATCTCCCCATTGCGGCCAAGCAGGCGCACGCGCAGCGCCTCAAGCTCGTCCAGCGTGCCGGCGGACTCGACCGCCGCCAGCGCCTCGCGCAGCTGCTCACTGAGGTCCGCCACGGAGGCGGATCAAGCCGCAACGGCCCGCTTCGCCAGGTCGGCAAATGCCTCCTGATGATGTACAGCGATATCAGCCAGAACCTTGCGGTCCAGCTCGATTCCCGCTTTTCGCAGCCCGCTCATGAAGCGGCTGTAGGAAATCCCGTTAAGCCGGGCAGCGGCGTTGATGCGGGCAATCCACAGCGCGCGGAACACGCGCTTGCGCTGGCGCCGGTCGCGGTAGGCGTATTGACCGGCCTTGGTGACCGCCTGGCGCGCCACGCGGTACGAACGGCTGCGAGCGCCTTGGTAGCCCTTGGCCTTCTTCAGGACCTTCTTATGCCTAGCGCGCGTGGTCACGCCGCGTTTCACCCTGGAACTGCCTGCCTTCCAGCTTGGGCTCCTGCTCGACCATCGCAACCTCGCTCAGATCCTCGCGCACCCGGTCCAGCAATTTGGCGCCCAGTTCCTGGTGCACCATTTCCCGACCGCGGAAGCGCAAGGTGATCTTGGTCTTGTCGCCGTGCTCGATAAACCGCAGCAGGTTGCGCAGCTTCACGTCGTAGTCGCCTTGGTCCGTGCCGGGCCGCAGCTTGATTTCTTTGACCTGAATCTGCTTTTGCTTCTTCCTTGCCGCGTGCGCCCGCTTGCTCTGCTCAAATACGTAGCGACCGTAGTCGAGTATCTTGCAAACGGGTGGCGTGGCGTTGGGATCAACTTCCACAAGGTCCAGCCCCCGCTCCCTTGCGGCGCGGAGGGCGTCCTCGCGGTTCATGACGCCGATCTGTCTGGAATCCTCGCCAATAACCCGAAGCTCGTAGGCTTCGATTTCTTCGTTGCGAAGAATCCGCTTCTTTTGAGCGATATTGATGTCCTCCGGGAAGCTAGTTCTGTCAGGCGCCTTGCAAGGATCCCGAACCTTCGGCAACCGCCTTGGCCATGAAATCGTCCAAAGGCATTGCGCCGAGGTCCCCGGCCTCACGCGACCGGACCGCCACATTGCCCTTCCGCTCCTCACGGTCTCCGAGAACCAGGAGGTAGGGAACACCCTGCAAAGTGTGGTCGCGGATTTTATAGCCTATCGTTTCGCTTCTCAAGTCGCAATCGACGCGAAAGCCGGCCTTTTTCAGCGCGGCGGAAACGCTGCGCGCATAGTCCTCCTGGCGTTCGGTGAGCGCCAGCACCGCGGCCTGCACCGGCGCCAGCCACAACGGGAATCGACCGGCGTAGTGCTCGATGAGGATGCCGAAGAAGCGCTCCAGCGATCCCAGCAGCGCGCGATGGATCATGATGGGCCGGGGGCGCGACCCGTCGGGGGCCACATACTCGAGATCGAAGCGCTCGGGCAGGTTGAAGTCGAGCTGCACCGTCGAGCATTGCCATTCGCGGCCGATGGCGTCGCGGATCTTGATATCGATCTTGGGGCCGTAGAAGGCGCCGCCGCCAGGATCGAGCTCAAATTTCATGTTCTTTCGGCGAAGGGCCGATTCCAGGGCTCGGGTGGCGCGCTCCCAGATATCGTCCGTGCCCACGGCTTTATCCGGCCGGGTCGCCAGAACCGTGTTGAATTCCTTGAAGCCGAAGGCGCCGAACAGCTCCAGCGCCAAGTCCAGGATGCGCAGAATCTCGGCCTCGATCTGCTCTTCGGTGCAGAACACGTGGGCATCGTCCTGGGTGAACCCGCGAACGCGCATCAATCCGTGCAAGGCGCCGGACATCTCTCGCCGGTACACGGTGCCCAACTCCGCCCAGCGCATCGGCAGCTCGCGGTGCGAACGCAGCCGGTTGCGGTAGATGAGGATATGGAACGGGCAGTTCATGGGCCGCAACTGGTAGCCGCGGCCTTCATCCTCAACCGCCGCATACATGGATTCGCGGTAGAAGTCGGTGTGCCCGGAGCGGTCCCAGAGGCCTTCCAGAGCGATGTGCGGGGTGAACAGCAGCTCGTAGCCGGCCTGCTCATGGCGGTCGCGCCAGAAGTCCTCGATCACGCGGCGGATGCGCGCGCCTTTGGGGTGCCAGAACACCAGCCCGCCGCCGGCATCCTCCTGGATGCTGAACAGGTCGAGGGCGGTGCCGATCCGGCGGTGGTCGCGCTTGGCCGCCTCCTCCAGGCGTTTGAGGTAAGCCTTGAGCGATTTGGAGTCGGCCCAGGCAGTGCCGTAGATGCGGCGCAGTTGCTCGTTGGACGAATCCCCGCGCCAGTAGGCGCCAGCGGTGCGGGTGAGCTTGAAGGCCTTGAGATGCCCGGTGGACGGAACGTGCGGCCCCCGGCAGAGGTCCTTCCAGTCGCCTTGGCCGTAAAGGGTAATGGGTTCATCCTCGGGAATTCCGGCGATAATCTCGGCCTTGTAGTGTTCGCCGATCGAGCGGAAGTGCTCCACGGCTTCATCGCGGGCCAGCGTTTCGCGCGACACGGGCAGGTCGGCTTTGGCCAGTTCCTTCATGCGCGCCTCGATCCGTTCCAGGTCTTCGGGAGTGAAGCCGCGTTCGTAGGCAAAGTCGTAGTAGAAGCCGTCTTCTATGACCGGGCCGATGGTCACTTGCGCGCCGGGGAATAGTTCCTGGACGGCTTGGGCCAGCAGGTGGGCGGTGGAATGCCGCAGGATTTCCAGCCCTTCGGCGTCGCGGGCCGTAATAATGGCGATTTCAGCATCGCCATCGATTCGGAAATCGGTGTCCACAAGCCGTCCATCGACCCGGCCGGCCAGCGCGGCGCGGGCCAGCCCGGGGCCGATGTCGGCGGCGATTTCGGCCACGCTGGGCGCTTTATCGTAGTGGCGGCGGCTGCCGTCGGGAAGCGTGATTTCCGGCATCCCGCGATTGTACGCGGGCGGCATCCAATCCGGCTTCCGAAATCGCGTTTCGGGGGTCTGGCGGCCTCGCTAGGCTTGGAGTCGGGTTGGGCTGGAGTTGGGGCGTGGGCTTGATGTCTCTTCCCCAGGAGACGCATGAACCCATCCATGGGGCTTGGCGGCGACATCCCTGTCGCCGACACTCCTGGGGAAGAGACATCAAGCCCACGCCCCGCACGGCTGGCGGAGAGGAAGAGGCGGCAGGCGCGCACCGCACGGCTGGCGGCGCAAAAGCAGCGAAACGTGACCGGGGTCTTTTGCCGTAACCCTTCGTCCGGAAGTGTCGGCGACAGGAGTCGCCGCCAAGCCCCATGGATGGGTTCATGCGTCTTCCGGACGAAGGGTTACGGCAAAAGACCCCAACGCCGACTTCAGCCAAAGAAACCAGAGCCAACCGCAATCTCCTATGCGGTTGCAGCGCGAGCAGCCAACTCGGACGGCGGAATAAGGAGCGCCAATGCGGCATCCCGGCGCTGCGGGCGCTCAGGCGGGGATTAAGGCAAGGACGCGCAAAGGGCTGCCGGAGCCTTCCTCGAGCTTCAGGGGCGCAGCGAACAGCACCGCCCCGGTGGGCGGAAGCTGGTCGAGGTTGTTGAGGCATTGCAGGCCGTACTTGCCGGCTCCGTGCATGTAGTAGTGGCAGGGGTACGGGGGGTTCAACCGCTGCGCTTGGCCGCTGTCGGTGCCGATGGTCTCGGTGCCGAAGCCGAGCACGTTGCGCTCATCAACCATGAAGCGCACGCAGGCCACGTCCGGCCCCGGCGTGTGCTGCCCGGTGTCGTCGTAGTTCTGAAAGGCAACCGGATCGTTGACGCGGCGCGCCCAGCCGGTATGCATCAGCACCCAAGCACCTGCGGGAATCTCACCGTGCGCGGCTTCCCATTGCTCCAAGCGCTCGCGGGTCAGCAGGAAATCGGCATCGCGTTCAGCGTCCGCGGCGCAGTCGATGACGCAGGCCGGCGCGATCATGCGCTCGGGCGGAATCGTATCGACGGAGTTATTGGGCAGTTCGCGCCCGGAAACCCAGTGGATGGGCGCGTCGAAGTGCGTTCCCGTGTGCTCGCACAGCGTGAAGTTATTCCAGTACCAAGCGGGGCCGCGGGAATCGTAGCGTGAAATTTCTTCGCTGCGGTAAGGCAGCGCCTGGCCCATTTCCGGCGGCAGGCTGAGCTGGGGGAAGGAGGGGCTGAGCGTGTGCGTCAGGTCAACGACCTTGAGCTGGTCCGCCGCGAGGCCCGCAAGCAGCGCCTCAAGCACCTCGTTCACAGCGTTAATGAACCTGCGGAAGTGCCGCCGCAAACATACAGGGCCTGCCCTGTCACATAGCCGTTGGCGCGGTCGAGGAAGAACAACGCCGCCCTTGCGACATCCCCGGGGCGGCCGAGGCGCCCAATCGGAATCGAGGCAGCCAATTGCGCGGCGCGCCGGCTGCCGGGCGGCGCGATGTCGTCGAACATTTCGGTTTCGGCAATCGGGCCAGGCAGGATCACGTTGGCGGTCACCTTCAGCGGCGCCAATTCCAGCGCCCAGGTGCGCGCCAAGCCCAGCATGCCCGCCTTGGTGGACGCGTAGGCGGTGCGTTTGGCCAGTCCCACGACCGCACGGCTGGACATAAGCACGATGCGGCCCCAGCCGGCCTCGCGCATGCAATCGAGATTGGCTTGCGCCATCGCCACCGCGGCGCCCATATGCAGGCGCGCCAGCGCGTCCATGTCGCCCTGCGTGACCTCCGGCAGCGGCCTTTCCCGAATCGCGCCGGCGTTATGCACCAGCCGGTTGGCCGGAAGGCTCAAGGCGGCCTCCTCGAAGGCCTGCCGCGTTGCCTTTGGATCGGCAAGGTCCACCGCTATCGACTTCACCATGGCGGAACCGGCGGCTGCAGGCCGGCGTGAGAAGCAAATCACCTCGCTTCCCTGCTCCGCCAGCATTTCCACGAGACGGGCGCCAATGCCGGAGCTCGCGCCCGTCAGCCAGACTCGCTGCCCGCTCATCCGGCTGCCGATTCCATAGCCAGTTCCCGCTCCAGAACCTTGGGGTTCTGGCGCCAGCGCTCAACCCATTCGCGCGCCACATCGCCTGGATACAGATCCTCGATGCCGTCGCGCAAACCGTTCACGATGTCGCGGGCCAACCGTTCCGGCGCCAGCTTCGGCGGCGGAAGGGGCTGATTCCACTCCTCGTCGATGGGGCCGGGAAACACGTTCATCACCCGGATGCCCGCGCCCTGCATCTCGGCACGCAGGCATTGCGATAACGACAGCGCCGCCGCTTTGGAGGCCGAATAAGTGCCTTGGGGCGGGTAGTTGCTCAGTGCGTACACGCTCAGCAGGTTCACCCAAGCCGTTGCCGAAGAGCCGCCATCGGCGCCGCGGGCGCGCATGGCCGGGCCGAAAGCCTGGGCCAGGCGCAGCAACCCTAAGTAGTTGACCTCCATTTCGCGGCGGGCGAGTTCCGCGCCGCCGCGACTGGCGATGCCTTCGGTGCGGTGCAGCTCGGCGTTGTTGATGAGGATGTCCACGCGCCCGCCGAGTTCCGCGCCGATGCGGTTCACGCCGCGTTCGTCAGTCAAGTCCAGCGGCACCACGGTCACGGCACCCAGTTTCTCGACCGCATCCTGGCCGGCGTATCTCTTCCACGGCTCGGCCTGTCCCGCCCAGATCACGGCGGCGCCGGCCTCCGCCAGCGCATGCACCAGCGCCTGACCCACGCGGCTCTTGCCATCGGTGACCAGAACCTTGCGAAATTGCGGATCGCAGGAAAACTCGTTGTGGCGCGGATCTGTTTGCATGGATTGGGATTCGCCGGCGGGCAGCGCCACCAGAACGCCGCGCCCCGCCTTGTCCAGTTTAGCCGTAACGCGCACCGAGGCGGGCGGCGGCGCGCAGTCCTGATGCAGATGCGCCACCGCCACCGGCCCTTCCTCAAGCCGGATCAATCCCAGTTTCCAAGGCAAGCGCTCGCGATAGAAGGGATCATTGCTGTGGTGCAGGGTGGTATGCGCCAGCAGCTCGCCGCGGCCCGACATCGGCGCCCAGAGCAGCTCCTCGGAAAGGCATGCCCGGCAACAGTCCGCCGGCGGGTACTGCACTTGGCCGCAGGACTCGCAACGCTGAAGGGCGAACCGGCCTTCTGCGGCGCGCGCCGTCAACTCCAGCGCCACGCGGCTGCGCGGCATCGGCGGCGTGAGCGCTTGGCGCGTGCGCAGGATGGGGTTCTTAAGCGGAGGTTTAGCCCGCATATCGCACCAAGCCGCTGGTTGCCTTCGCCTGATTCGGAACGTGCTTCCCTCGCCCTTTCTCCGCCCCTTTCCCGCGGGAGACGCATGAACCCGTCCATGGGGCTTGGCGGCGGCTGTCCTGCCGCCGACACTCCCGCGGGAAAGGGGCGGAGAAAGGGCTCACGCCGGCGTTGGCTCGTCTTGCTCGCTGGCGATAACCCCCGCACGCCGCCGGACAGCACGCGCTGCCAAGGCATCTCGGCTTCACGCATCCCCGTAGCTTGTTCCTGCCCCTTCCTTCCGGGAGTATCGGAGGCAGGGTGAGCGCCGATGTCCCGGCGCGAACGAAGCAAGCCCCATGGATGGGTTCATGCGTCTCCCGGAAGGAAGGGGCAGGAACAGGCGGGATCGAAGCGAATGAACGAGCGGTCATGGGCGCGCTAGGACGGCGGCTGCGCTGCATAGGCCGCGATCGTAGTTAATCATGCCGAAACCGGAGACAGCGCCGCGTGCAGCGTCCGCCACCTGCTGGCCTAGCGGGCGGCGCAGCAGCTGGCGCAACGCCTCCACCAGCCCCAGGAATCCGCCGGCGGCGCCGGCCTGGCCCATCGATAACTGGCCGCCGCAGGTGTTCAAAGGGCAGTCGCCGTCATAGGCGAATTCATGCTCGCGGATGAATGCCGCGCCTTCGCCCGGGGGGCAGAATCCCAGCCCTTCGAGCTGCATCAGCGTGATGACCGGGTAGTCGTCGTAGGCTTGGAAGAAGTCCATTTCGTTAGGACCCGCGCCAGCCTGCGCCCACAGTTCATCGCGGTCCAGCGTCCAGCCGCCGCGCATCTGCACCGGGTCGTCGGGAAACGCATTATGCCGCTCGATCGCGCCCAGCAGCCGGGCCGAGTCCAGCCCCAGGGCCTCGGCACGCTCCGCCGTCATCACAAGAAAGCCGTCCGCGCCGGCGCAGGGCATGACGCAATCGAACAGATGCAGCGGCTCGGCGATCACCCGCGCGCCGAGATACGCCTCCAGATCGAGCGGTTTGCGAAGCAGCGCGTGGGGATTATCCATGGCGTTGCGCCGCTGCGCCACGCACAGCTTGCCGAAGTCCTCGCGCCGAACGCCGTGCTGACGCATCCACCAGTCGGTGATAAAGGCGAAGCTGGCGTTGGGCCCGCCCGATCCATACGGATAAACGGCATCCTGGGCGAAGCGGCTGAAGGTCGAAAGGGTGCGGCGAAACGTATCCACATGATTGGTGTCGCCAGCGATGCAGGCAATGATCTCCGCGTCGCCTGCCTGCACCGCGCGGGCGGCCCGCCGCAGGCAGACCACGCCGGAAGCGCCGCCCATGGGCACGTGGTCCAGCCAGCGCAGCGTCATTCCCAGGTGCTGCGTGAGGCCCACGGCGGTGTCCGGGCCGAGCGTGAAGCTGGATATGCCCAGGCCGTCGATATCGCCCTTTTTCAGCCCGCCGGCCTTGAGCAGCGCGGCCAGCGCCTGGGCGATCCACCAGTGCGCGTCGCGCGTCGAATAGCGCCGGTATGGGATGGTCACCGGCACGGCCAGCGCAACGCCCTCGTAGCTTGTGCGGCTCATGGCGCTCCAGGAAGGCAGGGCGCCTTCTTTCTCGGCGCGGCGGTCATGCTGCTTGCGACGGGACAGGCCGTTTCAGCGGGCGCGTATCGAGGCAGCCGGCGCGGTCCAGAAGCTCCATAGCCAGCGATTTGAGCGCCGCGCGGTCGAGCTTCTCCGTTGCAGTGCGGGGCAAGGCGTCCACAAACGCGACGTAGCCGGGCGCCTTGAAGTAGGCAAGCCGCTTAAGGCAAATACGCACAAGGGCCTCTGCCAGCGATTGCGCGGTGCCGGAACCCACGCTTCCGGGCTTCAATCGGATGCAGGCAAACACCTCGTCTCCGCGGATTTCGTCGGGCACGGCCGCAACGCCGGCCTCGGCGACGGCGGCGTGCTCGGCCAACACTTCTTCGACCTCCACGGCGGCAATGTTCTCGCCGCTGCGCCGGATCATGTTGCTCTTGCGGTCGATGAAGCGCATGTCGCCTTCAGCGTCGCGCGCCACGATGTCGCCGGTATGAAACCAGCCGCCGTCCCAAGCGGCGGCGGTGGCCGCCGCGTCCCTGAAGTAGCCCGAGAAAAAGCCCCGCCGGGGGTCGCTGCCCGCATGGCGGACCCATAACTCGCCGGGCTGATCGGCCCTCGCATCGTTCGCCTGGCGATCGACGATCCGCACATCCACCGCCGGCAATGGCCGGCCGAAACAGGCGGAGCCCCGCTTGCGGGGCTCATGGTTCGCGACGATCGCGGCGCCGGCACCGCTCTCGGTCATTGCCCAAGCCTCCACCAGCGGAAACCCGAAGCGCTCCTCGAACGGCGCATGCTGGCGACCGCCTACCCCGGCGCCGAACCCGAAACGCACGCGGTGACGACGCTCAGCCGGATCTTCTTCCAGCTTGAGCAGAATCGCCGGCATCACGCCCAGATAGTGAACGATGGTCGCTTGCGATTCGCTCACTTCCCGCCACCAGCTTCGCGGATGAAACCGGTCCAGCGGCACGATGCAACCGCCGTTGGCCAGCATCGCCATGGTGGAGCAGGCCATGGCGTTCATATGGTGCATGGGAAGCGGCGTGATCAGGCAATCCCCCGTCTCGTCCAGCGCGCACAAGCCGCCGAGCGCGGCGTACCACTCGCCCATCATCGTGAAATAGCGGTTGCTGAGCATGCAGCCCTTGGGCCGGCCTGTGGTCCCCGAGGTGTAGAGGAGCGCGCATTCCCGATCGGCGGCCTCCTCGGACTGCCGATCAGTCCCGGACAGCGACCGCAGTTCAGGCAACGCCTCGCCCGGCGCGCGCACCGGCACATCCAGCCCTTCCGCCTGCGCCGCCTCCCGCAGTTCGGCCACCCGTTCCGGCAGAGCAATCACCAGCCGCGCTTCGCTGTGCGCCAGCGCATAGCCAAGCTCCGCCGAGCGCCAGGCCGGATTCAGCGGCACCGCTGATACGCCCAGCGCATTCAGCGCCAACCAGTGCAGGAACATCTCCGGGCGGTTCTCCAGCAGCAGCGCCACACGCTGCGGAGCGCCTTTAGCAAGCGCCTCGAGCTTGCCGATCAACGCCTGCGTGCGGCCCCAAGCCTGGGTGTAACTCAAGTCGCCCGCCTCGATGCCCGTACGCCCGGCCGTGTCCCGCGTCATGCGGAGAAATGGCCTCCCGCCATGCCGCCGCGCCGCATCCTCCAGCCTGCGCGCCACGGTGCCGGAGGCGGCGGCGCTCACAAAAAGAGCTGTATGGACGGCAGCGCCGCGTCGCGATTCAGCAGCTCGATGCGCTTGACGGCAATCTTCAGGCGCCCATCCTCGCGGCGAAGATCATGGTGCGCGACGCCGCCAAGAACGAACTGCTCATCCAGCCGCGTTTCGAGATAGACGAAGGGGGTGCGCAACGCATACTCGCCCGCATCGCGGTCGCGCCCGACCACTTCCGGGCGTTGCAGCACATGCTGGCAGAAGCTCGGCTGCTGCTGCGAATGCGACAGCGGGTCCTTCAGCCGCTCGATGCGCACCTTGAGCAGGAATTTGTCCTCGCAGAACAGCGACGTGTGGCTGTGCGGATCGGTCTGCCCGCGCACCAGCGGCATCCAGTACAGCGCATCCTCCGCAAACAGCCCGTACCACTCATCCAGCCGCTTCTCATCGATCAGCTGCGCCTCCCGGTACACGAACCACTCCAGCTCCTCTTCCGCTATACCTTGGATCATTGCGGAGCACCGATGGCTTTGCGCCAACCCTCCGGCCTTGTTGTTCCCTCTTTCCGCGACACGCCGACAAGCACATCCATGTGGGCTCTGCAGCGGCATCCATGCCGCTGAAGGTCTCGGAAAGAGGGAACAACAAGGCCTCCAACCTGCGCCGTGCAGCCACCCCGGCAACGCCCCCCCGGGGAAAACACCAGCATAAGCCTGCTCTCTATCCCCTCCCTCGCGGGAGTGTCGGCGGCAGGACAGCCGCCGCCAAGCCCCATGGATGGGTTCATGCGTCTCCCGCGAGGGAGGGGATAGAGAGCAGGCGGGTTCATGCGTCTCCCGCGAGGGAGGGGATAGAGAGCAGGCGGGTTCATGCGTCTCCCGCGAGGGAGGGGATAGAGAGCAGGCGGGTTGATGCGCCTCCCTTGATGAAAGGAGCAGAAAGCAGGCGGGCTGATGCGCCTCCCATGAAGGGGGCAATCCGGCTGAGGCGAAATCACGCGCCTGCCCCTTCGCCGCGAGGCAGCATATGCTTGAGCCAAGCGCGGAATTGCCCGCGCATGGACACTTCGCTGGTGCCGTTGTACACGCCGGCAATGCCGTCCCGCTCCGCAGGATCATAATTGCGGTGCAGGCTGACCCACTCATTGCCATGGGCATGCAGCCCCTTCTGGATTTCGCTATAGCAATGCAGATCATCATGCCCAACCACCGACGTGGGCGCATTGATCAGCCGCGAGTAGGTCATCGTGCGCTTGAGCAACTCCTCCGGCGCGCCCGCCAGGCGGAACGTCCAGCTCTCCAGCACCGTCCGGTCCGCCGCCAGCGGCCGCGCCACGCGGATCGCCTGAATCGCGCCCTTGATCGTGAGGCTGGGGAAATACACCGTGTTATGGCGGTTTTCGCTCAGGATCGCATGCGCCCGCTCTTCGCCGTAGGCCTCGATCATCCGCCGCTCGTATTCCGGCTCCGCCGAGTACTTCGAGTGAATCGAGAAATTCACGCCCGTATAGGAGTGGCCGTTCTCGTAAATTTTCACACCCATATTGTCGAAGAAGCCGTAGTCGTTAACAAACGGGGCGAACTGCTGCACCACCATCGGCGGCGCCCCGCCGCCGCCCTCCTCCTCCCACAGCCGCTTGGCCACGCCTGCCGAGGACTGGTGGGCCACCATCGGATGCATGGCGTCATTCAGATTTTCCACGAACATCTTCCAGTTGCAGTTGTGGTCGTAGCGCAGCACGCCGCCGGCCACCTCCAGCCGGCCCTCCGGCGAACGGTCGGCCATGTTGTCGATGGAGCTCAAGGAATCGCCGAAATAGTCCTGAAAATCCGGCCCCTCGTTGCTCAAACGCACGAAAACAAAGCCCCGGTGGATAGCCACGTTGGGCACGGGCGCCAGTCCCTGCCAATGGGCCGATTCGGAAATGCCCGTGCCGCGGTAGCCGCCCTTCAGCGGCACCGTCCTGAGGCTGCCGTCCAAACGGTAGGTCCAGCCGTGGTACGGGCAACGCAACGCGCTGCCGCAGTTTCCCTCCACCGCGCTCACCACCCGGGTGCCTTTGTGCGCGCAGCGGTTCAGAAAAATCCGCACTTCCCCGTCGCGGCCGCGCAGCATCACCAGCGGCGAGCCGGCGATGTCCGCGGTATAGAAGTCGCCCGGCTTCGGCACTTGGCTGTCATGGCCCATGTAAATCCAAGCGTTGCGCCACAGGCGCTCCAGTTCCAGCTCGTAGAGCTCCTCGGAAATGTAGAGATCGCGATGCACGGCATCGGCGCGCACCAGCGCCCGCAGCGCCTCGGGATTGCTGGCGTATGAACTGCCCGTCATCGTCTCTTGCAAATTCGCCCAGTCAGCAGATTTTAGCCCCGGCATCCTTGCCTATCTTCTGGGCGCTTCGGTGCCGCCAGTTTGTGCGTTTTCCTCTCGCGGGAGGCGCCATCCTTGGCTCGGTTCCGCCGTCCTGGCTCCAACGCTCCCGCGAGAGGAAAACGCACAAACTGGCTTCGGGGAGCGCAAGCCCGAAAGGCTGCGAAGGCACTAATGTCGGCGTGAGCCTTATCTCCGCCCTCTTCCCGCAGGAGTGTCGGCGGCAGGGCGAGCATCGGTCGCTGCGCACAGCGCAGCGAGGCAAAGCATGCCTTTGCCAGATGCGAGCGGGCCGGCAGGAGGACGGCCCCGGGACGTTATTCCGGCAATGCCGCGCGGCAGGGATGCCAACAGTAACTCGCGGGAAGAAGGAAGATGGGTTCATGCGTCTCCTGCGGGAAGGGGGCGAAGAAAAGGCGCGGGAAGCGCGGAGACGGGTTTCGACTTCGATGGCTTCGCAAACTATGATTACGGCTTTGGTTAAGCCGAAGGGCGGATTCGTGAGGAGATTGCTGCGCCTATTGGGATTGACCGTGGCCTGGGCGGCGGGAGGAATCCTAGGCTTGGTCCTGCTGGTCGCGGGCGGCTTCCTTGTCGCCAAGCCCACCGAAACCCTCCGGCTCTTCGGCCAGTTTGCCGGCGAGCGGCCCGGCTATATGCAACGGGTGCCGGGCACTCCGGAGCAGCCGCTCCCCAAGGCCTCGATCGGCAGCAGCGCCCTGACCGTCGAAAGCCTGCAAGCGGCCATGGACTACGGCGCCGAAACCCGGTCCGACGCGCTGATCGTCTGGCGCAGCGGCCGCATCCAGCTTGAGCACTACTACGAAGGCGCCAGCGAAACCACGCTCACCTCAACACAGTCCATGCACAAGTCGGTCCTCGCCTTGCTGGTGGGCGCAGCGATTGCCGAGGGGCATATCGGATCGGCTGACGACCCGGTCAGTCTCTACCTGCCCGAGTGGGCCGGCGACGAGCGCGCCGCCATCACGATTCGCCAAGCGCTCTGGCAGAGCAGCGGAATCGATTTCCCCACCTTCGCCTTCGGCAGCCTAGGGCCGATGATGGAGTTGCTGGTTGGCCGGAACATGCGTCCGATCACGTTCGATCAACAGGCCCTGGAGCCGCCGGCCAGCCGTTTTGAGTACAACAGCATCAACCCGCTGGTACTGGGCCTCGTGATCGAGAACGCCACAGGCCGATCCTATGCTGAATACCTCTCCGAGGCGCTCTGGAAGCCGCTGGGCGCCGGCGACGCCTGGGTGCAGATGGACAGCGAAGGCGGCATGGCCCGCAGCTATTGCTGCCTCGACATCCCGGCGCGCGGCTGGCTGCGCCTGGGCCTGCTGCATCTCAACAAGGGCCGCGCGAACGGCAGCCAGATTGTGCCGGAGGAATGGATCGCAGCCATCCGCACACCGGGGCCCAACAATCCGAATTACGGTTTTCTAACTTGGCTCGGCACCGAACATGCGGAGCAGCGCATCTACAACTCGCGGGCATCATTGCGGGCCTATCACTCGGAACCGTTCGATGCCGGCGACGTGGCCTACTTCGACGGCTTCGGCGGCCAGCGCGTCTATATCATTCCCAGCGCCGACATGGTGATTGTTCGCACCGGCGCTCTGGCCACCGATTGGGACGATGCCCGGCTTCCCAATCTGTTGCTTGCCGGGCTGCGCTGACTCAAGGATATCGAATGAGCAGGACTTGGCACGGACCTCTTGCCGCGATGCTGCTGGCCGCCGCAGCCGGTGCTCCGGCTATGGCCGGGGAACAGTCCGATACGGAGATGACCGCCGAGGAAATCCAGGCGAAGGTTGACTGGGTCAACGAAGTGGAGTCCGGGGATTTTCATTTCTGGCGGCGATGGCGCGACCGGCCGGACGCCGCCGCTTTTCGCCAGCCGCAAACTTGGTACAACCCCATGATCCTGGTGGAAGGGGGCGTTTCGCCGCCCTTTTTCCCCGCCGCCGGCCCGAACGAGCCGGCCACCATCGATCCTGCGGCCATCGCCGCCGCCTCAGGCTATGCCATGGAGCGCGAGACCCAAGCCTTCATGATTTACCACCAGGGCAAGATCCGCCACGCAGCATTCATGCCCGGTTATCACGCAGCCTCCGCCATCAGCTCGCATTCCTGGGTCAAGACCCTGCACGGCATACTGGCCGGATTCGCTCTGGCTGACGGCCACATCGAAAGCCTTGACGACCCCGTGGAGCGGTACATCCATGAATGGGCCGGCGATCCGCGCGGCGCGATCACCGTTCGCCAGGTGCTGCACAACACCACCGGCCTGGAACTGCCCTTCGGCGATTTCAGCCAGGAGCCTCAGCCCTACTCGAAAGGCATGCAGCTCGTGGAAGGATCCGACATCAATGCCACCGTGCTGTCATTCGAGCTGGCCGAGGAGCCGGGCGCATCCTTTGCCCACAACAATCCCAACACGCAGCTTGCGGGCATGATCCTTGAGCGGGCGACCGGGCAAAACTTTGCCCGCTACCTGTCGGAAAAGCTATGGCGGCCGATAGGTGGCCAGGGCGGCGCCATGCGTCTGGACGGTCTTGAGGGCAATGTCATCTCGTACTGCTGCTTTCTCTCGGCACCTGCGGATTGGATGCGCGTGGCGCACCTGCTTATGAATGACGGGAGGCTGCCCGGCGGCGCCCGGCTGCTGCCGGAGGGCTGGGTGGACGAGATGCTCGCCGGTTCGGCCCCCAATCCGAATTACGGCCTCCAGATCTGGACCAACGCAGTGCATATGGAGCGGCGACCCTACTTCCCGGGCTTGCCGCCTGAATTTGCCAACTACCATTCCGAGCCATTCGCTGCGGACGACCTGTTCTACCTCGACGGCGGCGGCAAAGTGCGCGTGTGGATCAGCCCGGGGCTCGACCTGATCGTGCTGCGGATGGGCTATCCGCCGCCGCGCGACAAGGGCTTCGACGAAGCTTTTATCATCCGCGGCATTCTCCGCGCCACGGACATGGCTGAATAAGGCAAAGCCCGGGTAGAGACCATGCTCAGGCGAATACTCAAAGGACTTGCCAAAACCGGCAAGTGGACGCTGATCGTTATTGCGGTGATAGGCGTAGCGATCTATTTGCCTTCCCGGCTCGGCTGGTATGGGATCTACGCCAAGCGCTACGTGATTTCGCTGTCCGGCAATCCCATGAGCCCGGCGCGCGCCTGGTATGACCCGCAAGAGCTGGTGCCAGGCGGCGTCCCCGCGCCGCTTAAGGCCTGGCCAGAGGGGGAAAACCCAATCGACCCGGCCGCTTACCGGGAAGCCGCCTCATGGGCCGAACAGCAGAGAAGCGATTCGCTGGTGGTGCTTTACAAGGGGCGGCTGGCGCATGCCAGCTATTTCAACGGTCGGAGCCCGGAGTCGGAGTTCAGCACCCACTCGCTCACCAAGGTCCTCAATTCGATCCTAGCGGGCCACGCCATCGCCGATGGCTTCATGGAGTCGGTCGATCAGCCGGCGGCGGATTTCCTCCCGGAATGGGACACCGATGAACGCCGCGCCATCACGGTGCGCGATCTCCTCAACATGGCCGGGGGCCTTGAGGAAACGTTCGCCTTCTATCCGGGCTCGGCCCGCATGGCGCGCACCATCGGAACCGATATCGTTGCCGCCAACCTCGAAGTGGGCCTCTACGCGCCGCCGGGAACAGCATTCACGCATGCCAATCCCAACAGCCAGGTGGCCGGCATCGTGGTGGAGCGGGCGGCGGGCATGCGCTTTGCCGAGTACCTGTCGAACAAGCTCTGGATGCCGCTGGGGCTGCGCGACGGCTGGCTGCTGCTGGACCGCGAGGGCGGCATGGCCCACACCGACTGCTGCATGTGGGCCGCGATCGAGGACTGGGCGCGAATCGGGCAGGCGCTGATGCAAAACGGCTGCTACGCGGGCGCCCAGGTGATTCCGGCGGACTGGGTGGATGAAATGACCACGCCTTCGGCGGCCAACGAGAACTACGGCATGCAGCTGTGGCTGGGGACGTCCTATGAGCGCCTGCGCCAGTACGATCCGGGCATCGAGTTCATGGGCAACCTGCATTCGGAGCCGTTCGTGGCCAAAGATGTGTTTTTCCTCGACGGCGCCGGCGACCAGCGGCTTTACATGATCCCGTCGCGCGAACTCGTGATCCTGCGCACCGGCAAGAGCGGCCCTGAGTGGGATGATGCGCTGCTCCCCAACCTGTTCACCCGCGCCGTCGATTCGATTGCCGGCGAACCGCCAGCAGCGCGGCCCACGCGAGCCGACCTCAACGCAGCCTGCCTCGGCCGGCTTCGATGACCACAGCCGCCTGCCCTAAGAATTCACTAAATTTCAACAGAAAATAGTGAAGTGTTTCATTTTTCACTATAAATTCACGGAAAATAACAGAAATAAAATGAATTAACGATTGTAATCCGTAAATTCACCTTTATACTTTTATTCGCAGTGAATTGACTGCGGTGACGGGATGGCGATCACTCGGCCCATCAAGAGACGCATCCAAGCCCTGAAGCGGGGCTACGATGCTCTGCGCCCCGGCAAAGCCGCTTTGCTGTCGATGATTGACGAAATCGAGGTGGGCGAGAGCGTGTACAACTCGAATGCGATCGAGAACTCAACCCTCAGCTTGGAGGAGACGGAAAGAATCCTGCTGGAGCAAGCGTTATCTAGAAATGTCTCGGTAAGGGAAGTCTTCGAGGCAAAAAATCTCGCGCGCGTCATCGAATACAAACGCTCCCGCGTTGCCGGCGGCGAGCTTGGCAAAGATCTAATCCTGCTGCTGCACCGGATGCTCCTAGGCGGAATCGACGACGGCATTGCCGGACGCTTCCGGCGCGCGGGGGAGTACGTGCGGGTGGGCACGCATATCGCCCCCGCGCCGGAACGCGTGGAGGCAATGATCGACGAAGCACTGGCGGATTACTCCAGCAATCTCGACGCTTACTTCCTGGAAAGGATCGCGCGGTTTCACTTGGATTTCGAGCATCTTCATCCGTTTTGTGACGGCAACGGGCGCTTGGGGCGCGTGCTGATAAATTTTCAACTCCTGCAACTGGGGCTGCCGCGCATCATTATCCGCAACTCCGAAAAGCGGCACTACTATCGGGCGCTTCAGGACTACGATCGCGGCGGTTCAACCCGCGCCATGGAAAGCATCGTGGCGCGCGGCCTGACGGAGTCGCTGCACAAGAGATTGAGCTATCTGCGAGGAGAAACCATCGTGAAGCTTTCGGGCTATATCCGCCAAAACAAACTCTCCGCGCCTGCCGTCACCAATGCCGCCCGCCGCCAGACCATTCCCGCTTTCCGGGAAAAAGGCGTGTGGAAAATCGCTGCGGAATCCGCTCCCTAAAAAAACGGCAAGTGTCCGGCTATTCGGCAGGAAGCAGGGACGTGCCAGGCCTCAGGCGGCGCAGGAAGTCGGCGACGGGCAGCAGCCAAATGCCGCCAATGCGCTCGCGGGCAGCGCCGCGGTGCAACAGCGCGCCATCGGCCTGGGGGTAGTCGTTGCGAAAGGCTCGCAGCGAGCGCAGATCGCCCGGCCCTATGCGCCGGGCATTCTTGACCTCGATCGCTTGCAAGCCGCCCTCGCCGTACAGCACAAAGTCCACCTCGGTCCCGGCCGGGGTTCTCCAATAAAACAATCGCGCGCCATCGCGGGAGTAAGCGGCCCAGGCGCGCAGATGTTGAGCCACAAGGCCCTCCAGAGCCTGCCCATCCACTTCCGCAGGCGCATCCAGCGGGCCGCGCGGGCGAAGCGAGCGAAAAACCCCGGCATCAAACAAATAGAGCTTGTCGCGCGCCACCGTCCGCCGCCGGGCCCGGCGGCGGAACACCGGCACCCGGAACGCCAGCAGCAAATCCTCCAAGATATTGATATAGCCCGCCACCACCTTGCGCTCAACTTCGCATTCCCTAGCCACCGAAGCCACGTTCAGCGGACTCCCATGGCTCAGGCTGACGGCTTCCAGAAAGCGGGCAAAAGCGCCGATGTTGCGGGTCAGCCCCTCCGCTTGGACCTCCTGCTCAAGGTACAGGCTTGCGTATGCGGCGAGCGCGTCAGCGGGGCGCGCCGAGCCGCGCACCAGCGGCAGAAGACCTAGCCGCAGAGCCTCCGACAGCTCGAATTCCGGCATTTCAGCCGCCATGAAAGGATGAAGAGTGCAATGCAAAGCGCGTCCGGCAAGCAGGTCCACGCCGCCGCGCCGCAGCTTGCGGGCGCTTGAACCCGTCATAATGAAGCGTCGCGGCTGCGGCCCTTCCAAAACGGAATGGATGACAGTGAGCAAATCCGGCACGCGCTGAATCTCATCAACCACTATGGTTCCGGTGTCCGGCGAGCCTGAGAGCAAGTCATGCAGGCGTTCCGGGCGGGCGGTAAAGCTCCGGTAAAGCTCCGGATCGAGGAGATCCAGATGCAGCGCATCCGGAAGTTGGTGGCGCAGCCATGTCGATTTGCCAGTGCCGCGCGGGCCGAAGACAAAGCAACTCCCGTCAGGAATTCTAAAAAATCGACTTATCAATTCCATTTTATGGCCATATATGGAATTTAGAATTCCGCAATACTACTCTATTTCCCTATGCCGCGCCTTTCAGCGGATGGCGATACCCCCCGGCTAGAAAGCCTGTGCGTCGATTACCCGCTCAGGCGAGGGCTTCCGCCAAGCCGAGCAGGCTGCTTACGTTGTGGGCCGAGCGGTGTTCGTGGACGGCGGGCAGCAAGGCCTGCACGCCGCGCGCGCGCGGCTCGAAGCCTTCGTAGCCCAATAGCGGGTTGAGCCACACCAGGCGCTTGCATGAGCGGCGCAGTCTAGCGGCTTCCGAGCGAAGCTGCTCAACCTGGTCGCGCTCCAAGCCGTCGCTGAGCAGCAGCACCACGCCGGGGCGGGCCAGCACCCGGCGCGACCACAGCCGGTTGAACTCGCCCAGCGCGGCGGCGATGCGCGTTCCGCCTTCCCAGTCCGGCGCGGCCTTGAGCGCCGCGGCGGCGGCCACGTCGCCGTCGCGCCCGCGCAATTCGCGGGTCACGCGGGTCAGCCGGGTGGCGAACACGAACGCCTCCACGGAGCGCCGGCCGCTGCACAGCGCATGCGCGAAATGCAGCGCCATGCGCGCATAGGACGTCATCGAGCCGGACACATCGAACAATAGCGCCAGCGCCAAGGGCTCCGGGCGGCGCGCCTTGCGCCTTAACCGCATGAACTCGCCGCCCGATGCGAGGCCGGCGCGCAAAGTGGCCTGAAAGTCGATACGCGGGCCATGCGCAGCAGGCCTGAAACGCCTTCCTAGGCGCATGGGGCAAAGCACGCCGCAGCGCAGCAGTTCCCGCGCCTCGGCCTGCTCCTCCGGCGACATCTGCGCGAAATCCTTCGTTGAAAGCGACTCCTGCGGCGAGTATCCGGCACCCGCCACGACCCGTTCGGCACCCGGCGCGGCGATAAGTTGCGAGCTGCTCTGCATGGCGCGAAGCAAGCGCAACGTCCCCGGCGGCGGCTTCGCCTCCCCCATGGAACGCAAGCCCTGCGCCCGCCACCCGCCCAGCCGCGCGAATGCGTCCCGGTTGCCGAAAAACAGGGGAAACGCGCAGTCGAACAGCACGCCCTCGGCAGGACTCGCGGTCAGCACGCAGCGCAGCGCGCCGACGAACTCGGCGCGGCTGCCCAAATCAACGCGTTCGACGGCTTGAAGCGCCAGCGCGCTCCTGCCCGCCCCCAGCGGCACGCCCGCCGCCCGCAGCGTCCTCACAAAATCCACGATGCGCCCGGCTAGGCCCGCGCCCTGAGTGCCGTTTGGCATTAGCTGTTCAGTCCCGGCGACAGATCGCCGCCCTGGAGTGGCGATGTATAATGCCGATGTATGTTTTCTCGGAGATCAAGCATGGTGCGCACGCAAATTTATCTTACGGAAAAACAGCGCAACGAGCTGGTCGCCATGTCGCGGCGCCAAGGAAGACGGCAAAGCGAACTCATTCGCGAGGCCGTTGACCGCTTCATTGCAAGCACCAGCAGCCAGCGCCGGGAGGATGCAATGCGCTCAGCCGCCGGGATATGGAAGCGCCGCAGCGACATTCCCGACTTCGGAGCCATCCGGGCGGGGTGGGACAGGGGCTGAGCCCATGCCGAGGCCGGTGCGGCCCCGCAGGCAGCGGGGCCTGGGGCTAGCAAGCCATGCGCCGTCCCTTATGGTTTCCGCGCTCCTGCCTATGTTTCGGCAGCAGCCACCTTCACCACCTTCATGACTTCGTCGCCAAGATGGTTGATGGCCTTGACGGCGATTCGGCCTGAAGCCGGCCGGCTGAAGGGGCGCGACGTGTCCGAACGCAGGCTTTCCCAGGCTTCCGCGTCGATCTCGGCCCTAAGGGTGGTCTTGAGCGCCTTATAGGGGTCCCGCGCGCCAAGAAAATAGGCATGGCGAACGAAAAAGCTGGCCATGTCGTAATCCGTGTCGATAAACCAGCAGGCCAGATCATCAGTTTCCGAGGAGCGCACATCGCCGGTGCGCGGATCGAACAAGTCAATGCCTTTGATCCGCACCTGGATCCGGTGATCCGGCGCGTCGATCACCTCGATATCAGGCTCGCCGAAAATCACGAACAGATTGCCTGCCTTGGTCTTCTTCAGGTCCGTGGACATATGCAGGTCGGCGTTCATCCTCGCCTTGAGGATCGGCAGCTTGCCAAGCTTGGCGACCTCCGTGGATTGGGCATCGTAGTTGAAGGCACAGCAGATCAACGCGTCGAAACCGGCTTCGGCGGCTTCGCGCGCGGCCTCCATAAGGTCCGCCCGCCCAACGGTGCCATGCTCAGGGCCCACCAGGATGGCGGCGCGGCGCTCCTTGTCGCCCTCGCTGTAGCGCCCGTCGGCGCAAATCAGTTCGCCCGGCCAACCCTCAAGCGAGGTGAAATCGATCTTGTGGCGCTTGTCGGCTTGCTGCACGCCGGCGGTTCGCAGTTGCTCCAGGATGATGTCAGCGAAGTTGTAGTCCAGCGCATCCAGTGCCTCGCCGGCCTGGTATTCCACGGTTTGATCCCTAACCTCATCGGCGGAAAGAGGAGCAAGCGGCGCGGGCGCGGCCTCGGCGGTTCGATGCGGCGTTAGCGATTCCACAGTGAACGGCCCTGCCACCCGAACCGTGTTCTTGTCCTCGTGCGGCTTGTCGTAGAGACACTCGAACTCGGCGGAGGCGGCGATGGAAGCGTCGATTTCCCGCTGGCGCTCGATGCGCGCTTCCCAGAACCGGGCGAGAGGCGCATGCGCGGATTCGGGCCAGTCCGAAGGCGCTTCGCGCGGAACTTCCCACTCCAAAAGCGCGCAAGCGGAAACCGACTCGCCGCTGGGCAATTCCACGGCAGCACCCTTGGCCGCGTCGAAATGCACTTTGGCCCCCTTGCGCCCTCCCGCTGCAACCTCGAACGGCGTGGCATGGCCGCGCAGCGCGGCGTTCAGCTCAGCCAGCGCGCCCTTGACGGCTGGCTGGCGGTTTTCATGGATCACGTCGATTTCGGCGTTGTTGGCGATGGCCTTGAGCGTGATATGCGGAACGCGCTCGTACACGAAGCCTTGGCGAATGCTGCCGTAAACCGGCGCTTCCGATGGCGCCTTGCGTGCGATCTGCGCTTCCTTGCGCTGCCCCGCCTTGCTGTCGGCAAGCAAGTAGTACGGATAGCGCGCGCCCATGATGCGGGCGCGGGCCAGCGCCAATGCCACCCGCGACGTGTCGATAGTGATCCACCGCCGCCCCCACTGCTCGGCGACATAGGCCGTCGTCCCGGACCCGCAGGTAGGATCAAGCACGAGGTCGCCGGGATCAGTAGCCATAAGAAGGCAGCGCTGAATGACAAAAACTGACGTTTGCACCACGTAGGCTTTCTCTGATGCTGCGAACGTATCGGTCCAGATGTCTGTAACTACCTCACTCGGAGCGTCATCAAAAAAATACTTCCAACGGAGACTGGTCTTGAGTGGGTGCAGGCGATTCGCACGAAAAAGCCGCCGCATACCATCTCGATTTGTCTTCCAGCTCTTCCCCCTAGGATGCTTGAAGTTCTGACCATGGATCTGTGCGTCGTACATGCAGGATGGCGTATATCCAGATGAAGCCAAGTTCTGTGCGGTGAAAAACCGCGCCTGCTCAAGATTTCCCTCTTTCTTCATCTCTCTAACTGAAGTTACTGTTTCATTGGCGAGGAGGGCGAGGGAGAATTCAGGGTGCCCCTCCAAGTCTTTCTCCGACCTGGCTTGCCGAAACTTCATCTGTGCCCGGTGTCTGGCGTACCAGACAATAAAGTCTGTGGTTCGAGCTAGGTCTGAAACCGCCAAAGGGCTCTTTACACGAAAAGTCACCTGAGCAACAAAATTATCCGCCCCGAACACTTCATCCATCACGGCGCGGACGCGATGCACATTCTCGTCCCCGATCTGAACGAACACCGAGCCGCTGTCGGTGAGCAAGTCGCGGGCCACAGTCAGGCGGTCGCGCAGATACGTCAGGTACGAATGGATGCCGTCGCGCCAGGTGTCCCGGAACGCCTTCACCTGCTCCGGCTCGCGGGTGATATGGTCGCGCTTGCCGTCCTTCACGTCGCGGCTGGTGGTGGACCACTGGAAGTTGGAGTTGAATTTGATGCCGTAGGGCGGGTCGATGTAGATGCACTGCACCTTGCCGCGCAGCCCTTCGCGCTCGGCAAGGCTGGCCATCACCTGCAACGAGTCGCCAAGAATCATCCGGTTCGACCAGTTCTGGTCGTGCTGGTAGAACTCCGTGGCCGCCTCAGGATTGGGCAAACCATTAAAATCGGCAAATAGGTCGGGGATTTCCTGCGCTTCCTCTTGGCTCCTCTCCCGGCTTTCCCGAAGCAGATCGTCAACCAGCGCCTTGGGATGCACCTTCTCCTGGATATAGAGCGGCGGCGCCTGCACCACGAGGTCCGCCCAGTCCTGCTCGTCCTTGCCGCGCCATACCAGTTGCGGATCGAGGTCGCGGTTGCGGCGCTCATAGGCGATCCGCAACGGGGTCTTGTCCTTCTCGCGCACCAGCGATTCCAGCTCGGATGTGGGAATGTTGCGCCGCGACTCCCCGGAGTGCGTGAGCGCTTCGACTTGCTTGCCTGGCTTGCGCTTACCCGCCATCGCCGCCTCCTCCCGAAGCCGCGCCGCTGCCGGCTTCAGCATAGGCCACGCCGAACTCCTCGGCGATTCTCTTAAGGCCACGATCCCGAGTCCAGAGGCGCGCTCCCTGCTTGGCCTTCACCGCGCATAGCAAATGCGCGTCCACGAATCCGATCCCGCGCCCAGCCAGTGCATCCTTCTCGATGCGTGAAATCACAGCGCCGTTCGTCAATTCGCCAATTTTCGGAATCGCGTCCAGAAGATTCATGGTGGCGGCCCTCTCGCGCAGGTTCCCGCAGGCTAGTTCGCCCATCACCATCGAGTGCGTCACCAGCTCCCCCGCGCCCAGATGCCTGATGAGACTTGCATCGGCGGCGCGCAGGTGGTCGATCCACACCGAGGTATCGACAAGAATCATTGCACAGCTTCGCTTCTGCGGCGCGGAATATCCTGCAAATCCGGCATGCTGCCGCCCAGCAGGATGGCCTTGTGGGCGGCCTGGATGCCGGGGTTGACGGCATGCTGCGAAAACCAGCGGTGAAAATCATCCTCCATGGTTTCGATTCTGGTCAACTCCAGGAAATCCCAGCGCCCGTAGCTAGCGAGGCGGTTCACGCCGGGCACCCACCACGCACGCATGGTCTCGGCCTTGATATCGGCATCGTCTTCCCGCCTGCCTTTAATTTCCACCACCAGATTCACCGGCTCGTCCGCCCCGTCATCGACGCGCGCGATGAAATCCGGGAAATAGCGGCACGCCATTCCGCGCATGCGGTACGGAACGGCGAATCCCATGCCCTCGTTCTTGACGTAGGCGCGCACGCGGGGATGGGCTTCGATGATGCGGCAGAACTCAAGCTCCCAGCTTCCGTCGCACACGGCCCAGTTCACATGGCACAAGGCCGGGTTGGTCGTCCAGCGCGTTTGCCTTGAGGTGCGGAAATCCACTTCGGCGGTGGAGCCGCAGGGGTTGTACGGGTCGAGCACCGCACGGATTCGCCGCTCGCCCAACGACCGGGCGATGCCGGCATGGATTCGTTCGCAGGCATCGTCCGCCAGCGCCGCGCCCAGCAGTTGCGCCTGCCGCGTTCCTCCCGCGCACACCAGATAGCCGCCGTCCAACCACTCGCGGGCGATGCGCAGAAGGTCGCCCATAAGGTGCGTTCGGGGCGCTCCATTGGCGCCGCGAAAGTGCTTGTTCAGCAGCCGCTTCGCAAGGTGGAACGCCACAGTGGCCGGACGCGAGGCCTGGAGGTCGCTGGGCTCGAGAGTTGCGCCCTCTCCGAGTATGCCCTCGTTGCGCGTGCGCGTGGGGCCGACTTTCTCCGGGGTCAATCTGAGCTTGGACTCGCGGCTGAACGTTGCCGTCAGGTGCTCTTCGGGAAGCTCGTAGGCGTAGCCTTCCACGCGGGGGAACTCAATGGCCAGCGTGTCGCGCTCGGGCCGCACCGCATGCACATGCACGGTGCGCTTCGGCTTTGCGGGCGGCACCACGATGGGCTCGGCGGCAAAGTCGAACGGCACGCCGAGCACATCGGCGTACTCCACGTCGAACAGGCCTTTCTCGTTGAGCTCATAAGACTGCCGGCGCAACGCCCGGCCCACCACCTGCTCGCACAGCAGCTGGGTGCCGAAAGCCCGCACGCCCAGCACATGCGTCACGGTGTTGGCATCCCAACCCTCGGATAGCATCGCCACCGACACCACGCAGCGGATGTCCGCGCCCAAGCGTCCGGGCTTGCCCACCGTGTTCATCACTTCGCGCAGCAAGTCGGCATCGCTGAGGTTCTCGGCGGCGGCGGAATCGGCCTCGCGCTCCTTTCGCTCGCGTCGAAAACGCTCGATTTCCTCCACATGAGCGGCGCGGAAGGTTTTGTCCAGCGCGTCGCCGGACTCCAGCTGCTCGCTGTTGATGAGCAGCGTGCGCGGGCGGGCGAGGCGCTGGCCCGATTCGCTGTAGTTGCTGAACAACGGCAAACCGGGATGCGGGAGAAGCGGGCGGCCATCCTCGGCGGCGCGCTCGAACCCGGCCATGAACTTGTAAACCATCTCGGAAGCAGCCATGTTGCTGCACACCGCAATAAACACCGGCGGCACTTCGATCTGCGCGTCCCGCCATTCCCCGAAAGTGGCTGCATAGTGACCGTAGAGGGCATCGATGGCGCTTCGGAGGTCCGTAGGAAGGCTGAGCGGATCTAATTGGCCGGTTTTCGCGGAACTCTTTTTCGGCATGCTGGCGCCGATATGCCGCCACAGTTCCCGGTAGCGAGGCATTTCGCCGATGGCGGCATTGTCGGCCACCGGCACCCGGGGCAGCTTGACGATGCCGCATTCAATCGCATCGAGCAGCGAGAAATCGCTCGCCGTCCAAGGGAACAGCGTGCCCTCGCGGTAGCCGGAGCCGCTCAGGAAAAAGGGCGTGGCGGATAAATCGAGAACCGACCGAACGCCTATCTTGCGCTGCGCGGCTTCGATTCCGGCAATCCACACCCGCGCGGCTTCGATGTTTTTCTTCGCTTCCTCCTTATCATCGCCTGTCCGCTTGCCCTCCTCGGATTCGCCCGGGTTCTCCCTGTAGCAGTGATGCGCCTCGTCGTTCAGCACCATGATGCTCTTCAATCTCATGAGTTTGCCGCAAACTCTCCGCAGCATCTGGCCTTCCGTCTCCAGCGTGGAAATAGCCGGCCCGTGGCCCTCTAGCAGCGCCCGGTTGCCGCCGGCCCGCTTGAGGCGCTCCCGGCGGAGAAAGGCGTGATAGTTGGTGATGACGATTTCGGCGCGCTGCATATCCGACCGCATGCCGTGCGGAACCAGATCGTGCTTCGCGTAATAGCAGTCCGGGTCGTTGGGCAGCAGCACGCGGAGGCGGTCTCGAATGGTGATGCCGGGGGCCACCACCAGAAAGCCCCGCGTGAATCGGGGGCTATTGGGGGAACGCAGGGCGTTCAGCGTTTGCCAAGCAATCAGCATGGCCATGACCGTGGTCTTGCCCGCGCCGGTGGCGAGCTTCAGCGCGAGGCGCATCAGCCCCGGGTTGGCCCGCTCGTTGGCGCCTCGGAAGTGCTCGCGGATGCCCTTGTGCTTCGCCGGGCCGCGACCGCTGATGCAGCCTGCCACTTCGGTGAGCCAGACAATGGTTTCGACCGCCTCGATTTGGCAAAAGAACGGACGCTGGCCCAAAAAGTCGTGCTCCCGCCAGTGCCGCAGCAGGCGGGCTGTAACCGGTGTGACCCCGCACTGCTCCACCGGCAGGCGCCGCCATTCATCCAAGTGGCGGCGGACTTCGTTAATCACCGGCATGGGGTCGTATTCCTGACCGCCGTCCGAAAGGCTCGTCTCGTGCAGTGTCAGCTTTTCCTGGCCGCTTGCCTTTGCTGCGGGAACCGCCGTGATGTATTGGGCGGGCCGGCGCCCAGCCAGCTTTCGCCCGGTTGGCCTGCGCTCGCCGTCCAGCTCCCAGTGCTTGCGAGGCGCCTCATAGGGCGAGTTGAGGATGGGCTTTTTGAAGAATTCCGTCACGGCGCCAAGAATACCAACGCTGCCCGCGCAATGCGATGCTTGTCGTTAATGGGCCGAAAAACGCAGAAAACTGAATTCCAGTGATCCGCGGCGCTGCACCCAAGGCATCGTTCCCTCAGGGAGGGCTGGATGCGGCTCCTGCTTCCATTGCTGCCCCGGCGGGATCAGGCGGAGGCGGCGAGGAGGCGCTCCACCATGCTGTCATCCACGGCGCCTAGGTCCTCCTGGTATTTGAGCAGCGCGCCCAGCGTTTGAGAAACGGACTCCGCGTCCACATCCTCTGCGCCCATCGCCATCAGTGCCTCGGCCCAGTCCAGGGTTTCGGACACGCCCGGCGCCTTGAACAGGCCTTCGGCGCGAAGAGCCTGCACGAAGGCGGCCACCTTCGCCCGCAGCGCTTCAGGCAGATCGGGAACGCGCGCGGCTAGAATCCGCTCCTCGGCAGCCCGCGCGGGGTAATCGACCCAGCAGTAGAGGCAGCGACGCTTGAGCGCGTCATGCACCTCGCGGGTGCGGTTGGAGGTGAGCACCACGATAGGCGGCCGCTCAGCCTCGATTTCGCCGAACTCCGGAATGCTCATGCGGAAATCGGCCAGAAATTCCAGCAGGTAGGCCTCGAACGGCTCGTCGGCGCGGTCGATCTCGTCCACTAGCAGCACCGGCGGTCCCTGCTCGCAAGGCGCCAGCGCCTCAAGCAGCGGGCGCTCAATCAGGAAGTCGCGGGAATACAGGCCCTCGGATAGCGCCTCCGTCCGCTCGCGGCCTCCCCCTTCGGACAAGCGGATGGCCAGAATCTGGCGGGCATGGTTCCATTCGTAGGCGGCACCAGCCAGATCCAAGCCCTCGTGGCATTGCAGGCGGATCAGGCGACGGCCCAGGCCTGCGGCCAGCGCCCGCGCCAGCTCGGTTTTGCCCACGCCCGCCTCGCCCTCCAGGAATAGCGGGCGCTTCAGGCTGAGCGCAAGAAAAACGGCAGTGCTCAACCGGCCGGCCGCGATATAGCCCTGCGCCTCCAGCAGCTCGCGCGCCTGCTCGGCGGAACCGGGAAGGGCTGTCACGCTGCGCCGCCGCCAAGCCCCACGGACGGATTCATGCGCCCCTCGCCAGCGTCAGCTTCTGCTGCCTTGCCCCTTGCCGCCGGGAGTGTCGGCGGCAGGAGCCGCCGCCAAGCCCCACGGACGGATTCATGCGCCCCCCGCCAGCGTCAGCTTCTGCTGCCTTGCCCCTTGCCGCCGGGAGTGTCGGCGGCAGGAGCCGCCGCCAAGCCTCATGGACGGGTTCATGCGCCCCCCGCCAGCGTCAGCTTCTGCTGCCTTGCCCCTTGCCGCCGGGAGTGTCAGCGGCAGGAGGCCGCCGCCAAGCCCCACGGACGGGTTCATGCGCCTCCCGCCAGCATCAGCGCCTGCTGCCTTGCCCCTTGCCGCCGGGAGTGTCGGCGGCAGGAGCCGCCGCCAAGCCCCATGGATGGGTTCATGCGTCTCCCGGCGGCAAGGGGCAAGGCAGCAGGCGCGATCAGGCGCAGCAAGGGGCAAAGCAGCGGACGCGACCAAGCGCAGCAAGCAGGCGGCCCGCTAGTCGAGGGCCATGGCCACGGCGCGGCGGGCCATGACGCCCACCAGGTGGGCGCGGTACTCGGCGCTGGCGTGCATATCGTCGTTGAGATTGGCGGCGGATACCGAAAGCCCGTCGAGCGCATCCGACGAAAAGTCGCCTTCCAGCGCCTCCTCGAAATCCTCCAGGCGGTACACCGAAGGCCCCGCGCCGGTCACCGCCACCCGCACGCCCGACTTGAACTGCGCCACGCACACGCCCACCAGCGCGTAGCGGGTAGCCGGGTTGGGGAACTTCGCGTAGCCGGCCCGCTGCGGAAGCGGGAACAGCACTTCGGTCACCATCTCGCCGGTGCCCAAAGCCGTCTCGAATAGGCCAACAAAGAAACTGTCGGCGGAAATCTTGCGCTTGTTGGTAATGATCGTGGCCCCCAGCCCCAGCGCCACCGCCGGATAGTCCGCCGCAGGGTCGTTGTTGGCCACCGAGCCGCCCAGCGTGCCGCGATTGCGAACCTGCGGATCGCCGATGGATTCCGCAGCCTGCGAAATCACCGGAATGGCGGCGCGCAGCTCCACATTGCCGGCCACCTCAACATGCGTGGTGGTGGCGCCGATATGCGCTCCCTTGCGGCTCAGCTTCACACCCTTCAGTTCGTCAATGCCGCCCAGATCGATCAGTTCCGAGGGTTCATTGAGGCGCATCTTCAGCGCCGGCAGCAGCGTCATGCCGCCGGCCAGCAGCATGGCGTTGCCAGATGCCGCAAGGCGCTTGGCCGCATCGCGCACCGAGCCGGCGCGGTAATAGTCGAATTCACGCATTGGCTTGAACCTCCCCTACTCGCCGGACCGGGCCGCTTCGATGGCCCACCAAACGGCGTTCGGCGTGGCCGGCATGTCGATATGCTTCACGCCCAGCGGCCGCAACGCATCCAGAACGGCGTTCATAACCGCCGGGGGCGCCCCGATCGCGCCAGCCTCGCCGCAGCCCTTCGCGCCCAGCGGATTGAATGGCGTGGGCGTGCATCGGGTGGCCACCTTGAATGACGGCAGATCGTCGGCGCGCGGCATGCAGTAGTCCATGTACGAACCGGTCAGAAGCTGGCCCTCGGGCGTGTAGCGGCAATGCTCCATCAGAGCCTGGCCGATGCCTTGCGCCAAACCCCCATGCACCTGCCCTTCCACCACCATGGGATTGATGATGTTGCCGAAATCGTCGGCAGCCACAAAGTCGCGAATTTCCACCACGCCCGTTTCCGTATCCACCTCCACCTCGCAGATGTAGCAGCCCGAAGGAAAGGTGAAGTTCTCCGGATCGAAGAAGGACGTTTCCTCAAGCCCAGGCTCCAGCTCTTGCAGCGGGTAGTTGTGCGGCACATAGGCCGCCAGCGCCACGTCGCCGAATGCCACCTGGCGATCGGTGCCGGCCACCCGGAACTGGCCGTCGCTGAACTCGATGTCGCCGGCCGCCGCTTCGAGCAGATGCGCGGCGATCTTGCGGCCTTTCTCAACCACCTTGTCCAGCGCCTTGACCAGCGCGCTGCCGCCCACGGCCAGCGAGCGCGAGGCGTAGGTGCCCATTCCGAAGGGGACCTCGCCGGTGTCGCCGTGGACGATCTCCACATTGGCGAAATCGACCCCTAAGCGGTCGGACACGATCTGCGCGAAAGTGGTTTCGTGGCTCTGGCCGTGGCTGTGCGTGCCGGTCATCACCTGCACAGCGCCCGTGGGATGCACGCGCACCGTGGCCACTTCGTAGAGGCCGGCGCGGGCGCCCAGCTGGCCGGCCGCCTGCGAAGGCGCGGCGCCGCAGGCCTCGATATAGAAGCTCATTCCGCGGCCGCGCAGCCGCCCGCGCGCTTCGCTCTGCTTGCGGCGCTCGTCGAACCCCGCATAGCCGTTGATTTCCATGGCCAGATCCAAACATCCCTCGAATTCGCCCGAGTCGTAGAGCTGCCCCACCGGCGATTGATAAGGAAACTCGTCCGGCTGAATAAAGTTGCGGCGGCGGATTTCGGCCGGATCCATGCCCAGTTGGGCCGCAGCCTCATCAACGACGCGCTCGATCAGGTAGCAGGCCTCGGGCCGCCCCGCGCCGCGATAGGCATCGGTGGGCGTGGTGTTGGTGAACACGCCTTTTACGGTCGCGTAGATATTGGGCGTCTTGTACACGCCGGCCAGCAAGGGCCCGTAGAACACCGTGGGCACGGCCGCCCCGAAGGTCGAAACGTAGCTGCCGAGGTTGGCGATGGTGTCCACCCTCAAGGCGGTGAAGCGCGCCTCGGCATCCAGCGCCAGTTCCACGCGGGTCAGATGGTCGCGGCCTTGGGCGTCGCCGAGAAACGACTCGCTGCGCTCGGCGGTCCACTTGACCGGCACGCCCAAGCGCCGCGAAGCCCAGCACACCACCAGCTCCTCGGCGTAGTGGTAGATCTTCGAGCCGAAACCGCCGCCCACATCGGGCGCCACCACACGCACCTTATGCTCAGGCATCTTCAGCGTTGCCGTGCATAGGAGCAGCCGGTTCACATGCGGATTCTGGCTGGTGGTGTAGAGCGTCAACTGGCCGGTGGCGGGGTTGAAGTCGGCCAGCGAGGCCCGCGGCTCCATGGCGTTGGGCACCAAGCGGTTGTTGACCAGTTCCAGCGACACGACATGCGCGGCTTCCTTCAGAGCCTTCTCGGTATTGGCCTTCGCGTCCGGCGCCATGGCCGAGGGCAGCCACTCCCAGTTGAAGCATAGATTGCCTTCGGCGGCTTCGTGGATCTGCGGAGCGCCCTCCTCCATCGCGGCCGCCGCGCTGGAAACCGAATCGAGTTCCTCGTAATGAACGTTGACCGCTTCCGCGGCATCGCGCGCCGCGGCACGCGTTTCCGCGATCACCACCGCCACCGGATTGCCCACGTAGCGCACGCGGCCGTCCGCCAATGCCGGGAACCCGGGCTCCACCGCCGGCGAGCCGTCCACGCTGGTGATGCCCCAGGCCACAGGCAGCGAGCCCACTTCGTCGGCCTCGAGGTCGGCACCGGTAAGAACCGCGGTCACGCCGGGCATCTCCAGCGCCTGCCCGGCATCAATGCTCCGCACCTCGGCATGCGGATGGGGCGACCGGACGAACCAGGCGTACTGCTGCGAGCGCAGGTTGATGTCGTCCACATAGCGCCCCCGGCCGGTAATGAAGCGGCGGTCCTCGCTGCGCGGCGCGGCGGCGCCTATGCCCATGCCGCCGCTCATGATCCTTCCTCGCCCATGACACCGGCGGCGGCGCGCACCGCCTTCACGATGTTGTGGTAGCCGGTGCAGCGGCACATGTTGCCCTCCAGCCAGTCGCGCACCTCAAGCTCGCTGGGCCGCGGGTTGCGCTTCAGAAGATCCGCCGCGCTCATGATCATGCCCGGCGTGCAAAAGCCGCACTGCAAGGCGTGGTGCTCGTGAAATGCCTGCTGCAAGGGGTGCAGCTCGCCGTTGCCCGACAGCCCCTCGATGGTATCGACGGCGCAGCCGTCTATCTGCGCCGCCAGCATGGTGCAGCTCTTCACCGAGGCGCCGTCAACATGGACCACGCAGGCGCCGCACTGGCTGGTGTCGCAACCCACATGGGTGCCCGTCAATCCAAAACGATTGCGAAGCAGATCCACCAGCAGCGTGGCGCTGCCGGCGGCGGCGCTGACCATCTTGCCGTTAAGCGTGAACGAAACCTGAACGTCCATCCCCGCCCTCCATATTTAGCCTTCGATCGATGCCGGCAAACGCCGACCTTAAGCCCGGATCATACCGCGTTCCGCAGCTTGGCGGCGGCGCTCAGTCCAATACGCCAAAGGTCTTGAGCGCCCAGTAGATGACAAACCCGATGAAGGATCCCGCAATCAACAGAATTGCCCACCGCGGGGTCGGCCTCACGAGCCAGCGTCCCAAGCCCCAAGGCCTCTTCGATGGAGTGGCCACCGACCGCCTTCCGTCCAGGATGTCGGCAAGGCACCCGAAGAAATGCGCCGCGATTTTGCGGGTCATGGCCGAAAGCAGCCGCGATCCCACCTGCCCGAGCTTGCCGCCCAGCGAAAGGCTCGCCGTATAGCTGAGGCTCGTGCCGCCTTGCCCGTCCTCGGCCAGATGCACATCCGCCGCGCCGCGACCGAACCCCAACGGCGACTTGGCGCTGCCCTCCAGGCGGTAGGCGTTCGGCGGGTCGGGATCGACAATGCGTATTTCCACCGAGAAACTGGCGCTCACCGGGCCCACCTCCACCTTCGCCAAGGCTTGGTAGCGGTTCTCGCTCACCTGATTGAAGGTATCGCAGCCGGGCACGCAGGCGCCCAGCACCTCTGGATCGAGCAACGCCTCCCAAACCGCTTCGCGGGAATGCGCGAAAACCTGTTCTCCCTTGATCTCCAATTTTGCAGAAGCCCCCTAAGCCTGCTTGCCGGGCTGGCGAACGATGAATCGCAGCGGAATGCCAGCCCGGTCCATGCGGCAATCCTAACCGGCGCAGGCGGCTTTCGACAATCGCAGGCGACGGCTCTCCCGGCGCAGGTCGTTTCCGACCGGCGTGCTGTCCCGAAAATGACTGCTATATGGTATTCGTTTGCGAACAGCGCACCGGGAGCAATGCTTTTGGAAAACACGCCTCAAATAAGCCGGCCATCCGATTCGCTCGCACGACGGCTGGCGAGCGGCGAAGTATCGCCGCGCACGATGGCTGCGGCCTATGACGGCATCAACAGCCTGCTTTCGATCAAACAGGCGCGCGACAGCTACGGCGTGGTGATAGACCCCGCCAGCGGCTCGCCTGAAATCGCAGCCACCGAATCCCTGCGCCGCAAACAAACGGGTGAAGCCGCGTGAACATCAACCGCAGCGCTTCGAGCCTGGCGTTGGCGGAGGAGTTGCTGGCGGCGGGCGAGGCTCCGCTGGCCGCGCGCGATCTGGCGCAAATCCGCAATCTCATCCTCGACCACCTAGGGTGCTGCTATGCCGGCTCCATGCTGGCTTGGGGGCGGAGGCTGCACGAATGGGCGGCGCCGCACGCCGGCTCCGGCAACGCGCCGCTGCTGGCATCGGAACTGCGACTGGCGCCGACCCTGGCCGCCTTCGTGAACGCCACCTCGGCGCACGGCATGGAGCTGGACGACACGCACGACGAATCGGTCAGCCATCCGGGCGCCGCGGTGATCGCCTCCAGTCTGGCGCTGGCCGCGCATCACGGCTTGGGCGGCGAGCATATGGCGGCGGCCATCCTTGCCGGATACGAAGCCTCAGGCCGGGTGGGCGCCGCCACCAATGCGGCCGAGACCATAGAGCTGGGATTCCATCCCACCAGCCTGTTCGTGGGCTTCGGCGCGGCGGCGGCGGCCGCCGTGCTGTTGCGCCTGTCGCCGCGCGAGCTGGCGCGCGGCTGGGGGCTGATGCTGTCGATGGCCGGCGGCTCCATGCAGTTCAGCCAGGAACCGGAGGGCACCACGGTCAAGCGCCTGCATGGCGGCTACGCGGCGCTGCACGGCGTGATGGCCGCCGAGCATGCGGCGCTGGGCATCGCCGGGCCGGAACAGGCCCTGGAAGGACGCTACGGCCTGATCCACAACTTCGGGGCGAACTCCGATCCCGGGCGGCTTAACCGCCCGCACCCCGACGGTCCCGAAATCCACCGCATCAGCTACAAGCCCTATCCCTGCTGCCGGCTGTTTCACTCCACGCTGGACGCGCTGGCCGAAGTGACCGGCAACTTCAGCCTCGATCCGGGCGAAATCGAATCGATCACCGTGGGCGGCCCCGACATCCTGGTGACGCAGCACATGCTGCGCCGACCGACTTCGGAAATGGCCGCGCAGTACAGCCTGCCCTTCACGCTTGGCGCGGCACTGCATTACGGCCCCGGTTCCGTTGCCGGCTTCATGGGCGAGGCGCTCGCCGACCCGCGCACGCTGGCCGTCGCCGACCGCGTGGAGGCGGTGGCCGATGCCCGGATGCAGGCGGCCTTCCCCGCGCATTTCGGCAGCTGGCTGGAACTGAAAACGCGCGGCGGGCAAGTCCGCCGCTCGGATGTGCTGGACAGCTTGGGCACGCCGGCCAATCCTATGAAACGCAATGATCTGCTCGTAAAATTCGCCGGCCTCACTAAAGGAGACAACAGGATCGATGCCGCGCACACCGCCGCAACCTTGGACAGGCTGCAAGAGCTTGATCGGGTCGAGAGCCTTATCGCGCCTTTCTGCGAGTGATTGCGCTTGGCCATGAACAAGGACCGAACCACCGCCGACCCCGTGCCTGCCAGCCGGCTCCAAGCCGACGTGGCCTTGCTGCTCGACACGATCGCGGCAGGCAAGGTCGCCATCGCGCCGCTGGACGTGGCCTACGCCGTGAATGCTTGCACCGAGGCAGGCATCCGCGCCATCTACGCCGCCAAGAAGCGCAGCTACGAGAAGCCCGGCGGCCTGTTCGCCAATGTCGAGATGAGCCGCGCCATTCACACGATGGAAGACTGGAAGCACGACCTGGCCGAAACCATCGTGCGCGAGGAGAACATCCCCTTCTCCATCGTCGCGCCATTCCGGATCCGACACGAGTTCTTCGGCCGCGTGGAGCCCTTCGTGATGAAATCCTCCACCAAGGCCGGCACCATGGACATGCTGCTCAACGCCGGTCAGTTCCACAACGAGATTGCGCGGCAGTCCTGGCAACGCGGCATGCCGGTTTTCGGCTCCTCAGCCAACACCTCGCTTCAGGGCTCCAAGTACCGCTACCAGGATATCGAAGCTCCGGTGCGCGAGGCGGCCAGCGTGTATTTCGATTACGGCACGTCCAGATACGCCAACCCGCAGGGGCATTCCAGCACCATCATCGACTTCCGCGACTTCTCCGTGATCCGCGTGGGCGTGGTGTTCGACCAAGTCGCCGCCGCCTTCGGAAAGCATGGCAAGGTGGAACTGCGCCTCCCCTGAACCCCGCAGCAGCATAAGTGTTGAGGCGCCCGGCCTCCGCCTAATCTTCTCTGAATAACGCCAAGAGCGAGGGTTTCCAGCCCTCGCTGATCCCTCGCGGAGGACAGGACGCCCTCTCTTTACCGGTTAGGCTATGCGCCGATGCAAACAGAGCTCACCGTCACGCAGGCCGAGCGGCTGATCCTGAGGACCGTCCCGGTTTGGGGGGGCGAGCGAGCGCCCCTGCCCTCCGCCGCCGGGCGCGTATTGCGCGAGAACATCCGCGCCGAACGCGACCTGCCGCCCTACAACCGCGCCACCATGGACGGCATTGCGCTGCGCTGGAAAAGCTGGCAGTCGGGCCGGCGCGCGTTCCGGCTTGAGGGCGCGCAAAGCGCCGGCCAAGCCGCGGCAACGCTTTTGGATTCGCATGCGGCTTGGCGCATCGCCACGGGGGCGCCCATTCCGAACGGGGCCGATGCCGTCGTTCCCGTCGAACATGTGCGCGATGCCGGCGCAGGTGTGCAAATCGACAGCGGCTACCGCCCGAAGCGCGGCCAGTTCATCCACAAAAAGGGCTCCGACCGCCGCGCCGGCGCGCTGTTGCTGAAGGCAGGGCAACGGATCGGCGGCGTGGAAATGGCGCTGCTAAGCGCCAACGGCGTGGCCAATCCGCTGGTTGCGCGCACGCCCCGGATCGCGCTGGTTTCCACCGGCGACGAACTGGTGGGGCTGGGCGCCCTCCCCCGACCTTGGCAGATCCGCTCCAGCAACGGCCCCGCCATGGCCGCCCTGCTCAGCCGCCACGGCTACGCCGGCATCCGCGCCCTGCACGCGCCCGACGATCCCGGCGTGCTCGCGGATCGGATTGATTATGCGCTCTCCCAAAGCGATGCGCTGATCCTAAGCGGCGGCGTTTCCAAAGGCGCGAAGGACTATGTCCCGGGCGTCCTAGCCGAGCTGGGCGTAGCGCCCGTCCTCCACCGCGTGCGCCAGCGCCCCGGTTTCCCGCTTTGGTTCGGCATGCACGGCGAGATCCCTGTGTTCGGCCTTCCCGGCAATCCTGTTTCCAGCCTCGTATGCCTGCGCCGCTACGTCATCCCCGCGCTCGACAAGGCGCAGGGCGCCGGCCAAGCCCGTCCCGAAACCGCCGTGCTGGACGAAACTGTTATGTTCAAGCCGAAGCTCGCTTGGCTCCTTCCGGTGCGCCTGTCGGCGGACAAAACCGGGCGGCTCACCGCCCAACCCCGGCCAACCAACACCTCAGGCGACTTCGCGTCGCTCGCGCAGACCGACGGTTTCGCCCAGCTCCCCGCAAATCGCAGCCGCTTCCCAGCCGGCTGCACGGCGCGCGTTTTCCGCTGGAACGGTTAGCTCGGAAGGCGGCGCGGGCCGAGGACATCGCAGCAATGGTGGACCCGGCGTGCTTGCGCGTGTCTCTGCGCGCGGCACTCATGGCGCACTGCTACGAAAGAGAGTCGAGAACGCGGGCAAGCTTCTCCACGATCTCGGCAATGTGCGATTCCTCTGCGATCAGGGCGGGACATACGGCGATGGTGTCGCCGGTGGTGCGCACCAGCAGGCCGTTTTCGAAGCAATACCGGAAGGCCTCCTGCGCGCGGGCCGTGGGCTTGTTCGGCACCGGCTCCAGTTCCACCGCGCCCAGCATCCCGAAATCGCGGATATCGATCACGTAGGGCTTGCCTTTCAGCGCCTGCAGCGCGTCGCCCAGCAGCTTGCCGGTTTCCTTCCCGCGCTCGAAGAGTCCCTGGTCCTGATACACGTCCAGCGCACCGTGCGCGGCCGCCACGGCCAGCGGATGGCCCGAATAGGTGTAGCCGTGCGCAAACTCGATGAGCTGCTCGGGGCCCTGCATGAAATCGTCGTAGATGTCGCGGCGCACCAGCACCGCGCCCATCGGCACGGAGCCGCTGGTCAGGCCCTTGGCCAGCGTGATGATATCGGGCGTCACGCCGAAGGTCTGCGAAGCGAACGCCTCGCCCGTGCGTCCGAAGCCCGTGATGACCTCGTCGAAGATCAGCAGCAGCCCGTGCTTATTGCAGATCTCGCGAATCCGTTCCAGATAGCCCTTGGGCGGGACTAGAACGCCGCCTGAACAGGCGATCGGCTCAATGATCACCGCGGCAATGGTCGAGGCGTCATGCAGCGCCGCGATCTCCTCCAGTTCGTCGGCTAGGTGGGCGCCCCAGTCCGGCTGTCCGCGGCTGAATGCCTGGCGCTCAAGATTCTGCGTGTGCCCAAGGTGGTCCACGCCCGCCAGCAGCGCTCCGAACAGCTTGCGGTTCGACGAGATGCCGCCCACCGAAATGCCGCCGAAGCCCACGCCGTGGTAGCCCTTCTGGCGCCCGATCAACCGCACCCGGTGGCCCTCGCCGCGCAAGCGGTGCCAGGCAAGCGCGATTTTCAGCGCCGTATCGACCGATTCCGAACCGGAATTGGTGAAAAACACGCTCGACAGGCCCTCCGGCGCCATCCCGGCCAACCGGTTGGCCAGCGCGAAAGTGCGCGGATAGCCCATCTGAAACGCGGTGTAGTAATCCAGCTTCTCGGCCTGCTCCTGGATCGCGGCCACGATGTGCGGATGGCAGTGCCCGGCGGCGCAGCACCAGAGCCCTGAAGCGCCATCGAGCATCTGCTCGCCTTCGTGAGTCGTGTAATACATGCCTTGGGCATCCACCACGAAACGCGGGTCGCGCTTGAATTGCCGGTTGGCCGTGAACGGCATCCAGTACGCCTGCAAATCCGGCAGATCAGTCGTCGCATTCTTTCTTGTATCCATGGCTTGGTACCCTACCAGCCTTGATCCATAAAATGCGAGCGCAAGGCTCCGTTATTACGAAATCCGGTATCGTAGAATCATTTCGTTACGGAGAGCGCAAGCTTGGATGAAAAGTCAGACACATTTCTGCCGTTGAGCATCGCCGTGCTAACGATTTCGGACAGCCGGACGCTGGAAACGGACGATTCGGGCGCGCTGCTGGCAGAGCGTATCGCCGGCGCCGGGCACCAGCTGCACCAGCGGCTGCTGGAACCGGACCACCGGTACCGCATCAGGGCCGTGGTTTCGCGGTGGATTGCGGATGAAGGGGTGGATGCCGTCATCACTACGGGCGGCACGGGCCTGACCGGGCGCGACGGCACGCCGGAAGCGGTCGAGCCGCTGCTCGATAAGCAGATCGAAGGCTTCGGCGAGATATTCCGGGTGCTGTCGTACGAGGACATCGGCACTTCCACGCTGCAGTCTCGCTGCTTGGCGGGTCTGGCCAACGGCACCTTCGTGTTCTGCCTGCCCGGCTCACGCAACGCCGTGGCCACCGGCTGGGACCAGCTCATCGAGGCCCAGCTCGACACTCGCACCCGTCCCTGCAACTTGGCCGAACTCAGGCCCCGCCTCAGGGAAACGTAAGTGGCCCTGCTGCAGATCCACCAATTCCCCTGCTTGTCGGACAACTACGGGTTTCTGATTCGCGAGCGCCTGTCCGGCCTGACCGCCGCCATCGACACACCCGACCCCAAGGCCATCCGGCGCGAACTTAAGCGCAAGGGCTGGCGCCTGACGCACATCCTCAACACCCACCACCATCCCGACCATGCCGGCGGCAACCTGTGGCTGAAGGAACACACCGGCTGCATCATTGTCGGGCCCAGCGCCGACGCCATGCGCATCCCCGGCATCGACCTCCAGGTTGGCGAGGGCGAAACGCTGGAATTCGGCAGCGCCGAAGCCCAAGTGTTCGACACGCCCGGCCACACCCGCGGCCACATCGTTTATTACTTCCCCGGCGAGGATGCCGCCTTCGTGGGCGACACCCTGTTCGCTATGGGCTGCGGTCGCCTGTTCGAGGGCTCGCCGGAGCAGATGTGGACCTCGCTGCAGAAGCTGATGAACTGGCCCGGGCGCACCCGCATCTACTGCGCGCACGAATACACGCAGGCCAACGGCCGCTTCGCGCTCACCGTGGACCCGGGCAACAAGGCGCTGATCAAGCGCATGGAGGAAGTGGCGCGCCTGCGCGCGGAGGGGCATCCGACCGTGCCCACAACCCTGCACCAGGAGAAACGCACCAATCCGTTCCTGCGCCCGGACAGCAAGGGCATCCGCGCGCAACTGGGAATGGAGGACGCCGCCGACGTTGAAGTCTTCGCCGAGGTCAGGCGGCGCAAGGACCGCTTCTAGCAGCGAATTGAGCAGTCCGCCCTGCTTGAGAAACGGGAGGCTCATGAAGGCAGTCCAGGTCCTTGTCGACCGCCGCGTGAATAGTCGCCAAGATCAACATGATGAACCGGAAAGCCCCGGATGCGATGATGAACGGGAGACCGATCAAGATAATCATGAGAAGTCCCATCCCGATCAAGTAGATCGTCGAACCGACTTGGAAGTTAAGCGCCGCTACACTTTAGTTTTCGGATAAGAGGGCGGGATCATGAGCAAGCTGTCGTACTGGGGGGAGAATCTGCGGCTGGCGCTGATTTTGCTGGCCGTATGGTTCGCCATTTCCTTCGGCTGCGGAGTGCTGCTGGCGGATTTTCTCAACCAGTTCACGCTGGGCGGCTTCAAGCTGGGATTCTGGTTCGCGCAGCAAGGGAGCCTATACGGCTTTCTGGCGCTGATCTTCGTGTACGTGGCGCTGATGAACCGGATCGACCGCAAGCACGGGGTGAGAGAGGACTGAATGGGCCTCAAGACGCTCACCTATATCGTTGTGGGGCTTTCGTTCGCCCTCTACATCGGCATTGCGTTCTGGTCCAAGGCGCGCACCACAGGCGATTTTTATGTGGCCGGCAAGCATGTGCATCCGGTGGCCAACGGGATGGCCACCGCGGCCGACTGGATGTCGGCGGCCTCGTTTATCTCGATGGCGGGCCTGATCGCCTTTCTGGGGTACGACAGCTCCGTTTACCTGATGGGCTGGACCGGCGGCTACGTGCTGCTGGCTTTGCTGCTGGCACCCTACCTGCGGCGCTTCGGCAAGTTCACAGTGCCCGACTTCATCGGCGAGCGCTACTACTCGGATGCGGCGCGCGTGGTGGCGGTGATTTGCCTGATCGTGATCTCGTTCACCTACGTGGCGGGGCAGATGCGCGGCGTGGGCATCGTGTTCTCGCGCTTTCTGAGCGTGGATATCAGCGTAGGATTGGCGGTGGGCATGGGCGTGGTGTTCCTGTATGCCGTTCTGGGCGGGATGAAGGGCATCACCTACACCCAGGTGGCGCAATACTGCGTGCTCATCTTCGCCTATACGGTTCCGGCGGCGTTCATCTCGCTTCAGGTCACCGGCGTTGCCCTGCCCCAGGCGGCGTTCGGCAGCGAAGTGCTCGACGGCGGCGGTCGGCTGCTGGAAACGCTGGACCGCATCGTAACGGATCTCGGCTTCACGGCATTCACCAGCGGCTCGAAAAGCACTGCGGACATCTTCTTCATTACCTTGGCGCTGATGATCGGCACGGCCGGCCTGCCGCATGTGCTGGTGCGGTTCTTCACCGTGCCCAGGGTGCGCGATGCTCGCGCTTCCGCCGGCTACGCGCTGCTGTTCATCGCCATTCTCTACACCACGGCGCCGGCGGTGGGCGCGCTAGCCCGGCTGAACCTCACCGCCACGATACAAACCGGCCCGGTGTTCGAGGAAACGGCCAATCTGCGCTACGAGGACCGGCCCGGCTGGTTCCGCACTTGGGAGGAAACCGGACTGCTGCGTTTTCAGGACTTAAACGGCGACGGGCGCATCCAGTACTACAACGACGCCAACCCGGAATTTGCCGTCCGCGCCGAAGCCGAGGGCTGGCGCGGCAATGAGCTCACCGTGGACCGCGACATCATCGTGCTCGCCAACCCGGAAATCGCGCAGTTGCCGAACTGGGTGATCGCGCTGGTGGCGGCGGGCGGCATCGCCGCCGCGCTATCCACCGCCGCCGGCCTGCTGCTCGTGATCTCGGCCGCCGTTTCGCACGATCTGATCAAGAGCGTGTTCGCGCGCAACATCTCGGAGCGAGCGGAACTGCGCGCCGGGCGGATCAGCGCCGCCGTGGCGGTGCTTCTGGCCGGCTACCTGGGCTTCAACCCGCCAGGCTTCGTGGCCGAAGTGGTGGCGCTGGCCTTTGGACTGGCCGCCGCCTCCCTGTTTCCCGCCATCCTGCTGGGCATCCTGTCGCTGCGCGTGAACAAGCAGGGCGCGATAGCCGGGATGCTGAGCGGGCTGGTCTTCACCATGGGCTACATCGTTTATTTCAAGGGGGTATTCGTGGCGCCGTTCGCCGCCAACACGCCCGAAAACTGGCTGTTCGGCATTTCGCCCGAAGGCATCGGCGCTTTGTGCTTGCCCCGCTTCCGCAGGAGTGTCGAAGGCAGGGATGCCTTCGCCAAGCGTCAGGACGACTTCATGCGTCTCCTGCGGAGCCGGGACAGCGGCGGCTAAAAGCCCTGTGCTTGCTCCGCTTCCGCAGGAGTGTCGAAGGCAGGGATGCCTTCGCCAAGCGTCAGGATGACTTCATGCGTCTCCTGCGGAAGCGGGGCAAGCGCAGGGCGAGGAAGCAAGACGCAGCTGGCGGGCTACCACTTCCAGCCAAGCATCAGCCAAGCCTTGGTGGTGTCGGTGGCGAACTCATCCGCCGAATAGTGCGAGGCCTTGAGTAAAAGCGACAGGTTGTCGCGAAGCGGATAGGTGACCGCAAAGCCCAGTTCCTGGCCGTAATCCGCACCCCCGGAATCGGCGCGATAATCGTGGAACACCCCGGTTACGGTGGCGCCGCCGAGCTTGCCGCCCACGCTCACCCAGGCATCGCGCACACCTGTGGGTGGCGCAATCAGGAACTTGTCCGTCCAGCCTTGGAACTTGTGCAGGGTGGCGGCCGGAAAGCGGAACTGCGCGGCGCCATCGTCGCTTCCCACCACCTCGTAGGCCCCCGTAATGCTCAAACCCCCAAGTTTGAGATCGCCTTGGATCAGGTAGTGCGTGGCATCGTACGCCACTGGATTTTCGCCGTAGTCGCTTTGGCTTGAAGCCGCCGCCGTAATCGTGAGCGGATCGAAAGCGCCCACATACTCCAGGCCGTAAGTGGAGTTGGCGTTGGCGGGGCCATTGTCGTTTTCGAGATCCCAAAGGTAGGCGTAGCCGGCCAGCGTGTGCCCGGGCGCGGCGGAGAAAGTTGCGCGCAAGACATGCGAGTTGCCGTGCCAATCGCCGGGCTGCGCGCCATCGCCGGGCCCGAAAATCCGGTTGATGTTGCCCACGAAGGCGTAGTCCAGGTTGAGCGCGCCGGCGGAAGCCTGCACGCGAACGCCGTCGTAGGTCTGCTCGTTGTTGCGGTAGGCCACGCCACCCATAAAGCGCTGCGTGCCGTGATTGATCCGCTGGCGGCCCAGCGTAAACGTGGCATTGTCCTGGCTGTATTTCAGGAAGGCCTGGTTAAGATCAAATCCTTCCGGATCGGCCACGATCGGGTATTGCGTCTTACCGTTAGTGGTGGAATTGAAGTCCTCAATGCCGAGAATCAGCGAGTAGTCGGCTTCGGCACCGAAAGCGAAGCCATCCGAGTCTGCGGAATTCCACGTCAGGCGGGCGCGGGCGGTTGATGCCAGCGCGTCCTTTTCGATTCCGTCTTGGGAAACCGATTCAATACGATAACGAAAACCAAGCGCAGTGTTTCCGCCGGCAACCGCTTCGCCAAAATCCAGCGCCCGAACGGGCAACGCGGCTAAAGCCGCTAGCATGGCCGTGCAGGCGAAGAAGCCAGCATAACCGCTCCAGGAAAACCGCTCCTGCGTATATTCAACACGCCTTCCAATGCGTTCATGATTTGCAAATCGCATAGGCATCCAGTTATTTTGCCACGGCTCGCTGCCCATAGTTTACAGCCTATCCGCCGCGCTGGCACCCCGCACGCTCAAGACTCCAACTTTGTTCAGCCGCATTCCCGCATGGAATAGCTTCCGCAGCGCCCCTTGGACCCCGCCGTCAGCCTCGGATGACCATCGTTCACGCCCGCCGCCGGGCCGCGGCGCGGAGCCGCGCGGCCTTGCCCCGTTCTGACCTGATGCGGATAATTCTGCCGCACCTTTTACGAGTATCAGGATCGGTGGCATGCAGATTCCGCAAAATGGCGAAAAAATCACTATGAACGGCACGGCGATCAGCGTGCCCGACCGCCCCGTCATCCCCTTCATCCGCGGCGACGGCACGGGGCCGGACATCTGGCGCGCCACGGTGCGGGTGCTGGACGCGGCGGTGGCGGCAGCCTACGGCGGGAAGCGGCGGCTGATGTGGATGGAAGTGTATGCCGGCGAGGCGGCGTTCAGGAAATTCGACAACTGGCTTCCCGACGAAACCATCGAAGCCATCCGCGAATATCGCGTGGCCATCAAGGGGCCGCTCACCACGCCCGTGGGCGGCGGCATCCGCTCGCTGAACGTGGCGATCCGGCAGATTCTGGATCTTTACGTGTGCCAGCGGCCGGTGCGCTGGTTCGAGGGCGTGCCTTCGCCGGTGCGCGATCCCGGGGCGGTGGATATGGTGATTTTCCGCGAGAACACGGAGGACATCTACGCCGGCGCGGAGTTCGAAGAGGGCCAGGAAGATACCGCGCGCTTTTTGGCTCTGCTCAAGGAGCACTTCCCGGAACGCCATGCCAAGATGCGCTTCCCGGGTTCCTCCGGCATCGGCTTGAAGCCCGTGTCCCGCGAAGGCACTTGGCGGCTGGTGCGCGCCGCCCTGGATTACGCCGTCGCGCAGCAGCGCCGCAGCGTAACGCTGGTTCACAAGGGCAACATCATGAAATACACCGAAGGCGCGTTCCGCAACTGGGCCTACGACTTGGCCGAGAACGACTACGGCGGGCGCTTCTACACTTGGCGGCAATGGGACCGCGCCAAGGAGCACAAGGGCGAGGCCGCCGCGAACGCCCAGCAGAAGGCGGCGCTGGACGGCGGCGCCATCCTGATGAAGGACGCAATCGCCGATATCGCCTTGCAGCAAGTGCTCACCCGGGCGCACAGTTTCGATGTGATCGCCACCACCAATCTGAACGGCGACTACCTGTCCGACGCGCTGGCGGCGCAAGTGGGCGGCATCGGGATCGCCCCGGGCGGCAATATCAACAGCGACACCGGCCATGCCGTGTTCGAGGCCACGCACGGGACCGCGCCCAAGTATGCCGACAAGGACATGGTGAACCCGGGATCGCTGATCCTGTCCGGCGAAATGATGCTGCGGCATCTGGGCTGGAACGAGGCAGCCCAAGCGATTATCGAGGCCATGAACGCCGTGATCGGCCAACGCGCCGTCACCTACGATTTCCACCGCCTGATGGACGATGCCACCAAAGTCAAGTGCAGCGAGTTCGCCGACCGGCTGATCGCCAGCATGCAGGCCTGAGCGCCCCAACCCCGCTGTCATGCGCCATCTTGGCTTTTCCACAGACGCACAATAAAGCGGTCGTCCTCCTCGACCAGCTCCGCCTCAGTTCCGTTATGGCGGCGCATCGACTCGACAATCCGACTGCGCACGCCCATGCCTTGGTGCTCGATGTACCGGTAGTCTCGAAGAATCTCCTTGATCAGTTCGTTGCGGGCCACGCGCACCACGCCCTCGCGCATCTTCTCTACCGTGACGCCGTTGGGCAAACGTCCTGGGGAAATCACCTCCAAACGATCAACATAGAGCGACACCTCGATATCGGTGCCCTCGCGCGCGTAGTCGCGGTGCGCCACGGCATTCACAACGGCCTCGCGCACCGCGTCCAGCGGCAGCGCCGGTTTGCTCCGGCGACGCGCACCGTCGAGCCAAGCAATGCTGCCCATGTTTCGGCTGACAAAGCCCACCGCGCGGTCGATCACGCCTTCTTCCGTCAATTCGCCGCTATCGGAAACCACGGGCGCAAGAGGTCCGCGAATCCGCTCTTCATCCATGGTGTTGTAGTCCTTGGCGGAGTTTGGAAACGCAGCCGCCGTAACGCCGGCCTGCGGCAATCGGCGATTGGGGTTCAGGCCAAACAGAAGCAAGCCCGCAACCGAAGCGCAGGCACCATCTCCCGATTTGGACATTAGATCCGAGTTGCTCAAAAGCTGCTGCCAACCATTAAGGTCAGACCGGCTTGGCGCAGTGCGTCGCAGCACGCTGCAAAAATAGTTCTCAATCCGGCGCAAGTCCAAGCTGTCCAGCCCCATGTCCGGCACGGACTTGATTTCGTATCGCACCAAGCCCGCGGATTGGTACAACCGCCCTTCCTCGTCCCGAGTGGCCTCTCGCGAGTGGCTGCCCGCGCGGGTGCAAGTGATCCAAGCCTTGCCGCGCCTCGCCTTGTGCGGCTTGCTCAAACTGTCAGCGGGACATTCGACCACGCCAACCAGCTTGTCCCCGGCAGTAGCAATGGCGCTCCATACGGGTATAGCCGGTGGCTGAAGACTATTGCGCGCAATGTTGATAACCCACTGCTCCGCTTCCGCACGGCTTCTGGTGAGGCCGGAAATGGTCCCATCATCCTCAACACCAAGCAGAATCACGCCGCCGGCGAGATTCAATAGCGCGGACATTTCCTTTGAAATGTCATCGGGATGGCAATCATCCCTTTTGAATTCAACACGCGAGTTCTCGCCGTTGGCGATGAGTTCAAATAACTGATCCTTATTCATGGCCAAGGAACCACGCTCCGGAAATCGAATTCATCCGGCGTATCAATTGTAAGTGACTGCAAAGTGGAAGCATTCGGGCGTGGTGGGATGCATTGCTTATTCCCGCATCATGACGACCAGCCAGCTTGCTAGCTCGAAATCATCTCGTCGCGCAAACGACGAAGCTGTGGATCGCGGAAATTGATCTCCAGCCGGATGTTCTCTGTCCGATTCTTATCCCCCCACAGCTGTTCAAACCAGAAACCAAGCTCCTCAAGGGTTTGCGAATCATTGGTTGCCAAATTGATTTCGATATTGGGCGGCGCGGCTCCGCCAGCAACTGAAAACCGTAAATGCTGAAATAGGCGGAAACGGCACGAAGGTTGCTTGCCGATTCCAGCACGCCGCGCAAGAAGTGATGCGCGAAGCAGGCTTGGTTATCTACTACGCGCCGGCTCGCCACTGTATTCTGGATGCGTAGCGCACGGCCAGCAAGTCGGGGGAACAGTCGTTGCTCGGGGGGCGTTAATCCTTGCGCGACTCCATCACTTTCTTGAAGTAGGTCCAGCTCGTTTCGTTCGGGCGGTCGTCGTCCATGGGCGGCGCGTGCCGGTAGAGCGGGAAATGCTCCTCGATGACGGCGCGGAACGCCGCCGGCACGTTTTCGTAATCACCGACCTTCTTGCCGCCGGCATGGAAGTACATCTTGCCGGCGCGCGAGCCCATCTCCATCCACGGCAGCCATTGCGCGAGCCGCGCCCAGCCCACGAACAGGGTCGCCGAATCGCTGTCGGCATCCAGCAGGTCATTGAGCTTGCCCTTGAAATTGAACATCTCCGTGGCGTGATACGTGCCGCCCACGTATTTCTGGTAATCGCCTCCCAGCGGATTCGGGTAGAACAGCGGCACCGCCACCGACCACCACCAGTCGTTCCCCTGCGTCACCAGCGGCAACTGGTATTCCGAGCCGTCGCGCCGCAGCGGATGCTGGGCCGGCTGATTGACAGGGTCGTTGGCGACGTGAATGACCTCCACCGTTTCGCCGGTGTAGGGGTTCTTCCAAGTGTGCAGCATTTCGCCAGTTTCGATGTCCTGATACACGAGAATCTCCCGCGTAATCAGGCGGAAGCCGTCGCCGCGCTCGGCGTGGGGCACGCTGGCGCAGCGACGCACGTTGATCCCCTCCACGCGAAACAGCCGAATGTCCGGCTGCCCGGCAACATGGCCGAAGGCGGTGCCTGTCCACCAGAAAAACGACTCCTTGCCGTCGATCATCGAGCATTGCATCCTGCGGTAGGCGACCAGCCGTCCCTCAGCGGTGTCCAGCCCGGCGGGCGTGTCGGCGTAAGCCATGCCCGCCAGCGCAACGCAGGCCGTAAGCGGTGAGCACATTCGAATCAGAGATCTCATCGGATCCTCCCGTCAGAGCGAAAAACCGCCGCGTTCGGCCAGCGGCGGATGTATAGAATAACCGCCATGAACGATACCGCAACCGGGATTCTTTTCGGCAACTTGGCGCTGGTTCTGGGCATCATGGCGGCGCTGTGGGCCTTGAGCCTGCGGCTGCGCGACAGCAGCATCGTCGATCTGTTCTGGGGCTTGGGATTCGCAGTGATCGCGCTGGCCACGCTGTGGCGCACCGGGGGCGTTTCGCCGCGCGCCTTCCTGCTGGCGCTGCTCACCACGCTGTGGTCGCTGCGCTACAGCTGGCATTTGTGGCGGCGCAATATCGGCCGCGGCGAGGACTACCGCTACGCCGCCATGCGCGAACGCACCGAAGCCAGCGGACGGTCGTGGAACCTGCGCAGCCTCTACGTGGTGTTCCTGCTTCAGGGCTTCATCATGTGGCTGGTGTCGCTTCCGGTGCAGCTGGGGCAGATCGGCCAGGAGCCGGTCACGCTGGGCTGGCCGGTCATGGCGGGCTTGGCGCTGTGGCTGGCGGGCATGCTTTTCGAGACCGTGGGCGACCGGCAACTGAGGCGATTCCGCGCCAATCCGGAGAATCGCGGCAAGGTGCTGGACAGCGGGCTTTGGCGCTACACCCGCCACCCCAATTACTTCGGCAACGCCTGTTTATGGTGGGGCATCTGGCTATGCGCCATGGAGGTCGATGCCGCGGCCTGGGCGTTTTTCAGTCCCGCGCTGATGACCTGGGCGCTACTGAAGTTCTCCGGCGTGCCGATTCTCGAAAAGCATCTGGCGGCCACCCGCCCCGGCTACGAGGACTACATGCGCCGCACCAGCATGTTCTTCCCGCTGCCGCCCAAAGCAAAAGCCTGAACATGCCCGGCAAGCGGGCGAAGCAGGCCGAACAGGGGCTCAACCTCTCGTTCCTCGATGTGGTTTGCTGCGGCTTCGGGGCCGTTATCCTGCTTCTGGTCATCACCAAGATCCACGAGCCGGTCATCATCGAACGCAGCCGCGAGGAGCTTGAAGGACTGATCCTGCTGCTGGAGCGGGAGCTGTTCGAAATCCGCGGCGAGACCTCGGTCCTGAAGCGCGACCTGGAGCCTCTGCGCGCGGAAACCGCCGAGCGCGTCCGCCGCGCCGCCGCCACCCGGCTCGAAGTCGAAGAGGCCCAGGAGCGCTATTTCGCCGCCCGGGAGAGCGCCGAGCAGGGCAGCGACGAGGCGGGCAAGCTGCTGGCGGCCCGCCAGTCGCTCACCGAGGAGATGGAGCGCCTGCTGGCGAACTACCAGCCGCCCCCCAACGACACCACGGTCGCTGGCGTGGCTGTGGACAGCGAGTACGTTATTTTCGTAATTGACTCTTCGGGCAGTATGAGAGACGTATGGCCAAGGGTATTGGGAACATTCACAGAAATTCTCGACGTATATCCCCAATTGAAGGGAATCCAAGTGATGAACTCCGATGGTGATTACTTGTTTTCTTCCTTTTACGGGAGGTGGATACCCGATTCCCCATCGCGTCGAGCTTCCATTAGAAGAGCGTTGAACAACTGGCCAAGTCAGTCATTTTCAAGTCCCACACAGGGAATCGCGCAGGCTATTTCCACCTTCTACGACGAATCCACGAAGATCAGTATTTTCGTGTTTGGCGATGATTTTCAGGAAGAATCCGCTGAAGCGGTGATTCGATACGTCGAGCGGATTAACAAAGCAGACCGACTCGGCAATCGCCTCGTGCGTATAAACGCAGTGGGATTTCAGACCCGAGGATCCTTTGATTCCATTGGATTCGCCAACTTCATGCGCGTGCTTTGCGAACGCAACGGCGGCACCTTCGTTGCCCTGTGACAGGTTAGGGATACTTTCCGATAGCAGTGCAGAGCGTGGTGTCCGCGCTGTAGTTCGCCAAATGTGCAAATGGCCCGGATCAACCAGGCCGACCGCTTCGGCAACCGGCTGGTGCGGATCCATGCGGTGGGCTTCCCCGTGCAGCTTTACGGGGGCGCCTTCGGGCAGTTCAGCCGCTTCGCCAACCTGATGCGCGTGCTTTGCGAACGCAACGGCGGCACCTTCGTGGCGCTTCCCTCCCTCAATTGAGCCGGCGCGGCGGCGGTTCGCGACGGCCTCTCCCCGTGCTACAGTTGCGGTAGTGGAGCGTCCGCAATGGAATGTACGCAAAGGAGTGAACCAATGAAGGATGTTAGCCTCGCCGATATCGCAACTCGGCTGGAAGCCTTGGAGGCAAGAATCGATCAACGCTTTGCCGGCATTGATCAGCGCTTTGCGGGCATTGATCAACGCTTTAATGGCATTGAGCGCCTGCAGTACTGGACGCTGGGATTAGTGGGCGGCTTGGTGCTCTCACTGCTCACCGGCTCATTTGCCATCATCGCCACCCTGCTCTAATGTCCTGTCCGGCAAACCGCGCGTGGCGCGAGGCGGAAATGCAATGAATCCTTCCAAAGCCAAGGCCGGCGCCAACGCTGACGCATCCGAGCTGGAACGCTTTGCCGCGATGGCGGCGCAGTGGTGGGACCCCAAGGGGCCGAATCGCGCGCTGATCTCGATGAACCCGGTGCGGGTTGGATATATCGCCGAACGGGTGGGCGGATTGGCCGGCAAAAGCTGCCTGGACGTGGGATGCGGCGGCGGATTGCTCGCCGAGGCGCTGGCTGCGGAAGACGCCGAGTCGGTGCTGGGGCTGGACGCCTCCGAGGAAATGCTCGAAGTGGCGCGGCTGCACGCGATGGAAGGCCAGCTGTCCGGCCTTGAGTACCGCCACGGAACCGCCGAGGAAATCGACAGCCAATTCGATGTGGTGTGCTGCCTGGAGGTGCTTGAGCATGTTCCGCGCCCTAGCGAACTCATTGCCGCCTGCGCCCGGCTGACGCGCCCCGGCGGGCACCTGCTGGCATCGACGCTGAACCGCACGCCCAAAGCGTTCGCCCTGGGCGTCGTCGCGGCCGAATTCGTGCTGGGGCTGCTGCCGCGCGGCACGCACCGCTACGAGAAGTTCATCCGGCCCTCGGAACTCGAGGCCTGGGCGCGCGCCGCCGGCTTCACGGCCGAGGATTTCACCGGGCTTCAATACAATCCGCTGCACGGCAGCTTCCGGCTGGGCGGCGGGCTTGACGTGAACTATATCGCGCACTTCACGAAGGCGGACGGCTGATGACGGCCGCAAGGCGGCCGGTGCGCGCCGTGCTGTTCGATCTGGATGGCACGCTGGCGGACACCGCGCCCGACCTGGTGGGCTGCGTTCAGGAGGTCATGCGCGAGCGCGGTTGCCCTCCGCGCCCGTTTGCGAGCCTGCGCGCTCGCGCATCCCAAGGAGCGAAGGGCGTGCTGGCCGCCGGCTTCGGAGAAGCGCTCGTGGAGAGCCCGGAGTACCCCGAATTGCTAAAGCAGTGCCTTGCCCTTTATTCCACGCGCTTAGCGGACCGCTCCCGGCTGTTTCCCGGCATGCGGGATGTGCTGGATGAGCTCGCGCGCCGGGGCATCCGCTGGGGCGTGGTCACCAACAAGCCCGAATACCTGACCCGACCGCTGCTCGAGGCGCTGGGTCTCGCGCAGGAATGCGCGGTGACGGTGGGCGGCGACACCGCCGCCCGCGCCAAGCCCTATCCCGAACCCATGCTGCACGCCCTGCGGCATCTGGCGCTGGAGGCCGCCGACTGCATCATGCTGGGAGATGCCCCGCGCGACATCCAGGCCGCCGCCGCCGTCGGAATGACCGGCCTCGCCGCCGCCTGGGGCTACTTCCCGCCCGATGAGAACTTAAGCGCCTGGGGCGCCGCCGCCGTGCTGCAATCGCCGGAGGACCTCTTGGAATGGCTCAGGGAAAAGCAGGCTGGGGCTGATGCCAGCCCGGCGCTCCCGGAGTTACAATGCGACAGGTTGGCGCTTCACCTTCGCCGTGCCAGTTCCTAAATGCAGGAGATGCCAATATGCCTAGCACCGAAATTATCTTTGAGGTCAGCGAAGACGAGCCCAACGGAGGCTACTTTGCGAGCGCTCTGGGATATGGCATCCACACGCAGGGCGACTCCATCGAAGAACTCCGCCGCAACGTTAAAGAAGCGGTTGACTGTTACTTCGACGAGTCCATGGCCAGCCCGCGGCTAATCCGGCTGCACTTCGTGCGCGACGAGGTTCTGGCGGCTTGAAGCTGCCCCGCGATGTTAGGGGAATCGCACTTCAAACTGCTTTGCAACGACTTGGCTACCAAGCATCAAGGCAACGCGGCTCGCATGTGCGGATAACAACGCAGCTGAACGGCGAACACCACGAAGTCATCCCGCGCTGCGCAATCCCTTGCGGATCAAGACCCTCGCGTCCATTCCGCGCAGCGTGGCCCGGCATCATGGCCTGACCGTCGAAGAACTGCTGTGCGAACTTGAGATCTGACTTAAGGAGGCGAGCGCATGCCTACGCGACCGCTGCTAATGGGATGTCCAGCTCAACCACAGTAGCTTGCGACTGAGGCACGGCCTCGCCCTCCTCAAGCAGTCCCTTGATATGGAGGGGAATGCCTTCACGCATGAGCCGTATGACTTCTTCGCGGGTGTCGGCCGTGGCCACGCACCCGGGGAGATCAGGTGCGTAAGCCGCGTAGTTGCTGGGAGCCTTTTCAATGACAATGGCATATTTCATCGACCTGCCTTCTCCTTGATTCCGGCCTGCTTCATTATATTGTTCCAAGTTCCAGGCGGAAGGTCGTGGCTCGGCTTTCCAGCCACCGTGACGGTCCCGCGCTTGACGGCATGCCGATACTGGCTATGGCTGCCCCGGGTGCGAACCTTTCGCCAGCCGTCCCTCTCAATGAGACGGATCGCATCTTTGACAGAAGGCACTGTCGAAACGCTCAGTGCCGACCGGATTGGAGCTTTCCCGCGGAAGACCTTTGCGCCCAATTCCACCATCGCCTCACGCTTTCGGCAGCGATGCCGCCCGGAAGGCCGTTGGCAGCCGGAGAGGCTCTGCATCGAAGCCGCAACTCGTTTTCGGGGAGTACCGGACGTTCGTCGAGGTGTTCATGTTCGCTCAGGTAATTCCGCAGCTGCTCAACGCTTTTGCTGCGAAATCCCCTCAGGCGCTCATCTTCACGGCTGTCCAGCGCTTCCAAAAGCCGCTCCGGGCTCCCGCCAAGTTCCTTTGCCATCTCAACCACGCTCTCAAAGTAACGTTCGCTAACAGCGCCGCTGTCAACCAGCGCGTCCCGGCCCACCGGCTTGCCCCGCCCCTGCTTCCACAGCTCGCAAAAGACCTCAAGCAGGCTGATCCGAAAGTCGATCTGCTTAGCTGTCATCGACCGGGCAGCCAGCCTTGCCGAAAGCGGCGTCCCTGCAACTGTTTTCCATTGACCAGCCCACTTGATGCCGTTGATCAAAAAAGCATTCAACAAACCCAAATCGTCCCACAACACGTAAAACACGTGCTGCTCGCTGGAACCAAGGGCGGGCCGGAATGCCGGAATACCAAGCTCAGCGCCGTATTCCTCGGGCGACATCCCGCCGGGATCGGGAATCGTTGGCGCAGGTTCCACAGTGAGCGCCCGGGGACCGCTGACGCTGGCCGCTTGGTTCCGTATCCTGCCCAAATCAATGGTCGATGCAATGCCGCAATCCTTCTCTTTGCCAAGCGCCGCGCGAATCCGATCCACATCAAGCGGATCGCTGGTCAGATAGAAAATTTGCCGTTGTTGATCCCGCGCGATACAGCCGAGGCTTCTCGCGATAGCCTCAAACCGCAGCGGATCGCTCTGGTCGAGCGCTTCATCAAGAAATAGCGGCAGCGGCCGGGCCTTCCCCCTCTCGACCTCCTCGGCGAATGCGATGCGCGCCGCCAGCAATAACTGCGCCCGCGTGCCGTCGGAAAGCTCCTCCAGCTCGCGCCGACGCTCCCCTTTCAACTCGGTGGCGAACAACCTTGGAGCGTCGCTGCCCTTCTCCAACTCCAACTTATAGTTGTTGCAAGTGAATTTCGAGAAATGACTCCGGGCACGCTCAAAAACGCTCGGCATAAGGGTCTGCTCAAACTCCTTTTCGACTTCTTCCATGAGAAAGCTTCCCGCCTCTGCGAACAGCGCCTGATCACGCAGGTGGCGCAAGCTGGCGCGGGCTTCTTCCCGGGCCAAGATCAATTTCTCCAAAGCATCGCTGTCCATTGCCTGCTGCCTTTGCAGCTTCACGTTTTCTATCTTCTGGGGTAAATCTTTTGCTTGAGCAGCACTCTCTTCCAATTTCACCTTAAGGCTGTCGAGAAACGGGCCGTCCAGTTGGGCCAGTTCCAGTTCGCCCGCGTTTTCGAGCGCCGAGCGGTCCAACTCGTTCTTGCTCGCAAAATCGTCCTTTTGTCTCATTAGCTCGCGGTATCGAGGCAATTTTTCAAGCCGCAACGTAAGACCCTGCAAATCGCCTTCGTCCAGTCCGGCTTTTGCATAGACTTGGGCTATCGAGCTCCGAATTGATTCTTGGTCGGCGGCATTTTCCTTAATCTGCTTGTTCGCTTTGCGCTCATCGGCGACCGCTTTTTCATGCCGTCCTTTGCGGTCCGCAAGCTCGTTTAGCCGGGCTTTGGCGGCTGATGCATCGGCAGGCCGCTGTTCGCCGTGATGCTCCAGAAAATCGGCTGCCTCCGCCAGAAGAGAGGTGTGGCAATCTTCGAGTCGTTGCAGTTTGCCTGAAGCGGCGGCATGTTCGCCGCAAACCAGCCGCAACTGGTCGAGTGCCCGAGCAAAATCAACCAGCTCCGCATCAGGTGGCAGATTCTTTAGTCCAAGATCATCCCCTAGCTTCCGTCTGCGCGAATCAAGATCCGGCTCTTTTTCGCGCAAGCGTTCGAGTTCTTCTTGCAAAATTTTCTGTTCAATGGCGCGCTGGGCGGATGTCTCCAATTTCGCGGCACGAATTTCCAGACTTTGCAGCCGAGCCCCCACCGCTGGAGTGTCCCAAGCAGCAGGTTCTTCCAAGCCGGCCTTTTCAAATGCCTGCCGCGCATCACGCTTGCGGCCATCTGATCCTTTTACACCGGCCGCAAACAGAGCCGCCACGGCGATACCAGCCCCAAAAGCCCCAAAAGCCCCAAAAGCAGCAAACAAAGCAAAGAACTCCGTGGCAAACCAAGCGAGACCCGCGCCAGCCAAAAGCGCCATAAGTCCGATAAAGAGCCAAGGCCATCGAGCACGAATCTTGGCGGAAAGCGATTGGGGTTGCGGGGATCTCAGCCAAGAACGCAGAGCTTCGATACCGCTTCTTAGCTCATTGAGGCCTTTGTCATCCGCTCCTTCGGGATGGTCCAGGTTGAGCAGACGCAATTTTGCTTTGATCGCGTCAATATCGGACTTATGCTTGTGTGCATCGCGAAGCAATTTGAAAAGCGCCGCGTGGCTCGGCAAAGACAACGCAGCTTTGTCAACAAGATCACCGCCCACTGCCTCCACTGCCGAAAACAGTTTGCTCCGCGCCCCTTCAAGTTCGACGCTTGAGGAGTCGCGATCGCGTTCGATTTGTCCTAATTCTTCCGCTTTCTCGCGCCATTCCGCGAGATGCGCTCTCTCCAAAGGCTTAGCAAGTCCGGTTTCCTTCTGTTCCTCCTGCGCGCCGCGCAACTCACGTTCAAGCTCACGGGCGCGGCTCTTCAGCGTGTCCAATTGCTTCTGCTTCTCATCAACATGAACACGTTCCTGACCCGTCAGCCTCGCTAACGCGGAAGGCATCGCCGCAAGTTTTTTTTCACAATCGGCAAGCTGCTCTTGGCGATTGGCCAACTCGACCGCCCGCTCGACATGCACAAGCCGCGCGGCGTCTTTCTCCGCCTTCTCCAGTTGAGATTCCTGTTGCGTAAGCTGATCAACGCTGCCTTGAAGTTCTAATTGGACGTTCTCGAAATCTTGAATTTGATTCGAGGCTTCGTTGTATTTGTTTCGATGGGAACGACGCTTTTTCGGCGTGAAAGACTGAAAAACATTAGAGGAAATCGCTTCCAAGTCGAACCCTCCCGACATCTGGCGCCGAATTTCCAAGGCAATATCGGATGTGCTTTCCGGTGAAAAATCGACCAAGTCCCGAAGGTGCAAAAAGAAACAACGGTAGGTGTGCGATGGTGGAAGCTCCGGCGACACGTTGCTTCCGTCCCCGCAGTGCCAGCGCACAGCCGGGCCTTCACGGTCCCCATGCCAAATTGCTCCGTCCCACTCGAAATCACCGCTCACCAAAGTGAGCCGTGATTCTCCGCGATCTTCCCAATACAGCCCCTCGACCGCCCGGCAAATACTCGATTTGCCGATGCCGTTCGGCCCAAAAATGATATGGATCCCTTTATCCGCCGCCTCGATTTCAAACGGCTCGCGGATGCCCGGAAGGCGGGTTACAACAAGTCGCTTTAGAATCATGAGGCCGCTTTCGCATCGCGGCTGGCCAGCATCTCGGCCAAGGCCGCTTTTCCGGAACGCATGAGCACATCCCGCAAGGCGTCATTCGATACGGGATCGATTGCGCTGCGGTGCTCTTGAGTCGGCTTCCAGTCATTATGCTTGGCAATTGGGCCTAATCGTTGGCGCGCCTGATCGAGAAATTCCCTTGATTGCTCATTGTCATGCTGCAAAAGCAGCAAGCGGCGAGCCAGCAAGGCGGCGGGATCGTTACCTTTTGCGATTTTTTCGAGGTCCCAATGCAAATCCATCGCATCGTCGATCCGATTGAAGAAAACGACCGTGTCGTCAATTCTTGTAACGGCATCCGATTTCCATTTCCCGGCATTAATCCACTTGCGGATATCGTCATAGGCGCCGCTTGAGCCAACAAGCCGTACACGCAAACCCAAGGCCTGCGGCGGTGACAGACCGTCCTGTGCCAGCGCCCGAACGAGCTCCTGCGCCTTAGCGGGCAATTGGTCGCGCACATCCTCAAGACCGATTCCGTCTATCGGCACGTCAAGCCGCTCCCACCGCAGAGGCGCCAGCGGAATGTGTTCTAAGTTGATGCCGCCCTCCTTCCCGTACGTGCTTAGCAGCCATGGGCCATGCGGCCCTGTTTCCGACGGATCCAGCCCCACCAGCGAGCCTAAATAGCCGGATGGCCGGAAGCCGCCACCCGAACGCGCAAGTTTTTCCAGCGATGGCTTGTGGATATGGCCCAACAGCCAAGCATCAAACCCGGTGTCGTCAAGCTCAGATTGCTTGATCGGCGCATATTCGGAACTGATCCCGCCGCCGAGATCGCAGTGCAGCAGACCGATCCTCGGCACCGCTTGTGGCGGCGACGGCGGCGGGGCACTAATCAATTGCGCGACCGGACTATGGACAACTTTTTTTTCGCCAAAAGACCAACCGACGATCTGAGCAACCGGCGTTCCGTTCCTTGAAAGCATAATCGGTTCCCAACACCCGCCCTCGCCCAAGAGCTTAAAACCGTCAATCAGCTTTGCCAGCCGAGGAAGCGCTTCAACATCGTGGTTTCCGGCAACACCTATAACCTTGATTCCGGCATCCAGCAACCGCCGAACATTCTTTTTCAGCGACGACATAGCCTCGAACCTAGCGTTTGTGCTCTCGACGACATCGCCTGCAAACAGAATTGCATCTACTTGCCTAGCGATCGCAAAGTCAACCGCAGCCTGCAAGGCTGCGGCGGGAGTCAGGCGCGCAGAGTCTGTTCCCCAGCTCGAAATCTCGTCTGGAATCCCCGAGCATGCCGTGCCTAGATGCACATCGCCGATTGCAAGAATCTGCGCTTTTCCGGTCATATGTCCTCGCCGTAAGGAGCTTCAGCGATAATATCCTCATCCGGCCTACAAAGATATAAGCTGTCTTTTCTTGCAGATATAATCGAACCGTGGATGCGGCGGAGGAGCGCGATGAGAAAAACCAGTGTTGACATTGACGCGCGCCTTGTTGGGCAAGCCAAGGCACTGCTCGGCACGGTATCGATCAAGGACACAATCAACGCGGCCTTGCAGGAAATTGTCCGTATGGATGCGCGCCGCCAGGAAATCCGGGCGCTGGCGCGAATGGACGGGCTTGACCTCGCCGATGCGGAAGTAATGGCCAAAGCCTGGCGGTCCTGATCTAGCGGGCGCAACTGGCCATGCCCTGCCTGATCGACAAGAGCGTTTTGGCGCGCATGGAACATGCCCGTGTCCGGGCCCGCGTGGCCCCTATTATCGAGGCAGGCGAAGCGGCGACTTGCGCGATCGTCGATCTTGAAGTGCTCTTTTCAGCCCGCAACCACGATGACCATTCACGTGTGCGGACGCGGCGGAAACTCGCATACCGCCGTATCGAGTTGACCGAAGCGATATTCGAGCGCGCCATCGAAGTTCAAGGCTTGCTGGCCCGACGCGGACTCCATCGCCTGCCCATACCGGATCTTGTTATTGCGGCTGCGGCCGAAAGCGAGGGCATGGCCGTGCTTCATTACGATGCCGATTTCGACACGATAGCGGGCGTAACGAAGCAGGCGGCGGAATGGGTGGCGCCCCGGGGCACGCTGTAGCCGGACACCGCTCCCAAGGACGGCGGGTTCGCGAACCCGCTTCATGCGAACAGCGCGGGGGCGAGTTCGCGCCAGCGGCCGCGGGGGAGGTCGCGGGGCAGGCGCGCCGGGCCGTAGCGAATGCGGACGAGGCGGCTTACGGCGTGGCCTTGGGCGCTCCACAGCCGCCGCACGACGCGGTGGCGGCCTTCGCTCAGAACAACTCGGTACCAACGGTTAGCGCCACTGCCGCCTTGCTCGGCTACAGAATCAAAACGCGCCGGGCCGTCTTCCAGCATCACGCCCTCGGCGAGGCGCTTAAGAGCGCCGGCACCGGGCTGGCCGAGCACCCGCACCAGGTACTCGCGCTCCATGCCGAAGGAAGGATGCATCAGGCGGTGGGCCAATCCGCCGTCGGTGGTGAGCAGCAGCAGCCCGCTGGAATTGAGGTCGAGGCGACCGACAGCCACCCAGCGCTTCCCTCTGAGCTTTGGCAGGGAAGCAAACACTGTCGGGTGTTTGGCCCGGGAGTCGCGCGTCACCAGCTCGCCCTCGGGCTTGTTGTAGGCGATCACGCGAGCGGCGGATTCGACCGGCGGGCGCACGGGCAGCAGGCGCCCGTCGAGCTGGAACCGCTCGCCGCCGGCCACGCGCAGGCCGGGAACCGCCGGCCTGCCGTTGACGCTCAGGCGGCCCGCAGCGATCCAGCCCTCCACCTTGCGCCGCGAGGCGACTCCGGCATCGGCCAGATATTTCTGGATGCGGATCAACCGCTAGCGGGGTCGGGTGCGTCCGGCGCCGGCGGGGCATCGAAAAGCCCGATGCCCCGCTCCGGGATGATCCCGGCCGCAAGGCCATCGCCGTCGCCGCCGCCGGGCGGGCCTGCGGCAGGGGCGTCATCGGGCGATGCGAACTCTCCGGAGGACGGAAGGTCGTCGAGCCGCTTGAGGCCGAAATAGTCCATGAAATCCCGGGTCGTTCCATACAGCGCGGGCCGGCCCGGCGTTTCACGGTGGCCCACCACCTCTATCCAGTTGCGCTCCATGAGCGTGCGCACGATGTGGCCGCTTAGGCGCACGCCCCGCAGCTCCTCGATTTCGGCACGCGTGATCGGCTGGCGGTAGGCGATCGCAGCAAGGCTCTCAAGCAGCGCGCGCGAAAACTTCGGCGGGCGGAATTTCTCCAGCCGCGCCAAGCGTTTAGCCGCCGCGCTGCCGGTTTGCACACGCCAGCCGCCGGCCACTTCCGCCAAGCGGATTCCGCGGCCGTCATATTCGCGCTCCAGCTCGCCCAGCGCCCGGCGGACATCGTCCTCGCCGATTTCCTCCAAGGGGTCGAACAGGGCCAGCAACTGGGCCATGCTCAAGGGGCGGCCCGCTCCCAGCAGCGCCGCTTCCACCAGGTTGCGCGTGTCGGCGCCGGTCATCCGCCGGCCCCCTCCCGCTGGCTGCCGGAGGTTACGTAGATGGGCGCGTAAGGCCCGTTCTGCACCGCCTGCACATCCTTGTCGCGCACCAGTTCCAGCAAGGCCGAAAAAGTCACCGCCGCTCCCATGCGCCCCTCATCGGCAGGGAAAAGGTCCGTGAACTCGGTGAATTCGCCTCCCGACACCTGCTTGAGGATATCCGCCATCCGCTCGCGCGTGGACAGCTGCTCGGTCTGGACGGCCCAGCCCACCTGGAAGCGGACGCGCTCCACGACCCGCGCGTAGGCCAGCGCCAGCTCGTTGAGCGTCGCCTGCGGCAATTCGAGCGGCGGGCGCTCCTCGGGCGCTTCGGCCGAGGCATGCAGCGCGTCCCGCTCAAGGCGGGGCATTTCGTCTAGCGAGTCCGCCAACTGCTTGAGGCGCTCGTATTCCAAAAGCCGCTGGAACAGCTGCGCGCGCGGATCCGCTTCGTCGTCGTCCTCCAAAGGCAACTGCGGCACCAGCATGCGCGACTTGATCTCGGCTAAGGTCGCGGCCATGACCAAGTACTCCCCGGCCAGTTCAAGCTGCATTTCCCGCATCAGCTCGATGTACTGCGCGTACTGCTCGCAGATGTCGGTGATCGGCACTTCCATGATGTCCAGGTCATGGCGGCGGATCAGGTACAGCAACAGGTCGAGAGGCCCTTCAAAGGACTGCAGGAACACCCGAAGGGCCTCCGGAGGGATGAAGAGGTCGGCCGGCGCCTCCACGTACGGCTCGCCGGACACGATGGCCAGCCCCGCCGCCGCGGCGTGAGCGGGCTGCTCAATAAGTTGCCGCTTTTCAGCCATCGCGCCGCTCCCCTCCGTAAACGCAAACATCCCTGCGCCGGCGAGCGCGGGCGCGATGCCCTCGTTCGTCGCGTTGCGGAAAAGCGGCTAGCATCAGGCGGACTCTACTACTATTTTAGGAAACACGCTGCGCGCGCCGCGCGCCCGGCCGGCCAAATGCGCGGCCACGGCGCGGGAGAGCGCCCGGTAATGGCCGCCCGAATCCGGCTCGCCCGGCGCCGCCAGCCGCCCATCGTCGGTGGCGGCGCGCACGCCCGCCGACAGCGGCAGCTGCGCCAGAAGCGGCAAACCGAACTCCTCGGCCAGCCGCGCGCCGCCGCCTTCGCCGAACAGCGGCTCGCTGTGGCCGCACTGCGGGCACTCATGGGCGCTCATGTTCTCCACCACGCCGAGCACCGGCACTTTGACCTTGCCGAACATGGCGATCCCCTTGCGCGCGTCGGCCACCGCCAGTTCCTGCGGGGTGGTCACCACCACCGCGCCCGCCACCGGCACACGCTGCGACAGCGTCAGTTGAATGTCGCCGGTGCCGGGCGGCATGTCCACGATCAGGTAATCAAGGTCCTTCCAGCGCGTCTGGCCGAGCAACTGCATGAGCGCCTGCGTCACCATGGGGCCGCGCCACACCACCGGGCTGCGCGTATCGACCAGAAAGCCGATGGAGCTGGCCTGCAGGCCATGGGCGCGCAGCGGCTCAAAGCTCTTGCCGTCGGCGCTGCGCGGCCGCTCGCCCTCCAGCCCCAGCATTCGAGGCACGCTGGGGCCGTAGATGTCGGCATCGAGAATGCCCGCACGCGCGCCGTCCATGGCCAGCCCCGCCGCCAGGTTGGCCGCCACCGTCGATTTGCCCACGCCGCCCTTGGCCGAAGCCACCGCCACGATATTCTTGACGGCCTCAATCCTTTGCACTTGCGGCTGCACCGCATGCGCGGCAATGTCCGTGCGCACGACGACCCGCTCCACGCCGGTTTCCTCCCGCACACGCACGCCCAGCGGCTCCGCGAAACCCGCGCAGGGGAAGCCCACCGTCAGTTCCGCCAGCCTGCCGGCCTCCGCCAGACGCACCCGCACGCCCGCCTCGCCGAGAGTCAGCCCGCCGAACGGCGCTTCCACGGCCAGAATAGATTTTTCGAGGTTGGCCGACATCCGAATCCCAAGAGCTTAGGACAGATTTTATGCGCGCCTGAAAGACCGGCTCGAACATGACCCGGCGCTCGGGGCCGCCAACCGTTCCTAGCCGCATTCGCAACGCTCCTGGCCGGAGCCGCGCGAGACAAGCGCCTTGCTTTAGCGCTGCTCGTCTGGAGTCAGTGCAGTGATGGCCAGCGCATGGATCGGCCCCTTCATCATGTCGTCGAGAGCCGCGTAAACAAGGCGGTGGCGGGCCAGCGCCGCATGGCCGCGAAACCGCTCGGCCACGATGCGAACCGAAAAATGCCCGCCGCCTTCGCGGGCGCCCACATGCCCTGCATGCAGATGTGAATCGTCGCGCACTTCAACTTCGCAGGGAGCCAGCGCTTCCATCAGCCGCGCGCGAATGAGTTCCGGGCGTTCCCCCGAGGTCATTGGCCTTCAGCCGTCTTTAACGAGCGCACCACCCACAGGCCTTGCAGCAAGCCGAAAACCAGCGTCAGCCCGGTCAGCCCGAACAGCTTGAAGTACACCCAGGCGGACTCGCTGAACGTGAAGGCCACCCAGATATTGAGCGCGCCCATGGCCGCGAGGAAAATCGCCCACGCCCAGTCCAGCAATGATGCCGCGCGGGCCGGGAGCGCCGCGAATCCTTCCGCCTGCGAGGCCAGAAGCGCATGCACCACGCCCTTGCGCTTCCACGCTCTCGCGCCAAGCAAACCCAGGCTCATGGCCCAGTAGAGCACGGTGGGCTTCCACTTGATGAACAGCGGGTCCTTAAGCACCACCGTGAGCGTGCCGAACACCAGCACCAGCGCCGCCGAAGCCAGCGTCACCGGCTTCGGCTTATAGGCGCCGCCGATCAGCCATTGGGCTCCAACCTGCAAAACCACCGCGCCCATAAGCACCCACACTGCCGGGATCAGCCCCCACAGCAGGTAGGCCGCAAGAAACGGCGCGAGAAAGAAAAAATCCAGAAGAACCTGCACGGCGGCGGCAATGATATTGCAACCGGACCATCGTCGTTTGATCCGGCTCGCCAAAACGGGAGAACGGCTCACCGGGCGTCTGGCGACGCGCCTATCCCGGCAGCGCTTTCAAAGTGATTCCCCGGAGAACTATCTGGATTTCGTCGCATGAAAAGGCCCCGCAGGTCAGCATGAGCGGCGGTGTATAATGCTCCGCGACCGTTACATTGGCCATAAGTTGAGTGAAAAGAGGCGGCTAGCCGCCCTGAGTGAAAAACAAAGCACATCGTGGAAAACCTCAAGATTAGCGAACTGATTGAACGTGCGCCTTGGCGGGAGGCGGTCACCTACCGGAAAACTTGGCCGCACGAATACGTGCTGAGCCGCAAGGACAATCAGCGCGAGCTGTTCGAGTTGGTGTGCGCACGCTTGCGCGCGGGCGAGGGCGTTGAGTGCCGGTTCTTCACCATGCGCAACACCTACCTTTTTCTTGGCGGCCACAAGTACTGGTTGATGACGCACTGGGACGAGATCGATCTCGAGAACGGCCCGGAATACGTGCTGAACCGTGCGCCGCTGTACCGCGACCGCCGCGATTTCGTCATTCAGCCGGGCGACACTGGCATGCCGGAGGACTACCCCGACAAGCCCGCCGCCTCCCCTAAAGCCGACAGCCCGCCACGGGTTGCCAATACCGACTGAGGAAGCAAGCCATGTCGAAACTAGCAGTGTGGAGCATCGAGGAAGAACCCGGCGGCAACGACGCCGGATTGGCGGAGCCAAAGAGAGTCGAGCGGCGGCCCAGTGTCGGATTGGAGAAACACCTCGAAGACTGGATCGTCAAGGATGTGTCGCTGATCGGCGAAGGATTGACCCTCGTGGGACGGCAAGTTTTCATTGATGACGGAAAGCTCGATCTGCTCGCCATCGACAAGCGGGACCGCTGGGTAGTGATCGAGCTCAAAGCAGGCATGCTTTGGTCGGATGCTGTAACGCAAGCGTTGTACTACGCCTCGTCTCTTGCGAAACTTGACGCGGGCGAGCTGGAAGAAAAGCTGAGTAGGGACAATAAGCTCGCTGCGTTTGGCAACGAGAAGGATCTTTCCGATAAAATCCGCCGGCATCTGAAACGCGAAGGCGAGGAACGCGAAATCGCCCTAATGCTGGTCGGCGCCGGACTTTCCGCTGGCGTGGAACGGATGCGCGAATTTCTCGGGCGGTTCGGCATCCCCATCGAAATCGTCAGCTTCGAGGTTTTCAAGCCGGACAAGAGTCCCAAGCTGCTGATCCGCGAGGTGATCGAAGAATCGGACCAGCCACTTCGTTCGAAGCCGAAATATACCGTCGAAGCGGTTCGTGAACTGGCTCGTAAGGCCGGGGTTGTTGAGCAACTCGATCGCTTCATGAAAATGGCGGAGCAAGCCGGGCTTGCCGTGCAGCCGCAAATGACCTCGATAAGAATCGCGCCTCCGCAAGACAAGAGGTGGCTTTTACTTTTCGCGGAACCGCAAGCGGGCGCTAAGCGCGGAGCGGGAGGAAAATTGCATTTCTATTGGGAACCTAAGGCATTCGAATACTTCTATGGAATAGATGACCGGGAGGTTGAGAAAGGGCTTGGCAAATTGAATGCAGACCGCTCTCCGGCAGGCAAGGAGATTAATAATTGGCTTGATCGGATTGAGAAGTTTCTCAACGAGCAGCACTTTCCGAGAGCGGACGCGCACGGCGATTAGGATTGCGCTCTGGCGCTTGACCATTTTTCTGGCTAGCCGAGCAATCTATCTTGCCGGATTGCGCAGGTTGAAAAATACTTGCATATGCTGAGCAGGCGCGCCGGGACGCAAAAAGCCGATTCAGCGCAGCCGCAGCCGGATCAGCCAGCGGCTCTTCGCCAGCTCAAGGCCCATAGGCCAACCCGAATCGGCCTCAGTCAATCCGCCTCCGCCCGGCTGCATATAATGCGCGGATGCTGAATTTCTTCCAGCATCCGCGGGGGCTTGTCACCCTGTTCTTCACCGAGATGTGGGAGCGCATGAGCTATTACGGCATGCGCGCGCTGCTGGTTCTTTTCATGGTCGATCAGGTGCAGCGGGGCGGCATGGGCCTGACCGACGAAATCGCCACCGCCATCTACGGCGTCTATACGGCCGCCGTGTACTTGGTCGCCCTGCCGGGCGGCTGGATGGCGGACCGGCTGCTAGGCGGCCAGCGGGCGGTTTGGGCGGGCGGCGTCATCATCATGTGCGGGCATTTCGTGCTCGCCGTTCCCAGCGTCGCCACCTTCTACCTAGGGCTGATCCTGGTAGTGCTGGGCACAGGCCTGCTGAAGCCCAACATCAGCGCGCTGGTGGGCCAGCTGTACGCGCCCTCCGACCCGCGCCGCGACGGCGGGTTCACGCTCTATTACCTAGGCATCAACGTGGGCGCCTTCATCGGCCCGCTGGTGTGCGGCTGGCTGGCGGACTACAACTGGCACTACGGATTCGCCGCCGCCGGCGTGGGCATGCTGTTCGGCCTGGTGCAGTTCCACTACACCCGCGAGTACCTGGGCGAGGCGGGCGCCCGTCCCGAATCCGCCGCCTCCGCCGCCTATCGCAGAAGGGTATGGCTGGGCGTGGCAGCCGCGCTCGCGGCGCTGGCCGCCGTGTATGCCGGCGCGCTAGGCGGCGCCATCGAGCTAAACGCGCGCGCCATTGCGGAAGCCAGCGCCGTCGTGATCGTGGCCGTGGCGGCGGTCTATTTCCTTGCGCTGCTGCTGTTCGGAGGGCTTGCGCGCGACGAGCGCCTGCGCGTGGGCGGCATCATCGTGCTGTTTTTCGGCGCCGCCATGTTCTGGGCCGGATTCGAGCAGTCCGGCTCGTCGCTGAACCTGTTCGCCGAGCGCTACACGATCCGCGAGTTCGGCTCGTTCAGTTTCCCGGCCGAGTGGTTCCAATCGCTCAATCCGTTTTTCATCATCGTGTTGGGGCCATTGTTCGCGATGCTGTGGACGGCCCTGGCGCGGCGCAATCTGGACCCTTCCACGCCGCTCAAATTCGCCTTCGGGCTCATTCAGCTGGGGCTGGGCTTTCTGGTGATGATCGGCGCCGCCACCCTGGTGGCCAAAGGCAATCCGGTGCTGCCCACCTGGCTGTTCTTCACCTACCTGCTGCACACCACCGGCGAGCTTTGCCTCAGTCCGGTGGGCCTGTCCGCCGTTACCCGGCTGGCGCCTAAGAAATACGTGGGCCAGATGATGGGCATCTGGTTTCTGGGCGCGTCGCTGGGCAGCCTGATTGCCGGGCTGATCGCGGGCGAGTTCGATCCCGACGCGATCAGCGACATGCCCGGCCTGTACTGGCAGATTGTGCTAACAACGGTGGGCAGCGGCCTGATCCTGGCGGTTTTTCTCAAACCCTTGAAGAAGTGCATGACGCCTGCGGAGGAAGAGAAGCATGAATAACCGAGTCATCCTTGCAGGACTGGCGCTGGCAGTATGCGCGATCGCGGCCGCATCCACCGAAAGCGCCTTGCGGCCCGGCGCGGACCCGCAGCCGGGCGGCATGGCGAAGATACGCCTCATCCCCCCGTCCGCCGAAAAAGCCCGGCGGGCCGACGCGGAGGAATTCGTCCGCCGGACCAACGGGAAATACGAGGAGATGCGCGTGGAGCGCGCGGCGGCGGCCTGGGCGCACGCCACCTACATCAACCAGGACACCGCGCTGTTGAGCGCGCGCGCCCAGGAACGCTGGCTGAAGTTCCGAAGCGGCGCGGTCGAGGAGGCCAAACGCTACGACAGCATCGAACTGGAGCCGCTCACGCGGCGGGCCATCAATTCAATCAAGTGGGGCGCGACGCTGCCGGCGCCCGATAACGACGCCAAGCGCAGGGAACTGTCGGAAATCATGGCCCGCATGGAGGGCATGTACGGAAGCGGCAAGCATTGCCCCAACGGGCCGGAAAGCTGCCGCGACCTGGAGAAGCTCAGCCAAGTGATGGCCCGCAGCCGCGATTACGACGAGCTTCTCGATGCCTGGCGCGGCTGGCGCACCATATCGCCGCCCATTCGCGCCGACTACCAGCGGTTCGTGGAGCTCGGCAACGAGGGCGCTCGCACGCTGGGATTCAACGACATGGGCGAGTTATGGCGCGCCGGCTACGACATGCCGGTGGCCGATTTCGGCGACGAGGTCGAGCGGCTGTGGAGCCAAGTGTCGCCGCTTTACGAGCAACTGCACTGCTACACGGCCGACAAGCTGCGCCAAGCCTACGGCGAGGCCGCCGTGCCGAAAGGCGAGCCGATCCCGGCGCATCTGCTGGGCAACATGTGGTCGCAAACCTGGGGCGAAATCTACGACCTGGCCGAGCCGTACGCGGGCATCGCGGAACTGGACGTGACTCAGGCCATGCAGGACCAGGACTACAGCGCCGCGCACATGACGGAACTGGCGCAAGACTTCTTCGTGTCGCTGGGCATGCCCGAACTGCCGGCCAGCTTCTGGGAACGGTCGCTGCTGGTGAAGCCGCGCGACCGCGAGGTGGTGTGCCACGCCAGCGCCTGGAGCATGGACGGCAAGGACGACGTGCGGATCAAAATGTGCATCGAGCCCACCCAGGAAAACCTGTTCACGATCTACCACGAGCTGGGCCACATCTACTACTACCTCGCGTATCGGGACTTGCCGGCCCTCTTCCAACAGGGCGCGCACGACGGCTTCCATGAAGCGGTGGGCGACACGGTGACGCTGTCCATCACGCCCGCTTTTTTGAGGAACCTCGGCTTGGCGGAGGAGATGGAGAGCAGCCGCGAAGCGCTTATCAACACGCAGATGAAGCTGGCGCTGGACAAGATCGCCTTTCTGCCATTCGGCAAGCTCATGGACCAATGGCGCTGGGGCGTGTTCTCCGGGGAAATCGCACCGGGGGACTACAACGCCGCCTGGTGGGACTTGAGAACCCGCTACCAGGGCATCAGGCCGCCGGTGGCGCGCAGCGAGGCCGATTTCGATCCGGGCGCCAAGTACCACATTCCGGGCAACACGCCCTACACGCGCTATTTCCTCGCTTTCGTGCTGCAATTCCAGTTCCAGCAGGCGCTGTGCGATGCTGCCGGATTCGAGGGGCCGCTGCACGAATGCTCCATCTACGGCAACAAGGAAGCAGGCGCTTTGCTCTGGAAAATGCTTCAGCAAGGCTCAAGGGAGCCGTGGCAGGACTCGATGGAAGCGCTGACGGGCCAGCGCGGGATGGACGCATCGGCCCTCATCGCCTACTTCCAGCCGCTCATGGACTGGCTTAAGACAAATAACCAAGGGCTTGCCTGCGGCTGGTAGTTTCCGCGCTCCCGCCTCGCGGCAGCGGAGCAAAGCAGCGCAAGCATGCCGGCGGCGCGGCATCTCCCGCCCGGAGCTCCGGAAACGGATGCGAGGCGCGGGCTAACGCCGGAGGCGGGATTGCGGGATAATCCGCGCCTATGACGCGGAAGATCCTTGTGACGGCGGCACTGCCCTACGCCAGCGGCCGGATCCATCTCGGCAACCTGCTGGAGATGGTGCAAACCGACATCTGGGTGCGCTACCAGCGGCTGTCCGGGTCCGACTGCGCGTTCGTGTGCGCCACCGACGCGCACGGCACGCCCACCATGCTCAAGGCCCGCGAGGAGGGCATCGACCCTGCGGAGTACGCCGAGTCGTGCCGGGCCGCGCATGCGCGGGATTTCGAGGCCTTCGGAATCCGTTTCGACAACTACCACACCACCCATTCGCTGGAAAACCGCGAGCTGGTGGAGCGCATCTACCAGCAGCTGGCGGACAGCGGGCATATCCTCACCCGCACCATACAGCAGGCCTACGACGAGCAGGCCGGCATGTTCCTGCCGGACCGCTATGTGCGCGGCGAATGCCCCTCCTGCGGAGCGAAGGACCAGTACGGCGACAGCTGCTCGGTTTGCGGCGCCACCTACGCGCCGTCGGAACTGGTCAATCCGCGTTCGATCCTAAGCGGGCTGCCGCCGGTCACGCGGGAATCGGAGCACAAGTTCTTCAAGCTGGGCCCGTTCGAGGCCCGGTTGAAGGACTGGATGCGGGCCAGCAACCTCGACCGCGGAGCGCGCAACAAGCTGGCCGAATGGTTCAAGGAAGGGCTGAAAGACTGGGACATCACCCGCGACGAGCCTTATTTCGGCTTCGAGGTGCCCGGCGAGCAAGGCAAGTACTTCTACGTGTGGCTGGACGCGCCGGTGGGCTACATGGCCAGCTTCAGGAACCTGTGCGGGGCCGGCAAGGACGGCGGGGAGCGCTTCGAGCGTTATTTCGGGGCGGACAGCAAGGCCGAGCTCTACCACTTCATCGGCAAGGACATCCTCTACTTCCACGCGCTGTTCTGGCCGGCGGTGCTGATGGGGGCGGGCATGCGCACGCCCAGCGGCGTGTTCGTGCATGGCTTTTTGACGGTGGACGGGCAGAAAATGTCGAAGTCGCGCGGCACCTTCATCACTGCGGCGGATTACGTCGCCGCCGGTTTGGATCCCGATCAACTGCGCTACTACTACGCCGCCAAGCTGGGGCCGGGGCTGGACGATATCGACCTGAACCTTGAGGATTTCGCCGCCCGCATCAACTCCGACCTGGTGGGCAAGCTGGTGAATATCGCCAGCCGCTGCGCCAGCTTCATCAGCCGCGGATTCGATGGCAGGCTGGGGCCGCAGCTGCACGACCCTGCGCTGCATGAGGAGTTCGCGGGGGCCCGCGACGAAATCGGCGAACTTTACGAATCGCGCCAGTACGCCAAGGCCATGCGGCAGATCATGGCGCTGGCGGACCGCGCCAATGTATGGATCAACGAGCAAAAACCCTGGGAGCTGGCGAAAGACCCGGATCAGTCCGACACGCTGCGGGCAGTGGCCACCCAAGGCGTGAGCCTGTTCAAGGTGCTGATGACCTACATGAAGCCGGTGCTGCCGCGCATCGCTTCCGACGCGGAGGCCTTCCTGCGCTGCGAGCTCGCTTGGAACGAGGTGGCGGCGCCGCTGCTGAACGCCCGGATCAATCCGTTCAGGGCGCTGGCGCAGCGCATTCAGCCCAAAACGCTGAAGGCGCTGGTCGAGTCAAGCCAACAGCCCGCCGAAAGCGCCGGCAGCCAGTCCGCGCCCATCGATATCGAGGAATTCCTGCGCGCCGACCTCCGGGTGGCGCGCGTTGCCAAAGCCGAGCGCGTGACCGGCGCGGACCGCCTGCTGCGCCTCGAGCTGGACGATGGCGGCAAAGGCCGCACCGTGTTCGCCGGAATTGCCGGCGCCTACGCGCCCTCCATGCTGGTGGGCCGCAAAGTGGTGCTGGTGGCCAACCTCAAGCCGCGCAAAATGCGCTTCGGCGTGTCCGAGGGCATGGTGCTGGCGGCAGGCGAAGGCGATGCGGGCATCTTTCTGCTGTCGCCCGACGAAGGCGCCGAACCCGGCATGCGCGTGCGCTAGCGGTTCGCGGCAAGCCCCCGTTGCGTTCGACGAGCGATCGATCCCGCTTGGCCGGCGTTGCCCGCCGCTTGCACATGCCCGACATGCGCGCTCCCCGGCCCTTGCCAAGCGGTCATGCTGCCGCCCTCGTCGCGAAGCAGGGCCAACGTGCCAGCAGCGCG
>JAPYNE010000022.1 GCA_028285945.1 Candidatus Foliamicus numerosus | reverse complement strand
GGGGAGTAGGGGGGCGGTGTTTCGCGCATGGAGCCGCGCATAAACCGCCGCGATCCGGCTTTTTATGCGGAAAGGGGCCGGCCGGCGTTACGGCCGGGGCCGGAAACCCCATAGGTTCGCCGGTTCCGGGCCTGGCGCTTTACATAACGCCACAAGTGCCCAAAGGCTTGCAGCCCCCTTCCCCGCGCCGTTGATCTGAATGGCACCATGAGCGTCAGAGAAAGAAATTTGTCCCGTATGGGTCAAGCCCTCCTGAAGGAAGCGGTGCTTGATGTCCTTTTCCACGCCTACAAGAAGGAATCCTTGAAGCCCAAAGAAATCAGCAAGCGAGCCGGGATTTATCCGGGCACTATGAGTATTGTCGCTTGGTTTGCTGTGTGCAGCCATGCTAATAACTGCGCCGCCGCTACTTGGCTCCGATTCGCTCGACAAACAACTTCTTGATGCAGTGCGAGAAGGCCTGCGAATAGAGTTTTGACACAAGGTTATGCTGCACCAAGGCTCCTCATGGTACTGCTTTGTCTGGAGCAATTCATGCGCGGGACTTTGAGTGTGGGGCGGTAAGAGCAAGGCAAGCCCAACATCACATATTTTATTGCGGCAACCGAGATGGCGTGTAAGCCTTTCTGAGAGAGGAAATTAACTTCATCACGGAGTTCTGCATAGCCTTCTCGTCTGGCAAATACATCAGCATCGTTCCCGGGTGGTACTCGAGGTGTTTTCCTGAATATACTGGATTCAACAAATTGACTATTTTTTGCAGATCAGCGTCAAGATATTTTCCTTCAGGATGAATGCTCGCTTTGTTCACGCACTTGTCCAAGTCATGCCTAATCTTTTTTAATTCCTCAAGAGACATGCCGTGATACGACAGTATAGATTTAGTGGCCAATTCAATTGCATGTCCGTACAAGTAGGTCATAACGAGCCGCATTTCTGCCGCCTTTCCAGAATCGACAATTACTGACGCAGCATCCGCAAAGTTTTTGGCGTAAGTTAGAGATGCTATATGTGGATATTTAGAGTCCATAGTTTTCCCCTTAATGTGCTTGGGTAATAATGGTTATTTTTTATTTTAATAAAACAAAATAATGTATTGATTTATAATAAATAAACTCTTTATGGCTATGATGATCGAGATGCCGTCACTTGTCAAGTGCGCAGTGTCTATCGCGTAGGCATTTCGCATGAGTGCATGGTCCGCAGCCAACGAGCGGCAAGCGAGAGTTCGGCGATGTTTTGCAGATAGCGGCTAGGCCAAGCGCATCTGCTGGCTCCTTGAAGAGCCGCGCCGTGTGCTGGCACCGGGACATGAAGGTCCGGCAGCCCGGCGAGATGATCCAGATCAACCATATCCGATCCCGCTGCGCGCTGGACTTGCCCACCCCGATGGAATACCTTCCCCAGCAAAGGACAGGCGAACACGAAAAGTCCCATATGTCCTGAACCCGTACAGTCTGTTGTCAAGAATGGCAGCAGGCGATACACTCACGCTCATATCAAAAACCGCCGCGCCGTACGCTGCCATCCAAGAGAGCGCAAGCTCCGCGTACGGTTGCGGCATCTCCTCCATTTTTCTTGGCATGCGCAGATACGCAGTCCTGATCGACGCAGGCTTTTTGAAGCGAAAGCTCGGTTCGCCGGAGCAACCGGTTAGCGCCGATATGGTCAAGCGTTTCGTGAATCAGCTTGCGGCATGTCCGGAACTTCACGATATGTATTTGCACCGGGTGTATTTCTACGATGCGCCTCCGCTCAGATCAACTCAAAAGAAGCCGCTTGGCGGAGGCAGGGTCCGGTTTGCCGAGACATCTTTGGCCAAAAACAATCAACGGCTGCACAAAGAACTGAAGGCAGCCCCTTTTGTTGCGCTTCGAATGGGAGAACTCAAGTTCCGAGGGTGGGCGCTCAATGCTCGTGAGCTTCCCACTGGCAAACGTGAAGTGCAAATTCAATCAAGCAGCTTTGCTCCAAACGTTCACCAGAAAGGGGTTGATATGCGGGTGGGGCTCGACATTGCGTCGCTCACTTTGAAGAAGCAGGTCGAGGTAATCGTTCTTGTTACCGGCGATAGCGATTTCGTTCCCGCGATGAAGTTTGCCCGGCGCGAGGGGGCGCAGCTATTTCTGGTTTGCTTGGGCCATGCCGTTACTGATGAGATGCGTGAACACGCCGACCTGTTGCTGGAGGCTGTTGATTCGTCCCCCAATCCTGTTGCGGGCACTTGAGCAAGTCTGCTTGACGCTGCCTGAGAAGTTGATGGCTTGGCGCAGGAGTTGATGGAGTCTAATAATGCAAAAGTCGCGGATTGATCCGAGGGGCTACCGATGGAAACGAAGCATTACAGCACCTTGATTGAGTGGAGCGATGAGGATGGTTGCTATATTGGCAGCGCCTATCCGCTGGTCGGGCAATGCTGCCACGGGGAAACGCGGGCGGAAGTGGCGGGCCGGCTGGAAATGATCATTGAGGATCTTCTGGACGATTCCGACTGGTTGAGGAATGTGCCGGAAATCGTGGCTGCCAAGGAGTACTCCGGGCGGTACGCGGGGCATATCTTGGCTGGCGGCTGGCCTCAGGGCCGGTAGCGGCGGAGGGAAAGGCCGCGAAGGAAGTCGTAGTGCCGGGTGTTGGCGGTGATCAGCGTGAGGCCCAGATCAATCGCAGTGGCTGCGATCAAGGCATCGGCCAGCCGCATCCCGTGAGATAACGCGTAATTCTCGATCAATGCCGTCGCCCGGTAGCTCACGCTCTCGGTCACAGGAAGGATTCGCCAGCCGTTCGCGCTGATGCTTTGGCGCAAATGCGCGAGTTCGTTCTTGTTGCGGGAGCCTTGAACAAGCTCAATGTAGGTGATGGCCGATAGCTCAATGGTCTGGCAGTCTTCAAGGGCTTCTTGGGCGGACTGCCTCCCGCGAAATAACCATATCAGGATGTCGGTGTCAGCCAGCATGCCGAGGGCTGCGCAAATCGCGCACAAAGGCATCGACGTCCTGCATTTTTTCGTGGTCCTTCCACATGCCGAACCCGGCGGGCTTCTCATTGTTGTCCACGCTTTCAGGAGGCCGCCGGATTCCCACAAGGTGGGCTTTGGGCTTGCCGCGATAGGTGATGGTGACCGTATCGCCACGTTCCGCGCAGGCCAGTGCTTCCCTGATGCGGCTTCTCAAGCTCTTGGCAGTTATTTCCATCGGCGGCATCCTTTAGTTGACACTGCTAAGTGTACACTACAAGCGTTGCCTTCCACTTAATAGGTGGAGTGCGCCAGCCGTCGCTCCTAACGGAATCCCAACCACGCATTGGAGCATGCTTTGGCTCTACTGAGAAACCGCCATACGGCACCGATGCTTCCAGGAACTAGAGATGCCCGTGCCGAGAACGGCGCTGATTTGTGGCAGCGTCAGTCCGGCGCTTGCGTTGGGGCGGGCCACAGGTCGCGCAGGTTGAATTGGATCGCATCGAGTGGCGGTAGGGAAACCGTGGCATCGTCGGTGATTTTGGCCAGCGGAACCCATCGTCCGCTTCGCAATTCGAATGCCTCAAGCGTGCGACATCGCTCATCAGAAGGTCGCCGCCGGGTTTCAGCACCCGGTAGGCCTTGGCAAAGGCGGCCCGAGGGTCAGTTCGTGTTCCAGGGAACGAGGCGGTCCGCCAGCGCCGAGCCGTGGACCATGGTCCGCAGCGGCGGCATTGCCAGCAGCGATTCCGGGAAGGTCGGCGGCGGCGGCGAGAGGGCATCCAGTTCGGCCAGCGTGTCGGCATCCAGCTCCATCTCCGCGCAGGACAGGTTCTGTTGCAATTGCTTGAGTTTGCTCGCCCCCACAATCGGAATGACCGGCGCCGGACGGCGCAGCAGCCAGGCCAGCGCGACAACCGCCGGAGCGGCATCCAAACGGTCCGCCACCTTTTCCAAGCCCTGCGCCACCTTCAGGCTATGCGGATTCAGCATGCGCGAGCCTCCGGGCGATCCCAGGCGCCCCTTGCCCTCCACCGAACCGTCTTTCGAGAGAGTGTACTTGCCGGTCAGCGCGCCGAATAGCAAGGGGCTCCAGGCGGTCATCGCCATGTCTTGGAACTTCGCCAGCGGAAAGAACGCGTTCTCGATGGTGCGTTCAGCCAGGTTGTACTGAAGCTGGAGGGCGGTGAAACGGGTCCAGCCGCGCTGCTCCGCCGTTGCGTTCATCGCCGCCACCCACCAGGCCGCCGCGTTGGAAATGCCGATATGCAGGATTTTGCCGAGCCGCACCTGGTCGTCCAGCGCGCGCATCACTTCGATGGGAGGGGTCAATCCGTCGGCGGCATGCACCCAGTAAAGATCGAGGTAGTCGGTCTTGAGCCGCTTGAGGCTGCCCTCCAGCGAGCGCACCAGGTTGGCCCGGTGGTTGCCGCCGGCGTTGGGATCGTCGGGGCTGGTATTCATCGAGTACTTGCTGGCCAGGATGATGCGCTGGCGGTCTTCGCCCATGAAGCGGCCCAGCATGCTCTCGCTGGCGCCCATGCCGTACATGTCGGCCGTGTCGATAAAGTTCCCGCCGGCGGCGAGGTAGGCATCGTAAACCGCGCGGCAGTCCTTTTCTCCGGCATACAGGTGGGCGGTTCCGCCGAAGGTCATTGTGCCTAGGCACAGCTCGGACACGCGCAGGCCGCTCGAGCCCAGCAATCTCAGTTTCATGGGTGGAATCCTCCCGGCGGCGCTAGTCAGCGGTCGCGCGCGCCATATCGTGGTATTCGCGGTTCGGGGTCATTCCCGTGGCCATCGCCACGCGGTTGCTGAAATTGAAAAAGCCGGTCACATTGGCGATGTCCCAGAGGTCGCGTTCATCGAACCCGGCCTCGCGCAGCCGCGCCCGGTCCTTGGCGCCGGTCTTTCGGGGCTGGGTGGTGGCCTTCCAGGCGAAATCCAGCATGGCCCTCTGGCGCGGCGTGAGCGCCGCCTCCCGGTAGTTCATGGCCAGCGCTTCGCCCAGCAGCGGATCGCCCGAAAGCTTTCGCACCGCCGCGCCGTGGGCCACCAGGCAATACAGGCAATGATTGGCCGAGGACACCACCACCGCGATCATTTCGCGCTCCAGCTTGCTCAGGCCCGAGTCGGCCAGCATCAGCTCGTCGTAAAGCTCGCGGAAGACGCGGAGTTTTTCGCTGCTGAAGGAATGCGCGGCGAGCACATTGGGAACGAAGCCCAGCTTTTCCTCGCACAGCGCGAAGTATTCGCGCAGGTCCCCGTCAAGCTTCCCGCGCTCAAGCGGCGGGATGTCCAGGGCCATCACTTGGTCGCGGATGCTCACTTCGCTTCCTTTTTGCGGGCGGCAAATTCGGCCTTGCCGGCGAGAATGCGATCGTACACTTCGCCCGCCCGCCCGCCGATGCGCTCCAGCAGCACCTCGTGCGCGCCTTCAGCAGCCTGGCGCCAGCGTTCGCGTTGCGCTTCGCTGAGCGCATGGAAAGCGACCCGGCCGTCCTGCTGCCATTCGCGCTCCTGTTCCGCAACGGCCCGGCGGACGATGGCGCGGTTCTCCTGCTGGTCGTCCAGCGCTTCAAGCAGCACGGCGCGCGCCTCTTCCGGCAACGATTCATACCATTGGGAATTGGCGTATTGCACGCCGGAATCATAGGCGTGGCGGGTCAGCATGTAGTGCGGCGCCTCTTCGGCGATGCCGGACAGCAGGTACTGGCCGGCCCCGCTTTGCCCGCATTCCACCAGACCGGTTTGCAAGGCGGGCAGCGTTTCATCGAAGGGCAGGGGGATATTGCTGGCGCCGATCGTTTCGGTGAAAACCTGGGGCGCGATAGCGGTGGAGGCGCGCATCTTGACCCCGCGGAACGCTTCCGGCTCCAGCCGGGGTTCGCGGCAGTACACGTGGTTCCATCCAACCTCGCTCCATTGCAGGAAGGTCAGGCCCCGCTCGGCGAGCATCTCGGTGAACAGCGGAGTCAGATAGTTGTCGGTCACGAAATCCACTTCCGCATAGCTTTCAAACAGGTACGGCGCCAGGATCACGCTCAGTTCCGGAACCACGCTGGAGGTGCCGTGCAGCGAAGTGCCGGCGTACTGCACCCGCCCGCGCCGCACGTTGGCCATGATGGTTTCCTCGGTGCCGAGCTGGCCGTTGACGAAAAGCTGTAGTTCCAGTCCCGGATAGGCGGCTTCCTTAACCCGCTGCTCGAAGCGAAGCCAGCCGTCATGCCAGGGCGTGTTGATGGCGCCCGCCGCGCCCACCACCACGACCAGTTTTTCCTCGTCCGCCTCCGTTTGCCGGTTTTGCCCGCACCCGCCCGCGCAAAGCGCCGCGAGCAGCAGCACGGCATGGACGCGCCGGCGCGGCACTGCGCTAAACGCTGTTGCCGCCAACCTCGATCAGAGTGCGGCCGAACAGCTCGCGGTTCTCGAAGGCGGCATGCATGGCCGGCGTCTCCTCCAGGGCGGCCACCCGCTCGATGGGAATGCGCCACTGGCCGGAGGCGAGCTTCTCTTCGATTTCGGCATCTTCAGCCTGGCGGGTACGGGCCTGGTGGAAGAACTGCACGAAGCCGGTCACGCTGATGCTCTTGCCGATTAAAAGGGAAATATCGACTTGCGGGGCCAGTCCGCCCATCGCGCCGATATAGATCACGTTGCCCAGCGGCGCGCAGGCATCGTAGTTGCGCGGCGCGTGGGGCCCTTGCACGCCGTCGATGATCACATCGGCGCCGCGCCCTCCGGTCAGCTCCTTGACTTGCGCCGGCCATTCCTTGGAGCGGTAGTCGAGCATATGGTCGGCGCCGAACTGTTTCGCCCATTCGGCTTTCTTTTCGCCGCCCGCCAGCCCGATCACCGCGGCGCCGGCCTCCTTGGCGATCTGGGTGGTCATGATGCCGACCGCGCCGGCCGCGGAATGCACGACCACCGTTTGGCCGGGCTGGACTCTGCCGGCGGAATGAACCAGGTGCCAAGAGGTGGGCGCGCAGGTCGAGAAGGTCGATCCCAGCTTGTAGTCGAAGCGGTCCGGGATGGACACCAGCCCGGCGGCCTTGGCGATGGCGAACTCGCCGTTGCCGTTCCACTGCCCGTTCACGGCCACGCGCTGGCCGTGAAGCGCGGAGTCCACGCCCTCGCCGGTTTCCACCACTCTTCCTGAGTATTCGTAGCCGGTCACAAACGGAAAACCGGGATGCATCCACTTGATTCGGTTGGCCCGCGCATGCGTGTCCAGCGGGTTGAGCGGCGCGTAGGCCACCTGTATCCGCACTTCGCCCTCGCCCGGTGAAGGCACCGCCAATTCCCTCAATTGCAGCGAATCCGGCCCGCCCGGCGCTTCGGCAACAACGGCGCGCATGGTATTCGACATCCGCTCATCCCTCTCGCAGGAAAAAGAAGCGCATTGTACCCACCCGCTCAGGCGCGCCCATTGATGGCCGTGCTTGTCCGGCGGCCGGGAATTCCAGGATATCGACGCCGCTTGTTGAAAATGGCGCGCAAGGCGCCTTACGGCATATCTTTGCAGCGGCGCGGGAGCGTGACCTTTCTGCCAGATGATCTTCGCGTCCCCGCAGGTTTCTGGCGACCACGTTATGATGGCGCACCGGCTTGCTTGGCCCGCGCAGGCTGTGAAACGATCCAAGCACTGGATTGAGTTGACGAGGTTTGCAATGAAGAAACCCACTTTCTCCGTTGTTGCAGTTGCGTTGATCGCCACCGCGTCGCCGGTCGCAGGGAAGACGCATTCGAATTCCATATGCGCCGGGTTGCAGGGCCGAGCCGGGAAGAAACCCGCGCCATACGCGGGCGCTGACGCCATTTCCCGTTTTGGGTCCAAAGCCCACAACGATTGTATTGGCGGTTCTCGCGGCCGCGCTTTCTTCGCAGCGCCCGTGTGGGGTTGCGCGTCGCGCGCGACCTGAACCAGTGATCCGGATGTTGATGGCGCGCAGCAAGGATATGCGGTGAAGGAATCGGCGCGGCGTTTTCTCTCCGCGCTGTACCAGGTGGAGCGGGCCATTGCCTGCGTTGCTTTCGCCCTGCTGGTCGCGGTGATTTTCAGCGACGTGGCGACCCGCGTGTTCAGCGGCTCCGGCTTGTACTGGGCGCGCCAGATCGGCGTGTACGCCAACGTGATCAAGGTGATGTTCGGCATCGGGCTGGCTTCGGCCGCCAATGCGCATTTGCGGCCCCGGTTCGCCGACGGCTGGCTGCCGAAATCCTGGGGGCCGTTTCTCGATCATTTCAGCGAGGTCCTGATGGCGCTGTTCTGCCTGGCCTTTGCCTTGGTCGCGTTTGACTTGGTGCGCGAGACCTACCTGCTCGATGTGCGTTCCGTGGTGCTGAGAATGATCGTCTGGCCGATCCAGGGCGTGATTCCGCTGGTGTTTGCGCTGGCCGCCCTGCGCCACGGGCTGTATGCGCGCTGGCCGGACCTCAAGCCGCCGGAGCAGGGCGCGATGGCGGACGCGCAAACCAAGCTGGAATCATGACCGGCGCGCTGAGCATCCTGGGCGCTGCCTTGTTGCTGCTGGCTCTGCGGCAGAACCTGCTGGTGGTGCTGGGCGTGGTCGCCGGGATGGCCTATTGGTTTTGGGGCGACGGCCAGGTGCAGAACATCATCAACGATGGCTGGGACGGCCTCAACCGCGATGTGCTGCTGTCGATTCCTATGTACCTGTTGGCGGGCGCTGTCATGGCCCGGGGCGCCATCGCAAGCCGCCTGATCCGCTTGGCGCGGGCGCTGTCGGCGCCGATTCCCGGCGGGCTTGCGATCGCCACGGTGCTGTCGTGCGCGATGTTCGCCGCCGTGACCGGTTCAGGCACCGTGGCGCTGCTGGCCATTGGCGCGGTGATGTATCCGGCCTTGCTGGAAGCCGGCTACAGCAAACGCTTCGCCTTGGGCGCGCTGTGCGCGGCCGGCACGCTCGGCATCGTGGTGCCGCCTAGCATTCCGCTCATCCTCTACGGGATCATGACGCAAACCTCGATTTCCGAGCTGTTTATCGCCGGCGTGGGCCCGGCGCTGCTCCTTACCGGCCTGATGAGCGCATGGGCCATTGCCCGCAACTGGCGTTTTCGGCTGGGAAGCTGGAGCGCGCAGGAAATCGGAGCGGCGTTCGCGCGGGGGATCTGGTCGCTTCTGATGCCGGTCATTATTCTGGGCGGAATCTATACCGGCTGGTTCACCGCGACCGAATCCGCGTCGATCGCCGTGGTTTACGGTTTCTTCGTGGAAATCGTGATTCACCGCGAAATGCGTTTCAAGGATGTAATCGAAGTGTTCACCAGCACCACGCGCTTGATGGGCTCGCTGTTTCCGGTGCTGATGATGGCGCTGGCGCTCAACGTGTTTCTGACCTACGAGCAGGTGCCGGACATGGCTGTGGAGTGGCTCTCGACGCATATCGACTCGCTGCCCGGCTTCATTTTGCTGATGAACGCCTTCCTGCTGCTGGTGGGCTGCTTCATGGATATTGGCTCCGCCATTTTGATCCTGGCGCCGCTTTTGCAGCCTATCGCAGTGGCCCAGGGCATGGATGCCGTGCATTTCGGCGTGGTGATGGTGGTGAATCTGGAGATGGGCTACCTCACGCCGCCTATGGGGCTGAATCTCATCGTAGCGATGACCGCCTTCAAGGAATCCTTCGGCGAAATCTGCCGCGCCGTGCTGCCGTTCCTGCTGCTGATGCTGGCGGCGCTGGCCGCCGTGTCCTTCTGGCCCGGCCTGTCGCTGTTCCTGCTGCAGTAACGCGGTCACGCCCGCAGGCCTGCTCCGCCCCGAAAGCAGTGTTTTTCGACCCTGGGCCGACTTCGGCCGTGCCTCGCCATTGCTGCCTTATCGTGATCTGTTGCGGATAGCCACGACGCTTGATTACCGGGGTAATAAATGAGAAAATACCCGCCCGGGTCAAGGTAGGAAAGCGCATGGAAACGATCGAATCCAAAATCACCTCCCAAGGCCAGGTTTCGGTGCCTGCGCCTGTGCGCCGGAAACTCGGATTGTCGCCCGGTTCCAAAATCGAGTGGCGGGCCCAAGGCAGCGAAGTCGTGGTGCGGAAGGCGGCAAGGCACTCTTCCGAGGAGATCCATAAGGCCGTATTCTCCGCGCCGCCGGACCCGAGGGGCATCGATGCCATGGATGCCGGGATTCGGTCGAGAGCGCGGCGCAAACATGCGGGCCGCTGACACCAACGTTCTGATTCGGCTGATTGCCCGGGACGACCCGGAACAAGTGGCCAGCGCGGAGAGCTTTGTCTCGCCGGGGGCTTGGGTTTCGCTTCTCGTTCTTGCCGAAACGGTTTGGGTGCTGGAGTCCGCGTATGGATTGGGGCATCGCGAGGTTGCCACTGTTGTCGGCATGCTGATGGAGCATGACCGAATCACTCTCCAAGATGAAGACTCTGTGCGCCGTGCGCTGTCGGCATTTCAGAAGGCTGCCGCCGGATTTTCGGATTGCCTGATTGTGGAAGTGGCCCGAAAGGCCGGGCATTTGCCAGTGGGCACTTTCGATAAAGCCTTGGCGCGACTGGATGGCAGCGCCCCGCTTTGATGCCTCGCGCAATAACCGCGCTTCGCCATCGCTGCCTTTGCATTATCGTGATGTTTTTGCGAATTTCAAGGAAAGCGCTTCAAAGCCGGTTTTTTTGAGGCACTTCAGGAAGCGTCCGCCGCTGCGCGACACTTTTTCAAAGGAGGGCGGGGCGGCGCTTTTGCGCTTTATTTTCTCCGCTAAAGACTCAATTTCCCTGTCTGGAATAGGGAAATAGAGAAAATCGCGATCATGATAGGCGCGCAAAGAATCGGCCCACTCGACATCCCAGCCGTGCGGGTTGCCAAAGCCGAAAGCGATTTTCGCAGGCTTGCGGCCGTCTTTCGGAAACGTCTCGCCGCCGATTTTCCATTCCAGCGGCTGGTAGCGCGAAACCTTCTTCTGGACTTCCTTGAAATCCATGCTCTCGATCAACTGGTGCATGCTCTCAGCCTTTCGGGAGCAGTGCGCCGCAATCACCCCCGCGGCGGTGCCGGAAACCACCTCGCCGGGATGAAGGCGCGTGGCGGCGTTCGCCAGGAAGGATTGGGCCATGCATTTGCCCGCAACCACCAGATTGGCGACCGTGTCGTTGGAGAAAGCCCTCAAAGGCAAGTAGAAGGGCTTCGGATGCTTCCTCCAGTAAACGTCCGCCTCCTCCGTTCTCGCTCCGCAACCGTTGAGGGCGTGGATATCGTAGTCGTAGAGGGTCGTTGCCACGCGGTCCGCGAAAGGGAAGCCTGTTGGCCCCGGAAAGAAACTCAAATCCCAGGCGCACAGAAGAAAGCCGCCATGCCCCACGCTGCGGCGCGATTCCCTCAAGTACGGAAACTTGTAAAAGCCATGCCGGGTCCCCACCGACTCCGTATCCACATGAATAAGGCCGCGAAAAGCGGTCGGCGCCTGGCTGGCGAACCAGCTGTAAAAATGGCGTGACAGCCTTTCCGCTCCCTCTAGCGCCTCGGTGTCCACGCCGCCGCGCCACTGGCCTTGCTCGACGGTTTTCCTGGCGGCCTCGTGCGGGAGGAACAGATGGCGATCGGCGTAATCATTGCCATTATTGATGTTTCCTCGCTTCCAGTTCATGGCGCTGATCTGCCCGATGTCCGGCGCGCCATTCCCCTTTAATCGGCGGTACCGCCAGACCTTGCTCCAATCATAGGAGCCAAAGCTGAATTCATGATCCTGCGGCGCGCCCGCCGCGGACCAGGAGCCGGCATTCGGCGCTTTTTTGGCAATCGACAGATTGAACACGGCGGTGAAGCTTTGCCCGCATCCGCTATGCCATTGCCGGGCGGAGCCCTCGAACCCATCCTCGCCCACAAGGTAGCGGGCATTCGACAAGGCCAGCGCGTCGCCGAATTCGCTGGCCTCGACCACCATCATTTTCCTTCCTTCGCAAGGGCCGAACGAGAGGCGCCGCTTATCAAAGAACGCCGTGGGACGAGGTGAGTACCAGTCTCCTATGGCTGCGCTCAAGTCTCTTTCGTGGCCAGCGAACTTGCCGCTCGCTTTGGGAAATCTTTGCACGGCCGCCACTCTGGAAATTTCGCGCTTGCCGCCATTCGTTTCGGTTTCAACCGCAATCGGAACCGCATTGAGGAAAACGGCAAGATTGCTCTCGCGCCGGACCGCCTCCGCTATCGGGCCGTCCAGCAGGCTGCGGGGCAAAAAGCAGTGCCTTGAAACCGTGCAATCGCCCGGATTGCCTATGGCTTGAAGCCAATCGTGGAACTCGTAGTGATTGTTGCATCTTTCCTTGTGCGCCGCTTTCGCGTTGATGCCCTGGGCGTTTTCCCTCCAAGCGAAATCAACGGCGGGAACGCCGCCCGCGGTCAATTGGCCGCCCACCCAGTCCGTAGGCTCAACGAGGCAGGTTGACGCGCCCTCCCTTGCGGCATGCAGCGCCGCGAACAGGGCGGAGGTGGACCCTCCCACGACCAGCACATCGCAAGCGATGGCCCCTGGAGCGTGATTCAGACCGTGCTCCGGGTCACAAACTCGTACGAGTCGGAACGGTAATAGGAGTTGGTGTATTCAACAATCGCTCCGCTTTCAACCAGGCCATGCCGCTCAATATGCAAAATCGCGGAGCCCGCATGGATGTCGAGCATGCTCGCCTGGACTTTATTGGCGTTCGCGGCTTTGATCTTCTGCACTGCGCTTACGGGCCTCAAGCCCCTTTGCGCCATGTCCCTGTAGAGGGATTTCCCTATCTTCAAAGGATTGGGCAGCACTTTGTCGGGAACCACCACCACCTCGTAAGCGATCGCGAAGCCGTTGGCCAGCCGGACGCGCTGAATCTCAACCACCTTCAGGCCCGGGGCCAACCCGAAAATTAAAGCGAGATGCGCGTCCGGCTCCAGATGCTTGATGGATATGACCTTCGAGCTGGGCGTTAGGCGGTTTTTCGCCATGTCCTCGGAAAAGGAGGAAACGCTCGATACCGGTTTTTCTATGGGCTTCGACACGAAAGTCCCGGATCCGCGCTTGCGGTCCAGAATGCCGTTCTCGAAAAGCTGGGAAAACGCCTTGCGCACCGTGACCCGTGAAATTCCCAGCTTTTGGGCGAGTTCCCTTTCGCTGGGCATCAGCTCTCCGGGGCCGACGAACTCGCTCTCCACGCATCGGGCGATGGTGTTGTAAAGCCTGCGGTACTTCGGCCGCGCAAGGCGGTTTTCCGAGTAAATGCTGTTGATTCTATCGAGCGTGATCATTTTTTCCGGCGGGCAGGAGGGCTGCCAGCCTCCGCGCGGCGGCCTATCGCAGGGCCTCCATGAAAAATCCTTGGCGCTCCCGCGGCGTCTCGTCGGCCAGATTCCATAGGGTTTCGTAGAAGAAGAAGGACACGCCGCTGAAGCCGCCCTTCCGCGCCGCGGCGATCTGCCGCCGGAGAAGGCCGGAGGGAACATGCCGGGCCTTAAGTCCGCTGAGGATGCCGATCACCACTGGCACGGAGCGGCCTGTGTAAAGCACCTCGGGCTTCGATAACTCCCGCGCGAAGGATTCCATATTGTCGCGATAGACCTGAAGCACCAGCTCGTCGATCAAACCCCGCTCGTGCCAGGCGCTCCAGTCAAGCAGATAGCAGTTCTTGGAAAAGGCTTGCGGATTGGGCGATAGGGAAAGGGTCAAATCCGGGCGGGCCGCCCGCAAAGCCGCCACCAAATTTTCGGCGAAGCGGGTGAGGCCGGCGGCGCGCCAGTCAACCCAGCGCCGCCAGCGGGCGTCGTGATGCGCGCAGTCGGCCAACGGATCCAGATCGGGCGGCGGCGGCGGTTCCGCCCCGGGGTGCTCCTGGGCGTAAAGCTCCAGCGTGTAAGGGTCGTAGCCGAACGGGTAGTAGTAGCCGAAATGATCGTCGAGCTGCACTCCGTCCACATCGTAAGCGACCGTTAGCTCCGTGAGCAGCTCAATCAGCATGGCCTGCACTTGCGGATGCAGGGGATTGAGCCAAACCATGGCGTGCTCGCCGCCCGACAGCCACACGGCTGAGCCATCCGCGCGACGGGTCAGCCACTGGGGGTTCTCGCGCGCCAAGCGCGAATCGGCAGGCATCATCAGGCCGTATTCAAACCAGGGGATGATCCGCATGCCATGCCGCTTTCCATGGCGGATGATTTCTTCGAGCGGATCCCGGCCCGCCAGCCCCGGATGGGGGAATTGCGGCTTGCCGGTCCAGCGCTGCGCCACAGGGCTGGGATGCAAGGTATAGCCCCTGTTCCAAGCGACTGGATAAAGCGTGTTGAAGCCGTGCCGCGACAGGCTGGTCACTGCCTCATCGAGCCGTTGCGGGTCGAACAGCACATCGCTGTCAACATTGGTCAGCCAGACGCCCCGCGTAAATGAGTCCGCCCCCTGTTCGCCGACATCTTCGGCAAAAGCCGGCCCGCTTAAGGCGAGCGAAACGAGCAGGTAAGCGAACGGCAAGGAACGCATCGGTTCGGCAGTGCGCCGGGGCCGAAGCCGACCGGCATTGAGGATGCTCAATGCCCCGTCGCCTGCCTGCCCGCTATGCTCGCATGTCTGTTTGCGCCACTCGCCATGCAACATCAGAACCTGTAATTGGCGATGATCACGATGCGCCGGTCGTTGTCGTAAACGCTGGCCTTGCGCTCCGGCACCACATGGTATGCCTCGAGATCATCATCAAGGATGTTGAGCACCTGGCCCACTAGCTCGAAGCGGTCATTGACCTTGTAGGTGGTGGAGAAAGTCAGGTAGCCGTAGTCGTCGTTCCAGGTCTCGGAGCCGAAGTAGGAAATCGACGACAGATACCTGGAGCGCCAGTTGTAGCTCACGCGCGCATTGAACTTCTGCTGCTCGTAGTAGAAAGAGCCGTTGAACGAATGCTTCGAGGCGCCTTCCACCGCGCCGGCGCCAAGCCCCGCCAACGGATCCCGGCCCTCTCCGGGCACCGTGGCATCGGTCCAAGTGTAGTTGAACCTCGCGCCAAAGCGGTTCCAGAGGGGCTGCTGCCACAGCAGCTCCGTGCCGTAGAGCCGTTGATCCTCCCCATTGATGGGGATAGAGGTATCGAACTCCCGTTCCACCTGCTCTCCGTTCTCGAACTCGGTGCGGAGTTCCTTGGCGGTGACGGCCAGGGGGCTGCCGGAGACATCCTTGTAGAACAAGGTGGCGGCCAGCAGCGAATCCTCGGCGAAGTACCACTCCGCGGAAAAGTCGTACTGGTTGGCAACGGTCGCCTCCAGATTCGGGTTGCCGCGGGCGCCGGCGTTGAGGTTGCCGTAGTACGAGGTGCGGATCGCTAGCGCATGGGGGTCGGGGCGCGACATGACCCGCGCGGCGCCAAACCGCAGCGTCACTTCGTCGCTGAGGTCGTACGAGAGGTTGAAATTGGGCAGGTATTCCGTGTAGGTGTTGCTGCGGGTGATCCACTCGGCATAGCAGGTGTCGGGGGTGCAGAGCCTGCTCTGGTTGGCGCGGTTGCGGATATTGGATGCTTCCGCCTGCGCGTCGGGATTGAGGAACAGGGCCGCCGCCGACGGGTCGCCCACCACCCTGTAGCCTTGGGAATGGCTCTCGGTGCGGGAGACCCTAAGGCCGAACTCGCCGCGAACGCGGTCATGCTGGTAATTGGCCTTCACATAGGCCGAAGTGATCTTTTCCTCGACAGCCCAGGTGTCGTTCGGGAAAACGGTTTCCAGCAGCTCTTCCGTGGAACGGCTGTCGAGCGCGCGGGCGGTGGCGCTATCGACGATCAGATAGCCTAAGCGACTGCGCTCCCCGTTGGTGAAGTGCGCGATGGTGAGCGATCGCTTGTCGTCGCCGAAGTAGCGCGAGCGGCTGAAGGGATCCAGGCGGCCCGCGCCGCGACCGGCATCCTTGAGCCAGTCGTTGTCGTCGGCGCCGGGCTTCTTGAGCGCGATGCCCGCCGCGTTGCGGACGAAGTTGCCATCGGCATCCCTTTGATAGTCGTCGTCGTGGTTGCGCGTGTAGCTGTACTGATTGTAGTCGCGCCCCTTGTCGCGGTCGCGATACATGGCCCCGACCTTCACGGATGTCAGGAGGTTGCTTTGCAAGGGCAGCTCGAAGTCGAGCGTCACATACCGCTCATCCTCGAAATCGACAGTGCTCGACCGCCCCGTGTTGCCGTAATCGTAAAGCCTGCCGCGGTATGACAGATCGCTCTCCGGGCGCAAGCCCTCCGTGCCTGCGGGATGCAGCCCGTTCTTGCCTTCCGGGGTGGTCAGGTAATGGAAATTGAAATCCTCGTCCAATACGACCGCATGGATCCAGTCGTCGCGGGTGCGGCGCACCGTTTCGCCCGTCTCGGGATCCTCCCACGAGTAGCCGGAGTGCTCGCCATTGAAAAGCCAGGCGCGCTGATCGAACGCGCCGCCTTCGGACTGGGTATCGCCCAGGTGGGTCGTGAGCGTCCAGCCGGCCTCGCCGGTATAGGCGAACTCCACATCCAGAGCTTGGGTGTCGATGCGGGAAATTCTGTCGAACACCTGGGTGCGCCCGCCGGGGAAGGGCCAAGGCTGGTTGTTGTCGGGGAAGCCGTCGTTGTTGCGATCCAGCCCTTCGGCCGAATTGCAGGCGGGCGTCGGGGCGCAGTTGCGCAGATACCAGGTGCCGGTCACGACGCCTGCCAGATTGCCGCTGCCCGCGGTGGTGGCCGAGTTCAGATCGAGCGTGCCCCGGTCGCCTTCGTTGACGGTAACCAGATTGCTGTTGTTGTTGCTGTCCGCGTTGAGCACGGTATCGAGGTAGTTCACCGCCACTTGGAAGCGGTCGGAAGGTTCCCACTGGCCAGCGAAGAATACGGTTTCCCGGCCCCGGTCCTGGCGGAAATCCGGCAGGTTCAGCAGCCGCGGCGCCCACCAGTCATCCGAGCTGTTTTGCGCATGGCCGGGCTCCAGAAAGCGGATGACCGTGCGGCCGAAACGGTGCAAGCTGCGGTATTGCCGGGTTGCTGAAAGCAGCGCGCCCAGGGTTTTCTCTTCGTTGCGCCAGGAGAACAAGCCGGAACCGTTCTGATCCCACTCTTCCGAGTTGCCGGAATACTGCCCTTGGGCTTGCAGGGACAGGGTGAAAGGCTTGAGGTCCAGCGGCCTGTTGGTTTCCAGCATGACCGTGCCGCCCATCGAGCCTTCCTGGATGTCCGCCTGGGGCGTTTTATACACCTTGATGCGTCTGACGAGATTGGCGGGCAGCACGGTGTAGTTGAAACTGCGCGATGAAAGTTGCAAGGTGAACCATTCGGTGGTGGCGACGGACATGCCGTTGAGCAGCATGCGGTTTTGGGAAGAGCGGGTGCCGCGAATCGATATCCGCTCGCCCTCGCCGAAGCCTCGCGTCACCGCCACGCCCGCGACGCGGGAGAGGGATTCCGCCACATTCTGATCCGGGAACTTGCCAATGTCCTCGGCATCGATGACATCCACAACGGCCACTTCGTTTCGCTTGGCATCAAGAGCCCTGGCCCAGGCGCCCTTGATTCCCGTCACAACGATTTCCTCGATTTCCTCGTCGTCCGCCGGGTCGAAGGCGCTTTGCGCGTAAGCCGCCCCGAGGCAGAGCGCCAGCGGCAAGCAAAGCAACGGCTTGAAGGAATATGATTTCTTGGTCATTGATTCAGCCCTCTGGCATCGACACAACCTGTGCATGCCAATTTAATACCACTAGTTTTGCGAAGCGATTCCTCCCGAGCCGCATCACAATACCACTTCTCCCGACCATAGCCCCCCCCTTCATGCTTGTCAATCCCGGCGGCGAGCGCCTAGCCGTCTTGGCCTGCCATGCGCTGGCCCCATCAATCACCGGTTGCGGCATGAAACGGGTGGCTGAACTGGTATCAGCAACGGGAACTGTGGCATTATGCGGCATAGTCTTGGGGGATGCCGGCACTCAGGCGGAGGGCCGGACGCTGAACTTCAATTGGAGGCACCACCTTATGCGTCGCACCATCCAACACCTATCACTCGGGGCGTCCGCATTGGCGATGCTTGCGTTCGCCAACGCCGCTTGGCCGCAGGACGAAGCGGGCGACGGCGATGCCATCGAGGAAATCGTCGTGACCGGAATCCGCGGCGCCCTCGGCCAAGCCTTGGACACGAAGCGCAACGCTTTGGCCATCGTGGATGCGGTCAACGCGGAGGACATCGGCAAATTCCCCGACCAGAACGTGGCGGAATCCCTCTCAAGGGTGCCCGGCATCACGGTCACGCGCGATTTTGGAGAGGGCGAGAAGGTTTCAATCCGCGGCACCCAAACCAATCAGAACAGAACTTTGCTCAACGGCGTGTCTGTTGCCTCCACCGACTGGTTCACGCTGGACCTGCCGTCCAGAGGGTTCAATTATCTGATCCTGCCCTCCAACCTTGTGCAATCGCTCGAGGTCTATAAGTCGCCCCAAGCGGAAATCCAGGAAGGCTCCCTCGGCGGCACGGTTATCCTCAACACTCGAAAGCCGCTTGATCTCGACCCGCTGACCGTGTCGATTCAAACGGAAGGCCAGTATTCCGACAATTCCGAGGAATTCGATCCCCAGGCATCCGGCATGTTTTCCTGGAAAAACGACGCCGAAACCTTCGGCGCGCTAATTTCCTACACCCGCCAGGAAAGGAACGTCAACCGCACCGGGCGCGAAGTCATTAGATTCCTGCCGCCCGGGGCATCGGGCAACAACACGGAGCACTGGTTCCCCCGCCTTATCGGCGAAGTGGATTTCCGCCAAGCGCGCATCAGGGAAACCGTTTTCGGCTCCGCGCAATGGCTTGTGGGCGACCGGCTTGAATTGGCCTTGAACGCCTTGGACACCACGCTCGATGCCAACAACATCAACCAGAACAACTTGGCCACTTTGGGCGCCGACGGCGCCATCACCGACCCGGCTTCGGTGGTGACGGCCGGCTCGGGCGTGTCGGAAGGCGTTGTCGCGGCGACGGTGGACACCACTCCCGGCCGCGCCGGCGCGCGGCAGCAAGCCTTCGACCGCATTGCGAGCATCGAGGCGCAGTCCTACGACTTGAATTTTGATTACGATGGCGGCGGCTGGCGCCTGTCGGGCCGCTTGGGCATGACGGATTCGGATGGCGGCGCGCCCGATCAGCGCTATTACGCCTTTGCCTCCGAAGGCGCGGGCAATGCGATTCTGGCGCCGGCGGCCACCGTCGATGCCGTGGCTTTCGATCAAAACCTGAACCTGCGGTTCCTGACGCCGTCGGGGCAGGAGGAAACCGACGAAGAGTACCTTGAGCGGCCGCTTGAGTGGTCCAACGCCACCTCGATCGTCAACCACGAGGAGGAGACCTACTTAGGTGTCGATTTCGAGCAGGATTTGAGCGCGGGATTTTTCAATCTGGTGAAGTTCGGCTTTCTGGGGCGCGAGCGCGAGACCGGGCGGGACAGCTTTTCAACGGGCTACCACTGGTGCGGCGACGACGACCACATAAGCCTCGACGGGGGCTGGTGCGCGGCGAACAACCTCCGGCCCGATTCGGACGGCGTTTGGCTGATTACCCGAAGGGAGCCCGGCGGCGGCCGCTATCTCGGCAGCGCGACCACGCAGCACAGGATCAGCGACTTCACTGCCGGCAAACGGGGCGCCGACTACATCCTCATCGACTCCGCCACCGCCCGGGCGGTCACCGACCCGCAAATCCCGGTCATTACGCTGCCCACTCTCACCGACACTTGGGGGGTGAGGGAGGAATCCATGGCCGTGTATGTGAAAAGCGAGTTCGGCGCAGGCGGAATCAGCGGCGATGTTGGCTTTCGCGCGGTGCGAACCAATGTGGAGTCAACGGGGTATGTCATCCAAGGCGATGCCGATGGCGCCGCCGCGCAAATGACGCCGAACGCCTCCTTGCTGGCCGGCGCTTTCGGCTGCCGCCCGGACACCTGCAAGGCATCGCTGGTGACGATCGACAACTCCTACACCGAATTCCTGCCGAACGTGAACATCAGCTACGACCTGGCCAGCGATCTTAAGCTGCGGCTTGCCGCCGCGAGAGTCATGTCGCGCCCTGATCCGCAGGCCCTCGGCGTTCGCGAAAACTTTTTCGAGAACACGCGCGCCGGCACCCGGGGCAATCCGGTCCTGGAGCCCATTACAGCCAGCCAGTTCGATGTTTCTCTGGAGTGGTACTTTGCGGAAGGCGCCATCTTGGCAGGCACGCTTTTCCTGAAGGATATTTCGGGCAATCTCGTTTCCTCCACCAGCCAGGAGGACCGCGTTGACCTGCAAACGGGCGACACGATATCGATCAAGTTCTCGACGCCCCGAAATGGCCAGAACGCAACCATATCGGGCATCGAATTGCTTTATCAGCAACCTCTTCTCGATCGCTTCGGGGTGGTTGTGAACTACACGCTCACCGATGCTGATACTTCGCAGGAGAGGGATCCGCTCAATGTCGCCGGCTCGGGGATTGTGGTGGGGGCGTCGGACCATGTGCTCAATTTGACCGGCTACTACGAGGACAACCGTTTCGATGCCCGCTTGAGCTACAACTACCGGTCCGAATACCTTAACGAGGCGGCGTATTTTGGTTCTGAAATCTGGACCGACGCTTACGGGCAGCTCGATTTCTCGGCAAGCTTCGATGTGAATGAGCAGGTGCAAATCACATTTGACGCGCTCAATATCCTTGATGAGAACGTCGATCAGTTCCATCTGGTCCGGTCGCGTCCCTCCAAGCTGTACGACAACGACCGCCGCATCCTTGCGGGGATCAACGTAAACTTCTGATCAGCGCAATCGGAATCATCCCTCGCGAAAGCCCCAAGGAGCGGTCTTCTCCGGGCTTTTCGGGTTGGACGGGCAGAGCATGAAGCGCTTCACGACCGAAGCCCTCGACCGGATGGTCGAGGGCGGGGTCATCGCCTCTTGCCAGCCGGTTGCCGGCGGGCCGCTCGACCAGGACGAAATCGTTGTGGCCATGGCGCTGGCTTGTGAAAGAGGCGGCGCCAAGGCCTTGAGGATAGAAGGCGTTGAAAGGGTGACGAAAGTGCGCCGCGCAAGCGGCATTCCCGTGATCGGCATCGTCAAGCGCGACCTGGAGAATACCGATGTGCGGATCACTCCGGATATCGGCGATGTGCTGGCCTTGGCCGATGCGGGCGCCGATATCATCGCCTTCGATGCCACCCACCGTCCCAGGCCCACGCGGCGGGAAAAAATCGCCGAGGCCATTCTTGCCGGCGACTGCCATGCCATGGCCGATTGCGCGTCCATACAGGACGTTCATTTCGCGCTGGCCGTCGATGTGGGCTTTATCGGCACAACCCTGTCCGGATACGTTGGCGGGAGCACGCCGGAGGAGCCGGATTACGATTTCTTGAGCAGCGCCGTGAAAATCGCGCCCCGCGTGATCGCGGAAGGCCGCTACAACACGCCGGACAAGGCTTGGCGGGCGCGCCAGCTGGGAGCTTGGGGGGTGACCATCGGGACGGCGTTGACGCGGCTTGAAACAATGACGGGCTGGTTCGCGAAGGGCCTGGAATCCCCGCCTTGCGAACCGGGGCGCGTCCTCCCCATGCGCCGCCGTCCCGCCGCGGCTGCCGCAGCGCCCGCCGGCACCGGGGGGCGGAATTTCGGCGCATGATGAATCCCCCGCGGTTGCTGGCGATTTTCCTGCTGGCGACAGGCTTGTCGTGGCCCGCGCTCCAAGCCCGCCCCGGCGACGTTCCAGGCAAGGCGGAAATCGAGTTCTGGACCATGCAGCTTTCCCCCATTCTCGACGATTACATCCTTTCCTCCATCGCCGAATTCGAGCAGCGCAATCCCGATGTGGCGGTGAAATGGGTCGATGTGGCCTGGGCGGATATGGAGCGGAAGCTTTTGTCCTCCGTAGCCGCCGGAACCGCTCCGGATGTAGCCAATCTGAATCCCCAATTTTCCTCGAAGCTGGCGGAGTTCAACGCGCTTGAGGATCCAACCCTGTTCCTGGCGCCTGAAGCCATCGCCGAGTACAACCCTGCCGTGTGGTCCGCCAACCGCCTCAACGGCAAACATTTCGGGATCCCGTGGTATTTGTCGGCCAGCATAGCCATATACAACCGATCCATCTTCGAGCAGGCCGGTGTCAGCTTGCCCGATACGATCGAGGATATCCCGAGGATTGGCAGGTCGGTTCGGGAAGCGACCGGGAAATACACTTATTTCCCGAGCTTCGACGGCGGCGAGCCGATGGAAAACTATGTGCTTCTCGGCGGCGAGATTAGCAACGACCTCCCTGCTTACGGCTTGTCCGGGGCATCGGCCAGAAAATTGCTTCGCTATTACGCTGAACTTTACGCAAGCGGGTCCATTCCGCCCTCGGTGCTCATAGAGGGCCACCAAAAAGCGGTTGATTTATTTCAATCCGGAGAGCTGGCCATGTTGCTGAGCGGAATGCAAATGCTCCGGAATATCGAGCTGAATGCGCCTGGGCTGATGGCGGATATCGTGGTGAGGCCGCACCCTAACGCGGATGAAGGGCGGACCAATATCGCCGCGATGAATCTGGTGGTTCCCAAGCAGACGGAGCGCCCCGCGGAAGCATTCGAGTTCATCGTTTTTATCACCTCGCCTCAAAAGCAGACCGAAATGGCGAAGCGGGTTCCGGTGCTGCCTTCCACGCCGCGAAGCCTGGAGAACCCGTTTTTCGCGACTGCCGGCATCCGCGATCATTACGAAACGGCAAGGGCCCACTCGATCAGTCAGATCCGGCATGGCGGCGTTCTGCTGCCACCGCTGGCCCGCTACTCCAGGCTTCGCGCCGCGTTTATTCTGCAAACCCAAAAGGTCATGCTGGGCGAGGTGTCCGTGGAGGAAGGGGCGGACCAGCTGATCAGCGACTGGGGCAACATCTCGCGGGCGCGGCATGAATAAGCATGTGATCGCGTACGATATCGGAGGCACCAAAATCAAATCCGGTTTGATTGCGCCATCGGGCGGAATTGCCGATCACATAAACATGCCGTCGCGGGCGCGCGAAGGGCCTGCCGGCGTCATGGCGGCCGCCCAGGATGCCACCCGCGCCGTCCTCCAGCGAAACAATGCAGGCCGCCTTGCAGGCGGCGGCATATCCACCGCCGGAACGGTGCGCAAGGAACGGGGCATCATTGGCGGGGCCGCCGACCTCATGCCGGGATGGAGCGGCTTTAAGATCAAAGAAGCCTTCGAGTCGATGCTCAGCCAGCGGGTGGTTGTCGATAACGATGGCAATTGCGCCCTTTACGCCGAAGCGCGCAAGCAAGCCCTCATGGATAAGGATATCGTCCTGCTGGCTTTGGGCACCGGGCTGGGCGGCGCCATTTATTCCAAGGGCGGCGTTCGCGAGGGCGCCTTCGCGCTGTCGGGCCATTTCGGGCAAACACTGGTTGGCGGCCTGTCGGATGCGGACGAATGGCAGCCTTTGGAAACAGCGCTATCGGGGGATGGCCTCGGAAATATCGCCCGGCAGATACTGAGCGAGGGCAACCCGAGCGCGGATGCGCTGGGCTTGTTTCCGGACGGCCATGCGGTGATTTCCGGGCTTCCTTCCAGCGACATCGCGCGGGCGGCCCTATCGCGGTGGATCCGGCTTTTGGCGCGAACCTGCCACAACATACAGTGGAACTACGATCCCGATACGATCATCATTGGAGGCGGCATGATTGAATCGAAAGAAACATGGTGGCGGGAGTTCCAGAAAACCTTGATGGATATCAATCGGCGATTCAACCTGCCCTGCGATATGGATGTGAGGCCCGCGCTTTTGGGCAATGACGCGGCCATGGTGGGGGCGGGGCTGATGGCTTGGCAGGAGCTTGGGATACAAAGCTGACCCGTCCGGCGGGGCGGCGGCGCATAGCGTGAACAGGACCTGATCCGATGTTTCGCAAATTGACGCCTTATATTTTTTTGTGCCCCGCAATACTGATTATCGGGATATTCGTCCTCCTTCCGATGGCGAGCGCGCTCGTGATCAGCTTCAGCGACTACAACATGATCGAGGCGCATCGCTTTGTGGGGCTGGATCAATACCGGCGGCTGCTCAAGGACCCTTTTTTCTGGAACGCGCTTGGCAACAGCCTGCTCTATCTGGCGGTGGTGGTTCCCGTGCTTTCATTCGCTCCTATTTTCCTGGCTGCCCTGGTCAACCGGAAGCTGCCCGGCATTGCGGTATTCCGGGGCATTTACTACCTGCCCGTGGTGACCTCCCTGGTGGTGACCGGATTGATGTGGAAGTGGGTGTACGAGGAGAACGGGGCCCTCAATTTCATCTTGCGGAACCTGGGCCTTGTCGATGATCCCATCGCCTGGCTCGCAACGCCCTCGGTATCGCTGTTCGCCGTGATGGCGGTCACGGTCTGGAGCGGGATGGGGTTTTACATGGTCATTTACTTGGCTGGCCTGCAGTCCATCCCGAAGGCCCTCTATGAGGCCGCCGAGCTGCAGGGAGTGAGCAGAATCAGGCAAACCCTTTTCATCACCATCCCCATGCTCAGGCCCTACATCGCCCTGGTCGCAGTCATTTCCTCGATAGCGGCAATGAAGATTTTCGACGAGGTTTTCATCATGACCCGGGGCGGTCCTTTGGGGCAGACTGAAACGCTTGTGTTTTTCGTTTATCAGAACGCTTTTGTTGAATTCGATATGGGTTATGCCTCGGCCGCCGGCATCGCATTGTTCGTCGCCACCTTCGTGCTCTCTATTCTGAACCTCAGGCTCACCCGCGACGCCGGCCACGCAAAGCGATGACCGGCCGGCCCTGTCCGTGATGAAACCGCGAATCACGGCATTCGCGCCTCGCCGGCACCGGGGAAGTTTCGCCTCGATTGGCCATGTGCTGTTGCGGTACGCCGTTTTGATTGCAGTGGCTGCTGTTTTTATCGGCCCCTTTGCCTGGCTGCTGTCAACAGCCATGAAATCGGGCTCGGAGAATATATTTCAATACCCGCCCCAATTCCTGCCGGAGCAACCCACTTTGAGGAACTTCGGGCGCGTGTTCCAGGCCCTGCCGTTTTTCAGCTATTTCATCAACAGCGTGTTCGTGGCGGTCATAGCCGTTTCGTGCAATCTGGTTTTTTGCTCATTGGCCGCCTATCCCTTGGCGCGAATGTCCTTCGCCGGGAAAAATTCAATTTTCCTCGTGCTCATCAGCACCATGATGCTGCCGTTCCAGTTGCTGATGATCCCGCTTTACGGCATCGCGGTCGCTTTGGGGCTGAATAATTCCTTTCTCGGGTTGATGATTCCGCACGCTTGCACCGCCTTCGGCATTTTCCTGATGCGGCAGGCGTTTTTGGCCATCCCCCAGCAACTAGAGGAATCCGCCCGCATAGAGGGCGTTAACCGATTCCGGATTTGGCGGCATGTGATGCTGCCATTGGTCAAACCGGCTTTGGCGACCCTTGCTGTTTTCACTTTCGTGGGCGTTTGGGGGGATTTTCTCTGGCCGCTGGTCATCATGGACGACCAGGCCGGATTCACGCTGCCGCTGGGCGTGAACAAACTCGCCGGGGCTTTCGGCAAGGATTGGCGGCTTGTGGCCGCCGGAGCGATCCTGTCGATCATTCCCACCATCGCGGTTTTTCTCTTCACCCAGAGATTCTTTGTCTCGGGCGCCTTGAGAGGCGCCGTAAAAGGCTAACGCGCATGGTGAAAGACGCATCCGTTGTTGTCCATACCCATTGGGACCGCGAGTGGTACCTGACCAATGAGGAATACACGGCCCGGCTGCTGCGTGTTTTCCCGTCGATACTGGAAAGCCTGAGGGCCGGACAGATCGAAAATTTCCTGTTTGACGGGCAGACGGCGGCGCTGGAGGATTTATTGGGGCAATGCGAACCGGGCCTCGCCGAGGCGGTGGCCGGGTTTGCCAGGGAAGGGCGTATCAATGTGGGCCCCTGGTACGTCATGCCGGATGAGTTTTTGTGTTCCGGCGAAGCGCTGGTTCGAAATCTGGAGGAAGGCATCCGGGTTTCCAAAGAGCATGGGCAAAATGCCTTTGTGGGATACTTGCCTGATGCCTTTGGGCATGCCGCTCAGATGCCTCAAATTTTCCAAGGCTTCGGCATCCGCGCCGCCGTGGTTTGGAGAGGCGCCGGGATCGAAGGCGATATTTTCGAATGGCGCTCGCCCAATGGCGATCAGGTGCGCTGCGTCTTTCTGCCGCAAGGGTATTACCAGAATCCGTTTTCTAAAATTGAATACGTGCAAGCCGCCACCCGGTATTTTGACGGATTGGCCGACAAGGCCGGCCGCGCTCCGTTGCTGCTTGCCCAGGGAGGCGACCATCTTGCGCCTCCAGACAACCTGAAAGATCGGATATCCCGGTTTAATTCGGCGCAAAAAAAATATCGTCTTAAGCAGACAACGCTTCATCGGCATGCAATGGAAAAATGCTCGGATGATTCCCGGCCATGGCCCGTGCTGGCCGGCGAACTTCGCGATAACTCGAATGCATTCGTGCTGCCCGATGTCTTATCGAGCCGGCGCTACCTCAAGAGGCTGAACCAGCAGGCGGAGGACAGGCTTTTGGGTCAAGTGGAACCATTGCTGGCGGCCGCTGGCCTAGGGGAGCGCTACCCTCGCCGATATTTGCGGGAAACTTGGAAACTGCTCCTTCAGCAGCATGCGCATGATTCCATCTGCGGATGCAGCATCGACGAGGTGCATCAGGAGATGATCGTTCGGTTCAGGCGGGTGCAAAACCGGCTGGATGCCATGGAAACGCTTGCCTGCGAGGAAATCGGCCTTCAGGGTTCCCGCTTGAACCGCCCCGAAGCGCCGTCGCCGTTTGCGGATGACGCCCGGATGACGGCATTTAATCCATCCGTGAAATCGCGTTCGGGGTGGCATCCTGTTCATGTTTTTCTGGAAGGCGCCAAGGCCGCCGGGCTGGAAGTGAAGGATCAAGCCGGCGAGCCCTGCGAAGCCATCGTGTGCGATTGCGAGGAGCACCGCTCCTTCGCCTCTCCGGTGGATGATTTTCCAGAGCATGCGGCAGGCCATCTCTACGAGGTGTTTGTGCGTTTGGAAATGGAGGGATGGGAAAGCAAGGCGCTCCGTTTTGCCAAAATGCCCGCCCTTGGCGCCTCGGCGCCCTTGCCGCCAAGCGACAACCGGACGCGGCTTGCGATCAGCAATGACTGGCTTTCGGTGAGCCTTTCGGAGTCCGGGATCAGGATCGAAAACATCCGCTCGGGAGATGCCGTTGAGACGGCGCTCTCCATCATCTCCGAGGGCGATGCCGGGGACAGCTACAACTATTCTCCTCCTTCCGCGCCCTGGATATCCGAAGCGAAAATCGCGGGTGCCCGCAGGCGGCCATTCGGAGCGCATGGGGCGGAGCTGGAAATTTCCTTCCGCTTGTGCCAGCCGAAGTCGCTCAATGCCAGCCGCAGCGGAGCCTCCGGCGAGCGGGTCGCTTCGCATGGCGTTTTGAAGATGCGCCTGTTCAGCGGAGAGCCTTTCGTTCGCGCAACTTTGCGTTGGACGAACAAAGCGAAAGATCATCGCTTAAGGCTGGCGCTTCCCCTTGGGGAGAAAGTGGCCAGCACGGCCAGCGATTCCGCCTTTTCGCTGGTCGAGCGGCCAGTGGCGTACCGGGAGGAGCAAACATCCCTGCCGGAGCGCGAAGCGCGGGTGAGCGTGAACCCCTCGTATTCCTTCGTTGCGGTGGGAAAGTTCAGCATCGGCCATTTGGCCATGCAGGAGTACGAAATTCTTGACCGCGGCGAGACGGACCTGCTGGCTTTGACGCTGATCCGCTGCGTGGGCTGGCTTTCGCGCAGGGATCTTGCCAGCAGGGGCGCGGGCGCCGGCCCTGATTTTGAAACGCCTGGAGCGCAATGCATCGGCAGCGAGGAATTCCGGTTTATTTTGTCGGTCGGCGGCGCCGCCGAGGACCGGTTGTCGCTGCGGGAGGCCGAAGAGTTCCGCCGTCCAATGCTCTTTTTGAGAGGCGCCGGCGAAGTTACGGATCAGCCGATCAAAATGCGCTCAGGCGAACTGCCGGTCTCATCATGCCGCCAAGTGGGCGCGGAACTGGAAATAAGGCTGTTCAATCCCACCGCCAAGCGGCAGGAATACGAGATATCCGGCGGCTCCGCGAGGCGCGTTTCCCTTGCGGGAAAAGACATTGAAAGCCGGCCGGGCATTGTGGAGCCGGGCGGCATCGCCACCTTGCGGATCAGAAGATGAGCCGGGTTGCGGAGCATTCCCGATGACATCGATAGCGCTCAAAGGCTTAAAAAAGAAGTACGGCTCCAAGCACGCGGTTCGAGCAACGGATCTGGAAATCGCAAGCGGGGAATTCATTGTGTTTGTAGGACCATCCGGTTGCGGGAAATCAACACTGCTTCGCATGATTTCAGGGCTGGAAGAGGTCACCGATGGCAGGATTCTGTTCGATCAGGTCGATGTGACGGCTCGTCCCGCAAGCAAGCGCGGGGTTGCGATGGTTTTTCAAGCCTACGCGCTTTATCCGCATATGACCGCCGCGCAAAATTTGAGCTTCGGCCTCAGGATGACGGGGCATTCCGCGGAGGAAATCGCCCGGCGCGTCGAGCGCGCGGTCAAAATACTCAGGCTTGATGATTATTTGAACCGGAAGCCCGCTCAATTATCAGGCGGCCAGTGCCAGCGTGTCGCCATCGGCCGGGCTCTCGTGCAGCAGCCCAGGGTGTTTCTCTTCGACGAGCCGCTGTCCAATCTCGACGCGGAGCTCCGGGGCTCGATGCGCGTTGAAATCGCCGCGCTCCACCGCGAGCTGGACAACACCATGGTCTATGTGACCCATGACCAGCTGGAAGCGATGACTTTAGCCGACCGAATCGTCGTGTTGAACGACGGCCGCATTGAGCAGGTTGGAACGCCGCTTGAAATTTACCATGAGCCTAAAAATATATTCGTTGCGGAGTTCATGGGCGCCCCGAGGATGAACATTCTTCCGGGCATCGTGGTTGAAGACGGGGGGCTGTTCCTGCTTCTTGACTCCAATCAAAAAATTCCGCTTGCCGGCGGGCCTGGCGCAGTGGATGTTGGCGATAGGGTCTCAGTGGGCGTCAGACCGGAGCATGTCGCCAGCAGCCGGGCTTCCGCGCTTGAGATGCGGGTTGATTTTGTTGAGCAAACGGGGGCGATGACCCATTATTTCGGGCGCATCGGCGGGCACGAGTTCCGAATGGCATCGAGCGAAGAGCGGCAATGCCGGCCCGGGGAGCGGATTTGCGTTGGTTTTGCTGCGGAAAGGCTGCATTATTTCGATGCGCAAGGGCAGCGGATCGGCGCTGAAGCGCGTCGCTGACCGCCGACGATGCGGATCAGGCTTTCGCTGGCTGAAGAACTGGAATGAACAAAAAACTGCTGGTGCTGCCGGTTGACGGACGGCCTGTGGTGCGCAGCCAGTTAAAGCATCTCGCAAAACTCGCGGAATGGGATATAGCGCTGCCGCCCATCTCCATGCTCGGTTATTTCCGGGAGGCCGCCGACCGGGATGGAATCAGGGATTGGCTGCTGGATCAAGCGGACGGGGTTGATGGTTTTGTGCTGTCCTTGGACACGCTTATTTACGGAGGCCTTGTAGCAAGCAGGATTTCCACAGATTCCGAGGGCAGTTTGCTGGCTCGCGCCGGTCTCCTGAAGACGCTCAAGAGGAGGTGCCCCTCAAAGCCGATCTGCGGCTTTTTGGCGACTATGCGAATTTCGAACAGCAATATGGATGAGGAGGAGAAGGAATACTGGAGTTCATACGGCGAGCGGATCTGGAAATGGTCGTACCATGCCGACAAGCATAGCGTTCATGGCGATGAAAACGACTTGCGCCTGTCGCAAGAAGCAAAATCAAGCATCCCGGCGGATATCCGGGATGACTATCTGGCGACGCGCTCGCGCAATGCCGGGATCGCCCGGGGCATGCTGGAATTGGCGAAGGACGGCACCGTGCAGCACCTTGTTCTCCCTCAGGACGACAATGCGCCTTATGGATTCAATATCGCCGAGGCCCGTGCGCTCCGGCAAAGGGTCAACAACAACAACCTGCGCCGCCGCGTGGAAATACGCTCCGGCGCGGACGAAGTCGCATGGACGCTCACAGCCCGGACGATCTCGCATTTGGAAAAGCGTCCCGCCCGTAATGTCTATCTCAGTTGGCATCATCCCAGGGATGCCGAAACGATCATTCCCCGCTATGAGGACCAGCCAATCGGCATTGCCGTGAACAGCCAATTACGGGCGGCGGGCGCCAAGGTCGCCCCTGATATAGAGAACGCGGACCTGGTGCTGGGCATTCACACCGCCAACCAGCCCCAGGGCGATTGGGCCATCCCCAAAGCGCTGGAGCGGAAAAACCCGATCCGCCCCGCCTGGGTGGAGGAATTGGCCCAGTGGCAAGATCATGGCCTGCCCATCGCCATTGCGGACCTTGCATACGCCAATGGCGGCGACCCGGATTTTCTTGATCTTGCGCTCAAGCGCCTGAATCTTGAATCCTTGGTTGCTTACGGCGCCTGGAACACCGCCAGCAACAGCCTTGGCACGGTTGCCGCTCAAATCCAGCTTTCGCCTTTGGGCCGTCCGTCAGCCCCGGGAATGGAATTGAAGATCACCCGTCTCGCAGACGATGCGTTTTACCAGTCCGGCTACCGGCAAGTGATTCGCCAAAAGCTCGCGGCCGGCGCATGGACGCTGGACAGGGCGAAACAGGCTTTTCGCGCCGCCGCCAATCAGTGGCTGCGCGAGCATTCGATACCTTGCGTCGAGATCTGCAATGTATTTTTCCCATGGAATCGAAGTTTTGAAATCGGGTTCGACTTAAAATCAGCCGAGAAATAAGGCATTGGCGATGGCGGGATGGCGGAATCTCACGCTGAGCGCGCGCCAATCCAAATCCGCCACGCCGTGCTGCCGTCGCATGCGGTCAGAATGGCGTGCTGAATCGGCGAAGTGGCTTCGAGAGGGCGCAGGCAAAAGGTATGACCCATGAAATGGGCAGTGCATAAATTCGGGGGCAGCAGCTTGGCGGACGCCAAGGGCTTCGAGCGCGCCGCAGGCATTGTGCTGGCGGATAAAGCGCCTTGCGTGGCGGTGGTGGTTTCGGCGATGCAGGGAGTGACCAACTCGCTGTTCGCGCTGACCGAGCATGCGGTGGCCAGCGATGAGCGGTGGCAGGATGACCTGAAGGGTTTGCAGGATGCTTACGCGGCCACGGTCGGCGAGCTGATCGAGGATGCCGGGCGGCGCGCCGGATTGCTTGACGCGCAGCGGCGCGAGTGCCGGGATGTGGCCGATGTTTTGCATTCCGCGGCGCTGATCCGGTCAGCGGGGCCACGCGTGGAGGCGCTGGTTTCGGGTTGCGGCGAGCTATGGTCGGCGCGGCTGCTAGCGGCCTTGATCGACGAGCGAGGCGGCGCGGACGGGCGCGCGGCGAAGTGGCTGGACGCGCGCGAGGTTTTGCGCGTGGAGCCGGGCGAACTCGGTGTTGTGGTGGATTGGGAGGCATCCGGGAAGCGGTTGAAACAGCTGTTGGGCAACGACCGCGCGCCGATCCGCGTTGCGACCGGCTACATCGCTCGCGACGGGCGCGGTCTGCAGATGACACTGGGGCGCAACGGCAGCGATTTCTCCGCGTCCATCTTCTCCGCTCTTCTGGATGCGGAATCGCTCACTATCTGGACTGATGTCGAAGGCGTGATGAGCGCCGATCCGGGGCGCGTTCCCGAAGCGCATGTCATCCGCGAGTTGTCCTACAACGAAGCCATGGAGCTGGCTTATTTCGGGGCCCGGGTGATTCATCCGCAGACCATGGGGCCGGTGGTGAGCAAGAACATTCCAGTATGGATACGGTCGAGTTTCAAGCCCGAACTGCGTGGCTCGCTGATCTCTCCGGGGGGCGATCCCAGCGAGCCGGTCAAGGGCATCACCATGGTCGAGAACGTCTCGATGCTGAGTTTGGAAGGATCGGGAATGATCGGCGTGCCGGGCACTGCCGACCGGCTGTTCAGCGCCCTCAGCAGGGCCCGGGTCGCAGTGCTTTTGATTACGCAAGCCAGTTCCGAGCACTCGATTACGTTTGCTGTGCCCGAAGCGCATGCGCAGCGGGCGGCGCAAGTCACCCGTGAAGCCTTCGCGCAGGAAATGGGCTTGGGCCAGGTCAGCCGGGTGACCCGCAACGACGGAGTCAATGTGCTGGCTTTAGTCGGCGACGGCATGGCCGGCATTCCTGGCGTTGCAGGCCGCTTTTTCGGCGTTCTCGGAAGGGCTGGAATCAACGTGATCGCCATCGCCCAGGGGTCTTCGGAACGGAATATCTCGGCCGTGGTCAGCGCGGCGAGCGCTACCCCGGCGTTGCGGGCTGCGCACGGCGGCTTTTATCTTTCGCACACCACGCTCTCGCTGGGCGTGATTGGCGCCGGCAACGTGGGCGCCGAACTGCTTGACCAGCTCGCCCGGACCGGGCACCGCCTGCGTGAGAATTTCAATCTGGATTTGCGGGTCCGCGCCATCGCCAATTCCAGCCGCATGCATCTTGCCGATCGCGGCGTGGATCTCGGACGCTGGAGGGAGTTGCTGGCTTCCAACAGCGAAGCGCTGGATCTGGAGCGCTTCAGCGCGCACGTGAATCCGGACCACCTGCCGCATGCCGCCATTCTCGATTGCACCGCCAGCCAGCAGATTACCGACCGCTACGAGGATTTCTTTGCCGCCGGGATCCATGTCGTCACCCCCAACAAGCGCGCCCAGAGCAGCCCGCAAAGCCGTTATGAGCGGCTGCACAAACTGCGCCGGGAAAACGGCGTGCATCTGCTCTACGAAACCAACGTGGGCGCCGGCCTTCCGGTCATCGAAACGCTGCGCGACCTCATCGCCACAGGCGACCAGGTGCTGAGCGTGGAAGGCATTTTTTCCGGGACGCTGGCCTATCTGTTCAATGCGCTTGATGCCAGCACCGAGTTTTCCGCAGTCGTGCGCAATGCCCGCGAAGCCGGCTACACCGAGCCGGATCCCCGCGAGGATTTGAGCGGCATGGATGTGGCGCGCAAGCTGCTGATCCTGGCTCGCGAGCTGGGGCTTAAGATGGAGCTTGAAGACATTGAAGTGCAGAGCTTGGCGCCGGAGGAACTCGACGATGCCAGCGTGGTTGAATTTCTGGACGGGCTGGCGCGCTACGATGGCGAGATGCGTGAACGCTTGCGCAAGGCCGAAGAGCAGGATTGCGTGCTGCGCTACGTGGGACGGCTCAACAGCGAAGGACAGGCCTCGGTGCGGCTGGAATCGCTGCCCGGGGACCATCTGTTCGCTCGCTTGGAGTTGACCAGCAATATGTTCCTGTTCCGAACCGCGCGCTACAGCGACAGCCCTTTGGTGGTGCAGGGGCCGGGCGCGGGCCCGGAGGTGACTGCGGGAGGAGTGTTTGCCGACGTTCTGCGTCTGGCCCGAATGCTGGGCGCGCCGCGCTGATGCCGAGTGGCCCCGCGTCTTGCGGCGGATCGGCCCGGCGGCGTGATTCGGGCGGTCATGGCATTTGCCGCCGCCGGTGGGCGGTGAAGGCGCGATGATCGCTTTTCGCAGCACACGAGGCGGCGGCAACGCCGATCTTCGGACCGTGCTTCAATCGGGAACCGCTCCTGATGGCGGGCTGTATATGCCGCAGCGGCTTCCGCGCTTCCGGCGCGAAGCGCTGGCCGAAAGCGCGGGGCCGGCGGAACTGGCCGAGCGCTTGCTGAATCCCTTTTTTGAAGGCTCGCTTTTGGCCGAGGCCTTGCCGGAAATCTGCCGTGATGCGTTCGCTTGCCCTTTGCCGCTCACGGAGCTTTCGCCCGGCCCCAATGGCGCCCGCTTGCGGTTGCTGGAGCTGTTTCATGGCCCCACCGCGGCGTTCAAAGATTACGGCGCGCGTTTCTTGGCGGCTTGCTTGGAGCGCGTCCTGGCCGAAGAGCCGGCGTCCTCGCCGCCGCTGACTATCCTCGTGGCCACATCGGGCGATACCGGCGCGGCCGTGGCCTCGGCGTTCTCCGGTCGCGACAAGACCCGCGTGGTGGTGCTGTTTCCCAAGGGCCGGATATCGCCCCGCCAGGAGCATCACCTCGGCTGTTGGGACGACAATGTGCTTTCGATCGCGGTGAGCGGCGCTTTCGACGATTGCCAGCGGTTGGTGAAGCGGGCCTTCTCCAGCGCCCGGTTGCGCGGCAAGGTGCGGCTGGGATCGGCCAATAGCATTAACCTCGGACGGCTGCTGCCGCAAAGCGCCTACCATGCCTGGGGCGCAATGAATGCTCCGCAAGGCACGAATTTCGTGGTGCCCACAGGCAATCTCGGCAATGCTTTCGCCTGTCTGCTGGCGCGCGAAATGGGCGCCGGGATCGGTCGCATTCTGATGTCAACCAACGCCAACCGGGCCATAGGCGACTACCTCGATCGAGGGTTTTACGAAGGCCGCGAAAGCATAGGAACGCTCGCCAACGCGATGGATGTGGGCGATCCCAGCAACATGGAGCGCCTGCAGCACTATTTCGGCGGCGACGTGGCGCGAATCCGGGAGGCCCTAGCTGCGGTCAGCATCAGCGACGAGCGAATCCAGGCGCGCATACGCCAGGAACATGACCGGTCCGGCATCGTGCTTTGTCCTCACACCGCCGCCGGGGTGGATGCCTGCCACGGGCGCCTCTCGCTGCCTGGCGCGCCGGCCGGCGACTGGATCGTGGCCGCCACCGCCCACCCCGCCAAGTTCGAGTCGGTCGTTGAACCGCTAATCGGCACAACGGTCGCACCGCCCCCGCAGTTGGCTGAACTGCTCTCACGCTCCTCCAGCCACGCGGAAATCCGCCCCGATCTGGCGGCCCTTACCCCCTACCTCCTCCGGAGCTAGGCCTAAGCGCCTCGTCGATCGCTCTTGCGCGCAGGTAGGCAGGTGGTCGGTCATTTGCGCGAACCCAGTGATAGACGCATTTGCGGATTTCCTGGCGCCCGAACCTGCCCATTTGCTGGCTGGAGTTGCCTTTGCCGCGTTTGAGGGTCCAGATGACTTTGCATTGGAATCCGCTTTCCTCGGCGAAATGGGAGAGAATCAGGTCCACAGGGATTTCCTCCCCGTGATAGCGCACGTTATCGTTCACCATGAATACATTGCCGCCGGGCCTGACCAGCCTAGCCAGCTCGCGGATGATCACCGCCATTTCCGAGAAGTAGTTTTCGATCAGGCGAATGACATGCGGATTGCCCAGCTCCCCGGCATGGGCCTTAAGGATTTCAAGCGCTTCGTTGAGCGCGTCCTGCTCATCGACCAGCTTGAATGCATTTTCAGGGAGGGGGGAGCCGCAGTAGGATTCCGCGAGCATCTCGCGTTTTGACCGGTTTTCCACGGTTGCGGAAAGAAGCTCCTGGCGCAATTGCTTCACGCGCGCGTCGGAGTATCCCAAATAAGCGAGTTCCAAGGCGTAAGTGCGTGTGTAGTCATAGCGATTCGCGTATGGCGGAGAGGTAATGACAGTATCGAATGCGGCTGATGGCTGTTTTCTCAATTCCTCTAAGCTGGAGCCATCGATAAAGCGCGGCGAGCCGCCTTGGAACCGGCGCGCAATCAAGGGGAGATCAGCGGTGATCTCCTGCACTTTGCGATTGAGCGCTACTTCCATAGTCGGTATTTCGCCTTTGTTCAGCCGAGTGCTGGCGGTTCTCCCGGAGCGCGGATCCCAGCGCAGATACTGGCCGTCCTTGCGGGTGTAGCTCACCTCCTCCAGCACGCTCACGCAAGCAAGCTCCAGCATGGCCTTCAGGTCGATATCGTCGAGTTGGCTGACGTAATGCCGGGCTCGGGAGATTGCTCTTTCTGTTTTGGCTGAAAACGCGCCCTCGGTAATCTGAAGGTGCGGGAAATCCGACGCTTCATTGCCGCCGGAAACGTAACTCAGCAGGCCGGAGGCCGCCTTGGCGAATGCTTCCCGCGCCACGCCATTGGCCCCGCAAGCAATCGCTCGGGCGGCGAGATTGCCAATCGGCATGATTTCTATGCCGGTTGAAGCCATTTTTTTCGCGCCGGCGGTCAGCGCTGTGGTTCCGATGCCTGAAAAAGGGTCGAGAACGCTGCTTCCTTGGGCGCTATCCAGAAGCGACGCCACCAATTCCGTGGAAAATCCCTCCTTGTACTTCATCCAGCGCAAGCCGGGCACATGCTTGTTGCCTTGATACGAAACGAGTTTGCGGCTCAGGGCCGCATTCACAACGATTCGTTCCTGAAAACGCGCGCTCAGATCCAAGCGCGCGCCGACCGGCCCTCCATTCGGCGATGCCAGCGGGCTCGCCGGGACTGGGCTCAGGAAGGGCACTTGGGTCTGCAACGCCTGAATACTCATAACGAACCTCCTTTTTCGCGGCTAAATCAGCCAGTCAGCTTGTCCTTCAGCCGCATTCTACATTCATGCCGCATCCCCGGCAGAGCCGGCATTGAATTCGCTGGCAAGCGCCTCATCGATGGCTTTGGCGCGGAGGTAGGCGGGGCGGTTCTCAAGCCGCGACCAGTAGTCGGCGAAGGCTGGACGGTTTTTCAGCGACTTGAATGCCAGCCCCCACACGATGTGCGAGCCCACATAGACGTCCGCTGCGCTGAAGCTTGAGCCGGCCACGAACTCCGTGGCGCCCACGGCGCGCTCAAGCGCATCGACAACGGCCTCGTAGGTGCCGTAGCCGACCATTGATTCGCGTTCGGGAGGAATATCGAGATCAAGCGCGCGGTTCGTGATTGCCGCTTCCAGCGGGCCGGCGGCGAAGAACAGCCAGCGGTAGTAGGCCGCGCGCTGCCCGGGCGGCGGGGCGAGGCCCGCTTGCGGGAACGCATCGGCGAGGTAGGCGCAGATGGCTGCGGATTCGGTGACCACCGCTTCGCCATGCCGGATTGCCGGCACCTTGCCCATCGGATTGATCGCCAGAAACCGCTCCGATTTCATTTCCGGGCCGTACTGCAGCACCTCGGTGCGGTATTCGGCGCCGACCTCCTCCAGCATCCAGCGCGCGATCCGCCCGCGCGACATCGGGTTGGTGTAAAAGACCAGTTCATCGCTCATGGGATTTCCTCCGGATAAACCTTGGCTTAGGAGCGGTCAGCCAAGCGATTGCCTGTCGGAACGGCCCGATGCGACTTGCTGATCCGATTGCTCTGGCTCTGCATTGGGCCAGCCGAACAACGCCTGCGCATTGCCGCAGGCGGCGTCGAAGAGTTCTTCGGCATCGATTCCCATGCGCCGCGCCACCTCGCGCGCCACGTAGGGAAGGAAGCAAGGTTCGTTGCGGCGTTTCCGGTGCGGCTTTACATCCGGATGGCGGGGCAGCAGGTAAGGGCTGTCGGTTTCCAGCAGCACGCGGTCGAGCGGGAGCAGGGGAATCACCTTGAGCAGATCGTGGTTGCGCCGCTCGTCCAGCACCCAGCCGGTGATGCCGATATGCAGCCCCAGGCCAAGGTAGCTTTCCGCTTGCCCGGGGCCTCCGGTAAAGCAATGGGCCACGCCGCCGAGCCTAGCGGCCTCGTGCTCCCTCAGCATGGCGAGGAAGTCGTCGTGCGCGTCGCGCTGATGCAAAAAGAGCGGCTTGCCGTGCTCCGCCGCCAGCTCGAGCTGTCCCGCGAACGCCGCTCGCTGCGCGGCCGGCGGCGAAAGATTGCGGAAGTAGTCCAGCCCGCACTCGCCGGCCGCGACCGCCAGCTTGCTGCCCAGCACTCCGCCAAGCCGCTCGCGCGCCTCCTGCGGCGCGTCCGTCCACTGCGCCGCCAAGTGCGGATGAATCCCCGCCGTGCATCGCAAGACAGCCGAACGCCGCTCCACCAATGCCAGCGCGCTCTCCGATTCATCCAGCCCCGTCCCCGTCACGATCATGCCTCTTACGCCCGCCGCCGCCGCGCGCTCGATCACCTCATCGCGGTCCGCGTCAAACGAAGCGTCCGCCAGATTCGCCCCAATATCAATCAACTGCAACTTTTATCTCCAGCATCGAGGAACGGCACACTTTCCTTCTTGCCTCCATCCCCCGCGGGAGACGCATGAACCCATCCCTGGGGCTTTGCGGTGGCATCCTGCCACCGAAACTCCCGCGAGGGATGGAGGCAAGAAGGAAAGCCCCTTACCGCTTCGATTTCCGCCCCCAGGATAGGCACGCCCACGCCCCCCTTCCTCACTATCAGGATCGGCACGCCCGTGCATCTCTTCCCTTGCTCGCGGGAGTGTCGGCGACAGGAGTCGCCGCCAAGCCCCATGGATGGGTTCATGCGTCTCCCGCGAGCAAGGGAAGAGATGCACGGGCCAAGTCACGCCAACCAACCTCGATGCAGCGCCAGCCCCCGCATGCCAAGAGACGATAGCAAGTGGATGCACGGGGCCAAGTCGCACATCATCCGGCCTCGATGCAGCCCCAGCCAAGCCCCAAGCCAACGGAGCATCGCCGTGCCAGACCGGAAGGTTTTAGGTTTCCAGGCGCGGGCAAGGCCATTCAAGCGCCGCGCCAGCGGAACATCGCTGCGCCGATCGTCAGGAAAACCGCCGTAGTGCCCGCCAGGATCAGCAGCTGCGGCAGCACGTCGCCCAGCCCCGCGCCGTACAGCATGATGTCGCGCGCGGCCGTGAGCGCATGCGTGAGCGGAAAGATATTGGAAAGCTGCTGAACCCACTGCGGCGCCCCCGCCAGCGAGAACCATACCCCCGAAAGCAGCATCATAGGCCAGGTCACCAGATTGAGCAGCCCGCCCGCCAATTCCTCGCTCGTGACCCGCGCCGCCATCGCCAGCCCGATCGACACCAGGCTGATCGAGGCCAGCACCGCCACCAGAAACAGCGCCAGCCCGCTGCCCTCCATGCGAATGTCCAGCAGCAGCCGCGTGGCCCCGTACAGCAGCAGAGTCACGAAAAGGGCCAGCATCAGGCGGGACAGAATCTGCGCCGCCATGAATTCCACCGGCCTCAGCGGCGTGGCTTTGAGGCGCTTCAAAAAGCCGTTCTTGCGGTAGCGCACCACCACGTAGCCCACGCCGAACAGGCAGCTGAACATGATGTTCATTCCGAGGATGCCCGGAATCAGCCAATCGACATAGCTGACGGGATCGCCGCTGGCCGGCTGCCGGACCCATTCGCCGGGGCCGGAAGAGGCCTGCAAAAGTCGCTCGGCGAAATAGCCTCCGGGGGATTCGGGGTTGATCCAGTAGGCGCCCGCGCCGAAGTCGATGGCCAGGTCGAGTTGGTGGTTGGCCACCCGGTCCAGAGCTTCGCCGCGCTCCATGGCGATGAAATCGAAATAGCGCGTGTCAAGAAACGGATGCGCCGGCGCGGCCGCCTGCGCTTCGTCTTGGATCAGGGCCACCTTGTACTCCGAGCGGTCGCCGCCGGAGAAAATCGCTGCCATGCCAGCCACCAGCAGCAGCGGCATGGCCACGTTCCAGCCCAGCGTGGCCCGGTCGCGCAGGAATTCGAGGTTGCGCGCGTGCAGGATGGCGAATATGCGTCGGATCATGGTCTCAGCTCCTTTCCGGTGAGGTCCAGGAACAAGTCCTCCAGCCGGTACGGACGGATATTGAGGCGGCCCAGCGGCACGCCGGCGCCGCTCAAGCGTGTAATGGCCTCGTTGGCATCATCGGTGTGGATTTCCACCAGACCGTTGCGCCGGTAGCTGGGGAAGGGGAACTCCGGCGGCATTTCCGCCAGGTCGCTTTCCGGCAACTCCAGGATGATTTCCTTGTAGTGGGCCTTGAGCAACTGCTCCGGCGCGCCCTGGGTGACGATTACGCCTTCGTTCATAATCACGATCTCGTCGCACAGCGCCTGGGCCTCCTCCATGTAGTGCGTGGTGAGCACGATCGTTTTTCCGCGCGCCCGGATGCGCTCCACCAGCTCCCAGAAGTTGCGCCTCGCCTGCGGATCCATGCCGGTGGTGGGCTCGTCCAGAAACAGGATTTTCGGATCGTTCACTAGGGCGATGCCCAGCAGCAGGCGCTGGCGCTGCCCGCCGGACAGCTTGCGGTTGTCGCGCTTTTCAAGCGGATCCAGCGCGCAATCCGAAATCACCTGTTCGAGATCGGCGCGGCGGCGGTAGAGCCGGTGAAACATCTCCAGCGTTTCCCGCACGGTGATGAAATCCTGAAGCGCTGCGGTCTGGAACTGCACGCCGGAATCCTGGCGGAACGCCGCGCCGGCTGGCTTGCCCTGGTAGAGCACCTCGCCCGAAGTGGCCGGCGTGACGCCCTCGATGATCTCCACGGTGGTGGTCTTGCCGGCGCCGTTCGGGCCCAGCAAGCCGAAGCAGCAGTCGCGCGGCACATCGAACGATATTCCGCGCACCGCGCGCACCGGCCCGTAGTCCTTCACCAAGTCGCGCACTGCGAGGATGGGGGTTGGCTTTGCGGCGGCCATCAATCGCTGCTCATGCGTGGTTCGCCGGAACGGGCGGAATCTCTTTGCAAGCGCCCTGGCCGAAGGCGCGCCCATGTCTTGGCGCGCAAAGCACTTCCCGGAAGACCCTTCCGCTTAATGCGCCCAGGACAAGCAAGCTTCCCCTCCCGCCGCTTGATGCGCCCAGGACAGGCAAGCTTCCCCTCCCGCCGCTTGATGCGCCCAGGACAGGCAAGCTTCCCTTCCCGCCGCTTGATGCGCCCAGGACAGGCAAGCTTCCCTTCCCGCCCCCTGCCTTGCGGGAGTGTCGGCGACAGGAGTCGCCGCCAAGCCCCATGGATGGGTTCATGCGTCTCCCGCGAGGCAGGGGGCGGGAAGGGAAGCCAAGCCACGCTCGGGATGGGAGCCAAGCCACGCTCGCCAAGGAAAGCCAAGCCACGCGAGTTGATCGGAACGCTAATCAGCCTAGGATGCCAGCCGGCGCAGCACATAAGGGAGGATGCCTCCATGCCGGAAGTATTCGCGCTCCTTGGGGGTGTCGATTCGCGAGCGGGCCGCGAACTCCACCTTCGAGCCATCGGCGCGGGTGGCGCAAACCTTCATATCGGCACCGTTCGGCGCGCCGATATCGTAACTCTCGCTGCCGTCCAGACCCAGCGCGGCGGCGCTGGCCCCATCCGGGAATTCCAGCGGATGCACGCCCATTCCCACCAGGTTGGAGCGGTGGATGCGCTCGAAACTGGAGGCGATCACGGCGCGCACGCCTAAAAGTGCGGTGCCCTTGGCGGCCCAGTCCCGCGACGAGCCGGAGCCGTATTCCTTGCCGGCCAGCACCACCAGCGGCGTGTTCCGCTCGCGGTAGCGCATGGCCGCGTGGTAGATGCTCAGCAGTTCGCCTTCCGGCTGCATGCGGGTCCAGCCGCCGTCCACGCCGCCCGCCAGCCGGTTGCGCAGACGGATATTGGCGAAGGTGCCGCGCAGCATCACCTCGTGGTTGCCGCGCCGCGAGCCGTAGGAGTTGTAATCGGCAGGCCTTACGCCCTGCTCGCTGAGCCATTCCCCGGCGGGCGATCTGGCTGCGATGGCGCCGGCGGGGGAAATATGGTCGGTGGTGACGGAGTCTCCAAGCAGGGCGAGCACCCGCGCCGATTTCACCGCTTGCGGCTCGCCTGGCCGTGCCGGCATGTCCTCGAAGAACGGCGGGCGGCGCACGTAGGTGGATTCGCCGTCCCAAGGGTAGCGCTTGCTTTCGGGGCTGTTCAGCGCGTTCCAGCGCTCGTCGCCATCGAACACGCCGGCGTAGCCCCGCTCGAACTGGCCCGCTTGCACATGGCGCGCCACTTCCGCCTGCACGGCGGCGGGATCGGGCCAGATATCGCGCAGATAAACCGGTCGTCCGGCGGAATCGCGGCCCAGCGGATCGCGCTCCAGATCCACGTCCATGCGTCCGGCCAGCGCCCAGGCCACCACCAAGGGAGGGGAGGCCAGGTAGTTGAAGTACGCCAGCGGGTGGATGCGGCCCTCGAAATTGCGGTTGCCGGACAGCACGCTGCATCCGCCTAAGCCCGTTTCCTGCACGCGGCGCGCGATGTCCTCGCGCAAGGGCCCGGAGTTGCCGATGCAGGTGGTGCAGCCGTAGCCCACAATCTCGAAGCCCAGCGCCGCCAGATCGTCCAGCACGCCGGCGGACTCCAGGTAGCGCGTCACCACTCTTGAACCCGGAGCCAAGCTCGTCTTGACCCAGTCGGGCGGCTTCAGGCCGCGTTCGCGGGCGGCGCGGGCCAGCATTCCCGCCGCCATCATCACCGAAGGGTTGGACGTGTTGGTGCAACTGGTAATAGCCGCGATCAGCACCGCGCCATCGCCCGGCTGCCCGTCGTCAAAGGTCACTGCGGGCGCATCCCGCTCCTTCAGCGCGGCAGCGAAGGATGCCTTCGAGCCGGTGAGCGGAATGCGGTCCTGGGGCCGCTTAGGCCCGGCGATCGAGGGCACCACGGCATCGAGGTCGATGTCCAGCGTGTCGTCGAAGGCCGGCTCGGGGCCCTGATCCGTTCTCCACAATCCCTGTGCGCGGGCATAAGCCTCAACCAGCGCAATCTGGCGCTTGTCGCGCCCAGTCAGTTCCAAGTAGCGGATGGTTTCGCCATCAATGGGAAATATGGCGCAGGTGCTGCCGAATTCCGGGGACATATTGGCCAAAGTGGCGCGGTCCGCCAGCGGAAGCCCGCTCAGGCCCTCGCCGAAGAACTCGACGAACCAGCTCACCACTCCGCGTTGGCGCAGCGCTTCCGTCACGGTGAGCACCAAGTCGGTGGCAGTGGCCGCCGGACGCAGCCGCCCGTGCAGGCGCACGCCAAGGACCGGAGGCGGCAGCATGGTGATGGGCTGGCCCAGCAAGGCGGCTTCCGCTTCGATGCCGCCCACGCCCCAGCCCAGCACGCCCAGGGCGTTGACCATGGTGGTATGCGAATCCGTGCCCACCAGCGTGTCCGGATAAAGCGTTTCATTGCCCGGCTCGCCGGCGCGGAAGACCACCCGGGCCAGCCGCTCCAGATTCACCTGGTGGACGATCCCGGTGTTCGGCGGCACCACCTTGAGCTGCTGGAACGCCTGTTGGCCCCAGCGCAGGAAGGCATAGCGCTCGCGGTTGCGCTCGAACTCCAGTTGGTTGTTGCGGGCCAAGGCGTCCGCGCTGGCGTAGTGGTCCACCTGCACCGAGTGGTCCACCACCAGCTCGGCCGGCGCCAGCGGATTGATGGCCTCGGGGTCGCCGCCCAGTTCTTCCATGGCGTCGCGCATCGCTGCCAGATCCACCACGGCGGGAACGCCGGTGAAGTCTTGGAGGATAACCCGCGCGGGCCGGAATTCCAGTTCGGCTTGGTCGCTCAGCGCTTCGACCAGCCCTTCCGCAGGCGTGTCTTCCCCGGCGTTGCGGAGCAGGTTCTCGAGCAGGATCTTGCGGCAAAAGGGCAGCTTGGCCACCGCGTTCGAGCCCAGCGAAGTGATGTCGAAATAGCGGTGCGAGCGACCGTCCAGTTCGAGACTGCCCATGTTTCCTGTATTCATTCTTTATTCATGCAGATCAGCACTGCGGCCGCTGCGCCGGGCAAAAAGGACGGGAGGCGGCGAAGGCGATGCGGGATTCAAGGCAGAACTACTTTGCTGCAAACCAGTGGATTGGGACCGTATTCTACGGCGCGCCGCGTCGCGGGCATAGCAGAAGCAGCCTGGCACGCTGGCGGGGGCTGGCCGGGCCGCTTGCTTCCGCTTGGCCGCTGCGCTTATGTTCAGGCCATGGATGCCATCAGTCCCTGGGGCGAGTTTCGCCGCGGCTGGAAGCCGCTGGCGGCTGCGGTCATCGCCAAGGCGTTCAGCGTGGGCACCATACCGATCTACGTGGTGGGCGTGTTCACCGTGCCGCTCGGCGAGGCGTTCGGCTGGTCGCGGGCCGAGGTCGCATTCAGCTTCACGGTCGCCACATTCACCTCCGCCAGCCTCTCTGCGCTGGTGGGCTGGCTGTGCGACCGTTTCGGCGCGCGCGCGCTGGTCATAGTGGGCACTGTAGGCTACAGCTTGGGCATGGTGGTCATCGGGCTGAGCACCGGCTGGCTGTATGGCTACTATGCGGCCTGGTCGGTCGCCACCATGCTGGGCATGGGTGCCTCGGCCATCGCGCTTTCTCGATTGGTGGCCGGCTGGTTCGAGCGCAAGCGAGGCTTGGCGCTGGGCGTTATGCTGATGGGCAGCGGCCTCACCGCCTTTGCCGCCCCGCCTTTTGTAGCTACCCTCATTGAGAATTTCAATTGGCGGGCGGGCTGCTTCGGTTTGTCGGCGGCCATCCTGCTGATCGGCGTTCCGGTGGTGGTGGCGGGGCTCAGGGACGCCCCTGCAAAGCCGGCTTCCGCCGATGCATCCGCCCCTGCGGCGGCATCGGGCAGCGGCGCCGCGCCCGCCAAGAGCGCCCGCGGCTTTCGTCTGGCCTTCGAGAGCCGGGCCTTCTGGCTGATGTCCATCGCATTTTGCGCCGCCACTTTCGGCATTGCCGGGCTGATTTCCAGTTTCAATCCGATCCTGCGGGATGTCGGCTATGGCGCCGAGCAGGCCGGGGCGCTGACCGGCCTGATCGGCCTGTTCGTGATGGCGGGAAGGCTGGGCGTGGGCTATCTGCTGGACAAGCTCTGGGCTCCGGGGCTGGCCTTCGTGGCGATGGCCTGCGGCGCCATCACCTGCGGCCTGCTGATTCTGCCGGCGCTGCCGGTATGGCTTGTGGTCGTTGCTGCCTTCTGCCTGGGGTTGGCGGCCGGGGCGGAGTGGGACGCTCTGTCGTATCTGGCGGCCCGCGAGTTTGGCCTTGAGTCCTATGGCCGCGTGTATTCGCTGCTGGTGGTAGGCGTTGCGGTCATCACCGCCATCAGCCCGCCGATCTTCGGTTACGCCTTCGATCAGACCGGCAGCTACCGCTCGCTGCTGCTGCTGTCCGGGAGCCTTCTGATGCTGGGCCCCGCATTGCTTTTGCTGCTGCGGCGCGGCAAGGGCGATTCCTAGCCCGCATATTTCACCAAGCCGCTTGCCGCAGGTTCCATTACGCTTGGCGGGGGCGCGGCGCAGAGGTGCGCCTATACTGTGCATGAGCCGAAACAGGAGCATATCCATGCGTCAATTTCTTCTGATGCTTGCCGGCGTTTTAGTTTGCGCCGGCGTCCAAGCCGACAGCCATGAGGCGGAGGAGGGCTACGCCACCTTCATACGCACCGCGGTGATGGCCCGCTTGTCCGATCTTGAGCCGTCCGTCACCTTCTGGAGGGACGTGATGGGCTTCGACTACGCCGGCGATCCGGAGCCGCGCACGGGCTATTCCCATCCGCTCGGCTGGAACGAGGATTCCACCACTTACTTCACTATTTTCACGTCCAAGGAGGGGGCGATGTTCGCGCTGCTGATGGTGGAGGACACGCCGGATTTCCCCACGCTTGAAATGCCCGAAACAGGAACGGCCTACGGCAGCGTCGTGCTGGTGCATATGGGCAAGAATATCTCCGACGTTTACGACCGCGCCGTGGAGCATGGCGCGGATATCATCAAGCCTTACGGTCCGTCGCGCACGGGCCGCGCCATGACCATTCTGCTGCGTGCCCCCACCGGCCATATGGTGGAGGTGTATGAAATGGTCGAGCAGGAGCAATAGCAATAGCGCCCATCACCGCTATCCGCCGCATAGTCGCCGTCCAATCCGAACCAAGCGATTGATGCCCAGCGGGCAAGCCGGCTAAAGCGGACAGGGGAGCGTCCGTCGAGGCCGTTTCAAACCCGGGCCAGCAAATCGTCCAAGCGGGTCGCGACTTCGTAGCGCACTTTGGGCTCGCGGACTTGAAGCGCCTCGAAGTGCTTCTTTCCGCACGTGATCTTCCACTGCTCCTTGCTCTGCAGGTCGGCTTGATCGGCGCTTCCTTTGGTTTCGACCACGAAGTAAAGCCGTTCGCTGCCGTCCGCATCAACTAAAACGGCCCAGTCGGGGTTGTAGCCGCCGAGCGGGGTGGGCACCTTGAACCAGCCGGGCAGCTTGGCGTACACCTTCACCTGGATGCTTTTCTCCATATCTTCCGCGAAGCGCCTCTCGGTTTCCGATTCGTAAACCACCTTGTCGTAGATTGATTTCTTCGCATCAAGCATTTGCTTGAGGTAGCCGTTGATCTCCTTTTGATGGAAAAGCTCCTGCGCGTAGTAAGCGTCGGCTCCGACCCGCTGGTATTTCACGCCGTCTACCAAAGCCCCCCGTTTGCAGTTGTTGATGGCTTGCGCGGCTTGCTCGATGAATGCCTGCGGGTTGCGCTTGAAATCGCTCGATCGGCCGCTATCGATGACGATTCGAGCGAGGCTGCGCCGCGTCAGTTGCGTGCGGCTCTCAAGCCCGGCGAGCAAATCAGGCAGCTCGATGGCATCCTCGCGGAGCCTGATTGTCTGGCTTCCGGTTTTTTCGGTGGCCTCCACGCCTGCTTTGCCGATGCCGACATCAGCCTTGCGCCACTGCAACCGGGTTGCGGGGATTGAAAGATCGTCGCGCAACGTCTTCGCGCATTCCTGCAACAGGGCCTCGTTATCGAAATCCACGCGGTAGGTGGTCTTGTGCTTGATGCGATCCCACAAGGCCTTGAATCCAGCGCTGTCGAGCACGGCTTGGCGCGTGCGCACGGTTTGCCGCTCGTCCGCGTTCCTGATCTCCAATCGTCCGGCTGCTTTGCGCAGAATGGCGACGATCGCCGCCTGATGAGCGGCAAATTCAGTTGGCAGAACCACGCTTTCATCCCGCAGCGCCTCGCGCAGGCTGTTCTGTATGCGCCCCTGCGAATTCACATAGCCCGCGCCGCGCAAATGCTCGTATAGCACCCTCGATTGATCGAAACCGAGAATTTTCGTTTGCCCGTCGCCGTCGGCTGCCGTCATTTGCGCGAATTGGTGAGGCGCCACAACGCCGAAACGGAATCCCGTGTCCTCCTCGATTTCGCGTTGCAGGTTTTCGGCGAACTCCTCGTAGCTCTCCCTGGCGACCACGGTGAGCGTGTTCACGTCGAAACCGCGCAGCCGCTCGCCTTGCTGGTTGACGCATAGGCGCAGGCCGCGCCCGATGGTCTGTCGGCGTTGAAGTTCGCTTTGCATATCGCGCAGCGCGCAAATCTGGAATACGTTGGGATTGTCCCAGCCCTCGCGCAGCGCCGAATGCGAGAAGATGAACCGCAGCGGCTCGTCGAGGTTCAGCAGCCGCTCCTTGTCCCTCATTATCAGGTTGTAGGCGCGCTCGGCGTTCTCGCGTCCGGCTTGGTTGCCCTCGGTCGTGTTCGTCCAGCCGCCTTTCTTGTCGATGGAGAAGTAGCCTTCATGCACGTCTTCGGGATTCGATGACACCCCCGGCTCATCAAATACAGCCGTGAAATCAGGATTTCCCGCCAAGAGCCGATACTCCTTTTCAAAGGCAAGGGCGAAATCGCCCTTTTGTGCGATTCCGGCATCGTCGTGGCGGCGGTAACTTGCCACCGAATCCACGAAGAACAAGCTCAGAACCTTGATGCCTTGAGGCCGCAAGCGCTGCTCTTTTTCCAGATGCTCCCTGATCGTCCGCCGGATCATTTGACGCGCAACGGCGCCCGCGTCCACATCGCCGAAAGCCTCGCCCTCGCGGAGATAATGCTCGCCGGCGGGGGTTCGTAGCTCAATGTTCCAGGCGCTGCTTCCGCCAACCCGGATTTCTCCAATGCGGCAGCCGCGATAGACGGCGCGGCCTGTTTCCTCCTCAAGGTCGTCGCCGTCCTGCACCGTCGTTTCGCCGCGCCGCACCCGCCCAGCGGCGCCTTGCACGTCCAACTCAACCTTTGCGCTAATGACGCCGCGCTTGTTGCGGGTCGAAACCAGCCGCACATAGGGCCGGTTGTGCGCGCCTTCAACCGTGGCCGCCGCCACTTCGATCTGCTTGACCAGCTTGCGCTGGTAGGCATCGACCGCATCCAGCCGGTAAACCATGTGGTGCTTATCGACATGCGTGGCCGAATAGCGCAGCGTGCAAAGCGGATTCATTTCGGCGAGCGCCTTCCGGCCCTGGCCCCTGAGGCCGCCGTCCACGCTCTGCGGCTCATCCACGATCACAATGGGCCGGGTGGCCCTGATGAGGTCGATGGGTTTGTCGCCGCCGGTTTTCTCGCTGTCCTTGTAGAGATTGTTCACGGCTTTCTTGTTGATTGCGCCCACCGTCACCACCATGATCTGGACGCTGGCGCTGGCGGCGAAATTGCGAACCTGGCCCAGCTTGGCCGAATCGTAGAGGAAGTACTCGCACGGCGCCCCCGAGTACAGCGAGCGGAAATGCTCGCGGGTGATCTGCAACGACTTGTAAACCCCTTCCTTGATCGCCACGGAAGGCACCACGACCACGAACTTGGTGAATCCGAAGCGCTTGTTCAACTCCAGGATGGTGCGCAGATACACGTAGGTCTTGCCGGTGCCCGTTTCCATCTCCACCGTGAAGTTGTCTGAATCGAGACCCGGCGACGGCGGCAGGCCGTTGCGAAGCTGGATGTGGTTGAGGTTCGCCAGAATGCGATCGTCGGGCAAGGTGAGCCTGTTGCCTACGCCGAACTCGCTCTCCGCGCTTCCCGGCAACGCCAGCGAAGCCTGCGCGGTTGGCGCCACCGTGAACTCCGTGCGGCAAATCTCCTGCCCGCGGAACAAGCCGCAAACGGCTTCGATCGCCTGCCGCTGAAAGTCGAGATCAGGCTCGAAGCGCAGTTTCATCGGCAACGCGCTAGCGATCAATCAGCGCATCAACCCGGTTGCAAACCGAAGACCCGGTGTCGCGCAGGAATTCAATCCAAGCGGAGGTGTCGATCAGGATCAAGGCGAGCGTGTTGCGCGCATGACCTCAAGACTGCCATCCCACCCGCTCCCGCGCAAAGACCGAGCTTCCTTCTTGGTCATCGGCTCGGCAGCCAGCGTCCGCAGTGCTAGATTCACCGCCTGTTTCTTGGTCGCAAGCTGGAACCGGCGCATCACTTCCGAGCAGGCCGCATCGTCAATATCAACGTTCGTGCGTGACATACACCGACTATACACCTTTGCGGATATGTTTTTCTTTCCGCCCTGATGGCTCGATTTGGGCGAGCTAGGGGTCAAGCGAACATCAGGCGTTCGCCCTTGGGCTCCGGGATCGGACGCCCCAGCTCCCGGGCCCGGTCGATCCAAAATTCCATCGCGTCGTTAATGTTTAGCAAGGCGGTTTGCTGATCTGCGCCGTGCGCCATGCACCCAGGCAACTCCGGCACTTCAGCGATGAAAGCCTGGTCTTCATTGCTCCAATAGAGAATGATTTCGTATTTGTGCATTAGTTTTCATCTCCCAATTTGTATTTCAGAAGCAGATTTCTAGCCTGCCTCGCCTGATAAGGTTTAACTTGCCCGCCTCTGCTCTGAAGATTGAGAATTTCTACAATGCCGTCCTTGTCGAAAAGATGATGGCTTCCCCGGATCCGCTCGGAAAAACCAAGGTGGAGCAGCAGGGCGCGCAAATCCGCGAAGCGAATGTTCGCATCCGAGCGTCCCCGGAGGATGGTTTGCAACAGGCGCTCGTGCTTTCTCATAGTTTACTGCCATCAACCGCCTAAAGGCTGCGGACGTTTTTCAGGCCGCGCTGATTGAGGATGGCGGCGACATTGGTTTTGGCGATGTCGTCGGCGAAGGCGCTGTCGCGGAATATGACGGTGGCGTCGCTGCCATGCGTGGCCTCCGCATGCCAGTCGGCGATGCCGGAGGCTAGCGCCTCGGCATCCTCGCTCGTGATGCGCTCGTCAAGGCAGGCGATCAGCGTTCCGCCGCCCACCGAGTGAACGGTTTTGCCGGCGACCTCGCGCGTCTCGATGGGCGCGCAAAGATCCAAGCCCAGCTTTAGCAGCAGCTCGTAGAGGATGTCCTGCTCGGTGCGCCCGGGCCTGATATGGTCGATGGCATCCCGCAACGCGCTTTCCAGATCATCCGGCGCCGGATCCCAGGCGCGGATGTTGGATTGGTCGAGCTTGAACACGCGAAAGCCGAGATCGCCCTCGTAGTCCGGATTTTCTTCCTTGATCTTTGCACCTGCGCGCCGAAGCCGCTCCTTCGTAATCTCAGAAACGGTCCCGTAGTCTTTACGTCTCGTCGGCTCGGGAAGTTGCACCAGAAGAAATTTTCTTTGAATACCGTCAGAGGCATTTAGTGCCATCACGCTATGGGCAGCAGTTCCTGATCCGGCAAAAAAGTCCATTACGGTGTCCTTTTCGTTGGTTCGAGTGGCGATCAAGTCGGACAAAAACCTCAGGGATTTAGGAGATTCGAAGATTTTTATCTTTGTCTCAAACAACTCGTTGAAGGTTTTCTGGCCTTTGTCGGTAGCGTATGCCTTGTCCGTCATAATCGTTTTGAGCATACGAGTTGCGCCTTCAGCACGGTCCTTTACATATATCTTGGTTCTTCCAGAGACCTTGCGGGCAAGCAGTTCATTAAGGTTTGCCCTTACCTTAGGCAAACCCCAAGTCCAGCAGCCCTCGAATCCGTCATTCCAGTCAGGAAAGACCTGAGTGCGGCCTTTGCCTGCCTTCGTGCTAACTGTTCCGTCTTCGGCTGCGAACAGCGGGTAGTACAAGTTTGGTCGGTTATGTTTTCCAAATTCCCTGTGAGTGTTCCTTAGCTCAAGATGCCTGTACCGTCCTCGGTCGTCTGTATGGGAATACTCTTTCTGAATTTGATCCAAGTCCTTCGGTACCTCAAAAGCGCCTTTCTCTAGTATTGATCGAGAATAGCAAACAAGGTATTCGTGAGTTGTAGCAAAGTGCTTGTCTTGTGCGCGGCCTCTCGGATTACAAAGTACCGTCAAAGTTACTACCTGATTCTCGCTACCAAAAACGTCGTCCATCACAAGACGCAAGTTCGGAAGCTCAGTCTCATCAATACTAATGAAAATTACGCCATCCTTTGCCAGAAGATCGCGCGCCAATCGCAAGCGTGGATAGATCATATTGAGCCAGTCAGTGTGGAACCGACCCGAAGACTCGGCATTTGATGACAGTTTTCGATTCTCGCCGTCAATTTGACCAGTAAGTTCCAGATAGTTCTTTATAGTATCGCGGTAGTTGTCTGAGTAAACGAAGTCGTGGCCGGTGTTGTAGGGCGGGTCGATGTAGATGAGCTTTACTTTGCCGGCGTAGCTTTTCTGGAGGAGCTTGAGCACCTCCAAGTTGTCGCCTTCGATCATAAGGTTCTGCGTGGCGTCCCAATCGACGCTGTCGTCGGGGCAGGGGCGCAGCGTGCCGGTGGAGGGGGTGAGCGCGAGTTGCCGGGCGTGGCGCTTGCCGTGCCAGTTGAGGCCGTACTTCTCGTCGCTGTCGTCCACTGCATCGCCGAGCAGCTGCCGGAGCACATCGAAATCGACTTTGCCCTCCGCGAACGCTTCGGGGAAAAGAGCCTTGAGCCGGTCAATGTTCTCGTCGATGGCGTCCGCAGAGCGGGTTTCCGGCGCGCCGTTCAGCAGCTTTTTCATTCCGCTCCTATCCATTCAAAAAGAAGCGGCTTGGCTCGCGGCCTAGGGTAGTGATCACTTCCCGCGAATCTCGTCAATGTATTCATCAACATTCGCTCCCTCCCCGAGCGCGTTCTTTTCCAGTGATGGGGCGGACAGCTTGCTCAGGGAAGCCTAGTGCCGGGAAGTGATGCCATCTTGCGGTCCAGAGTCAGCGTTTCCAAGCCTGCTTTCGCGTAGTCGTCGGCGATCAGGCGGTCGAACAGGCCGGGCGCGCTGGAAGCCGCCAGAGCCTCAAGCGCTGTTTTTCCGTTAAGAGGCTCGACGAGGCCGCTGGTTAGCGTATCCGAAAGCCCTGCCTTGGCATTCCGGCTGCTGATCGCATAGTGATGCATGAGAGCTGCGTAGGCTTCGCCTATGGCCTGATTGGAAACAAGCAGGCGGCAGCCGCGCTCCTCCGCCAGCCCCGCGAGTTGGCGGACGCACGCTTCGAACTCACGCTGTGGCTTTCGCGCCACCAGCCTGACCAGAATCGACGTGTCAATCCCGTACAGAAGGGCCATGCCCTTGCTCCCGGCGGTCTCTGAAAGCCCGGATATCGAAAGGCGGGTGAGTATTGGATATCTTGTCGCCCAGCGTTCCCAAAAGCGAGTGATCAATGCGGCGCGGGCGCAGGAGGAAGCCCTGCGCGCTGGCCACCAGCTCCAAGCGGTCGCCAGGCCCTACGCCCAGCTCGTCAAGCACGCGCTTCGGAAAAGTGACTTGCCGTTTTGAGGTGATCTTTACCTGCATAGCTACCGCTCCTCCTTACTCTGATCCTATATCTGTAAAGGCGACAGCGTCAATTTCAATGAGAGCTGCTCATGCCGGCCAGCATCTGATCGCAATACCGGCGGCGTCGGCGCGGTCGATGCCTAGGCTAGCGCGGGGTGGTGAGCCATAGGTCGCCTAGGTTGAAGGCGATGGCCTCGAAGGGGGGCAGCGACACGGAGGCGTTGCCGGCCAGCTTGCGGAGCAGGGCGTAGCGCTTGCCGCGCAAGGCGTAAGCGGCCAGCCAACGCTCGCGCGGTTCCGCAAACCAGAGATGCGGCACGCCTTCGCGGGCATAGATAGCCTGCTTCATGCCCTCATCCAGCGTCCGGGTGGATGCCGAGAGCACTTCGCAAATCCAATCCGGCGCTTGCAAGAAATAGGGCACATCAGGATATTCCGGCATGCGTTCGCGCCGCCATCCGGCCAGGTCGGGCACCATGATATCGTCGCCCAAATGCAGCTCTGGCTCGTCAATGATCCACCAGCCGCCGGGGCCGCCCCGACCGTATTGGAAAGGATTGCCGAGGGTGGCGCCCAGCCCCGAAGCGGCGCCGGCATGAGGCGAGGCGGGCCGGGGGGAAGTGTAGAGGGCGCCGCCCAGAACTTCGGCCACCTTATTGGGCGGCGCGTCAAGGACATCCTGGTAAGTGGCGGGCCTCTTCGTCGACGCGGGTTCCGTTAAGTCGTCCGGGCATGGCAGCGCATCGGGGCGGTCGCTTGAATCGCTGGCCATGGGAATTTGCTCCATGCAAGGGCTGGCTGCTCTTGCCCCGCATCATAGCACGCCGCGCGGCGCCGGCGCGGTTCACGCGCTTTGCGGAGCATAAGGCGCAACATGGGTGTAAAGTGCTACAGCGTGAGAGGAGAGCCCGCCGACGGAGGTCAGCCATTTATGAACAGCCCCGACAAAGCGCCGTATCCGCGTCCGGCAAGAGCCTGGTACATGGTGGCGCTGCTCACCCTGGCCTACTTCATTTCCTATATCGACCGCACCGTGATCGGCCTGCTGGTGGAGCCGATCAAGGCCGATCTCAATTTAAGCGACGGTCAGATGGGGCTGTTGCTGGGGCTGGCTTTCGGAATTTTCTACGCCACCATGGGCCTGCCGCTGGGCTGGCTGGCGGACCGCACGCGCCGCGTGAAACTGGTGAGCTGCGCCATTGCCTTGTGGTCGGGCGCCACTGCGCTGTGCGGCTTGGCGGGCAACTATTTGCAGTTGTTCCTGCTGCGGATGAGCGTGGGCGTGGGCGAGGCGGCTTTAAGCCCCTGCACCATGTCGATGGTTGCCGACAGCTTCCCCAAGGAGAAGCGCGGCAAGGCCATAGCCGTGTACTCCACGGCGCTGTCCTTGGGCACCGCCTTCGCCTATTACGGGATCGGCGCCCTGCTGGCCGCGCTGCGCGGCGTGGAGGTCCTGAACTGGCCGCTGGTGGGCGCCGTCAGGCCTTGGCAGGCGGTCTTCATCATCGTGGGGCTGCCCGGCCTGCTGCTGGCGCTGGTGATGCTGACGGTGCGCGAGCCCGTGCGCCGCGATGTCAAGCAAGGCGCTTCCACCGCGCCCTGGCACATGTTCCGGTATTTATTTTCGCGCTGGAGCACATTCCTTACGTTTGTGCTGCCGTTCTGCCTGATGACCACGGTGGCGTACACGCATTTCTGGATGGCGCCGGTGTTTTCCCGAACTTGGGGCATGGACACGCCGGAGTTCGCCCAGATCAAGGCCGTGGTCACGCTGGTGTGCGCGCCGGGAACCGTTTTCGCCGCCGGCGCGCTGTCGGATTACCTGGTCAGGAGGGGGCATGACATCGCCCCGCTGCTGATCGCAGTGGCGGGCGCATTTGTTTTCGTGCCCACCGGGGTTTTGATCGCCCTGATGCCGGGCACGACCTCGGCGTTCATTGTGATGGGCGTCAGCCTGATGGGCATCGCCACCACCACCGCCACCGGCCTCACCGCGTTGCTGATGATTACGCCGGCCCAATTCCGCGGCCAGATCTCCGCCGTTTATTACATGGCCATCAGCATTACCGGCCTTTTGCTGGGGCCGTCCACCGTGGGTTGGCTGTCCGACTGGTTCAATGGCGGCACCGGTTTCGCGGCGTTCGATGCGTTTCTGGAATCATTGCTGCCGGGCGTGACGGGCGCCAAGAGCCTGGCGCTGGCGTTCGCTGCCGTGCCGCTCATTTACGGCACGATCGTGCTATCGCTGGCGCCCACCACGCTGCGCTGTTTCCGCCGCGAACTGAACCGCCTCCAGGAGACCTGACAGCAGCCGGGCAGCGGTGCGCTGCCGCCTGGTTCTCCGGTTACGCTTCGGCGCGTTCGATCACCCCGCCGCCCAGGCATTCCTGGCCGTTATAGAACACCAAGTACTGCCCCGGCGTGACGGCCCATTGCGGGCTGTCGAACCGCACTAGGCAGCGGTCGGGCGCCAGCAGACGGGCGCGGCAATCGGCATCGTTCTGGCGGTAGCGCGTCTTGGCGCTCAGGCGCATGCCGTTTGCAAGCGCGTCCGGCGCCTCGTTGATCCAACGCAGACCGCGCACCATGACCTGGCGGCTGTAGAGCAGAGGATGGTCGTGTCCTTGCGCCACAACCAGCGTATTGGCGCGCAGGTCCTTGCGCACCACATGCCAAGGTTCGGAGCCGCGGCCCTTCATGCCGCCTAGCCCCAAGCCCCGCCGCTGGCCGATCGTATAGGCGGCCAGTCCGGCGTGCTCTCCCACGCGGTCGCCGGCTAGCGTCACGATCGGCCCGGGCCGTGCCGGGATATGCCGGGCGATGAATTGCGGGAAGGCCCGTTCGCCCACGAAACAGATGCCTGTGCTGTCCGGGCGCCGGTAGTTCGGCAGCCCGCGCCGGCGCGCAACCGCGCGCACTTCCGCCTTGTCCAGCTCGCCCACCGGAAACAGGCAGCGCTGCAACGCCTCGCCGCGCACCGCGTGCAGGAAATAGGTTTGGTCTTTTTTGCGGTCCTGGCCGCGCAACAGCCGGATGCTCTTGCCGGCGTGGTCCAGCCGGGCGTGGTGCCCTGTCACGAGGCGTTCCGCGCCCAGCCGCCCGGCCATGCGCAGGCAGGCCCCGAACTTGATGCGGCGGTTGCAGCCCACATCGGGGTTGGGCGTGCGCCCCGCCCGGCATTCGCTGAGCATGGACTCGAACACCTCCCGCCGGTACTCCTCGGCGAAGTTCAGGCGATGAAGAACAAGGCCGAGTTCGTTCGCGACCTCCTCGGCCGCCCGCAGGTCATCCGCGGCGGGGCAGCTTCCGTCCGGCTCCTCCCAGTTGGTCATGTGCAAGGCCTCCACCCGATGGCCCGCATCGAGCAGGCGCAAGGCCGCCACTGCGGAATCCACTCCGCCGGAAAGCGCCACCATCACCATGCCGGTCATGCCAGGCGCTCACTCCGCCAGCGCTCCGGCAATGCCCGTGTAGCGGGCCGGAGTGAGCGCCAGAAGTTCATCGCGCACCGCCTCCGGCAGTTCGATTTCTCTTATAAACTCATGTAAGGAAGTTTGTGTAACATTTTGATTTCTTGAGAAACTCTTTAGCTTTTCGTAGGCATCCTGCATTCCGTGGGCGCGCATCACGGTTTGCACGGCTTCGGTGAGCGTTTCCCAGGCGCCGTCCAAGTCCGCCGCCATCCGTTGCGGATCGGGCGAAATTTTTTCCAGCGCCTTGCCCACTTCCGTGAAGGCCAGCAGAGCGTGCCCTAAGGCCACGCCCAGATTCCTCAGCACGGTGGAATCGCTCAAATCCCGCTGCAGGCGGGAGATAGGGAGCTTGGAGGAGAAATGGGCCAGCAGCGCATTGGACAGCCCCAAGTTGCCCTCGGCGTTTTCCAGATTGATGGGGTTCACCTTGTGCGGCATCGTCGATGAGCCGGCCTCGCCGCTCACGGCCTTCTGCCGGAAATAGCCGAGCGACACATAGGTCCAAGCGTCGCGGCTGAAATTGATAAGAATGCGGTTGATCCGCGCCAGCGCGTCGCAGTACTCGGAAAGCCAGTCGTACGGCTCGATTTGCGTGGTGACCGGGTTCTGCTCCAGCCCCAGGCCCGCCAAAAAGCGGCGGCTGAAATCCGGCCAGTCCACTTGCGGGCAGGCCGCGTAGTGGGCGTTGTAGTTGCCGGTGGCGCCGCTGCACTTGGCCAGCACCGGGATGCGATCGAAAACCGCCCGCTGGCGCTTGAGGCGGTGAACGAAAACCGCCAGCTCCTTGCCCAGCGTGGTGGGGCTTGCCGGCTGCCCGTGGGTGCGCGCCAGCATCGGCTGGCCGGCATGCTCGCGGGCCATGGATTCGAGCCGGGCAGCCACGCTGCCCAGGGCAGGGCGCAGGATTTCGTCGCGCGCCTGCTTGAGCATCACCCCGTAGGCGCTGCTGTTGATGTCCCAGCTGGTGCAGGCGAAATGAAGAATCGGGATGCGCGCTCCAAGCGCGGCGTGCTCGTTGAAACGCTCGGCCAAGTACAGTTCCGCCGCTTTCACGTCGTGGCGCGTTTCCCGTTCGAGCGCCTTCACGCGCTCGGCCGCGTCAAGCCCCAAGCCGCCTTCCAAGGCGTCAAGAAAAGCGCTTTCGTCTTCCTCAAGCGGCCCTGCGGGAGCGAACGACGGCTCCGCGCACAACGCCTTCAGCCAAGCCAGCTCAACCTTCAGACGCTGCCGGATCAGCCCCGCTTCGGAAAACAATGCGGCCAAAGGCCGCACGGCGGCCGCGTAGCGTCCATCCAGCGGCCCCAACGCATTAAGGGAATGTTCGGGGCCTGGATGCGGAAACATCTTAAGTGCGCGGCTATACTCCACCAAGCGCGCATCATACTTCACCGGGAAATGCCGATGGCCAAATTCAGAACGGAACGCGACAGCATGGGAACGTTGAAAGTGCCTTCTGACGCGCTTTGGGGCGCCGGCACCCAGCGCGCCGTCGAAAACTTTCAGATCAGCGGCAAGGTTATGCCGCGGGCGTTCATCCGGGCGCTGGGCCTCATCAAGGGCGCGTGCGCGGCGGCGAACAGGGGCTTGGGCCTGCTCGACGAGGCGCGGGCCACCGCCATCATCAACGCCTCCGATCGGGTCATGCACGGCATTTTCGACGAGCACTTCCCCGTGGACGTGTTTCAGACCGGCTCCGGAACCAGCAGCAACATGAACGCCAACGAGGTGATCGCAAACGTGGCGAGCGGCGCCCGGCTCAAGGTGCATCCGAACGACCACGTGAACATGGGGCAGAGCAGCAACGACGTGATTCCCTCGGCGCTTCATCTGGCCGCCGGCTTGGAAGTGAAGGAAAGGCTTCTGCCAGACTTGGGCCACTTGGCCGATGCCATCGAAGGCCGGGCCGAGGAATTAAAGGACTTAATCAAGACCGGGCGCACACATCTGATGGATGCCATGCCCATATCGCTCGGCCAGGAAATGGGGGGCTGGGCGGCGCAAGCGCGCGATTGCTCCGACCGGATTGCGGTCGTGCTGGAAACACGGCTCCGCAAAATTGCGCTGGGCGGCACGGCGGTCGGCACCGGCATTAACGCCAATCCGGACATGGCGGGGCATGCCTGCCGATGGATCAGCGAGAAGACTGGGTTTGTGGTTGAACCCGTGGAAAACCGCTTCGCGGCCCTTGCCGGCCAGGAAACGGTCGTTGAGCTGTCCGGGCAGCTGAAGGTCTTGGCGGTGGCCTTGATGAAGATCGCCAACGACTTGCGCTGGATGAATTCCGGGCCGCTGGCCGGTTTGGGCGAGATTGAGCTTCCGGCGCTGCAGCCGGGCTCCAGCATCATGCCCGGCAAGGTCAACCCGGTGGCCTGTGAATCCGTCATGCAGGTGGCGGCCCAGGTGATCGGCAATGATGCGGCGATCACGGTGGGCGCGCAGGCCGGCAATTTCCAGCTCAACGTGATGCTGCCGATGATTGCCCGCAATATGCTGGAAAGCATCCTGATCCTGTCGCGGGCCTGCGTCATGCTGGCGGACAAGGCGGTCGCAGGGTTCACGGTCGATGAGAAGCGGCTTCGAGGCGTGCTGGAGCGCAATCCGATCCTGGTGACCGCGCTGAATCCGATCATCGGCTACGACAAGGCGGCGGCAATCGCCAAGAAGGCCTACGCCGAAGGCCGTCCGATTCTCGAGGTGGCAGCTGATGAAACCGACCTCTCAAAGAAGGAACTGGCGAAAATCCTCGATCCGGCGACCCTCGCCCTAGGCGGCATCCACTCCTGACCGCCGCCTCCGTCCCGCCAGCGCACTCCTCGAACTCCTTAGGAGCTGCCAACCCTCCGGCTGCTCGCCGTCCTGCCTCCCCGGAGATGCCGGCAAGCGCATCCATGCGGGCTCCTTAGGAAAGCTGCCAGCCCCTCGGCCTCCTGCGCATTCCCTTGTCCCGGAGACGCCGGCAAGCACATCCCTGTGGGCTCTGTGGCGGTGTGCGCGCCAAGCGATTGGCGCGCACTGCCGCCACAAGTTCCGGGATAAGGGAATGCGCAGGAGGCCTTTAGCAGGCGCAATCCCCGGGCCCGCGCCCGCTAAAGCCCTCTGCTTGCCCCCGCCTCGCGGGAGCGTCTGGGGCAGGATGCCCCAGCCGAGCCCCATGGATGGGTTCATGCGTCTCCCGCGAGGCGGGGGCAAGCAGAGGGCGAGGAAACAAGACAGCACCTTCAGCCAATCCCCAAGGATGGGTTCATGCGTCTCCCGCGAGGCGGGGGCAAGCAGAGGGCGAGGAAACAAGACAGCACCCCCAGCCAATCTCCAAGAACGGATTCATGCGTCTCCCGCGAGGCAGTGGCAAGCAGAGGGCGAGGAAGCAAGAAAGCACGCCCAGCCAATCCTCATGGATAGGTTCATGCGCCTCCCAAGAGGCAAGGGCCAATCAGAGGGCAAGGGAACAAGACAGCACCCCCACCAATCCCTAAAAACGGATTCATGCGCCGCCCAAGAGGCGGGGATGAGCACAGGGCGGGGATTCTCCTGTGCGGCCAGCAAGCCTTATGAGCGGTTTCGGCGGCGGATTTCGGCCCACTCGAGCTTCATCCAAGGGGAGAAGCGTTCGGGGTGGCTTTCGACCTCGCGGGTTAGCGCATCCGGAGCAACCCAGCGCCAAGCGGCAATTTCCGCAGGGTCCGGATTGAGGTCGCCGCCGTGGTCGCTCTCGAAGACATGGCAGAGCTCGTGTTCGGAGAGATGCTCGGAGTATCGCGCCTGGTAGCGGAACTTGTAGAGGAACCGCGGTTGGCAATCAATGCCGAATTCCTCCCGGGTGCGCCGTCTGGCGGCTCGCCGCACCGCCTCGCCGGGCCGGGGATGCCCGCAGCAGGCATTCGACCAGTATAGGGGCCAGAGCGGTTTCGCGGCGCTGCGCTGCTGTAGCAGAACGCGCCCGTCCGGACTGTAGATGAACACCGAAAAGGCGCGATGAAGCAGGCCGTCGCCCACATGGCACTCCATCTTTTCCGCCACGCCGGTCCGCCGGTCGTTTGCATCCACCAGCACCAGGTTTTCGGGGCTGCTCACGGCACCAGCTCCACCTGCCCTCCGCCGGCGGCAAGCTTCAGCGAAATGGTTTTGGCGCCGGCCTTTTCGAGGGCGTCGCGGACCGGGCCGCAGGATTCGGCGCACAAGGCCACCATGGCGCCGCCTGCTCCCCCGCCGGTCAGCTTGGCGCCCAGCGCGCCGCCCATGCGCGCGGCATCCACCAGCTGCTCCAGTTCGGGCGTGGACAGTTGCAGCCCGTTGAGCAAGCCATGGTTGATGTTCATGAGGTCGCCCAGCTGCTCAAGCCGCCCCTGCTCCAGACAGCTGCGCGCTTCCTCCACCAAGTCCCCGATCTCCTTGAATATCCGGTCGTAGGGGCCGGGGTTGAGGCTCCGCGCCGAATTGATATTTTCCACGGTCACGGCGGTGAGGCTTTCCTCGCTGCTGATCCCAATCACCAGCCAAGTGTCGGCGCCGGCGATCACCGGCCGGACCTCGGGCGGCTCGCCCTTGCGGTAGAGCATGGTGGTTTCGTAGGCCGACACCGTGTTGTCCACGCCGCTGGCCGAGCCGTGCGCGAACTGCTCGCATTGCCAAGCAATCTCGTTGACGCGCTCAACGCTCAGGTTCAGCTTGAAACGCTTGCTCATGGCGCGGATGATGGCCACCGCCATGGCGGCCGACGAGCCCAACCCCATGCCGCGCGGCAGGTCCGAGAACACCGAAATGCGCATGTGCTCGTCCTCAAGGCCGAGCTCCTCGAGGATCTGGTAGGCCGAGCGCTCCCAAGGGCGCCGCTTGCGGCCGGGCGCCAACCGGTATTCCAAGCCCCACGCGGGAACCACCATGTGAATGCCGTCTTCGCTGTCGCTGATTTGAGCTCGCACATGAACCGGAACCGGGCAGGCCAGCGCCGGCTGCCCGAACACCGCGGCATGCTCGCCCAGCAGGATCAGCTTGCCCCTGGCCACGCCCAGGCGTTTCCTGGCCGCCTCGTCCATGTCCGGAAGCTCGCGCTGCCGCTCCAGCTCGCCGAGCACCTCCCGGGCCCGCCAGACCTTCACATCCCCATCGCCGATCAGCCGCTCCAGCACTTGGTCGAACAGCTCCGGCGGCGTTCCGGCGGCTTTCACCACAGTGCGCGCGTGGAGCGTCATGTGCCCCGCCTGTATGCCCTCCGTCACCAGCGCCTTCAGCGCCGAGAAATTCTGCGCCAAGCCCACGGCGGCCATCACCTGCGCCAGTTCCTGGGACGACTCCACGCGCATCATGCGCAGAAAAAGCTGCGTGGCCGGGTTGGCTTCCTGCGAGCCGCCCACGATGCCCACCTTGATAGGCATCTCCAGCCGTCCGCAAAGGGCGCCTTGGTCGTTGCTCCACCATTTCGACAGCGCCGTGTAATGGCCATGGCGCGCCGCCCAAGCATGCGCGCCCGCCTCCAAGGCCCGCCAGTCGTTGCCGGTAGCAAGGGCGACGGCATCCACACCGTTCATGATGCCTTTGTTGTGGGTGGCCGCGCGGTACGGATCCACGGCAGCCAGTTCGGCCGCCATGGCGATGCCGTCGCGCACATCCTCGCCGCTTTGCCCCTTGCGGGCCAGCAATTCCAGAGGAATTTCCACTTCGGCGCGGGCCAGAGCGCGATCACTCAGGTTGGAGAGAATGCGCATGAACACTTGTCCGCCGCTCATGCTTTCCACCAGCGCCGATACGCCTTCGCACATGCTATTGACCAGATTGGCGCCCATGGCGTCGCGCGTGTCAACCAAAAGATGCAGCACCAGCATCTCCCCGTCGCCGCCGGGCATCGCGCGGCGATGCACCTCAACATCCACCACCCCGCCGCCGCGCGCCACCATGCGCGGGTGAATGCTGTTGGCCAGGCGGATGATTTCCTCGCGGCGCGAGTGCAGGTCGGCGGCCGCATGCGCCGGATCGGGAACGTTCAGCACTTGGATCTGTCCGATCAGCACCGGATCGTCGGACTCGGCCCGGAAGCCTCCTGCTTCGCGCGCCAGCTTAGCGGCGGAACTGAGCGCCGCCACGACCGAGGGCTCCTCCACCGCCATAGGCGCCACGTATTCGCGCCCGTTGATCAGGAAGTTCAGCCCCAAGCCCACCGGGAGGCCGAGCACGCCAATCACGTTTTCGATCATCCGGTCGGCGAGCGTGGCGTCCAAGGTGGTGCGCCCCCGGTTCAGGTCTTTGCAATCCGCTTCGCTCAGCAGGCCGTGCTCATGAGCCGTCTGAACCCGCTCGCGCGGCGTCAGGCGATAGAAACCGGGGATGCGCGAGCCTTTCAAAGCGCGGGCGATTATACAAAAGAAACCGGCCATCCACTTATGGCACAATCCGGGGGAATTGGTATTGGCTGCTTGGGGGCCGTACAAAATGACACAACTCCGCAAGAAGCACTTCAAATGCTTGATTCCGGGAGTATGCGCGGTCGCGCTGGCGGCTCCGATATACGCGCAGGATCTCGAGGAAATCGTGGTGGTGGCGCGCAAGCGCGAGGAATCGCTGCAGGAGGTGCCCATAAGCATCACCACCTTCAGCCAGGAAGATCTGGAAGTGCAGGGCATAGAAAGCCTTGAGGATATCGCTCGCCAGAGCGCGGGAATCATCTTCGACAAAGGCTTCGGCCCGCAGGATGTGCGCGTGGTCATGCGCGGCCTTTCGCCCACCCGGGGACGCCCCAACGTGGCGGTGCTGCTGGACGACGTGGATATTTCCGGCGAAGCCATCCGCACCTCAGGCAGCTCGCTGACCGTGAACCCCAGGCTGATCGATGTGGAGCGCATCGAGGTGGTGCGCGGCCCGCAGTCGGCGCTTTTCGGCCGCAGCGCTTTCGGCGGCGCCATCCATTACGTCACCCGCCGCCCCAGCGAGGAGCGCCGGGCCAAGGTCTCCGTCGATGTTTCAGCCCAGGGCAAGCACGAACTCACCGCGCTGGCCAGCGGCCCGCTCGGCGATAATTTCTTCATGGGCTTCAACGCGGCCGTCTGGAGCGAGGACGGCTTCTACGAGAACAAGATCACCGGTGCCGAGGTTGGCGGCCAGGAAGGAGTAGGCGCCACGCTAACGGCGGCGCTTGACGTTTCGGATTCAGTGCGGCTGACGGCCCGGTTCGAGTTCACCGACGACGAGTTCGGCCCCCCGGCATCCACGGCGTCCCAGCAGCGCACGTTCCTGCCGGCGCCGCGCGAGGGCGCTGGCGTTGTATGGTCTCCGCTTGCAACCGGAGTGGAGCAGCCCTTTGGGCCGGTCGCCAGCATCGACGAGCTGAGCTTGACCTTGTCGCCCGACCCGCGCACCGGCGAGGATTATCCGGGAACCAACCGCGACGTGGTGCGCGGCCATCTGCGCGCGGAAATCGAGTTCGGCGGCGCCTTGCTGACCTCCATCACGCATGTCGGCACGGTGGAGTCGGTGCAGTTTTTCGATTCGCAGCGCATCGGCGACGCATCCGCGCCGGTTCGCCCATTCGGCACCAGCGTGGCGGGCGAAGTCGAGTTTGAAACCAAGACCGATCTTTTCAGTCAGGAAATCCGGCTGAGATCCACTGGCGACGGCCCCTGGACTTGGGTATTTGGCGGGCTGCACTGGGCCGACGACACCCACCTGGACGAATACTCGATTACCTGCATCATGCAAGGCTTCCGGGCGCCGTTCTCCATGGATCCGACCCTGCCCATCAGTTGCGGCCATTGGATGGCGCGCGTGGGCACCGAGCTCCCTCGGGTCAACCATCCTTGGGATCGGGAAACCTCACATTTCTCCGTGTACGGCCTGGTCGATTGGCAGTTCACCGAGGCTTGGGACGTGGGTCTCGAGGCGCGTTACGTGAGCGAGGAACTGGACATTTCCGGCCCCAATAGCAGCACGCTGATCAGCAATCTCTTCTGGCGGGATGGCGGCAAACCGCAGGAAGTGTTCGTGCCGCGGGAAGGGCCGCAGAACACCGATGAGGTTGATGACAGCTACTTGGTTCCCAAGCTGGTGCTGCGCTACCGCCCGTCGGACGAGCAAACTTGGTACGGCTCCGTTTCGCGCGGCGTGAAGCCTGCGGGAGTCAGCACGCTGGTGGGGCCGCAGGGGTACGACAATCCGGAGGTGTACCGCTTCGAGGCCGAGGAAATCACGGTCTATGAGCTCGGATGGAAAACCAGCTGGATGGACAACCGGCTGCGCTTCAACGGCGCTGTGTTCCACCAGGATTTCAGCGATAAACAGATCACCACGCAGTATCTGCCGCCCGGCGAAGGCGCGGTTCTGGGCACCCGCCCGGAGAATGCCTCCGCCGCCAAGATCACGGGCTTTGAAATCGATACCACTGCGATCCTTACCGACAACCTCACGATGCGCTGGGGCTACACCTGGCTGGATTCCGAATACGACGAATTCAACAAGTTGGGCAATTCGGTTGGCGATGCCGCGCGAGGCGGCAGCTGCGAGGTGGTGACCCTTGGCGGCAACTTCACCTGCCTGATCGACCTGACCGGAAACGAGCTCGAGGACGTGCCGCAGCATCAGCTATTCGCCGGCATTTCCTGGCGTTCCCCCATGGCCAATGGCGCCGAGTTCATGGTGGATTTCGATGTTCAGTACCAAAGTTCGCGCTGGGAAACCGAGTGGAATCTGCTGGAAGTCGAGAGCTACATGCTGGCGGATGTGCGGGTGGGCGTGTCGCGCGGCCCATGGACGGCGATGGCCTACGTGAGCAACCTGTTCGACGATGACACGCCGCGCAGCGCGCTGAGCGCTCCCGATTTCACCGGCATCAGCGTAGTCATATGGCCTGGCCGCTCTTCGCCCCGCGGCGGCCCGGTGTTCACGCAGTTGTTTCCGAATTTAACGAACGTGTACTACCCCGATCCGCGCGAGTTCGGCATCCGCGCCAGCTACACGTTCTAGCTTTCCGCCCGCTTCAACCGGCTGCGGCGGCGCGCATGTTCACGCGACCCGCCGCAGCCGCCTGCTTGGCATAGGCGCGCGGGCAACGCGGCCTTTTATCAATCCCGCCGCAAGGATTGAGCGGTTTTACGAAATTCGGCGCGATGGCTTATGCTGGATGCCGCCGCGCCCCGGTAGCTCAGCTGGATAGAGCGTCCGCCTCCTAAGCGGAAGGTCCCAGGTTCGAATCCTGGCCGGGGCGCTTCCTCCAAAAGCCGGAACGTCAATGTTTCTGCGGCCTACAGCCTGAAAGCTAGCAATGCCAATGCCTGCGGCGTTTATTGGCTGGCTTGTGGAAACGACATTGACAGGGCGTAAGCAGAGAAATCGCAGAGGCAGCACTCGCTCGCGAAGTGGCATCGAACAGCGATACGGATGCCGTGCTGGCACTGATTGCCTTCCCATTCGACATGGCTTGGATTCAGCGGAACGGCCATCGGCTTATTCGTCCGCAAAGGCGACGTAATATGCGTGTTACATAAATTTAATGAATCACGGGCAATTTTCATGCTTTCAGAACAATACGGCAGGTTATGATTTGCCCCGTGGCAAGAGGTGGCCCCGAAAGAATGAGCAAGCAGTCACAGCTTGAATGCAACGATATTGCGGAGATTTCAGGGAACTGAAGTTTGGCTGAAATCCAGCAAATGCCACCCCTCAAACTGCCTGCAGCCACTATGGCTGATTGGGGGCAGCGCTGGCTTGGCGTTAATGGTGGCGTGCCAGGCGAGGACCATGCACAGCAAAAGAATGCCGAGCGCTTCAACAAGAAGCAAGGAATGGAATTCGGGCGTGTTTTTGATTTTGCATTCGGGAATGCATTGGCCCAAATGCTGGGCGGCATTGATGTGGTGCTACCACGCCACGGCGCTCTTACGCCACCACATCCGGATTGCGTGGAAGTAGGGACAACACGAGTCATTGGCGGAATTCGACCGCAGAATTATGACGCTGCCTACCGTCCGGATGGCCCCCGAATTGTGTTTGACAGCAAGACGTTGAATGACGAGTCCAGCATCAGAAAAAACTGGCAGAACATGGTTAACGATTTGGCCTCGGAGGCCGCCACTGTGCATATTCGTTTTCCGTTCTGCATTGTTGCTTTCATTATTGCTCTGCCCGCAGTTGCGTTTCATGCGCTCTCGGCACGGCAACGGCGCGCGATCACGACCACGCTGGAGCGTCTGGGCTCAAGGAAAGATGAATTGGACCAGCACCACCTGGCAGAGGCGATCGCATTGGTAATATGGGATCCCCATACCGGCCAATTGGACGGCGAGACGCCACCTTCTGCATCTGTAGTTTCCCTTGGCTCAATGCCCGACCGAATCTACGTGAGTTATGCTGATCGCTACCAGCACTTGCCGCCGCATACGACATGAATACGGTCGCTTCACCAAGGATGGATTCTGCTAACGAGCCGTTCAAGAACAATAAGAAAAACCCCGGCGAGCGGAAGCTAAGGGGCGGCTATTACACCCCCCAGCAACTCTCCGATTATCTTGCAAAATGGGCAATCCGCCACCCCAACGATTGTGTGCTGGAGCCAAGTTGCGGTGACGGGAATATAGTCGTTTCCGCCGCAGCCCGTTTGGGCGAAACGGGCATGGTTACGGCCGTTGAAATCGTCGGAGAAGAGCTGGAAAAAGCGCAAAACAGGCCATTGAGCAAGGCCCCAACCATCGACTGGCGTTGCGGGAGTTTCTTTCGATTTTTTCAAGACCTGAAGGCTGCGGAGAAATTTGATGCAGTCATCGGAAATCCGCCGTTTGTGCGATTTCAGTATTTCGACAAGCGTGAGCGCGCCCTAGCGTTCAGCATGTTGAACGCTTTTGGCTATAGGCCGAATGGATTAGCCAATGCATGGGCAGCATTCGTCGCCTTGTCGGCCGAGTTGCTGAAGCAAGGAGGGAGGTTGGCTATGGTGGTGCCAGCCGAACTGCTTCAAGTGCAATACGCCGCAGAGTTGCGGCATCGCCTGCCCGCGCTCTTTGACGAAGTGCTCGTGATCGCGTTTAGGGAACTTGTTTTCCCTGAGATTCAGCAGGAAGTGCTCCTGCTGCTGGCCGACGGCCGCAATAGAGATCAAGGCAAGATGGGCCAATTGCGCACGCTCGAAGTTAGAAACGGGCAAGAGCTGCCGAACATTGAAGACTTATCGCGAGCGATATCCCATCTTCCTGAGCGTCACGCCAATCAAGAAATGAAGTGGACCTCTCTCTTTCTTGAAGTTGGCGAATTTCAAATGCTGCGCGAGTCGCTGGATGCCGCCCACATCAAGCGTCTTGGCGATTATGCGGAGGTTGACGTGGGAATCGTCACGGGGCGAAACAGCTTTTTCGTCATCGCTGATAACCGTGCCCAAGACTTGGCGGTTGACAAACATGCCGTCAATGTAGTCGGGCGCACAGCGGCGCTAAAGTCGATCCGCTTTACTGATGCGGATTTTCGTGAGTTTGGCAGAAAACACCCATCGAAGCTGTTGAGCCTGCGTGGCTTGAAACGCGACGATTTTCCAATTGGACTGGAGCGTTATGTCAAGGCCGGGGAGCAGCAAGGCGTCCACAAAGGTTACAAGTGCCGTATCCGGCAACGCTGGTTTGACGTGCCATCGGTTTACGTGCCGGATGCTTTCTTATTCCGCCAAATTCATAACGCGCCGCTGCTTGTCGCAAATCACGCCGAGGCCACTTCGACGGATACTATTCATCGCGTGCGTGTCTCCTCGGATATTGCCGTGGAAAGGCTCTGCGGCGCCATGGTCAACTCGCTGACCTTTGCGTGGTCCGAAGTCGTGGGCAGAAGCTACGGCGGCGGAGTCTTGGAGCTGGAACCCAGAGAAGCCGAGAGAATCCCGGTTCCATACGGCTTTGCGGGAGACTTGGACTTGGACTACATTGACCGGAAACTGCGAGCAGGAGATGTTTTGGCGGCTCTTGAGCACGGTGATCGAGTAATGCTGCACAAGGGATTTGGCTACTCGCCCGCAGAATCCGCCCTTGCTCGATCTGCATGGATGCGGCTCCGCAATCGGCGGCAAACGAGGCGGCAAAGCCCAACCTGAATGGAATCAGTTGGCCAACTCCGAGATTTTGACCGGGCAACTCTTCGTCTCGCTGGTTGTCCTTAGTTGGCCTAATGCTGGCTGCTCCAGCCTTGCGCGAGCCATGTATTCCTGGAACGCTGCCACGATGCTTTCATCGTGGCTTCGCTCGTCTTCAAGCCCTATGGTCAGGTCGAACAGATCCCGTCCCTTGCGGCGCTGATAGAGCGCCCTGAGTTTCGTTGCCAGCAATTCGTCGAGTTCGAAGGTCGCGATATCGGCCGTGCCGGCGTACCATCTTGAGTCGATGGAAAACGTTCGTTTCGTGAAGCCCAGCACAGCAAAATGCTCGCGGGTGTTGATTTCGACTTTCAAGCGCAGGCGCATAGTCGGCACATCCTCGGACCAGAAACGGTAGCCGAACGTCACGCGGCCTCGCGACTGTTTCCACTGGGCTTGGCCCAGCCAGGGATCGAGGGTGCCTCGCAAGCGGTCCATCAAGGGGCCGGCAGGCCCGGGTTCCACCTGCACCAGGTCGATATCCTCCGAGTAGCGGGCAGGCGGCGTCAGGTAGAGCTTGTAGAGCGCCGTCCCGCCGCGGAAGGCAAGCGCCTCTGCGAGAATCGGATCGGAGAACATCTCCACCAGCACACGGCTGATGACCAGATCTTGCTCGACTTGGAAATCTTCGTTCCAAGGCGCGCGCTCCCGCCATGCGTTGACGTAATCTCTTGGGATCATGCTTCGATCTCGATGTTTGTGTTCGCGAATAGCCGCCAGTCGTTGGATCTGGGCGAACCTGCGACATCGTCACTAGGCAATAGCTTGGTGAAGTTTCGTGCTCGCCGCGCCACATGCTCCTTGAGAAGCGCGGCCTTGCCTCCGGCTCCGACATGCTCAAGGAGATAACCCAAGCGTTGCGCCCAGAGGATCGACGCGGACTTCGAGGCCTCGACGAGGCGACCTGGATCAATATCATCTCCGAGCTCCGAGAGCACGCCCGCCACTCGGTCCACGCCGCCGACGCGATGCATGTAGCCAACGAGGTCGATCAGCGTTGCCTCCACGCTGGAGACCATGATCGTTCCGCGCGGATTATTGAAACGCTCCACCGGAACCGCAGCGAGATTCTTACGGGAAACGAAGGCCACCCTCACCGAGCCGCACGCGATCGCCGGCCGGTTCCGCTCAAGGATGACTTGGAACTCCTGCAAGCGATGATGGGCAGCGCCGTGATACTGCGCGGCGGAAAGAAGGCCGACGTAGTAGGGGATGCCGCGGCGCTCCATCAGCGCGGGGACGAACTGGTCCGCCGGCAGGCAGCCGATCCGTCGGTACTCCGGCGGCACGATGACGTAAAACCCGCGCGCGGGGCTTGCGATCTCTCCCTTGGCCGCTAATCGGCTCAGCGCCTGACGCGCCGCCGCATCGGAGATGCCAAGCGCCGAACGAAGCTCGGACGAGGTAAAGTGGTACTGGCCGCGAGCGGCCATATCCACGATGATGTTATGCGCGCGCGGTGAGATAGATTCAGACATGGCAGTTATAAAGTAGCGAAAATCGTCACATTATTCTATCCAAATGGTAAATGGCGTGCGCAGTATGTCCGTGCGTCCGCTTAGAGCAAACACTTGTTCTACACGTTCTGGTCCTGGCCGGGGCGCCAAGGCTTATCGTGAGGCCGGGGATTTCAGTCGAAGTGTTCGAGGATGGTGTAGCGGGAGTGGCGCCCGCCAAGCACTGACTCCGCCAGCACGAACTCGTTGACGGGCCAGCGTATCGGACGAGGCGGCTCTTTCGGAGCGAGGCGGCCGACCTTGCGCGCCAGGGTCATGTGCGGGATGAATGCGCGCCGGTTTCGGGGCAGTCCCAGCTCGTGCGAGATCCGGCCGATAGCGCCGGCCAGCTCCGCCAGCGGGCGCGGGATTTCATTCGGACCCAGCCACAAGGTTCCAGCACGCTGCCAGTAGCCGTAGTGCTCCAGCGTTAACTCGAACGGCGCCAGCGGCAAAGTTGATACCCGCTCGATCAGGGAATGAATCAGTGCTTGCGGAGTCGGGCCTAGGAAATTCAGCGTCATGTGCAGATTTTCGGGCGGCGTGGGCTTGCCGCCCGTGCCCCTCACTTCGGCCCGGGTGGCGTGAACGACGCGGGCGCGAAGGCCATCTTCGGGCCATAGCGCGAAGAACAAGCGCCTGTTGCCGGACCGGGGCATTGGCCGACCTTATCACGGGAGCACGGGACCTATTGCGCATTGTCTTTTTCAATGCCATCGCACAGAATCGCCAACAGGAAACGGGAACAAGGGAAAGCCCCTCCGTTCAATAGCCATTGCAGAGCTCCGAAACGCCGATTCTGATTACGGGAGTGGCCGGTTTTATCGGCCACGCGATGGCTGCGGCGCTGCTGTCGGACGGTCGCGGGATTGTCGGGCTGGACAACCTGAATGCGTATTACGATCCGGCGCTGAAACACGCCCGTCTTGCCCGCTTGCGGGAGCATGAAAAGTTTGCGTTTCATCGGCTGGACCTCACGGACGAGCCGGGGATGCAGGCGCTGTTCGGAGCGCATGAATTCCGGCGGGTTGTGCATCTCGCCGCACAGGCCGGCGTGCGCTATTCAATCGAGGCGCCCGGGCAGTACCTATCGAGCAATATCGCCGGGCTGACCGTGCTGCTGGAGTGCTGCGCGCGCCATGGCGTGCAGCATCTGCTCTACGCCTCTTCCTCGTCGGTTTACGGCGACACGGAACAGATGCCTTTTGCCGAAAAGGACGCCGCCGACCGTCCGAGGAGCGTTTATGCCGCCACCAAGCGCGCGGGCGAGCTGCTGGCCTATGCCTATGCGCGCATTCACGGCCTTCCCAGCACCGGGATGCGCTACTTCACGGTGTACGGCCCCTGGGGGCGGCCGGACATGGCGGCGATGACCTTTGCCGACGACCTGCTTGCCGGTCGGCCGTTGAAGGTGTTCGGCGACGGTCGCCAGAGGCGGGCGTTCACCTATATCGACGATGCCGTGAAGGCAACGCTGGCCATACTGGAGCGCGGGGCGCCTGCCGGGCGCCCCCCGGCCGCGCTTTACAACATTGGTTCTGATCAGGATGCGGAATTGCTGGAATTCATCCGCATTCTCGCCGGAGAAATGCAATGCGGCTGCGAGATCGAGTTTCAGCCGGAGCCCGCCGGCGAGATGCGGGCAACGCTGCCCGACACATCGGCTATGCGCCGGGATTTCGGCTTTGAGGCGCGAGTCGGTCTGAAACAGGGCCTGCGCGAGTTTGCGCGCTGGTTCAGGGAATACTCCCAACAAGCCGTGCGGGAACCGGAGCTACGGGCGTAGCGCCGGGAGCTGCACTCGGTGCGCGGGATCGGCCTTGTCCAGACAGGCACCGCTCAAGTGTTCGGCTGACAACAGCATCCAGTTGCGGCGATGCGCATGCCCCAGCGGCAGCCCGCCGTTTGGCAGAAAGCACGGCTCGAGGTGTTCGGACGGCATCAGCAGCCGGCGTCCGCCGCCTGAAGCAAGCCAAGCGGCGGCCTGCCCGATTTCATCGGGAGGCCGGGCGCCGCGGGCCCGAAAATGCACGACTGGCCGATCCAGGTGGAGAATTTGCTGGGCGCGCCAGTCCGCCACCGCCAGCGGCCCGCTCTCAGGCATGGATTGAAGGGCTCGCGCGGCAATTCGGCTGCCCGACCGGGCATCGTTGATTTGCGGCTGAAGCGTCCAGCCCCAAAGCTGCCAACCCAGAAACAGCAGCAATGCAAAGCCGCCTGCCGCCCGCTTCGTTGGGAGTGACAGAGCGATCAGGGCGCCCGCCAGCGCGCCGAATAACAGCGTCCAGATCGGCGCCGCTCCCGTTTCATGGATGGCGGTTAATTCCGCCAGACGCTCAGGCGCGCTCCAAAACAGCCAGGCGCAGGCGCCTGCAATGGCGAGCATCAGGACGGCCGCGCTCCAGCGCATGGCCCGCAGGCATGCCATGCGCGCCATGAGTTCTTCCAGGTGGGGCGCCGCGAGCAGCGCCAATGCCGGCGCTGCGGGCAGGAGATAGACGCCGCGTTTGGCGGGACTGATGGAAAAGAACAAAAGCACCAGGGCGATCCAGCCCAGCAGCAGCACCAGGCTCGGATCGCGCTCCTTCCAGCGGCTAAACCAGCGGGATGCCAGCCAGGGAAAGAGCAGTATGAGAGGAAACCAGGCCCAGGGAATCACTTCCACGAGGAAATACCAGAACGGCTGGAAGTGGTGCCAGGGGTTGGCATAGCGGGTAATGGTCTGGCGAAACAGCAGGTTGTCCAGGTAGCTGGCGATTTCAGGATTGCTGGCGGCCCGCAGCATGAGCGGCGTCAGCCACGCCGCCAGCGGCGCGAAGAACGCGGCCGGCCCCAGCAGCCACCGCGCGCCGCCGTTCAACGCCGGCAGGCGCCAGCCGGCCCGCCGCAGCAGAGCCCAGGGAATCAGCACGAGCGCCGGGAGGAAGCCGACGCCCTTGGCCATGACCCCAAGCCCGGCCGCCAGGAACCCCAGGGTGAACCATCGCCAGTCCGGTCCGAGCAGCAGATGCCGCAGCAATCCGTAAAGGCTGAGCGTGGTGAGAAAGCACAGGACCGCGTCGATTTGGGCGCTGCGGGCCTGCATCGTGAACTGAAGGCAGGCGAGAAGTCCGGCTGCCGCCCACCATGCCGTTTTCCGGGACCACAGCCTTCGCGCTAGGTCCCACACCAGCGCAAGGCTGCCAGCGCCGGCGGCGAGCGAGGGCAGGAGAAAGCCCGGGCGCAGGCCGCCGAGCCATTCGGCGGCGACCAGCAGCCAGAAGTACAGCGGCGGCTTTTGCGCGTAGATCACGCCGCCCAGCCGGGTGACCGACCAGTCGCCTGATTGCAGCATCTCTGCGGCGACTAGCGCGTAGCGCGGTTCATCCGGTGCCCAAGGATCGCGCAGCCCCAAGCCCGCCGCCAGCGTCAGCAGCGCCGCGCCCGCCAGCCACAGCTCATTCTTCCTCACAGATGCGCGCTAATGGCTTGGCGCTCAGAGCGCAACCAAGCCTTCCGGCCTCGAGCGTGTATCCCGGTGCTTCGGGGGCGCCTGTTTGCGCGCTTTCCTCTCGCGGGAGACGCATGAATACATCCCTGTAGCTTGCTTCGGCATCCCTGCCTTCGATACTCCCGCGAGAGGAAAGCGCGCAAACAGGCTTCGGTGGGTGCAGCGCAACCAAGTCTCCTGCCGTCGATGCTGGCGCTTCCATCCGCCCTTTGCTGGCCCCCTTCCAACATACAAGCAAAGGGCTTGAGGGGTGCAATCCTCTCGGCAATGCTGCTGCGGCAGCTTCTTTGCGGGCTTCCCCCTCGCAGGAGACGCTGCGCGCGCCAAGCCATTGGCGCACGCTGGCTTGGTTCCGCCATCCCTGGCTTCAACACTCCTGCGAGGGGGAAGCCCGCAAAGAGGCGGGGATCTAAACGGCCTGTTTTTGGACGTGTCAATGAGCCGGGGATTCGGCGTGGCCGCGGCGGTGCAGCAGGACCAGGTTGCGGATGTAGATGACGGCGCCGGTCGCCTGTCCGAGGATGAATACCGGATCGCCGCGGTGGATCGCGTAACTCAGCAGCGTGAGGCCCCCGGCCAGGCTGAGGTACCAGAAGGCCCGCGGTATATGGCTGCGGCCGACGCGTTCGCTGGCGATCCACTGGTAGAGGAAGCGCGACGCGAAAATCGCCTGGCCTCCGAAGCCCACCGCCAGCCATAGCAGCTCGCCGGCCGGCAGATTCAGCCATTGCTGGAATATTTCACTCATCGTGCGGTATCTCCTCGGTCATTCCGGGCCTGAAGCCCCTGCGGATCAGCCACCATACGCCTAGCAGATCGGCGATGCCCGCCCACAGCCGGTTCCCCAGCCCGTACTTGGAGCGCCCGGCGCGGCGCGGATGATGCGCCACGGGGCGCGAAACAGTATGCAATCCCTGGCGCAGGAGCAAGGCCGGCAGGAAGCGGTGCATGTGGTCGAAGCGGGGCAGGGCAAGGAAATCGCGGCGCGCGAGCACTTTCAGGCTGCAGCCGGTGTCCGGTGTTCGATCTTTCAGCAAAGCCCGCCGCACCGCGTTTGCGGTCCGCGACGATACCCGCGTTAGCCAGCCGTCCTTGCGTTTTCGCCGATGCCCCATCATCATTCCGGGGGCCTTGTCGCCCGCCTTGAGCATCTCGGAGTACAGCCTCGCCAAGTCTGCCGGATCGTTCTGCCCGTCGGCGTCGAGAAATCCAATCCAGTCGTATCGCGCGACATCGGCGCCGCTGCACATGGCAGCGCTTTGGCCACGCCGCGCCGCATGCCTGAGCGCCCGCAGTTGCGGATAGTTGCGCTGAAGCGCGGCCAGCGCTTCAGCGCTGCCGTCTCCGCTGCCGTCATCCACCACGATGAATTCCCAATGCGCCTCGTCGGCAAACGCGCCGCTCACCTTCGCCACCAGCGCGGCAAGGTTTTCCGCTTCCTCATAGGCGGGCGCGATAATCGAAATTCCGGGTTTCGGCATAGGCTGCATATTGTCGCCTGCCTGCGCTGCGGGCGCTATACAATGCCAAGCGCAATGGCTGGCCGAATTGAACGCGCTTACCGGGATTCGCCGCTGTTTGCGAGCAATGCCCCGTACGTGTCCGGCCTGCATTCGGCTTGGCGGGCCAACCCGCAGGAGGTGGCCCCGCATTGGCGCGATCTGTTCGAGAGCATCGAGGCGGGACGCGACCTCCCCACCCGCCTGCTGGCCGCCGGCGCTGCGCCGGCGGCCAATGGTCGGGCGGGTCCGGCGGCGTGCGCCGGCGCATCCAAGCAGGGCGCGGTGGCGCGGCTGGTGCAGCTGTATCGGCTGCGGGGCTATCGCGCTGCCCGCGTTGATCCCTTGCAGCTGAACTCCAACTTGCGCGCCCTGGCGCCGAAGCTGGAGTACGCGGGCCTGAGCGAAGCGGATCTCGACACCGTTTTCTATAGCGGCAGGCTGGCCGGGGCGGACCGCCGGCCCATGCCGCTGCGCAAGATACGGGATCGGCTTGAGCAGGTGTATTGCGGGGCTATCGGCGTGGAAATGGCGCACGTGTCGCGGGCGCGGGAGCGTTTGTGGCTGCGCGAGCGGGTGGAGGCGATGATGCTGGGCGGGCCGCCGCCGGATTCGGCGAGGCGCGCGATATTGCGGGAACTGATCGCCGCCGAGGGGCTGGAGCGCTATTTGCATACCCGCTACGTGGGCCAGAAGCGCTTCTCCCTAGAGGGCGGCGACAGCCTCATCCCCATGCTATACGACCTGATCCAGCAGGCCGGCAGCAAGAGCCTGCAGGAAATCGTGATCGGCATGGCGCACCGGGGCCGCATCAATGTGCTGGTGAATGTTCTGGGCAAGGCGCCGCAGACGCTTTACGACGAGTTCGCCGGCGACGCCGCGCCGCTTTCGGGCCAGTACGGCGACGTGAAGTACCACATGGGATTCTCAGCCGACGTGACCACACCCGGGGGCATGGTGCATGTGGTCTTGGCTTTCAACCCCTCGCACCTGGAAATTGTCAACCCCGTGGTTCTGGGTTCAGTGCGGGCGCGCATGGACCGGCGCCGCGACAGCCAGGGCGATGAAATTCTGCCGATCCTGATCCACGGCGACGCAGCGGTGGCGGGGCAAGGCGTGGTGGCGGAAACGCTGCAGCTCTCGCAGGCGCGCTCCTTCGCCACCGGCGGCACCATGCATCTGATCGTGAACAACCAGATCGGCTTCACCACCAGCGATCCGGAAGACGCGCGCTCCACGCCTTATTGCAGCGACATGGCGAAGATGATCGAGGCGCCGGTGCTGCATGTGAACGGCGATTCGCCCGAAGCCTGCGTGGCGGCCACCCGTCTGGCGCTGGAGTACCGCCAGACGTTCCACAAGGACGTGTTCGTGGATTTGGTCTGCTATCGGCGCCACGGCCACAACGAAGCCGACGAGCCGGCCGTTACCCAGCCGCTCATGTACGCGCGGATCCGCAATCATCCCACGCCCCTCGCGCAGTACGCGGAAAGCCTGGTCGAGCAGGGCGTGGCAAGCGAGCAGGAAATCAAGGCGCAGAAGGCCGATTACCGCCGCCGGCTGGAAGCGGGCGATCCGCTGCCGGAAGCGGCTATCGGCATGGTCGGCAACGAGTTCACGGTCGATTGGGACGCGTATCGCCAAGCGGATCCGAACGAGGAGGCGGACACGGCGATTGCCCCGAACCAGGCGGCGGAGCTGGGCGAATGCCTGGGAAGCGCGCCTGCGGGCGTGAGCTTGCATCCGCGCGTGCAGAAAGTCGTGGCGGATCGGCTGCGCATGGCGCGCGGCGAACAGGACATGGACTGGGGATTTGCCGAGCTGATGGCCTACGGCAGCCTGCTCAAGGATGGCTTCCGGGTGCGCCTGACCGGCCAGGACAGCCGGCGCGGCACCTTCTTCCACCGCCACGCCGACCTCATCGACCAGCGCAGCGGGCGCGCCTACTCGCCGCTCAATGACGTGGCGCCCATGCAGGGCGCGTTCAGCATCACCGACTCGCTGCTCAGCGAAGAGGCCGTCATGGGTTTCGAGTACGGCTATTCCTCCACCGATCCTAACTGCCTGACGATCTGGGAAGGGCAGTTCGGCGATTTTTGCAACGGCGCCCAGGTGGTCATCGACCAGTTCATTGCCTCCGGGGATGCCAAGTGGGGCCGGATGTCGGGGCTCACGCTGTTTCTCCCGCATGGCCAAGAAGGCGCGGGGCCGGAGCATTCCTCGGCTCGCCTGGAGCGGTTCCTGCAGCTTTGCGCCGGAGGGAACATGCGGGTTTGCATGCCCTCCACGCCGGCGCAAATGTTTCATCTGCTGCGCCGGCAGATGCGCAACAAGGCGCGCCTCCCCCTGATCGTGCTCACGCCCAAGAGCCTGCTCAGAAACCCGCTTTCGTTTTCGCCGCTCGCTTCGCTCAGCGAGGGCCGGTTCGAGCGGATCATTGACGAAACCGGCAAGCTGGCTGCTGTAAAGCGCCTCGTTCTATGCACTGGGAAGCTTTACTTCGATCTTCTTCAAGCGCGCCGCGAGGCGGAGGCGAACGATGTAGCGCTGGTTCGCGTGGAGCAGCTCTATCCCTTTCCGCACGACTTGTGCAGGGCGCTTCTGCGGCGCTACGAGGGCGTCGAAGATATTGTCTGGGCGCAGGAGGAGCCGAAGAACCAGGGCGCGTGGTACCGTGTCAGAGCGCGCTTGGAGCGGGCGCTGGCCAAGACGCAGAGCCTGACCTACATGGGCCGCGAAGGCGCCGCCTCCCCTGCGCCCGGATCAATGCAGTTCCACCGGCTTCAGCAGGAGGCCATCGTGGAGCAGGTCCTCAATCCCGGCGGGCAAACATAGTGCGGCGCCCCGTGAAAGCTAGCCTGTTCTCCCGCCCCCTTCTTCCGCGAGACGCATAAATCCATCCATGGAGCTTGATCCGCCATCCATGGCTCCTATACTCGCGGAAGAAGGGGGCGGGAGAACAGGCGGGATTAACGCGCAGGCTTGAACGCCGGCGAAACACGGGATGCTTAAAGCATGAGCAAGACGATTGAACTGAAGACGCCGGAGTTGCCGGAGTCGGTGGCCGATGCCAAGGTGCTGGCTTGGCATAAGTCGCCCGGCGAGCCGGTCGCGCAGGACGAGAACCTGGCCGACTTGGAAACCGACAAGGTGGTTTTGGAGGTGCCCGCGCCCGCCGACGGCATGCTTGAGAAGATCGTGGCGGACACCGGAACCGTGGTCAACGCCGGCGCGCCGCTGGCGCTGTTCCTGCCTTCCGCAAATGGCGCGGCGGCTACGGCGCCAGCGGAGAACGCAGGCGCAGTGCCGGATGGAGCGGGCGCGCCCGCCCGGAACAAGGAAGCCGCTGCCATTTCGCCGGCCGTGCGGCGCCTTTTGGAAGAGCACGATCTCGACCTGGCCGCCATCAAAGGCAGCGGCAGGAAGGGCCGGGTGCTCAAGCGCGATGTGCTGGCAGCGATCAGCGTCGCCTCAAGCACGGATACCGCGGCCAGGACGGAAGAGCCGGAAACGGTCGATGCCGATATCGGCGAGGGCAATGAGGTTGCAAGCGCTGCGGCGCCGGCGCGCCGCCGCGAGCGCCGCGAGACCATGAGCCGGCTGCGCGCCCGGATTGCCGAGCGGATGGTGGAGTCGCAGCGCGCGGCGGCCATGCTCACCACCTTCAATGACGCCGACATGGGCGCGGTGCTGGACCTTCGCCGACGCCATGGCGAGGCCTTCGAGGCCCGGCATGGCGTCCGCATGGGCTTTATGGGCTTTTTCGTCGCCGCCAGCGTTGCCGCGCTCAAGCGCTATCCAGTAATCAATGCGAGCGTTGAAGGCGATGAAATCGTTTACCACGACTACTGCGATATCGGCGTGGCGGTATCGACCGACCGGGGGCTGCTGGTTCCCGTGCTGCGGGATGCCGAAGGCATGAGCTTCGCCGCCATCGAGCAGGCGGTGGCGGCGTTTGCCGATAGCGCCCGCAAAGGCGCCATCGCGCTGGAGGACTTGACCGGCGGCACATTCACGATCACCAATGGCGGCGTGTTCGGATCGCTCATGTCCACCCCCATACTGAATCCGCCGCAAAGCGGCATCTTGGGCATGCATCGGATCGAGCAGCGCGCCGTGGTGGTGGATGGCGACATCGTTGCCCGGCCGATGATGCATCTGGCACTGAGTTACGACCACCGCATCGTGGACGGCCGCGAAGCGGTGCTGTTTCTGTCCGCAATCAAGCAGGCCATCGAGGAGCCTGCTTCCCTTTTATTTGAGATTTAATTTAATTATATAAAACAAATGACTGATAAATATGATTTAATTGTGATAGGCGGTGGCCCGTCCGGGTATGTCGGCGCGATTCGCGCGGCGCAACTGGGCATATCGGTGGCCTGCGTGGACGACTGGCTGGACGGGCAGGGCAAGCCGGCTCTGGGCGGCACCTGCCTGAATGCCGGCTGCATACCCTCCAAGGTCCTGCTTGAATCGTCCGAGCTATACCACCGCGCCCGCGCCGAGTTTGCCGAGCACGGCATCATGGTTAACGAGGCGCGGCTGGATATCGATGCGATGCAGGGCCGCAAGAGTCGCATCGTGCGGCAGCTCACCACCGGCATCAACGCGCTGCTTCGCGCCAACGGCGTGGCGGCTGTCGCCGGGCGGGGGCGGCTGCTGGCAGGTCGCCAAGTGGAGGTCGCGCCGCATGAGGGCGAGCCTCATGTGCTGCGGGCCGAGCATGTCGTTTTGGCCGCCGGTTCCCGGCCGGTGGAGCTGCCGATTGCGCCTTTCGACGGCGAGAGCATCGTTGATTCCGAGGGGGCGCTGCAATTCGACCAGCCGCCGCCGCGCCTTGGCGTGATTGGCGGCGGCGTGATCGGCTTGGAGCTGGGCAGCGTGTGGAACCGGCTGGGCTCGAAGGTGACGATCCTGGAAGCCATGGACCGCTTTCTGTTCATGGCCGACAGCCAAGTGGCGCGGGAGGCGCAGCGACAATTCAAGCGCCAGGGCCTCGATACCCGGCTAGGCGCTCGGGTGGATAGCGTCCGGCATGTGAACGGGCATGTGGAGGTGCGGTTCAGCGACCGCGAGGGCGACCACCACATCAGCGTGGACAAGCTGGTGGTGGCGGTCGGCCGGGCGCCGGCAACGCAGGGGCTGATCGACGACAGCGCCGGAGTGGCGCTGACGGAGCGGGGCCAGGTGCAAGTGGACGGGCAGTGCCGCACCAGCGCCGACGGCGTGTGGGCCATCGGCGATCTGGTGCGCGGGCCGATGCTGGCGCACAAGGGTTCCGAGGAGGGGATGATGGTGGCCGAGATCATTGCCGGCCGGTCGGCGGAAGTGAACTACGAGGCGATTCCTTCGGTGATCTACACCTCGCCCGAGATCGCCTGGGTGGGGCGCACCGAGGACCAGCTCCAGGAATCCGGCCAGCCGTACAAGGTAGGTTCGTTCAATATGGCCGCCAACGGTCGGGCCAAGGCCATGGCGCAGGCGGCGGGATTGGCGAAATTCATTTCCGATCCGGACACGGATGCCATCCTGGGCGTGCATATCGTCGGCCCTATGGCGGGCGAACTGATCCAGGAGGCCGTGCTGGCGATGGAGTTCGAGGCCAGCACCGAGGATCTGCAGCGCACGGTTCACGGCCACCCCACGCTGTGCGAGGCGCTGCACGAAGCGGCGCTCTCCGTCGATAAGCGCGCCATCCACGCCATCAACCGCTAGCGTTTTTTCCTTCGCCTTGCGCTGCTCCCCGCCGCCCTCCCGTGCTGGTATGATGAGGGTCCCATGGCGGGGCACTCGAAGTGGGCCAATATCCAGCACCGCAAGAGTCGGCAGGATGCCAAGCGCGGTCGGCTCTTTACGCGCCTGGCGAGGGAAATCACCGTGGCGGCGCGCATGGGCGGGCCCGATCCGGCCAATAACGCGCAGCTCAGGCTGGCGGTTGAGAAAGCGCGCGCCCAGAGCCTTCCCAAAGACAACATCAACCGCGCCATCAACCGGGGGGCGGCGGGCGGCGAGGGCGCCGATCTTGAGGAGGTGACCTACGAGGGCTACAGCGCCGGCGGCGCCGCCGTGCTGCTGCGCTGCCTGACCGATAACCGCAATCGCACGGTGGCCGAAGTGCGCCATGCCTTCAGTCGCTACGGCGGCAACTTGGGAGCCGACGGGGCGGTGGCCTACCTGTTCAGCGAAGTGGCCGTTTTTTCCTATGAGCCGGGGGCTGATGAGGCCGCGGTCATTGATGCGGCCATCGAGGCCGGCGCCGAGGATGTGGTGGGCGAAGACGATGGCGCGCTCGAAGTGCTGGCCGACCCGCGCGATTTTTCCAACGTGCTGGAAGCCTTGCGGGGCGCGGCGCTGCCGCCCGGCAACGCCGAGGTCACTATGCGCGCATCGGTGTCCGCGCCGCTGGACGCGAGGCGTTCGGAGCAGGCGCTCAAGCTGCTGGAGCACCTTCAGGACCTGGATGATGTGCAGGACGTGTGGACCAACGCCGACCTGCAGAATGTTGATGGCGGTTGACTGAGCAGTGGGCGCCCCGGTGAGGATCATGGGGGTGGATCCCGGTTCCCGCTTCACCGGCTGGGGGATCATCCGCAGCGATGGCGCGGAAAGCCGCTACGTGGCGAGCGGCTGCATTGCGCTGCCTCCGCGCCGTCCCATGGGTGAGCGTTTGACGCGGATTTACAAGGAACTGGGCGAAATCGCCCGCTGCCACCGTGTTGAGGAGGCGGCTCTGGAAACGGTGTTCGTGCATCGGAACGTGCAAAGCGCGCTCAAGCTGGGCCAGGCGCGCGGCGCGGCGCTCTGCGCGCTGGTGATGGCCGGCGTGGGCGAGGCCGCGGAGTACTCGCCCCGGCGCGTCAAGCAGGCTGTGTGCGGCTACGGAGGCGCCGGCAAGGAGCAGGTCGCCCTGATGGTGGCAAGGCTGCTGGATCACGATAGCGATTTTGGCGAGGACGAGGCTGACGGCTTGGCGCTCAGTATTTGCCACGCCCATCACCTGAGCGTGGCGCGGCTGGCCGCGCGCGCTCGCGAGGCGAGCGGAGAGGCCGTCTCATGATCGGCTCGCTGCGCGGCCAGCTGGTTTCCGCGGATCCGCCGATGATCCTAATGGAAGTGCATGGCGTCGGCTTTGAGTTGCAGCTGCCGCTGAGCGATTTCTCGGAGCTGCCCGGGCCGGGAGGCGACCTGAAAGTTGCCACGCATCTGGTCTCGCGCGAAGACGAGACGGCTTTGTACGGCTTCATGAAATCGGCGGACCGCGCGTGGTTTCGCGAGCTGGTCCGCGTGCCGGGCATTGGCCCTAAGCTGGCGCTGAACATCGTGTCGCAAAGCGGAGTGGCGGAGTTCGCCGAGCAGGTGCAGGCCGGCGATGTCAAGGCGCTGACCCGTCTTCCCGGCATCGGCCCCAAGACGGCCAGCCGGCTGGTCGTGGAGCTGCGCGGCCGGCTGGAAGGCGTATCCGCGGGAGATCCGCAAAGCGCCTCCGGCCTGGCGCTTAAGGCCCTGGTCGGTTTGGGATACAGCCCCGTGGAGGCTCGGCGTTTGCTCAAGCAGGCGGGCGACCCGTCCGGCCGCGATGTCGAGGCGCTGGTGCGCGAAGCCCTGGGCGGGGTGCAGGCCAAATGAACGGGAAGCCGGACGGCGAGCGGATCCTCTCAGCCGAGCCGCGGGCCGACGAGCGGGAACTGGAAAACACGGTGCGCCCGCAGCAAATGGACGAGTTTCTCGGTCAGCGGCAGGTCAAGGAGCGGATCCGGATCAGCGTGAAGGCGGCCGGGCAGCGGGGCGAAGCGATGGACCACACCTTGCTCTACGGGCCGCCCGGCCTGGGCAAGACCACGCTGGCCCAGGTGATCGCCCGCGAGCTCGGCGTTGGCTTGCGCCATACCTCCGGGCCGGTGCTGGAGCGCCCGGGCGATCTGGCCGCGCTTTTAACCAACCTCAAGGCGCGCGACGTGCTGTTCATCGACGAGGTGCATCGCCTCAATCCGGTGGTGCAGGAGCTGCTCTACCCGGCCATGGAGGATTTCCGGCTGGATATCGTGATCGGCGAAGGCCCGGCCGCCCACACCATGCGGATGAAGCTCAAGCCGTTCACGCTGGTGGGCGCCACCACGCGCGCGGGGCTGCTGACATCGCCGCTGCGCGACCGCTTCGGAATACAGGAGCGCCTGGAACTGTACTCGAAAGACGAATTGCAGCGCATCGTTGCGCGCGCGGCCGGCATCGTCGGCATTCCTTGCACTGCGGCGGGCGCGGCGGAAATCGCCGGCCGGGCCCGGGGCACGCCCAGGGTGGCCAACCGGCTGCTGCGCCGCGCCCGCGACTATGCGCAAGTCCGCGCCGACGGCACCATAAGCGGCCGCACCGCAGCAGCTGCGATGGAGCTGTACAACGTGCATGCCAACGGCTTGGACAGGATGGACCGGCGGCTGCTGGGCGTTCTGATCGAGCGCTTTGGCGGTGGCCCCGCAGGCGTGGAGGCGCTGGCCGCCGGGATCGGCGAGGACCGCGGCACGATTGAGGATGTGTACGAACCGTTTCTGGTGCGCGCCGGATTTGTCTTGCGCACGCCGCGCGGCCGGATGGCCGGGCCTGCGGCATACGTCGCGTTGGGGCTGAAGCGGCCGGGCAAGGCAGGCGATAATCCGCAGTTGGAAGGCTTGGAAACCTGAAGGTGAATTGATGCGGGCTAGGGCGCAGGCATGACTGAAGTTGGCGTCAGCATGGACTTCTGGGACCTGATCGCAGGCGCCACGCTGCTGGTGCAGGTCATCATGGCGCTGTTGCTCTCCGCCTCTGTGGTTTCGTGGGTCATCATCTTGCAGAGGCGGGTGATCCTGGGCAAGGCCGAACGGGACTTGGGCGGCTTCGAGCAGGCCTTCCGGCAGCGCGACAGCCTGGAGTCGCTGTTCGTGGCGCTAACCCGCGACAAGCAGCGCAGCAGTGTCGGCATGGCTTGGGTGTTCGAGGCCGGCATGCGCGAATTCCATCGCCAAGCCGCGCGCGGGCTGGCCGATCCTGATCGCTTGGTGGAAGTGGGCCGCCGCGAAATGCGCCTGGCGCAGATGAACGAAACGGACCGGCTGGAGAGCGGCCTTGCCTGGCTGGCCACGATCGGCTCGGTCAGTCCTTACGTGGGGCTGTTCGGGACTGTTTGGGGCATCATGAACTCCTTCCGCGCCTTGGGCAATGTGGAGTCGGCCACGCTGTCGCTGGTGGCGCCGGGAATCGCCGAGGCGCTCATCGCCACCGCCATGGGCCTGTTCGCCGCCATCCCCGCGGTCATTGCCTACAACCGCTTCGCCAGCCGCGTGGGCAATCTGGAAGCGAGGTTCCAAGCCTACAGGGAAGAGTGCGTCACGTTGCTGCGCGAGCACGCCCACTCGGATCTGGGCACGAAATGAGACGGCGCCTGGTCAACGAGATCAACGTCGTTCCCTACATCGACGTGATGCTGGTGCTGCTGGTGATCTTCATGATCACCGCGCCGCTGCTCACGCAAGGAATCCGCGTGGATCTGCCGAGGCTGGCCGCCGAGCCGCTGCCGCAGGAAATGATCCGCGACAACCGCCCGCTGGTCGTGACCGTGGATGCCCAGGGAAGGATGTATATGAATGTTGGCGAGGATCCCGAGGAAGCGCTGGATTCGCCTGTCGTGGTGGCGCGCACTGCCGCCGTTCTCACCCGCAAGCCGGAAACGCCGGTGCTGGTGCGCGCCAGCGAGCAGCTGCCTTATGGCGATGTGGTGGCGGTGATGGGGCTTTTGACCCGCGCCGGCGCCGGCAAGGTCGGCTTGGTGACCCGCCCGCTGCCCATGGAGGAGGAATGAGCCGTCCCGCCGGGATCAACGACCCCGCCAAGCCCGGCAAGCCGATCGGCCTCAATGCGCGGCTTGGCCGCGCGGTCCGCTCGCAGCGGCAGGCAGCCGGCTCGCGCTCGCCGGACGGGAACCCCGACAATCCTCCGCTGCCTTTGCTCAAGCCCTGGTCCTATTCCATTAGCGGCCATGCCTTGGTGGTAGCCTTAATGCTGATCGGGTTTGCCGGGCGGATTCAGCCCGAAGTGCCCACGTTCGGCACCGTCGCCATCGACGGGGTGGTGCTTGACGACGAGGCGGTCAGGGAGGAGATCCAGCGCCTCGATGAGATGGAGCGCGCCGCTGTGATCGAACGCGAACAGGAAATGGAGCAGCTGCGTCGGCAAATCGAGGAGCAGGAGGCCCGCAGCCAGCGCCAGCAGCAGGAACTCAGCTCCCTGAGCAGCCAGGCCGAGGAAGCCCGGCGCGCGCTCAGCGAGCAGCAGACGCAGGCCACTCGGCAGCTCAGCGAAATGCAGCAGCGCCAGCAACAGGAACGCGAGAGGCTTGGGCAGATCGAGCGCGAGCGCCAAGCGGAGGAAGCCCGCGCGGCGGCGGCGGCGGCGGAGCGCAGAAAAGCCGAGGAGCAAGCCCGCCAGCTTTCCGAGCAGGCCAAAGAGGCGCAACGCCGGCTTGACGAGGCGGCGCGCAGGCGGCGCGAAGCCGAATTAGAGGAGAAGGTTCGCCGCGAGATGGAAGCCGAGCGCCGAGGCAGCATGATCGAGTCCGGCTTGCTGGACGAGTACCGGACGCGCATCCGGCAGCGGATCGAGAGCAACTGGACGCGGCCTGCCGGCACCCGGGAGGACCTGGTGTGGGTGGTGTTGCTGGACATGCTGCCCGGCAACGAAATCGACGGCATTCGCTTCGAGCAATTCAATGGAACGGAAACGGACCGCCGCTCCATTGAGGCGGCGATCCGGCGCTCTTCGCCATTGCCGGCGCCACCGGAACCGGAACTCTTCGAGCGGCAAATGCGGCTGCGCTATCCGCCTTCGGAGCCGGGCGGATGAGAATGCGCGTCCACGCAGAGAGGATTTTCAGCGAGCGGAGCGGGGAATGCCCTGCCGCCTCCCGGGCATTTCCGGGAACGCGGATATTGGCGATCATCGGCGCCACTCTCGTTCTTCTGCCCCCGATGGCTTCCGCGCAGCTTGATGTGGTGATCACGCGTTCCACGCAACGCGCCATGCCCATTGCGGTGGTGCCGCTTGAGTGGCGGGTCCCGCTGATGGCGCCGGTGGATCTTGCCCGAATCGTGGAGGACGATCTGTCACGGACCGGCCAGTTTGCGCCGCTGGGCCGCGAGTCGATGATTACGCGGCCCACAGGTTTCAACGATATGCGGCTGACCAATTGGCGCATCATGGACGTGGAGGCCGTGGTTATGGGCCATGTGAGCGGCAGCGGGGACAACCTCGCGGTCGAAATCGAGCTGGTGGACGTGTATGCCGGCAGATCCATGATCGCCTATCGTTTGCGGAGTTCCCGCGAGGCGCTGCGCGACGCGGCCCATCGAATCGCGGATGTGGTCTATGAGCAGCTCACCGGCGCGCGCGGGATATTCTCCACGCGGCTGGCCTACGTTCAGGTCACGCCCGGGCGGGAGCAATTCCGCCTTGTGGTGGCCGATGCCGACGGACGCAATCCGATCGTGGTGCTGCGGTCCGCCGAGTCCATCATGTCGCCCGCCTGGTCGCCCGACGGCTCGCAGCTCGCCTATGTGTCGTTTGAGGCGGGCCGCGCCGAAGTTTTCTTGCAGGACGTGGAGAGCGGACAGCGGCGGCGGCTCTCCGGGGAGGCGGGGGCGAGCAGCGCCCCCGCCTGGTCTCCGGACGGCGAGTTGCTGGCCGTGACGCGCAGCAGCGGGGGCGTCAACCGCGATATCTATATCTACGCGTTGAACGGCGGTCCGGCGCGCCGTTTGACCCGGCATCCCGCCACCGACACCGAACCTGCGTTTTCGCCCGATGGCGCGGAGCTGTACTTTACGTCCGACCGGGGCGTGGGGCCTCAGGTGTATGTGGTGCCTGCCAACGGCGGGCGGGCTCGCCGGGTTAGCTTTAGCGGCACCTACAACGCGCGTCCCAGGGTGCAGCCGAACGGCAATCAACTGGCCGTGGTGCATCAACAGGACGGCAGCTTTCGCATTGGCCTTCTGGATTTGCGCGACGAATCGCTGCGGCTGCTGACTAACGGGCCGCTCGACGAGTCCCCGAGTTTTGCTCCCAATGGCAGAGCGCTGATCTTCGGAGCAGGCACGCCGGCTGGCCGCGGGCTGGGCGTGTATTTTATCGACAGCGGCGTGACGCGGCTGCTGCGGGCGCCCGAGGGCGTGCTGCGCGAGCCTGTATGGGGGCCGCATGAACCAGACTAGCCTGGGAACGAGGGCTTCCCGCCATCGCGCCCGCTAGAGAACCAAAACTGAAACCTCAAGGATTAAAGCCATGAAATCGTCAACCACCCAAAATGCCTGCATCTTGATTCTGCTTGCCTTGGCGCTGGCAGCTTGCGGGACTTCCGATAATGCGGCGCTGCCCGGGGCGGAAGAAGGGCCGCAGGCCGCGCAAATCGGACCAGCGGCCGGCGGGACCGCCGCCGCCGGAGCGGGCATCGGGGCCACCGCAACCGGCACCCGGGTCGCGGGGGCCGGCGCTCAGGCACCTGCGGAGCCCGGGCGAGGCTCTTCCGGTGAATGGATGGGGGGGCCGCTGGGAACGCTGGTGGTCTATTTCGACTATGACCGCAGCGCCATTCGCGAGGAGTACGGCGAGATTCTACAGGCCCATGGCGCCTGGCTGGCCGCGAATCCCGAGGGCCGGCTGCGGCTGGAAGGGCATGCCGACGAGCGCGGCACTCCCGAGTACAACTTGGCGCTGGGTTCGCGCCGCGCCCAGGCGGTGGCCCAGGTCCTGGAAGCGCTCGGGGCGGACGCTTGGCAGTGGACCGCAGTGAGCTTCGGCGAGGAAAAGCCGGCGGAGGACGGGGCCAACGAAGGGACCTGGTCGAAGAACCGCCGGGTGGAGCTGGTTTATGAGTAGCGTCCTGCAGCGCCGCAAATGGGCGGTGCTGGCGGTGGGTCTGGCGCTGGCCGCGGCGCTGGCGGCGCCTGCCGATGCGCAGCGTCGGCGCGACCGCGAGGTTCTCGAAGAGCTGGAAACGCGCGTGGGCGTGCTTGAGCGCCAGATTCGGGCCGACAACGTGGTGGCGCTGATCAACGCCCAAGACGAGCTGCGGCGGGAGATACAGGCCCTGCGCGACATGATGGAGCGTCTGGACCAGGACCTGCGTCGCAACGCCGAACTGCGCCGCAGCCAGTTCGCGGTTCTGGAGCAGCGTTTGGCAACGCTCGAGGCAGCCCGCCTGCCGCAGTCGCCGGAGGGCGCGGCAAACCCGGGGGGCCAGCCTCCTGTGCCGGGTGAGGCTTCCGTGCCGGCAAGCGGCGCTGCGCTTGGCCCGCAGGCCGGGAGCGCGCCGCAGGGCGGGACCGCCGCCGGCACCGAGGAAAACTACCAGCAGGCCCGCGCGCTGCTCGGCGAAGGCCGCTACGAGGCCGCCGCCGCGGAGTTTCTGCGTTATCTCGAAGCAGAGCAAAAAAGCTCGCTGGCGGCCAATGCCCGCTATTGGCTGGGAGAGACTTTTTACGTCCAAGGCCGCTACGACGAGGCCGCCGCGGAATTTTCCCGGGTGGCGGCGGATTATCCGGATTCGGACAAGGCTACAATGGCGCGCCACGGGTCGTTAGCTCAGTTGGTAGAGCAGCTGGCTTTTAACCAGTAGGTCGCAGGTTCGATTCCTGCACGACCCAGTTTCATAATGGGGCTGCCGAGCAGGCTAGGCACTGCCATGATCACATGCCGCACTCTCCTCCTCAACGGTCTTGCCTTGGGTTCTTCCGGTTTCCTGGGCGCCGGGCTATCCGGCGCTGCGCGCTTCGGGAATCGAGCGCATCATTTTGCGTGCCCCCGGTGTATGGGATCGGTCCGGTCGCGGTAGGCCCTCAGCCTCTATTTCGCCCGCCGTTTGCCGAACCGCGCCATGGCCAGCAACAGTATCCGTCCGAGAAAGAACAGACAACTCGGCGGTTTTTTCCGCGGCCTGGTCAGCGACCCGCGCGCCATGGGCGCCGTTGCGCCCAGCGGTCGATCCTTGGGACGGCTCATGGCTCGCGGCTGCGGCAGCGGAGCCTGCGTTGTGGAGGTGGGGCCGGGAACCGGCGCTCTCACGAGGGCGATCCTCGACAAGGGCGTGTCCGAAAGCGATCTCTGCCTGGTGGAACGCGACGAGAGATTCGTCGAGATATTGGAAGCGCGCTTCCCTGGCGCTCGCATCGTGCATGGCGATGCCGCCGCACTGGGCGAGCACCTGGAGGATTTGGCCGGGCGCGTCGATTTTGTGATCAGCAGCCTGCCGCTGCTCTTGTTCCCCGATGCCAGAAAGCGCTCCCTTTTGGCGGCGGCCTTCAGCCTGCTGGCCGATGGCGGCGCTTTCCATCAGTTCACCTACGGCGGCATTTGCCCCGTGGGCCGCGGCACGCTTGAGAGCCTCCGGATCAAGGCATCCTGTCTCGGATTTGCCGCCCTGAACGTGCCCCCTGCCTTCGTCTATCGATTCCAGCGCACGTAGCCCCTTGGCGGCGCCTTGCCGTCGTCAGGCGCAGAGGCGGTGCGTCAGCTCAGGTTGGCGAAGGTTTCGGCGACTAGTTCCGGGTGCGTGAGCATGCCGGCGCGGGGGATGTCGAGCTCGATGAATTGCCATCCGGGGCCGCGGGCCGGGCCCACCATGCGATCGCTGGTCATGGAGTATTGCTGGCCCACGCAATGGATGTAGGTGCGCGGCAGGCCCTTCCAGCCGCCGTTCTTTAGCTCCAGCACATCGCTCCAGGCGCGCATGGGGTGGAGCGTGATCTTTTCCTTCAGAAGCGCCTGTATCTCCGTTTCGCTGTCGGGCACCAGCATTTCCATCGGGTAGGAGTCGTGGTAGTTCATCCGGTAGCCGTCCACGAATTTCTCCATGCGCTTGACGAAGTATTCGGAAAGTTCGCCTTCGGGCGTTCGGGGCACGCCGCTCATGCGGTTGCCCGCCGGGACCAGCGCATCGAAGAAGACGATGCGGCGTATGCGGTCGCGCCTTGCGTCCGCCACCCCGGTGATGACCATGCCGGCGAAGGAATGCCCCACCAGAATGACGTTGTCCAAGCTCTCGAAGTCGATGATGTTGACGATATCCCGGACATGGGTGCCGAGGCCCACATCCGGGCTGGCCATGTGGGAGCGGTCGCCGCAGCCGGTCAGCGAAGGCGCGTAAACGTCGTGGCCGGCCCGCTCCAGAATGCGGCGCACGTACTGCCAGCTCCAGCCGCCCAGCCAGGTGCCGTGCACGAGGACAAAGGTTTTCGATTCGCCGCCGGCCTTCGCCCGGGTTCCGGCGGCCGAAGCCATCAGCGCGGCCCCCGCCCCGGCGATTGTTTGCCGGCGGGTCAGGCTGCCCCGCGTTTTCCGCACGCTTGCGCTAAGCCGGCTTGGTGGCATTCATCACGCCGAAACGCGGCAGGGCAACCGGCCCCTCCTCGTTGAGGTCGAAACCGGCGGCGCGCACCAGGTTCTGCAGCCCGTTGGTGCGGTACTTGATCGTCCATACCTCGTTGTTCCAGCGGTGATCCCACCAGCGGCGGTACTGGCCGTAGGCCGTGCTCGGAAACGGGTTCCTCAAATCGAAATCGATGGGATAGAAGAGGCCGCCCGGGCGGGTGATTCGGTAAGCTTCGTTGACGATGTCCTTAGTGCCTTGGGGCGAGACCTCGTGGAGCATGATGTAGCTCGTGACCAGGTCGAAGTGGTTGTCGGGAAAGCGCGTGTCCTCCGCTAAGCGCTGGGCGAAGTTGATATCCAGCCCGCGCTCCACGGCCCGCAGGTGGGCGTAACGCACCATGGGGCCGCCCGCGTCGAGGCCCCACACTTCCGCCTCGGGAAAACGTTCCTTTAGCGCCATGGCCAGCTGGCCCACGCCGGTGCCGAGGTCCAGAATGCGCCTGATCTTGCCGTCCGCCGGAACCGGCAAGCCGAAGGCCGCCGTCATGTGCAGCGCATCCTGTTCGTTCTTGCCGGTATAGAACCCGTTGGTGCCGTAGTCGTACATATGCCCGGCGAAGTCGTTGCCCACGTATCCGCCCGGCTGGATATGGATTTCATGGCAGGCGTAATCGGGCATCTTGAGGCCGGGGTTCAATTCCAGCGTTCCCGGCCCGCGGTGATCGACCGCTTCCATTTCGCTCAGGTAGGCATCGGCGTTGTTTTCGCATTCCTTCTTGAGGTTGTCCCAGGACAGCTGCTGGACCGACATCCAAGTGCGGGTTCGGGCTTGGACCATAGGATCGTTTTCCAGCAGCGCGATGGCTTCCTTCATCGGCATTTGCGCGTCCGGCGCCATGCCCTTGCTCTCGAGAATGGCTTGGGCGCGCCGTCCGGCGGCGGGGCTCATGGTTTGATTGGCGAAGGTTCGCACCGACATCAGGAAATCCATCCGGCTTTCCAAGTCGATTTCCGGGAGACGCTCCATGCGTCCGTTGCGTCCGCGCGGCGCCCGCGTGCCCGGCACGTTTTCCGGGGCCTTCGGCGGGGGAGGCAGGTCCGCCCGCGTTGTGAAAAATCCGCCCGCCGGCGGCGCGGCAGGTTGCGCGGCGCGGCTAGCGAACGGCGCAGCCGCCAGCGATGCCGCGCCGGCGAACAAACCCATGGCGGATCTTCTGTTGACCATTGTTCGATCCCTCCTAGAACTGGCGTTCTTCGCCGAACGGGCGGGCGTTGGACGTGTCGCGCGAAAGAACGCTGTAAACCCGTTCGACCATCGCCATGCGTTCGTTTTCCCACGCCTTTTTCTCAGCATCGGTGGGCATGTAGGCTTCGATCATCTCAGCCGTGGCCTTGCCTTCGGTTTCCAGCAGACGCTCGACGACCTTCATGCGCTGGCGGTCGGCCCAGATCTCCGCTCCCAGTGCAATGACCACCGTCATCAGGTTGTCGATATGCGGATTGTCCATGAAGACGGCGGAGCCGGTATCCGCCGGAATGAAGGGCGCGGCCTTGCTGCGCCCTGCCTCGATTCTGTCGCTCATGGTCTCTGTCTCCTGTTCCTGGTCGATTCAAGGCGAACCAAAAGTGTGGAGCTGCGGCTCATAAAGAACCGGCATTGGCGCCGCCGCGCTAAGCGCCGCTTAAGGTTACCATTCTTTTTCCGGCCCGCGCCTTGCTGCGCCGGAGGCATTAAAATATCTGCCGCAGGGGCTCCTTTCGGCAGTTCCGCGAAAAGCCCATGAACGATCCGCAGTATTTCGACTTCATCAACAGCTACCTCCTGTTTCAAGAAATTCCGTTCAGCGCCACGGAAAAGGTCGTGCGCGAGATGCATCGTATCTTGCGCCCCGGCGGCGTGTTCAATATCTACGACTTCCCGGTTGGCGATCCCATCTCTGCGGAGTCGCGCTACATGTTCGAGATGGACCATCGCGATAACGGCGAACCCTGGTCGATCGAGTTGATGGATAGCGACTTCGACGGCCTGCTGAACGACGCGGGCTTCGAGGTCACGCCCGGCCCGCGCCAGTTCCTAGTCGTGAAGACTTGGCACTGCCGCAAGCCGGAGTAGCGGCAGGAAGGAAAGTCCTGTCCATTGAGAAGGGTTGTATCAGGTGAGGCCTGTTCGTTTTCTCAGGTTCCGATTTTCCCCCGCCGCTCTGGCTGTTCTGATCGCCGCCTGCGGCGGATCCGGCGGAGGGCCTGAAGAGGCACCGCCCAGCATTAGTCTGTCCGCGACCCGCATCAGTGCGGAAGTGGGCGGCGGGAGTGCTTCGCTGGGCGTTTCCAATGGCGGCGGCGGCACGCTGCGCTGGGCGGCCGCCATTCCCGCAACGGTCGATTGGGCGCGTATTTCAAGCGGATCCAACGGCACCGACTCGGGAACCGTGCAGATCGAAATTGATGCCAACTCGGGGCCGGCGCGCGAATTTAATCTCACGGTGACGGGCAACGTCGCCACCCCCGTCACCGTCCAGGTGAGCCAGCCGGAGGCTCCGCCGGCCATTGCTCTGACCGCGCCGCGAACGGAGCTCGAAGGCGACGGCGGCAGCATCAGCCTGCAGGTGCGCAACTCCGGCGGCGGCGCCTTGCAATGGATCGCCAGCCTGCCCGACGATCAGGATTGGGCCCATATCGAGAGCGGCGACTCGGGCGCGGACTCCGGCGAAATCGTGGTCCGCTACGACCTGAACGGCGGCGAGGATCGGGAACTTCAGGTGGTCGTGAACGCAGCGGGGGCATCGAACTCGCCGCAATCGCTGGACCTCGCCCAGAAGTGGTTCGCTGCCAGCGCCTGCACCTATCCCGAGGCCCGCAAGGAAGTGTTCGATCTTCTTCGGAATTTCTATTACTTCAACGACGAGCCGGAGCAGCAGGCCACCTACGCCGGCATTTTTCTGGATGATTTCAGCACCCTCGACGCGCTTTTAGACGAGATTCGCTGGAAACCCGACACGCATGACCGCGGCTTCACCTACTGGCTGACGCGGGAGGAATCGGACATGCTGTTCGAGGCATCAATGTATATCTTCGGATTCGTCATGGACGTGATTGAGGACGAGTCGCAGGAGCCGCTTCACTTGGAGATACTGGACGTGTACGAGGGATCTCCGGCCGGCGAAGCGGGCCTCGCGCGCGGCGACAAGATTCTGGCTCTGAACGGCAAGGCCGTGGACGGCCTCGATTCCGAGCAGATCCAGCTTGAGCTGGGACCCCGCGAGGCAGGCTTCGAACTCGAGGTTGAGGTGGAAACGCTTTCGGGCGCTGATCGGACGTACACCATGGTCAAGCGCCGGATGGATATCCCCACGGTTCCGGAAGACCGTGTCGCCGTGTTTGAAACGGACGCGGGCAAGGCGGGTTATCTTCACTTCAGGACTTTTTTCGGCGACGCAAACGGGCGCCTGCTTGAGGAGTTCGCCGGATTCAAGTCCGAAGGCGTGCGCCATCTGATCGTTGATCTGCGCTACAACGGCGGCGGCAGCGTGCCTATTGCGCATGGCCTGGCCACGCTCATCGGCGGTCCGGAACTGTTCGCTAGCCCGCGGCAAAACGTGTTGGCAACAACGATTCACAATCGCAGGCTGGAGCGCAACGGATGGAACGAGACAACATACTTTGGATGCAGCGCTTACGGGGCGCCCGCCCTGGTTGCGAAATGCGAGGCCGAGTCGTCGCTGCGGGGCTTGGAGAACGTGGTGTTCATCACCAGCCGGAGTTCGGCGTCCGCCAGCGAGCTGGTCATTACGGCGCTTCAGCCGTTTAAGATCGTGTCCCTTGTGGGGGAGCGAACCTACGGCAAGCCGGTGGGCCAGTACGGTTTCAGCTTCTGCCGGACCGATCCGGGCGATCGGTCCTCGGGGCTGGGAGTCCTGTGGCCGGCCTCCTTCGCCACCGTCAATTCCAAAGGTTTCGAGGGGTACTACGACGGCATCCCGGTGACCCGGGGCTGCGAGGTGCCGGACGACCGCAGCCGCCAGCTTGGCGACGCCAAGGAGAGTCGAATCGCGGCGGCTTTGCGTTTGATCGAGACGGGCAGTTGCGCCGCCTCCTCGCCCTCCCGCGCAGCCGAGAAAGCCGCCGAAATTCAATTTGTTCCCGGCCAGGATCCAGTCACGCAGTTCTTCGGCCATTGATCCGGCATCCGCAGGATCAATGACGGAACCCATGGGCAGAGTCGGTCGGCGGCTGGCAATGGGTTTGTGCAGGCCGCGCCACTCTTGTTGCCTTGGCCGTTCTGGTATCCGCTTGCGGCGGTTCCGGTTCCGATGCGCCGCCTGTTCCTCCAAGCATCAACTTGCCAGCGGCCGCCGTTGAAGCTGCGGCGCAGGGAGAAAACGTTTCCGTGAGCGTGTCCAGTGCAGGGTGCCGCCCACGCGGCTGTCGACTTCGATCTGCAGGACGCGGGCGCCGCCTTGGGCCGCGAATATCGCCGCCGGCCGGCCCGCCGAGCCGGCGCCCGCAACGATCAGGTCATAATCGTTGCTCAGGATTGCTTCCCGGCCATGCCCATCAGAGGTTTGAGCAGATCGATGGGCAGCGGGAACACGATCGTGTTGCTGCCTTCGTTGGATACCTCGGTGAGCGTTTGCAGGTAGCGAAGCTGCAAGGCCTGTCCCTGCTCGGAGAGCGTGGCCGCCGCTTCGGCCAGTTGCGATGCCGCCTGGGCCTCGCCTTCAGCGTGAATGACCTTGGCCCGCCGCGCCCGCTCGGCCTCGGCCTGCGCGGCAATGGCGCGAATCATGCTCTCGTCCAGATCGACATGCTTGATTTCCACGTTGGACACCTTGATGCCCCAAGCGTCGGTGTGCTGGTCGAGAATCGCCTGGATGTCGCCGTTGAGCTTGTCGCGCTCCGATAGCATCTCGTCGAGCTCATGCTGGCCTAGCACCGAGCGCAGCGTGGTTTGCGCCAGTTGGCTTGTGGCCTCGAACACGTTGGCGACCTGGATGATGGCGCGCTCCGGATCAATGATGCGGAAATAGACCACGGCGTTGACCTTTACCGAAACATTGTCGCGGGAGATCACGTCCTGCGTGGGAACGTCCATTACGATCACGCGCAGATCCACCCGCACCATTTTCTGGATAAAGGGAATCACGATGATGAGGCCGGGGCCTTTCACTTTCCAGAACCGGCCCAGCAGGAAAATCACGCCGCGCTCGTACTCGGCGAGTATTCGCACGGATGCGACAATAAGCGCCACGAGGATGGCGGCAGCAATAATAATTGCAAGCATTATGAACTCCTTATCCTGTTTTTCTCAACAAAGTGAACAAATTTTTCCGGGCATGCCCAACGGGTGGCGAGTTGCCGACAACCAGCTTCAGGCGGTCCATGTCCGCGGAATGGACGTAGAGTTCCTGGCCGCTGGCGACCGCCGACGGCGCGCTGGCCTGCCAGCGCTCGCCCTGCACCAGCACCGGACCGGTGCCCTCGAAATCCTCAAGCGCCACCGCTCTTCGGCCCACCAGGCTCTCGCGGCCGCTCACCACCGGCCGCTGCTGGCTGCGGGCCAGCACCGCCACAAGGCCCAGCATCAGCAATCCGGCCGCCAAGCCCACGCCCGCGATTAGCGCCACAGGCGCCTCGAAACCGGGAACCCCGGTGTCAAAAAGAATAATTGAACCCACAACAAAGGCCGCTACTCCTCCCAGGCCCAGCACCCCGAAACTGGGCGTTAGCGATTCCGCGATGATAAGGCCCACCCCTAGAAGCATGAGCGCCAGCCCCGCGTAGTTCACGGGCAGCACGCTCAATGCGTAGGCGGCCAGCAGCAGGCAGATCACGCCCACGATGCCCGGCACCAGCGAGCCGGGATTGTAGCCTTCCAGCAGCAGCCCGTAGAGGCCGATGATGACCAGCAAGTAAGCGACGCTCGGATTGGTCAGGATCGAAAGCAGGCGGATGCGCCATCCGGGTTCCAGCTGCTCGATCTCCGCTTCGGCGGTGTTCAGCTTGATGGTCGTGCCGTCGAGATCCACTTCGCGCCCGTGGGCTTTTCCCAGCAGATCCTCGACGCTATCGGCGATGAAGTCCGCCACATTCATTTCCACGGCCTCGACGGCTTCCAGCGTGACGCCTTCGCGCACCGCCTCTTCGGCCCAGTCGGCATTGCGTCCGCGCTGCCGGGCCAGCGAGCGGATATAGGAAACCGAGTCATTGATCATTTTGCGCTGCATGGCCTCGGCATTCGGATCCTTGGCGCTTTCGGCATCCTCCTTGCCTTCGCCTTCGCCGTCGCCCTTGCTTTCGGCATCCTCCTTGCCTTCGTCTTCGCCGTCGTCCTCAGCAGCGGATTCCTGCTCGGCACCGGGCGAGGACTCTCTATCAGCAGCCCCGGATTCGCTCTCGCCTCCGGATTCGCTCTCGCCGCTGGGTTCGCTCTCGCCGCCAGGTTCCGCCGCGCGCAACAGGACCGGAGCGCCAAGCGCATGGCCCGCTAGGCCGGCATTGCCCATGCTCACCGGGGTGGCGGCGCCCAGCGTTGTGGCTTTCGACATCGCCGCCACGTGGCTGGCGTAGAGAATGTAGGTTCCCGCGCTGGCGGCCCGCGCTCCGTTGGGCGTCACATACACCGCGACCGGCACATCGGACGCCAGGATTTCCTTGATCATGTCGCGCATCGGCTCCAGCAGTCCGCCCGGGGTGTCTAGCTCCAGCACCAGGATGCTCGCCTCGCGCTCCTGCGCGGTTTTCAGGCTGCTGATGAAAAATTCGGCGGTGGCCACGCCGATCGCATCGTCGATTGAAATCACCAGCGCCACGCCGGGAGCGTTGTCGTTGCCTGCCTCCTCCAAGACATCCTCCGCTCCTGCCGCGCGCCACAGGAACGCGCCCGCAAGGGTCAGCAGGGCGGACCAGAAAACGAGCTTCGGCAGGTTTGGCAGTGTGCGCATAGAGGGGCGGGAATCATAGCACGCACGCTTGTTCGCCGTTAAAATCCGGCCATGAGCAAAGGCGAGGCACAGACCGGCTGGCGCCCGGACGGTTGGCGGACTCGTGAAACCGCGCAGCAGCCGGATTACGGCGATTCCGATTCGCTGGACGAGGTGCTGCGCGAACTGGCCGCCTTGCCGCCCATCGTGACGAGCTGGGAAGTGGAGTCGCTGCGCCGGTCCATCGCCGCCGCGCAACGCGGCGAGGCCTTTGTGCTGCAGGGAGGCGATTGCGCCGAAACATTCCCGGAATGCACTTCCGACATCATCGTGGCGCGGCTCAAGGTTCTGCTGCAGATGAGCCTGGTCCTAAGTTACGGACTGCGCAAGCCGGTCGTGCGCATCGGGCGCATGGCCGGGCAGTATGCGAAGCCGCGTTCCCAGCCCTTGGAGTCCCGCGAGGAGGTTTCGCTGCCGAGTTTCCGCGGCGATCTCGTCAACCGCGAATCGTTCACCTCCGGCGCCCGCGAGCCTGATCCCAAACTGCTGCTGCGCGGCTACGAAAGGGCCGCGTTGACGCTTAATTTCGTGCGCTCGCTGGTCGATGGCGGTTTTGCGGACCTGCACCATCCGGAGAACTGGAATCTGGACTGGGTCGGCCATTCGCCGCAGGCCGACGCTTACGAAGCGATTGTTGACCGGATCACGCGCTCGCTGGACTTCATCGAGCATTCCACCGGCCGCGACCTGAGCCGCCTGCGCCGCACGAATTTCTATACCTCGCACGAAGGCCTGCTGCTCAACTACGAGCAGGCCCAGACGCGGCTGCTCCCGCACCGCGGAGTCTGGTACAACCTCACCACGCACTTCCCTTGGATCGGCATGCGCACCGCGCAGCTTGAGGGCGGGCATGTGGAGTTCTTCCGCGGCGTGGCCAATCCCATGGGCATCAAGATCGGCCCCGCCATGACCTCCGAATGGCTGGTTGAACTGCTCGGCGTGCTGAACCCGGATAATCAGGAAGGCCGGATCACGCTCATTCACCGGATGGGCGCCGGGCGGGTGGGCGAAGTGCTGCCGCCCCTCATCGAGGCCGTTCAGCGCCAGGGCGCGCGGGTGTTGTGGATGTGCGACCCCATGCACGGAAATACCGAAACGGCCGCCAACGGGCGCAAAACCAGGCGGCTTGAGCGGATCGAGGAGGAACTCGACCAGGCGTTCGCCGTGCATGCCGAAGCCGGCACTTGGCTGGGCGGCGTTCACCTGGAGTTGACGGGCGAGAACGTGACCGAGTGCGTGGGCGGGGCCAGAGGGCTGAACGAAGCCGACTTGGACAAGAGCTACCGGACCCAGGTGGATCCGCGCCTGAACTATGAGCAGGCGATTGAACTGGCCATGCTGATTTCGCAAAAGGCGGCCGCCCAGAAGCGCCGATGAGCGCCGCCGACGAGACCCGCTTCGACCCCAAGCCGTTTCTCCAAAGCCTCACGCAGGGCTGCGGCGTTTACCGGATGCTGGACCAAAAAGGCGATGTCCTGTACGTGGGCAAGGCCAAGAACTTAAGGCGCAGGGTGGCATCCTACTTCGGTTCGCGCGGCCATCAGCCTCGCATCCAGAAGCTGATGGGCCGCACGCAGCGCGTGGAAGTGACCGTGACCGCAACGGAACAGGAAGCGCTGCTTTTGGAATGCAACCTCATCAAGCGCCATAAGCCGCGCTTCAACGTGTATCTGCGCGACGACAAAAGCTACCCCTACGTGTACGTGTCCTCCCGCGAGCCATTTCCGCGGTTCGCCTTCCATCGCGGCGCGCGGCGCGGCAAGGGCCGATACCTAGGGCCTTACTCCAATGCCGCGGCGGTTCGCGGCGCGCTAGGCCAGGCGCAAAAGCTGTTCCGGATCCGCCTGTGCGAGAACTCGTATTTCCGCCATCGCGACAGGCCCTGCCTGCAGTACCAGATGAACCGCTGCACGGCGCCGTGCGTGGGGCTGGTGAGCGAAGAGGAATATGCCGCCGATGCCCGCCAGGCCCTGCTGTTTCTGGAAGGGAAGAACGACGCGGTGCTTGAGGATCTGTTGGCGAGGATGGAGCGTGCGGCGGCGGATCTGGAGTACGAAAGAGCGGCCCAGCTTCGCGACCGGATAGCCGCCCTGCAGCGCATCCAGGCCAGCCAGTCCGTTGCCGGCGGCGCGGCGCGCGATCTCGATGTGGTGGCTATGGCCGAAAGCGGCGGGGTGTACTGCGTGGCCGTGCTGTGGATCAGGCGCGGGGCGCTCATGGGCAGCCGGCTTTTCTTTCCCAGGGTTGTGCCGGGAGTGGATGCCGGCGAAGTATTGAGCGCGTTTATCGCCCAGCACTATTTCGAGCGCGGCGCGCCCCGCGAGATCATCAGCGACCAAGCCGCCGATCGCCGCGAATTGCTTCAGAGCGCCTTGGCGCTGAAGAGCGGCCATCCGGTGGCGGTTCGCTGGCAAGTTCGGGGCTGGCGAAAGCGCTGGGTGGAGCTGGCGCGCAGGAACGCCGGGGCGGGAGCAGTGCAGCAGGCGCGCGGCGCCCGCGGGCTGGACGCGCAGCTCCGCGCGCTGGCTCGCGAGTTGCGGCTGATGCGCCCGCCGGAACGAATCGAGTGCTTTGACATCAGCCATACCGGGGGAGAAGCGCCAGTCGCCTCCTGCGTGGTCTTTAACTCGGAAGGCGCGAGCCGTTCGGAGTACCGCCGTTTCAATATCAGGAGCGCCGGCAGCGGCGATGACTGCGCGGCCATTGCCGAGGCGGTTCGCCGTCGCTACAGCAGGCAGGTTCGAGAGCGCGGCGCTTTGCCCGAGCTGCTGCTGGTGGACGGCGGCCGCGGGCAGCTCGCCGCTGCGTGCACCGAACTTGAGGCGTTGGCGCTGGGCGACATGCCGGTTGCCGCGGTGGCCAAAGGCTTCGGCCGGCGCAGTGGCCGCGAGCGGATCTACATGGCCAGCCTGGAACGTCCGCTGTTGCCGGGTTCCGATTCCGCCGCCTTGAAGCTGATCGCGCGCATCCGCGACGAAGCCCACCGCTTTGCGCTGGAGGGCCACCGCCGCCAGCGGCACCGGAAACGCTCCTCGTCGGTCTTAGAGGAAGTGCCCGGCCTGGGCCCCAAGCGCCGCCGCGCCATCCTGCGGCATTTCGGCGGCCTGCGGGGCGTGGAGGCCGCTCCGCTGGAAGATTTGCGAAAACTCCCCGGCATCGGCCCCGAACTCGCCCAGCGCATCCACGCCGCCCTGCACTGAGCCGCGTTTCGGAAAATACTCGAGAAACTATCGCCAATGAACAAAATCGACGATGAGCAGCCCGGCTCGCCGCGCTTGGATTTCGGTAACGGGTATGTTGGAAAAGAACTGACTTGATCCATAGGCGCGCTACAACGGAATAATTACCGCCTGTCATTGAGTTATACACGGCTATGGCCCATGGCAGCATCGGGTTTGTCGGCTATCCTGCGGAACGAAAGTGTTTCATAATTGACATTCATGCAACATGAACGTAAATTCCTTCGCAGAAAGAAATTGCATGAGGTAAAGACAGAATGACAGTGCAAAGCGCATTTGCAAAAACAATCGGCGATCTGCAGGAGCGCGGCAGGCTTTCAGGCGCGGATGTCGCGAATATCGCTCAGGTATCCAGAGCGACCGTATCGCGCTGGACAAGGGGCGCTGCCGCGCCGCGTCCCAAAATGCAGCTGGTTTTGTCGGACCTTCGGTATGTGGTGGACCGGCTTGCTGATTTCTACAGCGCGGATGAGACGCGCTTGTGGCTTTACGCGAGAAATAAACTTCTCGGCGGAAAGTCCGCGATTGAGTTGATCCATGAGGACCGGACCGACAAGGTTCTTGAGGCCATTGAGAAACTGGATTCGCTTGCGTACTTGTAGTCGCTGCGACGCAATTTGAATGGTCAGCCCTCTTGATCCAGCCCTGCTGGAAGCTCTCCTTCAATTTGAGAGTCGCCGATTCGAAGGCGAAGCGTGGCGGGTGACTTGGGAGGCGCGCAATCCTCTGGCAGGCAGTTCGGCCGGCGGGCGCTGGTCGCCCGCAGGGCGATTCGATGCACTGTATATGAGCCTTGATAGGAATGGCGCGCTAGCGGAGGCTTATCACCACCTCTCCAGCGCTCCGGTGATGTCGTCGTCCCACATGTTGCTGAACAAGCTGCTTGTGTCGCTGGATCACGTGCTCGAGTTGGGCATTGATCAATTGGCGGCCTTGGGAATGGAGGATTCAATGGCTTCACGCCCGCGCAGCATCCTCGGGCAATCCATTGGCGAAGCAGCTTTCGTGTTGGATTTCGAGGGTCTGATCGTGCCCAGCGCACGATGGGATTGCAGTAATCTGGTCGTGTTTCTGAACCCTGCGTCCGTGGATGCCGGCGGGCGTCTAACCTTTGTGGAAGCGATGGACGTGAACTGGCCCGCTTGGCGGGAGCAGGCGCGAGGCGATTGAATCTCGCGTGTGTGCGGGCTTGCTCCCCCGCTTAATTCGCTATAGTGGCGGCATGAACCTTGCGATCATCCTGACGTGGTTCCGGGTCGCCGCCATGCCCAGCGTCGTGGCTTTGTTCTATTTTCCGTATCCTTGGGCGCACCCGGCCGCCGGCTTGGTGTTTGGCGCGGCCGCGCTCACCGATTGGGCCGATGGCTGGGTGGCGAGGCGTTTCGACCAAGGCTCGCGCTTCGGAGCTTTCCTGGACCCCGTTGCGGACAAGCTGCTGGTGACCGCGGCGCTGCTGCTTCTGGTTCAGGCCAATCCGGGAATGATCCTGGCGCTGGTGGCGATCGTGATCATCGGTCGGGAGGTGGCCGTTTCGGCGCTGCGCGAATGGATGGCGGCGCTCGGTCAGCGGGGGCGGGTCAACGTTATCCGGTTGGCCAAGTACAAGTCCATCGGGCAGATGGTGGCCTTGGCGTGCATGCTGTATGGACAACCGCTGTGGCTCCTGCCGCTCTACGAAATCGGTTACGTCCTGCTGCTGTTGTCGGCGGGGCTGACCTTGCTCACAGGCGCTCTGTACATGCTGCGGGCCAAGGCGACCATGCGCAGCGCATCCGCCTCATGAATGCGCGGGCCCGCCTGGTTGCCGGCTTCGTGCCGGCGCTGCTGGCCGCCGGGGCCTGCCAGAGCGCGCTCGAAGGCACACGGTCTGGCATTGCGATCAGCAACGTGACCGTGATTGACGCCGTGTCCGGCGAGCGTCCGGATCAGACGGTGCTCATCGACGGCGACCGGATCGCTGCCGTCGGCGCCTCGGATTCAATTGATTTCGGCGGCCTCTTTGAAGTGATCGACGGCGCGGGCAAGTTTCTGATTCCGGGCCTTTGGGATATGCATGTGCATCTCACCTACGACGAGCGGCTCGTCGATTTCATGCCTCGGGCATTCATTCGCTACGGAATCACCAGCGTCCGCGACACCGGCGGGCTCATGCGCAAGCTGCGCCCCGTGGTCGAGCGCATGCGCGCTGCGGGTGCCATTGCTCCCCGGGTGTTCTTCAGCGGCCCGCTGCTCGATGGCGGCACGGTGGTTTATGACGGCGTGAATGCGGTCGAAGTGGGCATTGCCAACCTCACCGCGGCCCATGCCGAGATGAACGTGGCTGGCCTGAAGGCGCAGGGGATCGATTTCATCAAAATTTACGAGATGGTGACCCCCGAGGTGTTCGATGCACTCATCAAAGCCGCCCGCATTCACGGCTTGCCGATCGCCGCCCATGTGCCGCTGTCGATGCGCGCGTCTGCCGCTGCGCCTCGCGTGAATTCCATGGAGCACCTGCGCAATGTGGTCCTGGACTGCGTGGACAATGCCCAAGGGCTTCTTGAAAAGCGGCAGGAATACCTCAATGCCGGCAGGGAGCGCTCGGGGATTGATTTGCGGGCGGCCCTGCATCGCATGCAAAGAATGGATGCCATCGACGCGCTGGACTGGGAGGTGTGCGGCGCGGTGCTGGACACCATGCGCAACACCATCCAAGTGCCCACCGCCCGGCTCAGCACCTTGAAGCTGTTCCCTGTGTTTGAGCGCGGCGACTGGGCTGCGGCGCTGGCCCGAATGCCTCCTGCCTTGATTGAGGAATGGAGCGCGCCGCCCGCTTGGATGGCCGTCGATCCCGTCTTCCGGGACCACCGTTTTGCCCAATACACGCTTGACATGATCGGCCACATGCGCCAAGCCGGGGTGCCGATCGGTGCCGGCACCGACACCCCGCTGGCGCACGCGATTCCCGGCTACAGCCTGCACAATGAACTGGAAATCCTAGTGGCCGCCGGGCTGACGCCGCTGGAGGCGCTGGGCGCCGCGACCATTCAGCCGGCCGCTTTCTTTTCCTTGCAGGACGAAATAGGCGCCGTCGCCCCCGGCATGCATGCCGATTTGGTGCTGCTGCGCGCTAATCCGTTAGCGGATATCCGCAACACCCGATCGATCGACCGGGTCATCGCCCGCGGCCGGCTGATGCCAACCGAGTGATGCCTGCAAGGCCTGACCGCAACAAGACAGAGGGGAAATGATGAAAAAAGCTGTTTTGCTGATCTTGGGAATCCTCGCGTTTGCCGGAGCGCGCGCGGAACCGATGCAGTGGGACGCCTCGCGCTACTCGCAGGAAGTAACGCGCTGCGACCGCCTCGCCTCGCACGGCTCCGATCCGGATGCGGTGGCGCCCGGCGTTTCGCAAGGCGATATGGATTTCGCCGCGGCGACTCGGGCATGCGAAGCTGCGGTTGCTGCGGATCCCGGCAATCCCAGGTTGCGATACCAGCTTGCGCGGGTGTACGCGTACAGCGGGAACGCCGGCAAGGCCATCGAGCATTGGCCTATGGCGCTGGCGGCGGAATATCCGCAGGCCTTGTTTGTGCGCGGCTATATGCTCGTGCCGGGCGGCGATGGCGACGGGACAAAGGATGCCTGCGCAGCGGAAAAACTGCTGCGCCGCTCGGCGGAATACGGAAGGCTGGCGGCGCAAACCGGCTACGCGCGTTACGCGCTCGACGGCGCCTTCGATGGATGCAGCCGCGCCGTGGACCCTGTTGAACTGCGCGATTTTCTGGATGCCGCAGCGGAGTCCACGAGCGACTATTACCGCAGCATGCTGATCGCCATGCTGCGCGAGGAATCGCTGGACGCATGGCCGGAACTTCACTCGAAATGAGCGGGCAGCGACCATCTGCACCGGGCGCTCGCTGTTGAGTCGAAACCGGCGTTGCTGCTAGACTTCCGTGCTCGGAGCGGGAATAGCTCAGTGGTAGAGCACAACCTTGCCAAGGTTGGGGTCGCGGGTTCAAGTCCCGTTTCCCGCTCCATTTTTCCGGCAGATTTCAGCGCGGCGCGCTCTGCCGAATAGCCGGGCCAGGTGGCAGAGTGGCGATGCAGCGGACTGCAAATCCGTGTACGCCGGTTCAATTCCGGCCCTGGCCTCCAGAAATCAGTAGTTAATTGAAGGATTATCGCCGGGGTAGATCACGCCGGCCACCAGCATGCCTTCGTCGCTGGTGCATTCCAGCGAGTGGCGCTGCTTGCGGGGCAGGAAAATCACGTCGCCTGCCGCGACCGGCGTTTTTACGTGGTCCGTCCAGAGGCAGCCCTCGCCGGAAACCACGATGAGCGTTTCCTCGTAGGGATGGCGGTGGGCGACGGCTTTCGACCGGGGGATCTCGCCGATGAACTGGGCGCCGTTCTCGAATCCCTGGCGCTGGTCGATCAGCACTTGGAAGAAGCGGTCGGCCATCGGGGTGGCCTTGTCCCGGTCCATTGCGATGGTGCGGTCGGGATAGGCGGCGTCGAAGTGGTCGCCAGCGCCGTGCCGCCACAGGGCCCCCCAGGAATGCGGGAAAACGCTGGCATAGGCGGTGAGCGCCCGCTCGGGCGGGGCGGTGAGCGCAAAGGCTTCCCCGGGGCGGACAAAAGCGCCGGTGCGGGAATCGAGCGCAAATATGCGGGGTCCGATGGCGAGTTCGCCCGAGCCGCTGGCGATGAACAGGAGCACCTGCCGGCGCGGGAACTCCATGGCCTGCGAGTAGCCGGGCGGAATCGTGAGATGAAACTGCGACTGGTGCCGGGCGCCGTCCTCCGGACCGATGAGCTTGCGGACCTCAACGGTGCCCGCGCCTTCGTCAGGCAGTTGCCCGACCCGGCGGACCTGGCAGCTTCCGTCCAGCGCCACGCATCCCGGCGAAGCCTCTTCGGCGAGCGGGATGGCTTGGTTTTCCGGACTCATGGGATCGTCGGTCTCGTATTTCTCGCGGAGGTTGTTATGGCTGCCGTCGCAAAAGGGGGCGCTGGCCGTGTGCTTGCAGCCGCAGAAAAGCACTTCCTCGCCGTCGGCCTTTGCTTGGTAGGGCAGGGGAACGATGCCGGTGCCCTTGTGCGAGCCGTCGCAGTACGGCTGGTTCTTGGAGCGGCCGCAGGCGCACCAGAAATAGCGCTTGCCTTTCTCAAGCTCGGCGTAATACGGCTTGTATTTGGCGATGACAGGTTCTTGGGTGGCATCGCTCATCTGGGTGGTGTCGCTCAGCTGGCTTCTTGGCACCGCCTGTTTCCCGGCGCGGGATTGCCACCTCATTCTAGCCCGGATTACTGCATGCTTCTGGCTTTCGGCGCCTCCGGCAAGGCAAAATCGGCGCTATCAAGCAGGAAAAGAGATCCGCGTATGAAATGGCCCGCAGACCGCATTGCGCAGAGCTCGGAAAAGAGCTTCGGCATGTACGAACAAGTCCTGCCGCTCATGGCGCAGGGCGTGGACGTGATCCATCTGGAGGTGGGCAGGCCCAGTTTCGACACGCCGGCGCATATCAAAGAAGCCTGCAAAGCGGCCTTGGATGCCGGGATGGTGCATTACGGCGACTTCCTAGGCAACGAGCCGTTTCGCCGGGCGCTGGTCCGGAAGCTGGCGGCGCGAAACGGCCTCCGGGTGGCGGCGGACGAGGTGCTCGTGACCAGCGGCTTGACGCACGGGGCCTACATCACCTGCATGGCGGCCTTGGATCCGGGCGATGAAGTCATTCTGCTCTCTCCTTATTACCCGCAGCACATCAACAAGATCGAGCTGGCCGGCGGCGTGGTGGTGACGGCGCCGCTGGACCGCTCGCGCAATTTTGCGCTGGATGGCGCCGCGCTGCGCGCACGGCTGAGCCCGCGCACCCGCATGATCGTGCTGGTTAATCCGGCCAATCCAACAGGGCGCGTCTATACCCGGGAAGAGTTGCAGGCGCTAGCGGACATCGCCATCGAGCACGATCTGCTCGTGATGTCCGACGAGGTCTATGAGCAGATCGTGTTCGATGGCGCCCGGCATATCAGCATCGTCTCGCTGCCCGGCATGCGGGAACGCACGATCACGCACTTCGCCTTCACCAAGGCGTACGCGATGGACGGTTGGCGCATGGGCTACGCGGCGGCGCCCAAGCGGTTCATCGACGCCATGCTGAAGATCTCAAAGAACGATATCGCCCACGTTAACGTGTTCATACAGGAAGGGGGGCGCGCCGCGGTGTCCAGCTCCCAGGAAGCCGTCGAGGGCATGGTGCGCGAGGATTGCCGCCGCCGCGACCTGGTGGTGGAACGCATGAACGCGATGCCGGGCGTGCGCTGTCCGGCGCCGGAAGGCAGCATTTACGCCTTTCCGGATATTTCCGGGACCGGCTGGGACGACGCAGGCTTGGCGCAGGCGCTGCTTAAGGAAACCAGCGTTTGCGTGGAGCAGGGATCGTTCTACGGACAGGCGGGAGCGGGGCATCTGCGCGTATGTTTCGGCGCCGAGCCTTACGAGCGGCTGGAAGTGGCGATGGACCGCATGCACGCCTTCTTGGCTTCCCGCAGCTAGCCCGCATATCGCATCAAGCCGGGCAGACGTGTTTCCCTGCTGTCTTGGCGCTTTCGGGTGTCCATTGACCAGGCGGCGAAATGCTAGAATCGAATCAATCACTTTGGGGGGGAACAACCGCCATGAGGCTTCGCTATTCTTTACTGGGAGCCGCGGCGTTGATGCTGATCGGCGTTCCCGCCTTCGCCCAAAACAACTCCGGCGCCGTGGAGGAGATCGTGGTGACCGCGCGCAAACTGGGCGCGGAGCGCTTGCAGGACGTGCCGGTCACGGTCACGGCCATCACTGAGGAAACGCTGCGGGACATGCAGGTGCTGGACTTCGAGGATTTCGCCTACCAAGTGCCGGGCTTGAGTTTTCTGGACGCCGGCCCCGGGCAGCGCCGCTACGTGATTCGCGGAATCCAGTCGGCCGGACAGCAGCAGGTGGCCGTGTACTACGACGAGGTTCCGCTGCCCGGAGTTCAGAGTCAGAGTTCCGACAGCGGCTCGCAAACCACGGATCTGAAACTGTTCGACATGCAGCGCATCGAGGCGCTGCGCGGCCCGCAGGGAACCACCTTCGGCGCCAATTCGCAAAGCGGCACCATGCGGTTCATCACCGCCAAGCCCGATCTGGAAGCCTTCAGCGCCACGCTGGGCGGGCAGCTGGGGCAGACGGCTCACTCCAACGACTTCAACTGGAGCGGCCACGGCGTGGTCAATATGCCGCTGGCGGAGACCTTGGGGATGCGCCTGGTGGCTTACAACGTGGAAGACGCGGGCTGGCTGGAGAACAACCGCTGCCGTCCTGTGGATCCGGCCGAGGACCCGCGCGCCCCCGGCGTGCAGCTGGCCTGCCTCGATCTCACCGATTTCAACTACGTCGATACCCGCGGCTTGCGGGCCAATTTCCTCTGGGAGCCGAGCGAAGCATTTTCGCTCAACGCGCAGTACTGGTGGCAGGACCGCTATCTGGCGGGCGACAACCGCTACCATCCCTACGACAGCTACGATGAGCGGGGCGTAAGCGATAACGGCGACAAAGACCAGGTGGCGGAATTGACGCATTTCCATACAGGCGAGTTCCTAGTGGGCGATTACGCGCAAACTTTCAAGCCCGACGAGCAGAATATCTTCAGCCTCACGGGCGACTTGGACCTCGGCTTCGCCATGCTCACGGCCACGGCCTCGCGCTACGAGCGGGACTTCGAGTACAAGTTCGATTCCACTTGGCTTATTACTTTTCTTTACCAGAACAACAGCAGCGAAGATTTCAACTATTTCACCGAGCGTGCGGACCTCCTTTACGCCTTGACGTACCAGCCCCAGAGTTTGGATCAGAATCATTTTGAAGTGCGCCTCACCTCCGCGGGCGACAGCGCCTTGCAATGGGTGGGCGGCGTCTTTTGGCGCGAACGCAACACCGATTTCCGGAGCTTGGTGCCGGTGATCAATTCGGCTGGTCTGACCTTCGATCCCGGCACGCCCTACACGATTCCGCCCACCAGCGAGCCGGGCGCGGGCATACCGGGCTGCCATCCCTGCGTGTTCGCGCGCTTCGCCGATAAGGACATCACCGAGCAGGCGGTGTTCGCCGACGCCAGCTACCAATTGAACGACCAGTGGGAGCTGGGCCTGGGCATTCGCTGGTTCAAGGTGGAGGTTTTCGAGATTGGCGACACGGTGTTCAATTTCGCGGCCTTTGCGTCCAACCCGCCGGATGGCCTCACGGACGAACTGGAGATCGACGACGACGAAATCACCACCAAGGCGGTGTTGCGCTGGCAGCCGAATGAAGCGCTGACCATCTACGGGACACGCGCCGAAGGTTATCGGCTGGGCGGCACCAACAATCCGGGCATCATCAATAATCCCGCGTCGGCCGAGGCCGGCGTGCCGCCGCTGTTCGAGGCCGACAAGGTGACCAGCTTCGAGATCGGCGTGAAATCGCAGTGGCTGGGCGGCGCCGTGCAGTGGAACAGCGCCGCCTTCTGGATGACTTGGGAGAACCTGCAGGTGGCGGCGCAGGATCCCACAGGCGCTTTCGACTTCATCGGCAATGCCGGCGAAGCCGAAGTGACCGGCGTGGAGACCGAGTTGCTCGGGCGCTTCGGCAGCCTGGATCTGACCGCGGCATTGACTTATCTCGGCAAGCGCGAACTCACCGAGGACCAAGTGTCGGATTCCGTCCGCGCGCCCGGGCTGGCCGGCGACACGATTCCCAGGATTCCGGAGCTTACGGCCAGCTTCGCCGCCCAGTACAACTTCCAGCCGCCGATTGCCGGCTGGGACGCCTTCTTCCGTGTTGAAGGCAGCCACAAGGGCAGCTCCTACACCCAGCTGCGTCCGGCCGCCGGCAATAATCGCTATCAGGATTCGTTCAATCTGTTCAATGCGCGGCTGGGCTTCGGCAACGACGAACGGGCTTTGGCCTTGCAGTTGCATGTCGAGAATCTGGCGGACGAGCAGCCGGATTTGTTCATCGACTCCGGGAACGGCGAGCCGACCAGCAAGATCACCAGCCGGCCCCGCACCGTGGGGCTATCGGTGACACAGGCGTTCGGCGGCTAGGCTTGGCGTTGTTTTGATCCCCTTTTTATGAGGAGGGGAATTCCGCAACACTCCTCCTGCGACCGGGAGAGTGTTGTTTCCCGCCGATGAGGACGGAAACCTGGTCGACCGAGCGCGGCTTTATCCTGGCTGCGGTGGGCGGCGCTGTTGGCCTCGGCAATCTGTGGCGGTTTCCGTACATAGCCGGCAGCAACGGCGGCAGCGCCTTCGTGCTGGTGTATGTGGGCTGGGTCCTGTTGCTGGGTCTGCCGCTGGTGATCGGCGAACTGGCGCTGGGGCGGCGCGGCGGAGGAAATGCGGTCCACACCATGCGCGAGCTGGCGGCGCGCGAAGGGCACAGCGGCGCTTGGATGCTGATCGGCTGGCTGTCGATAATCATTCCGCTGGTGGGCGTCACCTACTACAGCATCGTGGCCGGCTGGTCGCTCAATTACACGCTGCTGGCGGCGCAAGGCGCCTTCGAGGGGATCAGCGCCGATGGCTCCCGGGCGCTGTTCGGGGAGCTGTTGAGCGATCCCTTGCGTCTCATGTTCTGGCACGGGCTGTTCATCGCCATCGTGGTGGCGGTGATCGCGGGCGGGGTCCGCAAGGGTCTGGAGCGGGCCAGCAAGCTGATGATGCCGGGCCTTTTCGCCTTGCTGCTGCTGCTGGCGGGCTGGGCCGCGATCGCCGGCGACTTCGGCAAGGGCATGGCGTTTTTGTTCAGCGCCGACTTCTCCGCGCTTACGCTCGACGGCATCTTGATGGCGCTCGGACAGGCGCTTTTTTCGCTGGCCATCGGCGTGGGCATGCTCATCACCTACGGGGCCTATGTGCCCCGGCGCGTATCGCTGCCGCAGGCCGGCGCGCTCATCGTGAGCGCCGACTCGCTGGTGGCTCTGTTCGCGGGAATGGCGATCTTTCCCATCGTTTTCGCGGTGGGCTTGGAAGCCAACAGCGGCCCCGGGCTTATCTTCGAGACCCTGCCGGTCGCATTCGCGGGCATGCCGGGCGGCGTGCTGCTGGGAACCTTGTTCTTCGTGATGCTGAGCCTGGCCGCGATCACCACGGGTTTCGGCATGATCGAACCGGCAGTGGCGTGGCTGTCGCGCGACACTGTCCTCTCGCGCCCGCTGGCGACGCTGCTCATGGGCTTTCTCACCTGGGCTGTTGGCCTCGTGTTCGTGCTCTCGTTCAACGTATGGGCCGGGGTGAAGCCGCTGGGCGGCGTGTTCAGCGGGATGAACCTGTTCGAGGTGATTGATTTCCTCGTGGCCAACCTGCTGCTCCCGGCCAACGCCCTGCTTTTGGCCGTCTTCCTAGGCTATGTCTGGCCGCTCGGTTCCGCGCGCGGCGAAACAGCCTTGAGCGGCCCTCTGCTGAAGATCTGGCGCGCCCTCCTATGGCTTGCACCGTTTTTGATCCTGGCCGTGCTCTGGAGCCTGCTGCGTTGATCGGAGAGCCGGGGCATGCTCTCCAACAGCGTCCCGCCTTCGAGAGGGATGCCCGCTCATTCCGCCTGCAACCTTGGGAGCCAAGGCATTTTATCCTCGGCGAAGGCAAGACGCCCTCCAGCTTTGCTAAACTGTTTCGCCTGTGCCCGGGTGGCGAAATAGGTATACGCAGGGGACTTGAGATTGAGCGCCGGTCGGGAAACCGCCCGATGCAACAGGAGTCAAATTCGGGGAAACCTCAGCACGCTCAGGTGGTGGCGATCCCGAGCTAAGCCTCGTTTTGACGGGGAAAGTGTAGAGACTTGACGGCTCCGGCCTACGTCGCTCATAAGCGATACGGCAGAGGGAAAGTCCAGACCCCAAAGGGGCGCGCGGCGCGTCCTGCGGCGAAAGCCGTGGCGGGTAAGAAAATCCCCCGGGGGAAACCCCGTGCCGGTTCGAGTCCGGCCCCGGGCACCGCTTGGCCTTAAGAGTCGGCTAGGCATCATTCGTATCGAGTGCATAATCAGGCGGTGGCCGCAAGATTTTTTTGCGCTTTTGGTTCGCCCGCGCGCCTCGCGCAGCAACCGCTCCATCGGATTGCTGGTTTTCAGCTTGATAGGCGGTGAACCCGTACAATGCGTTCCCGGAGGTTTAGACAAGGTGATGCCGGAGAGTTCGATCAACGGAGAGATCACAAAAATAATCAGGCAGAGGCCGGTCTGAAGAGCAACGAATCACTTGGCATGAAGCATTATTCGGCGCTGGGTTTGCTGCGCAATGCGCTTGGCCGCAACAGGCGCTGGACGCCCGCTTGGCGCAGCGCCGGGCCGAAGAAAAGCTACGACGCGGTCATCGTGGGCGGCGGCGGCCACGGCTTGGCGACCGCCTACTACCTGGCTAGGGATCACGGCCTTCGGAACGTGGCTGTGCTTGAGAAAGGCTGGATAGGCGGAGGCAACACCGGGCGCAACACCTGCATCGTGCGCTCCAACTACCTGTGGACCGAGGCCTCGCTGCTCTACGAGAAGTCGCTCAAGCTCTGGGAAGGGCTGAGCCGTGATCTGAACTTCAACGTGATGTTCAGCCAGCGCGGCGTTTACAACCTCGGCCATTCGCTGCAGGACCTGCGCGATATCGAGCGGCGCGTGAACGCCAATCGGCTCAACGGCATCGATGCCGAGGTGGTTGGCCCGGCCAAGATCAAGAAGGCGATTCCTTGCATCAATACTTCGCCCGGCGCCCGCTATCCGATCCTTGGCGCCTCGCTGCAGCGCCGTGGCGGCGTGGCGCGGCACGATGCCGTTGCTTGGGGTTTCGCGCGGGCGGCGGATGCCTTGGGCGTGGACATTATCGAGCAGTGCGAAGTGACCGGCATCGAGGTGCGGGCGGGCAGGGCCTTGGGCGTGGCGACTACGCGCGGCGCGATCTCATCGGAGCGCATCGGCGTGGCGGTTGCCGGCAACGCGGGCGTTTTGGCGAAAATGGCCGGCCTGCGGCTGCCGGTCGAAAGCCACCCATTGCAGGCGTTCGTGTCCGAGCCGGTGAGGCCGGTGCTGAACACGGTGGTCATGTCCGGCGCGGTGCATGGCTATATCAGCCAGTCCGACAAGGGCGAGCTGGTGGTGGGCGCCGGCATCGACGCCTACAACGGCTACGGCCAGCGCGGCAGCTTTCCGGTGATCGAACAGGCGATGCAGGCGGTCATCGAGCTGTTCCCGGCCTTCAGCCGCGTGCGCATGCTCAGGCTGTGGGGCGGCATCGTGGATATTTGCCCGGATGCCTGCCCGATCGTGTCGAAGACGCCGGTTGAGGGCCTCTACTTCAACTGCGGCTGGGGCACCGGCGGCTTCAAGGCCACGCCGGGGGCCGGCTGGGTGTTCGCGCATACGCTGGCCTGCGACCGGCCGCACGAACTCAACGCGCCGTTCAGCCTTGAGCGATTCAGTTCGGGCGCGCTGATCGATGAGCACGGCGCCGCGGCAGTGGCGCACTGATGCCGCATCGGGCCGTTTTAGCAAGCCTGCGGCCATGTTGCTGATCGAATGCCCTTGGTGCGGCCCCCGGGCCGAGACCGAGTTCAGCTACGGCGGCGAAGCCGGGATATTCCGCCCGGCCGATCCCCATGCGCTGAGCGATGCCGAGTGGGCGGACTACCTGTTCTACCGCAGCAACCCGCGGGGGACGCATCGGGAGCTCTGGAATCACGCCCAGGGCTGCCGGCGATGGTTCGGCGTGGAACGCGACACGGTGAGTTACCGCATCAAGAGGACCTATTGCCTGAGCGGCGCCTCGGGCGGCCAGCCGGACGGATCCGCCGGCGGCCTTGAAGCGGGTTCCGGGAAACGGCGCTGACGATGGCCGCGGCCCAGCCGAACCGTTTGCCTCGCGGGGGGCGCATAGACCGCTCCCGGCCGCTGGCGTTCTCGTTTGACGGCAAGGCTCTTGAGGGCTTTGCGGGCGACACGCTGGCATCGGCGTTGCTCGCCGGCGGCGTGTCCGTGCTGGGCCGCAGCTTCAAGTTGCGCCGGCCTCGCGGGATTGTGGGCAGCGGCGCGGAGGAACCGAACGCGATCATGCAGATAGGCGAAGGCGCCACGGCGCAACCTAATCCGCCCGCCACGCAGGTGCCGCTGCATGACGGCCTGACCGCGCGTTCCACCCGGGGCTGGCCAGGCGTCCGCTTTGATCTGGGCGCAGTAAACGGCGCATTGGGCCGGATGCTGGGCGCCGGCTTCTACTACAAGACGTTCATGTGGCCGCGCTCATGGTGGAAGCATTACGAGCATGCGATCCGCAAGTCGGCCGGTTTCGGCAGGGTGCCGGAGGGGCCCGATCCCGACCGCTACGAACATATGAACGCGCACTGCGACGTGCTGGTGGCAGGCGGCGGGCCGGCGGGCCTTATGGCGGCTCTGGTGGCGGCGAGGTCCGGCGCCCGGGTGATTCTTGCCGACGAGCAGAACGAATTCGGCGGCAGCCTGCTTGCTTCCGGCGCCCGCATCGACGCGGCTCCGGCCTCCGACTGGGCGGCCGCCGCAGTGGTGGAACTGCGGGAGACGCAAGACTGCGTTCTGCTGCCTTCGAGCACCGTGTTCGGCTATCACGATCATAACTTCCTGACGATTGCCGAGCGCTGCGGCCCGCAGGGCCGAGGCGTGCGGGAGCGGCTATGGCGGGTGCGGGCGAAACAGGTGGTGCTGGCGCAGGGCAGCCTGGAGCGGCCGCTGGTGTTCTGCAACAACGACCGCCCCGGAGTGATGCTGGCCTCGGCGGTCTCAACCTACATTCAGCGCTACGGGGTGCTGCCGGGGCGGCGCGCGGTGGTGTTCACGAACAATGATTCCGCCTACCAGGCGGCGATCAACCTGGCGGTCGCGGGCGCCGAAGTCGCGGCCATCGTTGACAGCCGCGCCGGGGGGGGCGGGGAGCTGGCCGCGGGCGCGCAATCGCTGGGGATTCCTGTGCTGAAAGGGCATGTAGTGAGCGACGTGGCGGGCCGGCGGAGAGTGGCGGGCGCGAGAATCGCGCGCTGGGAGGGCCGCAGCTGGGGCACCGTAAAGAGCACGACCCGTATCGATTGCGACCTCGTGGCCGTGTCCGGCGGCTGGAGCCCTGCGGTGCATCTGCATTCGCAGGCCGGCGGGCAGCTTGCCTGGGATCCCTCCAAGCTCTGTTTTCTTCCGGCGAAAGCGCGCCAGGCCAACGTTTCAGCCGGCGCAGGCAACGGCAAGTGGCGGCTGGGCGAATGCCTGGCCGATGGATTGCGCGCCGGCGTTGAGGCGCTCTCGGAGGCGGGGCTGAAAACCGCGGCCGTCAGAGCGCCGGATGCCTCCGCCGATGCCGAGGAAAAGATGATCGAACCTTTGTGGCGAGTGCCCGCGGCCAAGGACGCGGACCGCTGCCCGATGCAGTTCATTGATCTTCAGAACGACACCACCGTTGCCGATATACGCCTCGCTGCCCGGGAGGGCTACCGCAACGTGGAGCACGTCAAGCGATACACGGCGCTCGGTTTTGGCACCGACCAAGGCAAGCTCGGCAACATCAACGGCATGGCGGTTCTTGCGGACACCCTCGGCAAGCCGATTGCCGATGTTGGAACCACCACGTTCCGGCCGGCCTACACGCCGGTGAGCTTCGGCGTGTGCGCCGGTGAAAGCACGGGTCCGCTCTACGATCCGGTTCGCACAAGCGCGATTCATGAGTGGCATGAAGCGGCGGGGGCGCCCATGGAAACGGTCGGCCAATGGCATCGGCCATGGTATTTCCCGCAAGACGGCGAGGATATTCAGGCCGCGGTGGCGCGCGAATGCCTTGCGGTTCGCAACTCGCTGGGCGTGATGGATGCCTCCACGCTGGGAAAGATCGACGCCCGGGGGCCGGATGCGCTCGAATTTTTGGAGCGGATCTATACCCACGACGTGGCCAGGATGAAGGTGGGGCGCTGCGCCTACGGCATGATGCTGGGCGAGGACGGCATGGTGATGGATGACGGCGTGATGGCGCGCACAGCAGAGCGCGGTTTTTATCTCACCACCACGACCGGCGGGGCGGCGGCGGTGCTGGAATGGATGGAGAAGTGGCTGCAAACCGAGTGGCCGGAGCTTGAGGTTTACCTCACCTCGCTCACCGATCACTACTCGACGATCGCAGTGGCCGGGCCCAACAGCCGCAAGCTGCTGGAAAAGCTGGGCTGCGACACGCCGCTGGACCGGGAGCGCTTCGCCTTCATGGCCATGAAGCCGGCGGTTTTAGCGGGCATGCGCGTGGCATTGTTCCGCGTGAGTTTTTCCGGCGAGCTGGCGTTCGAGATCAATATCGACAGCAGGCACGCGCTGGACATGTGGCGAACGCTTATGGAAGCCGGCAAGGAATTCTGCATCACGCCTTACGGAACGGAAACCATGCATGTGCTGCGCGCCGAGAAGGGGTTCATCATTGCGGGCCAAGACACCGACGGCTCGGTGACGCCCGTGGACCTCGGAATGAAGTGGCTGCTGTCCAAGGAGAAAGATTTTCTCGGCAAGCGATCGCTTGAGCGCCCCGACTGCCTGCGCGACGACCGCAAGCAGTGGGTCGGCTTGCTCGCAGGCGATGGTCGAACCGTGCTTCCCGAAGGCACGCAGCTTGTTGGCGATAGCGGCGAGGCGGCGCCGATGTGTGGTCACGTCACGTCCAGCTACTTCAGCGCCTGCTTAGGCCACCCGATCGCATTGGCCTTGGTGGCCGGCGGACGGCGGCGCAGAGGCGAGACCATCTACGCCGCGCTGCCCGGCCGGAAGCCCTTGCCGGCGCAGATCGTTCCGCCCGTGTTCTACGACCCCAAGGGCAAACGCCAACATGTCTGAATCCGCGCCGCCGGCAGGCATCGCCATCCGCGTCCGCTCCGCTCGCGGATTCATCAACCTCAGGCTGAATCCGCGCAACAGGCAGGCCCTTGAGGCGGCCGAGCGGGTTCTGGGGCAGCAGGCGCCCCTGTCCGCGAACACGTTTACGGGCGGCGAGCACAACCTCTACTGGCTGGGGCCGGACGAGTGGCTGATCGCGACCGGCGCGCAACGCGCGTCCGAACTCGCCCGCGAACTCGCCGAAGCCCTCAAGGATTTCCATGCCGCGGTCAATGATGTGAGCGGCGGCAACGTGGAGCTGCTTGTGAGCGGCGCGAACGCAAGCATGGTGCTGGCGAAAGGCTGCCCCCTGGACCTGCATCCGCGAGCATTCGCTCCCGGGCAATGCGCGCAGACAGGCTTGGGCAGGGCGGCGGTTCTGCTGGCCGCTGTTGACCCGTCAACCTACGCCATCGTGGTTCGTCGCAGCTTCGCCCGCTATCTCCGCCGCTGGCTGGAGAACGCCGATAGCGCGGGCGTGCCTTTCCGCGCCGCCGGAAAGCGGCAACAGGCGGGATATCGATCATCGCCTTGAGGCCGGGCGGCCTGCCGCGACGGGGGGGGCGTTTCAGGCTAAGGCGGTCTCGAACAGGACGAGCAGGCGGCTGAAGGCCCGTTCGGCCTGCGCTTCGTTATAGACGGCGGAATCCGGCGGGCACCAGCCGTGCAGCGCCCCCTCATAGACCTTGATCTCGGCGGGAAGCCCTGCGGCCGCGAAAGTCTCGCGCAGCACGTTCTTCGCCTCGGGATCGTTGTCGTCGTCGTTTTCGGCAATGGCGAAGAGGTAGTGCGCGTTCATTTCCTCAACGAGCAGGTGCGGGCTGTCCGGCTCGTCGGTCACGAGCCCGCCGCCGTGGAATGAGGCGCCGGCGCCTATGCGGTCGGAGCGCGCCCAAGCGGTGCGCATCGTCATTGGGCCGCCCATGCAGTAACCGGTGGTGCCCATCCTGCGGCCGGGATCGACGACCGCCTGGGCGTCGAGGAAATCGACCAAGGCCCGCGCATCGGCCACATGGGTTTCCGCGTTGAGTTGGCGATAGAGCGGAAACACCGTGTTTCTGACCGACTCGTCCTGGAAAGTCGCGCCTTCGGGCACCACCGGCGCGCGCGCCGCGCGGTAGAACGGATTGACCACCAAGACCGAGTAGCCCGACTCGGCCAGCCTCCGGCCCATCTGCCTGAACGCCGTCCGCAGCCCCAGAATGTCCGGCCATACGATGACGCCGGGATGGCTTCCGGAAGCGGGATGCACGAAGTAGCAGTCCGCAACGCCATCGGGCGTGGCGATCTCGACATTCCGCTCAGCGACTTCCTGCGCCTCCGCTCCCCGGGGCAGCAGCATTGCCAGCCCGGCCCCTGCCGAAAGCGCGCTGAAGCGGCGCCGGCTCAACCCGTTTCGGCTGTTCAGATGCTCGCGGTTTTCCCTTAGTGTTCGATCATCGCACATGATTGGTCCCCATTGCCGTGATGGCTGCTGTCCCGGGCCGAATCCAAAGGCTGCTCAGCTCAGGTCGTTGATGATGTTTTCGATCAGCGCAGTGCGATCCTTCAGGCGCCTAGCAGCCTCCTCTTTGGCGGGCTTATGGTTTTCAATCGCTTCGCGCGAAAGAGCGCCTTGCTCGCACAGCAGCTCTTCGTGGGCGCTGATGCGGTCGCGCAGCACGCAGATTTCCATGGCCAGACGCCAGATCGCCGCAACCAGCTGATCGGGGCTCAAGTCCTCGATCTGGCGCGGGCGCGGCAGCTTGCAGGGCCGGGCCGGGTCGGTGCTGGCGGCGGCCATCAGGTCTTTACACCACCGAATATGTGGTATTCGCCCGAACCCAGGGGGTCGTGCTCGGCGAAGACATGCTCGGCGTCAAAGCCCCCGTCGATCAGCGCCTCGCGCATGTCGGTATCGGCATAGCCGGTCCAGAAAGGCTCGCCGTTGTTGACGACCTGCCAGTGATTGGTGACCTGCTTGGTCATGGACAGGCGGTTGGGCTGGTAGGGCGTGTCTCCGTTCAGAAAGATGCCGCCGGGCGCCAGCAGGCGGTGGGCTTCGGCCATGATGCCGGGCAGGATGTCATGCCAGGTTTCATGGAACATGATGTGCGACACGATCAAGTCGAACTGGCCGTCGGCGAAGCCTGTGGCGTTGGCATTGGCCTGCCGGTAGTTGATCGCCAGCCCCTTGTCTTCCGCCCATGCATGGGCGAATCGCAAGAAGGGCGCGGACAGGTCCACGCCCCACACCTCGGCCTTCGGAAACGCCTGCTTGTAGGCAACGGTATGCACGCCCACGCCGCAGCCCATGTCGAGCATGCTGGCGGGATCAGGCTCGGCGAACCGGCGGCGCAGGGCGCCAAGAAGGTAGTTTCCCATGCTGGGGTCGCCCACCTCTTCGCCCTCCGAGAGCCCCTTGGCGGCTCGATACAATTCGCCGGCGCCCATGTAGTTCATGCCCGGTTTGAGGCTTGTGTCGCCCGGCTGCCCGAAATAGCCGCCCGGCTGGCGATGGATTTCCACCTGCCGGATGGGATCAGGCGGAACGAAATTTTCTTTCAGCTCCAGGCATCCAAGCGACTTCCTCCTTGCCAGGGCCTCCCGGCGCGCCTCAAACTCCGGCAACAGCCGATCGCAGGTTTCGCCTACCGTTTCCCACATGAGATCCTGGGAGGTGAATACGGAGCTTCCCCACAATTGGAAGAGGCGGTCTCCGCGAAAGGCTTCGGTTCCCTCTAAGCGATCCTTAGGCGCGCGCCCATGCGCCTCAATATAGCCGGGCTTGACGGCATCCTCGTAGCGCTTCGCCAGCCGCGTCTCTAGCGGGCCGTTCAAGTAGCCTTTCAGCGCGCCCACGAATGCGTGCCTCGAGGCCTCGTCATGGCGGGGGCGGTAAATTTCCTTCAGTGTCTTTTCCGTCATTGGGTGGTCCTCGCGCGAATCGTGGATCTTGCGTGGCCCGCGTGCTGTGGCCGCTCGCCGCCTACAGCATATCCCATGCCAGCCGGCCGCTGATCGCCATCGGCCAGGCGGCTGGCTCGCAGGCCCGGCATCGCGGCTCCCATGCCTCGCAAGGTGCCGGAATGGATCGAATCTTCTAAAATCGCCACCTGCCGGTTGAAGGTTCCCGCGAGATCCGGGCCAGTTTTGCTGCCGTAAACGACTTCCGTGGCATGGCAGGCTTGGCAGAAGATATAAAGCCGCTTGCTCCGTGCGACCAATCCGGGGGCGGCGCTATCGGCTCATTCGTTATGCGAGAATGCTGCTCCTGCGGTGAATCTGGTTTCCACGATGCTTGAAGCGCGAAGGCTCACTATCTGGAGAGGCGAACGGCGCCTTTGCCGCGATTTGTCCTTCAGCCTGGCGTCCGGCTCGCTGTTGTTGCTGCAGGGGCGGAACGGCTCCGGCAAGACATCGCTTTTGCGCTGTCTGGCCGGCCTGCTGCCGCTTGAATCGGGAACAGTCGAACTGAACGGCATTGCGTTTCGGCGCGACCCGGCGCGCTATCTCCGTTGCCTGGGATGGCTGGGGCACAAGGACGGCCTCAAGACCGAGCTGAGCGTTCACCGCAATCTTGCCTTTAGGCTGCGGCTCGCGGGGCTTGCGGGCAAAGCGGGCAAGGAGGACGAACTGCTTGAAAGGGCTGGATTAAAGGGGCTTGGGAACCGGGCTGCATCGCAACTCTCGTTCGGGCAACGCCGGCGGCTTGCGCTTGCCGGCTTGATCGGGGCCGCTCCTCCGGTCTGGCTGCTGGACGAACCTGATGCCAACTTGGATGCGCAGGGGAGGGAGTGGCTGCAGCGGGAACTCAACTCGCATCTGGATGCAGGCGGTTGCGCCGTGCTGGCGGGCCATCGCATGGAATGGCGGGTCTGCGGCCCGGCGCCGCAACTGATTCTTGGAATCGCCCGATGAGAATAGGGCTGGCAGTACTGCGAAATGAATTTTTAATCTACTTTAAGAAGTGGATTCACATAATTGTTAATATAGCATTTTTTATTTTCTCCACGTCTCTTTTTTCGCTCGTGGCGGGATTGGAGCAGGAATTGCTGGCGGAGTGGGGGGCCGGGGTGATCTGGGTGGTTGCCTTGCTGTCGATGTTGCTTGCCATGCCGCTATTGTTTCAGCCGGACCGCGAGGATGGGACGCTGGACCTCATGCTTTTAAGCGCCGTGGATCCGGCCTGGCTGGCGCTGGCCAAGGCAGCCGCCAACTGGTGCGTTTTCGGGCTGCCGCTGGTGCTTCTGTCGCCGCTGCTGGGGGCCAGCTACGGCCTGGAAGGAATCGCCTTGCTGGTCCTTCCCGCAACGCTGGCGCTGGGCACGCCAGCGCTGATCCTGCTGGCCGCCGTGGCCGCGGCCTTGACCGCTGGACTGCGCCGCGGCGTGGGATTGCTGGCGCTGCTGGTGCTGCCGCTGGCCTTGCCGATTTTGCTGTTCGGCGTGCGGGCAACGGAACTGGCTGCGGACGGCTTTCCCGCCGGCGCCCCGCTCATGATGCTGGGGGCCTTTCTGCTGGCGGCGCTGGGGCTGTTGCCCTGGGCTGCGGGCGCTGCGCTGCGTGCCACGGCAAACTGATTCTTATGAAGGGTATTGCGGCGCCGGATTGCGGCTTCCAGCGAAGGCGGGATGCCTTTCTTTCACCGAGGAAGGGAGAGCGCGCCAGCGACATGCCCTCGTGCGCCTTCCCCAAGCTAGAATAAGGCAGTCAGCTATGCCCTAGCCACAACCTGTCAGAGCGATCAAGATGCGACTTCCCAACTGGCTGCACAAGTTTGCTTCGCCTCCGCATTTCTACCGGATTGCGGCGCGCATCGAGCCTTGGATGCTCTGGTCGGGCCTTGCCGCCATCGCAGTCGGCGCTTTCGGCGGCTTGCTGCTGGCGCCGCCGGACTATCAGCAGGGCGATGCCTACCGCATCATTTACTTCCATGTTCCCGCCGCCTATCTGGCGATGCAGCTCTACGCGCTGATGGCGATCGGTTCGGCGATCGGGCTGATATGGCGGATGAAGCTGGCCTACGCCATCGCCGCTGCCGCAGCGCCGGTGGGATTGGCGTTCACCGGGCTGGCGCTGGCCACCGGCATGCTCTGGGGCAAACCCATGTGGGGCGCCTACTGGAGCTGGGGCGATGCCCGGCTCACCTCGGTGCTGGTGATGTTCTTCCTCTATCTGGGCTACATGCTGCTGCATGCCTCGCTGGAAGAGCGTTCGACGGCGGATCGCGCGGCCGGCATTCTCGCGGTGGTGGGCGTGGTGAACCTGCCGATCATCAAGTTTTCAGTGGAATGGTGGAGCAGCCTGCACCAGGGGCCCACTATTTCCCGATTAGCGGCGCCGGCAATCACCTGGGATATGCTTTGGCCTCTGCTGGTGATGGTGGCCGGATCGGTGCTGTTTTCCATGGCGGTCACGCTGACCCGGGCGCGGGCTGAAGTGCTGTTGCGCGAGCGCAGCGCCCGCTGGGTGCGAGACGCGGCGGAGGCGTGCGCATGAGGGAGTTTCTGGCCATGGGCGGCTATGCTGCGTTCGTCTGGTCCTGCGTGGGATTGTCGTTTGCAGTCTTTGCGGGGTTGATGCTCACTGCGCGGCGGCGCCTGCGGAGCGTGCGCGGGCGCATCCGCATCCGGCAACGGAACGCGGCGCCGGACGAGGGCTCTTGGGAGCTGCGCGCATGACGCCGCGCCGGCGCCGGATGGTGGCGGTGATCGGCGGACTCGTCTGCCTGGCGGCGGCCGCGGCGCTGGTGCTAACCGCTTTCGAGCAGAATATGCTTTATTTCTATACGCCCACGCAGATCGCCTCGGGCGAGGCGCCGGAAGGACGACGCCTGCGCGTTGGCGGGCTGGTCGAGCGGGGCAGCGTGCGGCGCCTGTCCGGGGCGCTGGAAGTGCGTTTCGATGTGACCGATCTGGACCGCAGCGTCACCGTTGCTTACGCGGGCGTGTTGCCCGATCTTTTCCGTGAAGGGCAGGGCGTGGTTGCCCACGGCTGGCTGGGCGCGGACGGGCTGTTTGAGGCCGATGAAGTCCTGGCCCGCCACGACGAGAACTACATGCCGCCGGAAGTCGCGGAAATGCTGGAGGAAAAGGGCCATCCCCCGGATGCTTCCCTTCGCTGACACTCCTTCCGGGAACCAAGGAATCTCGTCTTCCAAGCCGTTGATGGCGCTTCGATCCCGCCCCTCGCTGCGCCATAGGCACGGCTACGCTCCGAGCTCGCAGATGAAGCCATTTCCCGCTCCCCTCTTCCGGGAGACGCATAAACCCGTCCATGGGGCTTGCTCGTTCGCGCCGGGACATCGGCGCTCACCCTGCCTCCGACACTCCCGGAAGAGGGGAGCGGGAAATGGCGAGGGCTAAGCAAAATCTTGCCCAGACTCTACGCTCCCTTGATGCAATATGCAGGACAGGACGCTCGGTTTAATAAGCATGATCCCTGAAATCGGCCAGATCAGCCTGGCGCTCGCCTTATGCTTGGCGGCGGCCTTGGCCGTATTCCCGCTGGCGGGAGCGCATGCGGGCAATGTCCGGTGGATGGAAGCGGGCCGGCCTTGCGCGCTGGGGATGCTGGCGTTTGTCGCGCTGGCGTTCGCCATGCTGGCGGTCAGCTTCCTCCGCCACGACTTCAGCGTCCAGTACGTGGCGCTGCATTCGAACCTCAAGCTGCCGGCCATGTACCGCTTCGCGGCGATCTGGGGCGCGCACGAGGGCTCGCTGGTTCTCTGGCAGCTCATCCTGAGCAGCTGGACGGCGGCGGTGGCGCTGGCCAGCCGTTCGCTGCCGCCAACGCTGAGAGCACGAGTGCTTGGCGTGCTGGGCTTGATAAGCATCGGCTTTTTGCTGTTCATCCTGCTCACCTCCAACCCTTTCCTGAGGCTGTTTCCCGCCGCCGCCGACGGCGCCGATCTCAATCCGCTGCTCCAAGATCCGGCCTTGGCGATTCACCCGCCGCTGCTCTACATGGGCTATGTGGGCCTAGCTGTGCCCTTCGCTTTTGCCATCGCGGCCCTTCTGGGCGGGCGGCTCGACCGGCGCTGGGCGCGCTGGACCCGTCCGTGGACCACTGCGGCCTGGATGTTCCTCACGGTGGGGATCGCGCTGGGAAGCTGGTGGGCCTACTACGAGCTGGGCTGGGGCGGATGGTGGTTCTGGGATCCGGTGGAGAACGCCTCGTTTATGCCCTGGCTGGCCGGCACCGCGCTGATCCACACCCTGGCCGTGACCGAGCGCCGCGGGCTGTTCGGCAACACCACGCTGCTTTTGGCGATCGCCGCTTTCGGCTTGAGCCTGCTGGGCACCTTCCTGGTGCGCTCCGGGGTGCTGGTTTCGGTGCATGCCTTCGCCAGCGATCCGGCCCGCGGGCTGTTCATCCTAGTGTTTCTGGCCATCGTGATGGGCGGCGCGCTGCTGCTGTACGCATTCAGGAACGTCGCCGCCAATCCGCAAACCGGCTTTAAGCTGGTGTCGCGCGAATCGGCGCTGCTGGTCAACACGGTGCTGCTCAGCGCCGCCACGGTTCTTGTGCTGTTCGGCACACTCTATCCGCTGGCGCTGGATGCCTTGGATATGGGAAAGATCTCCGTGGGACCGCCTTATTTCAACTTGGTTTTCATCCTTCCCATGCTGCCGCTGCTGCTGGTTGTGGGCGCCGGCATGCATGCTTCCTGGAAGGCGACCAATACCGCTGCCTGGGGACGGAAGCTCAGGGTGCCAGCGGCGGTCGCCATTCTCGGAGTGATCGTTCTGACTGCGGCGGCCTACGGGTTCGCAGGCATATTGACGGGCATCGGGATGCTGGCTGGGCTATGGGTGATTGCGGCAGCGCTGCGCGATCCTGTGGCTTGGCTGCTCCGGCGCGGCCCGCGGCCGGGGCGTTCGGCTTGGGGTATGCAGCTGGCGCATTGCGGGCTGGGCGTGACCACGCTGGGCATCGTCGTCGTTTCCGCTTGGGGAGTGGAAACCGACCGACGCCTGGCGCTGGGCGAAAACCTTGAAGTATCCGGATACGAGTTCCAGCTTGAGCGCATCGAAGAGGTCGAGGGGCCAAATTACCAGGCCGCCCAGGGCGTGGTGCGGGTTTCCCGCAACGGCCGGCCCGTCACCACGCTGTATCCGCAAAAGCGCGTCTATGAGGTGCAGCAAAGCCCGATGACTGAAGCCGGAATCGATGCCGGATGGCGGCACGACCTGTTCGTCGCGCTCGGCGAGCCGCTGGGCGAGGAGGCTTGGAGCGTGCGCGTGCAAGTGAAGCCGCTGGTGCGGTTCATCTGGCTGGGCGCGCTGATTATGGGCTTAGGAGGGCTGCTGGCGATTTCGGACCGGCGTTACCGGATGGCCTCGCCCAAAGAGGACGAGTCGTGAGCAGCGGCCGCCGGCGTGTGCGCTGGATTCTGCTGCTGCCATGCGCGGCGCTCGCTGTGATGGTGTATTTCTTCGGCGTCAGCCTAGGGCGCGATCCCGGCTTGGTGCCTTCACCGCTCATCGGCCGGGCGGCGCCGGAGTTCTCGCTGCCGGAGTTGTTGGCCCCGGGTTCCGTTTTCTCCTTGCAGGATGTCGAGGAAGGCCCTTGGATGCTGAACATCTGGGCCAGCTGGTGCTCTGGCTGCATCGTCGAGCACGAGTTCCTCATGGCGCTGGGCCGGGCCGGCGCGCCGCTGTACGGGCTTAACTGGAAGGACGCGCCGGCGGACGCGCGGGAATGGCTGCAACTGAGGGGCAATCCCTACCGGGCCATTGCCGTGGACGCTAACGGGCGCGCCGGCATCGACTGGGGCGTTTACGGCGCGCCGGAAACCTTCCTGATCGACGCCAAAGGCATCGTGCGGTATCGGCATGTGGGGCCTCTCGACGAAGCGGTGTTCTCGCAAGCATTCCTGCCCGTGCTCGAAGGCGGCGCGCAATGAAAGGCTGTTGCGGAAATGATGGCATCAGCCCTTGCGGCATTGCCTTGGCAGCGGCCTCGCCTTCCGTAAAGGCGGGACGCTTTGGCTCCCGCGCGCAAGCTCTCCTTCCGGGCTGCGCCAAAGCTGCTGTGGCAGCGGTTTTGCTGATGCTGGCGGCGGCAAGCGCCAATGCCGTGGATACCGAAGCGCCGCTCCGGACCGCCGAGCAGCAAAGCCTCTACCGCAAGCTGCTTGAGGAAGTGCGCTGCATGGTTTGCCAGAACCAGAACCTGGCCGATTCCGACGCGCCGCTGGCAAAAGACATGCGCCGCGAGTTGCGCCGCATGGTGGAGGGAGGGGCAAGCGAAGGCGATATCAAGCAGTTCCTGCTGGACCGTTACGGCGACTTCGCCCTCTACCGTCCCCGGCTGGCGCCCAATACGCTTTTGCTCTGGATGGGCCCCGGCGTGATCGTGGCCCTTGCGCTGGGCGCGATTGCGCTCGTTATCCGGCGGCGTATGAAAATGCCGATCCCCGAGGAGGATTAACGCGCCGATCATGGCAGCCGGCTTCGTTGCAATCTGCGTGTTTCTGGTCGCAGCGGCGCTGGCCTGCGTCGCGCCGCCGCTGTGGCGCGACCGCGGCAAGCCCGCAAGCACCGCGGCGCTTACCGCATCCTGCCTGCTGATCCCGGTTCTGGCCGCGCTGACCTATCTGCAATCCAGCAACCACCAGTGGGCCCATGCCGGCTTGGAGATTCGCCAGGACGGCTCGCCGCCCGCCGTGGACCAACTCATTGATCCCCTGCGCGCAAGGCTGGAGGCATCGCCGGACGATCCTAGAGGCTGGATGCTGCTGGGGGCCTCCTACACCCAAGTGGAGCGTTACTCCGAGGCGGCGCAAGCCTTCGACCAGGTGCTGGACCTGACCGGCGGACGCGACATGGACGCGCTTATGGGCAAGGCCGAGGCGTTGATTCTTGAGAACCCAGAGCGTCTCTTGCAGGACGCGGGCGAAATGGTCGAACAGGTGCTGCAGGCGGACCCCGCCAATCCCAAAGGTCTTTGGTACGGCGGCTTGCGAGCCAGCGCAACGGGCGAGAGCGCAGTGGCCGCGCAACGCTGGAGGGCCATGCTGCAAGGCCCGGTCACGCCCGAGGTGCGGGCCATCGTTGAAGGCGAACTTAATCGGCTGGGCGCGAGCGTTGGTGCGAGCGGCCCGGTCGCCGCGGAAGAAGAAGCCGTTGGTGCAACCGGGCCGTCCGCCGCAGAAGAAGAAGCCGCTGTCGTGACCGGCAATGTGGAGCTTCGGTTAAGCCTTGGCCCGCCCGCATCCCCGCCACCCGGCGCCGTTCTTTTCGTCGTGGCACGCATTCCCGGCCAAGCCGGACCGCCGCTGGCCGCAAAGCGCGTGGACGGCGCGCGCTTCCCGCTGCAAGTCCGGCTCAGCGATGCCGATGCCATGCTTCCCGGCGCGAGGATTTCCGATCAGCCTGAACTTGCCATCACCGCCCGCTTCTCCGCCAGCGGCCAGACCACCCGAAGCCCCGGCGACTACGAAGCGCAAGCCCGCTGGCAAGCAGGGCAGGGCACCCTCGAACTAGAACTCACCCGCCAGCCTTGAGGCAAGCGAACATATTGGAGGCAGCCAGAATGCCGGTATTTCAAATCAGCAATGATTCAATCCAGCCGATACCAACTACTACTTTCAGTCAACATGGAATTCTGGAGCGAAAAGACATCCAGAGTCGCTTAAAGTCGCGGATCGACGTGATTTCCCCCGATACATTCAACAAGACTTATGTGCTGTTCAGCCAGTGGGGGAACCCGACCCCTGAGAATAGCGCTTGCTTCCGATTTCCAAGTCCCACTCCATCACGCGCGACTGGCTCCTGATAACGGGGATGCCAAACGACTCAAGGTAGCGGGCGAGAAATTCCTCGCCTATGTCTCCGCGGTTGGTGTTGGCCACTTGGCGAAAAGGCCCCAGCGGCGATCCGGTCCATTTTGACCGCGGAGTATGCTCCCCGATGACTTTGAGCATCAGCTCGATGGGATTCACGGCGGCGGAGCCCATATCGAGCCGGTTTTGCCCTTCTTCCAGAAAACCAGGAAATAGGAGTGATTCTTGCGCGCGTGAACCTGTTTCGCCGCCCGGCTTATGCCCGGACGATTGTTGCGCATGACGACAAACAGGTCCTAAGCGACAAAACCCAGGTTTTCGTACTCCCGGATAATTTCAATATGCGTGAATCGCTGACGATTGGAGCAGACTTCGTCTTGGCACTTGACGATAAACACGCCCCTGTCGCGCAGAACGCGGCAAACCTCTTCGCCCGTGCGCGCATACAACTCCAACACCGCTTCGTGATATTTGCTCTTGGTCTTGTTGCCGGTGATGTTATTGCGGTAATAAGTCTCGAAGGGCTGGTGCGTGGAATGCGCGGTGCCCCCCGGCGTGTGCATGTAGGGCGGATCAAACACGACGCAGTCCAACTCGGCATCTCGATAGGGCAGGGCGCGGCAATCGATGCCGTCGGTCAGATCGGTTGCCTTGAGACGGTATCTGCCGTCATCCACATTGCGCCAGAAAACGCCTTTCCCGTAAGTAATATCCGCAATGACGCTGCCCGGCGCTACGTACAGATCGAGTATTTTCGGAAAGACATGCTCGTTGGAGGCCTGATAGGCGCTCAGCACAAGATCGTTGGTGGGTGAGCCGCGCCGCACAATCCTCTTGTTGCGCTTCGCATGGGGCTGTTCCAGAATCAAATCCATGGTTCGCTACCTCCGTGTGCGGCCTAGTATATCGCCAAGCCAGCCGAGCTGGTTTTGCCTGATCTTCCGGAAAAGCAGGAAACAGGAGTGGTTCTTGCGCGCATGCGCCTGTTTTGCCACGCGGCTTACGCCCGGGGCGACCGATTGATTCATGAGCGGTCGCCGGCGCAAGGCGAGCGCGTCTAAGAGGCAACGTGAAGGACAGCCGCCGCCTGTTTATCGCCGGGGGTCACGGCACGTTCGGCGGGCGGTGCCAGAGCCGGCTTGCGCGGGAGATTCAAGTGTTTGCTCATGCTATCCGCCAAGCCGTTACGCCGCCTTGGGCATCGAGCGCGGCCAGCGCGCGACCGTCCGGACGCCAGTGCAATTCGGCCACTACGTCCGCCACAACCGCGGCCCCGATCGGGTCGCCTTCCCCGTCGCTCTGCATCGACCACACCACAACGGCGCCGTCGCGGCCGCCCGAGGCCAGGCGCGTCGCGCGGCGGGCGAAAGCAAGCGTTGTGACGGTTCGAGCATGAAACTCCAAAACGCCGGGGCGCGTGCCTTCGGGGCCGCCTCCTTGGAAGCTCCAGACCGTCACCGCGCTGCCCCCGCCCGTAGCCAGCAGGGTGCCGGCGGCATCGAAGGCCAAAGCCGACGGTTTGCCGGGATAGCCGGACATCATGGAGTCCTCCTCCGTAGAGCGGCGCCAGAAATGCACCGAGTTGTCCTGGCTGCCGCAGGCCACGATATCGCCATCCGGGCTCAGTGCCATCGACACCAAGGAGCCCTTCCACTCCAGTTTCTGGCGAAGCTTCCCCGCAGGCACCTCGAAGAACGCCACCCGGCCGTAACAGGCCGTCGCCAGCTCCCCTGCGCCGGCCCAAGCGATTGCGCTAACGGTGCTGGGATGATCGCCAGAGCGCCAAGCTTCCGCGCCGTCCACGCCATAGACGCGAACCTGCCGGGAGCAGGAGGCCGCCAGCCATTGGCCGTTCGGCGACCACGCCACATTGTCCACCCAGCCGCTGGCGAGGTCGATGGCATGATTCGGCTGGCCTTCGGCGGCGTTCCATATGAGGATTCGCCCGTCCTGCCCGGCCGTGGCGAACATGGCGCCGCCTGGATGAATGGCCAGCGCGAGCACGCCGCCGTCATGAACCCTCTCTTGCGCCCAAGCCTTTGCCCCGGACTTGCCTTCAAATGCGTAAACGCCGCCTGCGGCATCGCCAACAATGAGCGCATCGCCGCCTCGTGCCCAGCCCCCGGCGATGGCGTAGTCGCCGACTGCCGCGGACCAGCCTCGGCGGAGAATCCCTTGCGATCTGCCGGTGCTCACATCAGGCAGGCCTCGAACCCCCGCCGCATGCTCTCCTCATCAAGGTTGCGACCGATAAAGACGAGCTGATTGCGCCGCGGCGTGTCTCCCCATGGACGGTCCGGCTGGCCGTCGAACAGCATGTGGACCCCTTGGAAGACGAAGCGGCGCGACTCGCCCGCGAGGCTGATGAAGCCCTTCATTCGGAAGATGTCCACCCCGCGCTCGCGGAGCAGTTCGCTCAGCCAGGCGTTGAACCTTTCGGGATCGATATCGCCCTCCCTCTCGATCGCAATCGAGCCTACTTCGTCGTCATGCTCATGCTGCGCGACCCAGGTGCGCTCGACCTCCGGCCTGATTGCCGCTCCTTTGGCGTTGATGAGTTGAAGATCGAATTCCTCGGCGGTGTGCTGGGCGTAGAGGCCAATGCGCGCCTTTGCATCCATCTCCAGGAAGAACGACTTGCGCCCCGGGGAATCGAGCTGGAGGCTCACATGCTTGCCGGCAGCCATTTTTTCTCCCGGGCGAACGAGCTCCGCCGGTTCGGCGTACCGCCGCACGCACCACTCCGCGCCCTCGCGGAGGGCGGCATCCTCCACGCCTTGGTCGGACACGACGACGAGCGACATCGCCGGGTCAGGCCCTTCCGCGAGACTCAGCTCGTAGCGCCCAGGCTCAAGCGCATACACACCGGTCCATTCGAACGGGTACTCCGGCTCGAGGAAGGTGGGACGCCGCTCAAGCGCCTGGTCCAGGTTGAAAGCGCCGAGGTTGAGCACTGCGCCGACGGGGAGGTTCGCCCGCTCGCTGCGAACGACTTGCGCCATTCGATTCATGTCCCGGAGCCGAACCTCGAGCCCGTCGAGCGCCTCGTCGTTGACGAGGTCCGTCTTGTTAAGAACCAGGATGTCCGCGAACGCGATTTGCTCGGTGCTTTCGTCGCTTCGGCCGAGCTGCTGCTCAATATGGGCCGCATCGACGAGCGTGACAATCCCGTCAAGGGAGAATTCCTCGCGAATCTCGTCGTCCATGAAGAAGGTTTGGGCGACCGGGCCCGGATCGGCGAGCCCCGTGGTCTCGACCAGCACGTAGTCGAACTTGTCGCGGCGCTTCATGAGATTGCCCAGCACCCGGATCAGGTCTCCGCGCACCGTGCAGCAGATGCAGCCGTTCGACATCTCGAATATCTCCTCGTCAGCGTCGATGACGAGCGCCTGGTCGATCCCGACCTCCCCGTACTCGTTCTCGATCACGGCAATGCGCTTGCCGTGCTCCTCGCTCAAGATCCGGTTGAGCAGAGTTGTTTTGCCGGATCCGAGGAAGCCGGTGAGGATCGTGACGGGAACTTTTGGGTATGTGTTCATCTATATCTCCTTGGCAAATGATGCGAAGTCGGCGGTCTGCGCGTTGAAGCCCCAAGCTCTGCTAACTTGCAGCAAATCATCGGCGTCAATGGCATCCGCCGGCTTATGCGCCTTGTATTGAAGCGGGGACGCATTCGGGCGAAGCAATCCGAACGCGGTCTCGAGCGGCGCGCAATCCTCTTCCAGGCAGGCCAGCTCGGTGAGCGTGACCGTCGCCTCGTCCGGGAGATCAAGCGCATCGCGCAGGGCCTGCTTGATGCGGCGGATCGTCCTGAGATTGGACTTCTTGGTTGCTGGACCGATCAGCATGCGTTCTCCGCCCCCGGCGCTTCGATCAGCGCGCAGCCGGATGTTCGAGCACGTCGAGCAACGCGCCAAGATTGTGCCGGAACATCTCCAGGTAGCTCGTGGCCGGCCCCCCGCGCTCGGACAAGGCATCGGAGAACAGGCGCCCGCCGACCGCGATGCCGGTCTCGTCCGAAATCTGCCGGACGAGCGCCGGGTTGGCGATGTTCTCGACGAATAGCGCTGCCGCGTCCTCAGCCTGCAATTGCTCGATCAAAACCGCAAGGTCGCGGGCTGAGGGCTCCCCCTCGGTGTCGATGCCCTGAGGCGCGAGAAAGTTGAGGCCGTAGGCATCTGCGAGATACCCGAACGCGTCATGGGCGGTAACGACGGTGCGGCGGTTAGCCGGCAGCGCCGCCAGCCTGGCGCGGGCCTCGGCGTCCAGAGCTTTGAGCTTGGCGATGTAGGCCTCGGCCTTCGCGGCGATCTTGCCGGCGCGCTCAGGCATGGCATCGCCCAGCGCGCGGGCGATATTGCGAACGTAGATCGTGCCGTTCGCGAGCGAGTTCCAAGCGTGGGGATCGGTTGCGCCGTGGACTTCGAGCGGGGTGATCCCGTCCGTTGCCACATGGACGACGGCCTTGGTTTCTGATTCCGCAACCAACGTTTCCAACCATGTCTCGAAGCCCAGTCCGTTGACGAAAATGATATCCGCCTCGGCCACGGCCCGCGCATCGGCAACCGAGGGCTGATAGACATGGGCATCGGCATCAGGGCCGACGATCGTGCTTACGCTGGCAAACCCGCCAGCCACCTCCTCGACCATGTCGCCTAGGATCGAGAAGCTGGCGACAACCCGGATGTCCTGTTGCTGAGCCGACGCGGACCAGGCGATAAGCGTCAGCGATGCGCAGGCCAAGCCAATACGAAGGGCGCTGATGATCGTCACGGCGTCCTCCTTTCCGGAGGGATCCACGGAACGGGGCTTGCTTCGGCGCCGGACGGGCTGCGAAGCGATCCTCCGAAGCCGAGCGGCCCGAACAGGAGCGAGATCAGGAACAAGCAGCCAGCCACCAGAACAATCGCCGGGCCGGACGGGGTCTCGGGAAGCAAATAGGACAAGGTCAGGCCGATCCAGCAGCTCGACAGGGCGAACGCGAAGCCGACGGCCAGTTGCCCGGTGATGGTGCTCGCCCAGTATCGCGCGGCGGTTGCGGGGAGGATCATCAGTCCGACTGCCATGAGCGTGCCCAAGGTCTTGAAAGCTGCTAGGAGATTCAGCACCAAAAGGAGCATGAACCCCTGTTCGACCACCCAGGGCCTTCGCGTCTGCGACTCGAAGAACACGGGATCGCAGGTGCTGACGATCAGCGGCCGCAACAGCACCGCGAACGAGGCCAGAGTCACGGTTGCAACGCCGCCTAAAAGAAGCATCGAAGGATCGTCGATGCCGAGGATCGAGCCGAATAGGAAACTCTGGAGGGGCACTGCCGAGCCTGCCGCTGACAGGATAAAAATGCCCGCCGCCAGCGCGATGAGGTAGAGCGAAGCAAGGCTCGCATCGCTGCGCAGGATCGTCCTTCGCGCCAGCAGCGCCGCCAAGCTGGCCACTCCGATCCCGGCAATGAGCCCGCCCGCGAGAAGCGATGCCACCGACATGCCCGCCATCACGAATCCGATCACGATACCCGGAGTGACCGCATGGGCCATGGCCTCGCCGGCCAGCGACAGCCGGCGAAGAACGAGGAAAGCGCCGACCGGCGCAATCGAAATCGACAGGACGGTGGTCGCCACGAAGGCGCGCCGCATGAAGGCGAAGCTCCACATCTCGGCGAAGAGCTCAAGCACAGCGGCTCACCGCGCTTGCCGCGGAATCCCGGAACATCCAAGCCGCCTGGCTCTTCGAGAGGTAGCCATGCGCCACGAGGCGCTCGGGCGTGAGGACGCTTTCGGTCGCGCCGTGCGTCGCGGCGCCGCCGCCGAGGAGCAGGACCTGGTTGCAGTGGTCCAGCACCGGCGAGAGGTCATGGACGACCAAGCCGACCGCGCGGCCCTCGCGGCGCCAGCGCGCCATGATCGAGAGCAGATGCTCCTCGGTGCTCTGATCGACGGCGGCGAAGGGTTCGTCCAACAGGATCAGCGGGGCGTCCTGCAGCATCACGCGGGCGAACAGCGCACGCTGAAGCTGCCCGCCCGAGAGCATGTGCAGCGGCCGCTCAGCAAGAGGCAGGACGCCAGCCTCGTCAAGCGCCGCCGCCACCCGGGCGCGACTGGCGCGGTCGAGCCCGGACCACAAGCCAAAGCCTCGCCACGCTCCCATGGAAACGAGATCCCGCACGCGAATGGGGAAACGGCGGTCGAACTCGGTCATCTGCGCGAGATAGCCGATCTCATGCGGCCGGCCCTTGGGCCAAGTCAGCTGCCCCGACAACGGCGGGATCAGGCCAAGCAGCACCTTAACGAAGGTGCTTTTGCCCGAGCCATTCGCGCCTAGCACGGCGAGTGTCGTTCCGGCTTCGATCTCGATGGACAGCCGGCGGAACAGCGTCAGGTTGGGGTAGCCGAGAGTGAGATCCCGGATCCGGAGAATGACCGACATCAGATCACCGCGAGGATCGCGAGCCAAAGGAGCACTGAGCAACCGATCGCGCCCGCTGCCAGAAGGCTTGCGCTCACCTCGGTGAGGCAAGAAGGTCTAGCCTGCGGCCCGCATGCCTCAGCAACTTTCCGCTGCGGGCGCCGCCGCTTCATCGTTCGCCCCCGAATGGCGGCACCCGCCCCCGTATGCTTGCGCGAAGGCGCCTCGGACGCCGCTCCCGCAGCATCAACCCGTCCTCAGCGCCGACATAGAGCGAGGCGCAATCCAAGATATCGCCCGCGCTCTCGCCCGGCTGCTGATCCCCGAAGAGGTAAGTCCATGCTCCGGGCGACGAAAGCGCGATTCCGCACGGACGCGGGCACAGGCTGAGACACCCGGCGGGCCTGACCTCCACATGGCGCCCCAATGGATTCCCATGGAATGCCGCGCGAAGCTCCTGGTAAAGCTTGAAACCGGGGCGTCTCTCTTTCGGCTCGCGCGCAAAGCCGGGCGGCCTGCACGACGTGCATACATGAAGCACGGATGCGCGAGAGGCGCTGCGGGATGTCGGTGATCCTTTCTTGGTTCCCAAAGCGTTTGATGCGGCTGGCAAAGACCAAGACGTTATAATATAACGTTTCTGCTACAAATCGCTTGCTCCCGATTTCCAAGTCCCACTCCATCACGCGCGACTGGCTCCTGATAACGGGGATGCCAAACGACTCAAGGTAGCGGTCGAGAAATTCCTCGCCTATGTCTCCGCGGTTGGTGTTGGCCACTTGGCGAAAAGGCGCCAGCGGCGATCCGGTCCATTTTGATCGCGGAGTATGCTCCCCGATGACTATGAGCATCATCTCGATGCGATTCACGGCGGCGGAACCCAGATTGAGCCGGTTTTGCGCCGGGGGCTCTTGTCTTTGATAGCTGGCCGAAACGGGTTGCGGAGGCTTGCTGCGGCTTGCGGTTCGGCGGGGCGCAGCAAGAACTCAGGCGCGGGCGGGAACCGGGGCCGGTTTGCGGGCGGGCAGGCGCAAGTCGCGCACCAAACGGAGCTGCTTCATTAGCAGCAGGCCCAGCCAGGTGATGTCGAGCTGCCACCAGCGCAGTCCATGGCGCGCCGAATAGGCCCAGCGGTGGTGGTTGTTGTGCCAGCCTTCTCCAAGAGTCAACAGGGCCACCAGGACATTGTTGCGGCTGCCGTCTTCGTCGGAATTGGGCCGCGTGCCCCACAGGTGGCAAACCGAATTCACCATGAAAGTGGCATGCCATAGGGCCACGGTGCTGATAAAGAAACCCCACACCAGCATTTGCAGGCCGCTGGTTCCCAAGCCGGGCGCCAGCCAGTTCAGCAGCGCGCCCAAGCCGAACAGGAAGCAAGCCTGGCCAAGCACCAGGAACACGTATCCCTTTTGCAGAAGCTTGATTTCGGGATAGCGGTGCAAGTCCTTGATGTTGGCGTAATTGCCGCTGAAGCACGCCGCGTCCCACATCCATCCGATGTGCGCGTACCAGAAACCGCGCTGCACGGGCGAATGAACATCGCCCTCCCGGTCGGAATAGCGGTGGTGGCGCCGGTGGTGCGATGTCCACCACAAGGGGCCGCCTTGGGTGGCGCAGCTGCCGAGGAAAGCGAGCAGAAACCGCATGGGACGCGATGCGCTGTAGGAGGAGTGGGCGAGCAGGCGGTGAAAGCCGGCGGTAACGCCGAAGGCCCTGAGGAAATACAGCGCCCCGGCCACGATCAGGGCGGTTGTGCTGACACCCGTATAGATGGCGCCGAGGCATGCCAAGTGAAACGCCATCATCCCGGCAATCACAACTCTGGCTTTATACTGCGCCTTGCGCATAGCGATTCTCAACGAAGTAGCCTCTACCCGCTTCCGTGCCGTCGGCGAATGAATCCGGTCCGTTTCACGACCGCGAATTATAGCCGCAGGCGGGCTGCCGGACAGGGAAGCAGCCTGATTGATGATGTTTGCGTTCGGGCCATATAGGATCCTGGGTGAGGGATGGATATCGAGGTCAAAGCGCTCCGGCAGCCGCCGCGTTTCAGAATTGCCGTGATCGGCGCCGGGATCTCGGGACTTGCGGCGGCAAGGGAGCTGGATGCCGAGCACGACGTGACCCTCTACGAGGCCTGCGGCAATCCCGGCGGGCATACCCGCACCTTGGAGTTCGGTCGATTCGGGCGCGAATACCGGGCGGACCTCGGCTTCATGGTGTTCAATGAAGCCAACTATCCGCGCTTCACGCGGTTGCTGCGCGAATTGGGCATTCCCGCGCGCGACACGGAAATGAGCTTCAGCCTGCGCTGCGACCAGACCGGCTTGGAATACCACGGCAGCACAATAAACCAGCTTTTCGCGCAGCGGCGGAACCTGTTCCGCCTCGGCCATTACCGGATGCTGCGGGACATCCTGCGGTTCAACCGGGATGCCAACCGGGCGCTGATCGAAAGCGAGGAAACGCTTGGCCGGATCAGCGTGGCGGAGTTCCTCGCCGGGGGCGGCTACGGGCGCGAGCTGGCCAATGATTACCTGCTGCCGATGACGGCGGCGATCTGGTCATGCCCGGCGCAATCCATCGAGGGCTTCCCTAGCCTCTATCTGCTGCGGTTTATGGCCAACCACAACCTGCTGGGCGCCAAAGGGCACCATCAGTGGCGCATGATTCCCGGCGGCGCCGATCAGTACGTGGCGGCTATGCTCAATGGCTTTGGCGGCCGCGTGAAGGCGAATGCTCCGGTGCGCTCCATCGAATCCTGCGGGGGTGAAATCCGCGTGGAAACCCGGGAGGGCATGGAGGCCCATGATGCGGCTGTGTTGGCGGTGCATAGCGACCAGGCTCTGGCCCTGCTCAAGGACCCGACCCGGCTTGAGCGGCAGGTGCTCAGCGCGATACCGTATCAGCGCAACGAGGCGGTCGTGCATACCGACCGCGGCGTGCTTCCCGCGCGGCGGATGGCTTGGGCGTCCTGGAACTACTACCGGGCGCCCGGCAGCGGACGCGAGGCGTCGGTGACCTACAACCTCAACCTGCTGCAGCATCTGGAGTCGCCCGAGCCAATTTGCGTGACGCTCAACCCGCTGCGCGCCATCAGCCGCGACAAGGTCATCGACAGGCTCAGCTTCGCGCATCCGGTCTTCAGCGGCGAGGCTTTCGCCGCCCAGGGCAGGGTGGGGGAGCTGAATGCAGCCGGGAACCGCTTCTTCTGCGGCGCCTGGACAGGCTGGGGTTTCCACGAGGATGGCTTGGTGAGCGGGCTCAAGGCGGCGGACAGCGTGCGTGAATGGGCCGCTCGACCGCAGAATCAGGCAAAATCCATATATGCGCAGCGCGATCTACGAGGGCTGGGTCAGGCATATCCGGCACAAGCCGGCTAGGCACGAGTTCCAGTACCGCCTGTTTATGGCGTACATGGACTTGGACGAATTGGACCGGGTTTTCTCGGGCCGCTGGCTTTGGTCCACGCGCCGCCCCGCAATAGCGCGCTTTCTGTCGAGCGACCACTTGGACGGAGCTTGCGACAACCTGGCGCGCGGCGTTCGCCAACTGGTCCGGGAGCGAAGCGGCCTGCGCCTTGATGGCCCAGTGCGCCTGCTAACGCATTTGCGGTACTTCGGTTACATTTTCAATCCGATCTCGATCTACTACTGTTTCGAGAAGAACAATCCCGCTCCGCGCTGTTACGTTCTGGAAGTGAGCAATACGCCGTGGAAGGAGCGCGTATGCTATGTGCTGCCTGTTGCTCATGCAAAATCCAAAAGAAATGGAGAGCTATTTGATTTCAATAAGGAAATGCATGTCTCTCCTTTCATCCCCATGGATATGTCCTATCGCTGTTGGATCGGCCCGCCCGGCGAGCGGCTGTCGTTGAGCATCGAGGTGCTCAACGAGGAAGCGTCCATGCTTCAAACCAGCCTGGCGCTTGCCCGGCGTCCGGTCACGGGCGGCGTGCTGGCGCGAAGCCTGCTGCGCTATCCCCTGATGACCGCCAACGTGAGCTGGCGCATCCATCTCAATGCGCTGCGCCTATGGCTGAAGGGTATCCAGCCCGTGGCGCATCCAAGCTCGTGAACGCGCGGAGCAATGCTGGCTTGCCGGCTTGCATCTGGCGCCGCCCGGTGCAGAAGCGGCTGGCTGGGCTGAAGAACGGCCGCCTGGAGGTGCTGGAGGCAGGCCAAAGGCGGGTTCTGGGCGGGCAGGGGAGTGCGGATGAGCTTCGGCTGGAGACCATCGAAGTTCTGGATGCTCGCTGCTGGCAAGCCATTGCATTGGGCGGCGCGCTGGGCGCGGCGGAGGCCTTCATCGAGGGCCAGTGGCGCTCGCCCGACCTTGCGGGCCTGCTGCGGCTGATGCTTCGCGACCAAGCCGTGCTGCAGGGGCTGGAAGGGCCGTTTTCGTTCCTGGGCGCTGTGCCGCGCTGGATAGGGCACGCTTTACGCCGCAATACGCGTTCCGGGTCCCGGCGCAACATAGCCGCGCACTACGATGTGGGAAACGATTTCTTTGAGTTGTTTCTCGACCCCACCATGCTGTATTCCTGCGCCTATTTCCCGTCCGGCGATGCCAGCTTGGAGGAGGCGTCGGTCGCAAAGCTCGACCGCCTCTGTGAAATGCTGCAACTGAAGCCGGGTTTGCGGGTGCTGGAGATCGGAAGCGGCTGGGGCGCCTGCGCCATCCACATGGCTCGCCAATACGGCTGCAAGGTGGTGAGCGTCACGATTTCCGAGCGCCAGCATGCGGAGGCGATGCGGCGGGTCAGGGCTGCGGGCCTTGAGGACCGCGTGGAAATCCGGATGCAGGACTATCGTGATATCAGCGGGCAGTTCGACCGGCTGATATCCATCGAAATGATCGAAGCGGTAGGGGCCCAGTACTTGGGCTTGTTCCTCAATCGCTGCAGCGAGCTGTTGAAGCCTCATGGTTTGATGGCGTTGCAGGCTATAACGATTACGGACCAGGCTTACCGGGCTGCGGTCAAGCGGGTGGATTTCATCAAGCGCTATATTTTCCCGGGCGGCTTTCTGCCGTCGGTTGAGGCGATTATGGGCGCGATGCGGCAGCGCACCGATTTCCGCTTGGTGCGCATGGACGATATCGGCAGCCATTACGTGCGCACGCTGCGGCTGTGGGCGGAGGCGCTGAGGCAGCAGTGGCAGGCGGCCCGCGAACTGGGCTACTCCGAGGAGTTCCTGCGCATGTACGAGTTCTACTTCCGTTACTGCGAGGCTGGTTTTGCGGAGCGGACCATCGGCGATGCTCAAATGCTATTCGCCAAGCCGGATGCCCAGCACGCAATCTGAAGGCTGCTGCCGCCGGACATTGCTCTCGGGTTAAGCGTGCGGCCGGGCATCTCTGGCACGTTTTTCCTTACCTAGAGTTTGTTCTTGCCTCGCGAGAGACGCGTGAATCCGTCCATGGGGCTTGGCTGAGGCTTCTGTCGCCGACATTGCTCGGGTTAGGCGCTGCTGGCAGCTCTGGCATGTTTTTCCTCGCCCGGAGCTTGTCCTTGCTTCGCGGGAGACGCATGAACCCATCCATGGGGCTCGGCGGCGGCTCCTGCCGCCGACGCTCCCGCGAAGCAAGGACAAGCTCCGGGCTTTAGTGGGTGCATCGCCTGGGGGCTGGGGGCGCAGTCCGCTGAAAGCTATGAATTAGGCATAATATATATTATGTTAAATAATGGGGCGGGACATTGAATCCGCAGGCATGCGATTGCGGCCACCCTGAAATAAGGCATAGCAATTGCCAGCAAACGACTTGTGTACGGGTCCATCATGCCAGCCCCAGCTTCTTGAGCAAAGTGAAATCTCCATTATCTATTGCCAGCCGGTAAGCCAGCTTTCGCTCTTCATAAGCTTCGCGCTCCGCTTTCGTCATATCGCTCAACGCCTTAAAGCTCTGCTCTTCATTTTGCATCCGCTCTCCTAGCGTTGATTTTGGTGGTTTCTTAGCCATGATTTCAATCAACTGCGTTATTCCTCGCTCCCCTCCAGGCTCGCGGTAACGGTTTCGGGCATTGGAACGGGCGCGGCGACACCCATCACGTGAACTTCCGTCGTAACGATGTCCCCGATTTTGACCCGCTGCTCCCAGGCGATATGCGCAGTGCCGTCGCGCGCTGTCGAGATTACCGGAAAACGCGAATCTCCCTCAGGCGTAGGCAACAGCCAAGGATCGGTGAAGGTCTCGCCGTGATCGTAGGACTCCGCCATGAACAGCCGGTAAGGACTCTTTCGCCCTTCCCGCGAGTGCCAGACGATCCGCACGACACCGCTGGGCGTGACGGTAATGACAGGCGCGTCGCTGTATTTCGATGCCGGATGCACGGGCGCCGCCGCCTCGAAATCCATCGCTCCGTTTCGCGAGCGGCTGAACCACACGCCTTTGTGTTCGGGGCCGGCGGAATATGAAACGGAATAGACGTAGCGGTCGTTCACGGCCATGTCGGTGGGCTTGAGCGGACAGCCGCTGATATACCACGGATCAATGGGCAGGCGGGCCGGTTCCAGCCATGTGGCTCCCCGATCGTTGGAGCGCCGCACAACGCTGTCGCGCGAACCGTCCTCGAACACGTGCCGGTAGGAAACCAGCACTGCCTCATCATCCACGAAGTCCGCCACCAACTGGCAGCAAGGGCAAACGACTCCTTTGGCGAACTCGATTTCGTTGGCGAACGTGGCGCCGCCATCGCTCGAGGAGGCGGTGAATAACGTGGCGCCCTGGCTTGAATCGTCCATGTAGCGGGTATCCAGCCAGAATGCGTGAACAGCGCCGTCGGGTGCCACCGCCATGGTCCCGAATGCATGGGCGGCCCCCAGTTCTTCGCCCAGCAGTCCTCGCCCATCCTTGTTGACATGCGAATTCAAGGTCAGCGGCTCGGAAAATGTTGCACCCTTGTCGACCGACCGGGTGTAGTGCGAGGCGACCACATCCAGCCGGGTTTGCGCGGACACGTCGTTGGCCGGATAAAAAATATGAACGACGCCCTGCTTGTCGGTGCTGACCCGCGGCTTGCTGACTTGGAATCCCCAGATGACGCCGCTCTCCCGGTTCACGCGGGACGGGGCCTGGAAGCTGGCGCCCCCGTCTTCGGAACGCGCAATCCACAGATCCACGGCCGAGCGATGACTGTGCTCGCCGGGCTTGCGTTTGGGCGGCGGGCCGGTGGGCATGTCACGATCAAGCCACATCACGAACACCTCCCCGTCGTGCGAGACGGCGATCTCCGGGCTGAACGCTGCGCGATCCTGCTGCCCGAGTTTTTGCTGATAAAGCACCGCCGCCTCGCTCCAGGCCATTGATGGCGCCAAAAGCAGTGCTGCAAGCAGCGAAATCAAGCTAATGTATGCTCTTTTGGTCATAAGGCTTCGTTCTGATGAATAGGATTTTTCCGATCAGCCATCTTACACTTCCCCGCCGCCTGCCCGCCGGTCTGCTGGCAGCCTTTCTGGCCTTGTCCCCGCTGGCTCTCTGGCCGGCCGACGAGGAACCGCAAACCTCGCAGCCGGACAGCGAACTGATGCTTGAGAGCATCGTCGCCGAAGACCTCTCCCGACTGCTTGAGGAAAACCGCGGAAAGGTTGTTCTCGTTCATTTCTGGGCCACTTGGTGCGGACCGTGCCTTCATGAAATTCCTGCGCTGTTGCGGCTCAAAGGCAAACTGGACCCGTCCTCTTTCGTGCTCCTGTCGGTTTCGGTGGACAAGCCCGCCAACTCATACTGGCTCGTCGAAGCGCTGATTAAGAAAAAATATCCTAATTGGCATAGTTATTTAAGCGCAGAACCTGAAGATTATCTTATGGTGGAGGAGCTGGATCCCCACTGGCCCGGCGTGCTTCCCGCGAACTACCTGATCGGCTCCGACGGCAAACTGGCTAGGACGCTGCTCGGCGGTCATGCCGAAGCCCAGTTCGAGGAAGCCGTGCGGGCCCTGCTCAAGGAGCCCGGCAGGGCGCCTTAGCCCATCGCCGCCCCCGCCTTTCGGCCTCAGCCGGCCAGCCCGAGGCGTTTGTGCATGACGGGACTGGTGGTGGTGTACTGCAGATGCACCTTCTTTCCGGGATTCAGTCTTTCCTTGGCAGCGAACGCCGCCAGCGCCGCCTCGTGGAATCCGCTGAGAATCAGCTTTTTCTTGCCTGGATAATGGCAGATATCGCCGATGGCGAAGATGCCGGGCACACTGGTCTGGAATTTTTCCGGATCCACATTCACTGTCTTGCGATTCAAATCCAGCCCCCAATCGGCAATCGGCCCCAGTTTTGGCGCCAAGCCGAAAAATACAAGCAGTTCATCCACTTCCATTGGCTCCTGCTCAACGTCTTTAACCGCTAAAGTCACAGCCTGCAGCGCGCCCTGATCCAGATGCAGGCGCTTGGCGCAAGCGTTCTCGACCAGTTTCGCCCTGCCCTTCGCCACCCGTTGCTTAAATTGCGCAACCGATGCCGGCGCTGCTCGGTACTCTTCGCGCCGATGAGCCAAAGTGACCGACTCGGCCTTTTCGCTCAATTCCAGCGCCCAGTCCAGCGCGGAATCTCCGCCGCCCAGGATCAGCAGCCGCTTGCCGTCAAATCGTGACGAGTCCTTGATTCGATAATGCAGCTGCTTTCCTTCCATGGCTTCAGCCCCGTCCAAGCGCAGTTTGCGCGGCTGAAATGATCCGACGCCCCCCGCCAGGAACAAGGCGCCTGCTTGGAATACCGTTCCCGCTCCGGTTTCGACGTGAAACCCCTCCCCTTCCGCAAGCGGCCGGACAACGGTCACTTCCTCGCCGAGGTGGAAGACCGGGTCGAACGGCTCAATCTGCTTCATCAGCGCGTCCACCAAGTCCTGTGCGTTCAATACCGGAATGGCCGGAATATCGTAGATCGGCTTGTCCGGATAAAGCTCCGAGCACTGTCCGCCAGGCGCGCGCAATGCGTCAACAAGGTGCGCGCGGATATCCAGCAGTCCCAGTTCAAAGACTTGAAAGAGGCCGCAGGGGCCTGCGCCCACGATTAGCGCATCGGTTTGTATAGTCATGGGGTCCACTAGGCACAACGCGGCAGGCAATGACCGCCCCGACATTATAAATGTCGGCGGTCGGCGATACACTTGCACAATGCAAGACCGCGCACGCCTGCTGATCCTGTTTGGCGCCGCCGCGCTGATTTTCACGGCGGGTTTCGGTCTGCGTGACCCATGGCCTCCCAACGTGCCGGATAACGTGCTGGCCGCCGCGGAAATGCTCCGTTACGGAAACTGGCTCGCGCCTACGCTGGCTGGCGAGTTGTTTGCGGAACAGGGGCCCTTGCATCTTTGGGTTCTTGGAGCTTTTCAGTGGTTGTTCGGCTTGCGCGCGGGTTTCCTGCTGCCCTCGCTGCTGTCGGCTTTCGGCATTCTTTGGCTCACTTGGGATCTGGCGCGACGGCTGTGGGATGAATCCGCGGCGTTCTGGTCAGGCGCCGCTCTGCTGGCTTGCGTGCAGTTTCCCGTGCTGGCGCACGGCGGCGGAAGCGATGTCGTTTTGTGCTTCCTGATTGTGCTCGGCCTGTACGGACTGGCGCGCCACCTGTTGCTGGGGCCTTCATGGAGGTATTTTCTACTGGGCTGCGGCAGCTGCGCTCTGGGCTTGATGATTCATATTTCGGCGCTGTTTCCTCTGTTGCTCTTCCTGCCTTGGATGTGGTCGCTGCGCCGAGGATGGACGGACCGGCGAATCGGATGGAACTGGCGCTGGCTGCTTGGAGCGCTCGTGCTGGCCACCATCCCTGCGGCGTGGCTGAGCCTGCTCTGGCTGTCGGATGCCGAGGCGGTGTCCAAGTACCGTCTTGCCGTGCTCGCCGCCTGGCCGCTGGGCGCCGGAACGTCCTCCTGGAGCGACCTGAGGCCCTTCTGGTACTACCTTTTGCAGGTTGCGCCCTGGGCATGCTTTCCGTTGACGCTAACGCTACCTTGGATGCGCCACGCTTGGAAACAGCGGCTGGGACAGCGGGATACCGCCCTTTTCTGCATGCTTGCATGGGCTGGCGCGGCGCTGTTTCTGTTGTCGATCAGCCAGGCAAAGCGCGCCTCGGATTTTCTGCCGGTGATTCCCGCGCTGGCCCTTGCCTGCGGTCCGGCGCTGGGCGCTGCATTGCAATACAAGAATTGCCGGCGCACGCTCTGGGTGGGAATGATGGCCATCCTTGTGGTGGTGCTGGTTGCCATGTTGCGGGTCTATGGCGTCGCCCCTGAGGACGAACCAGCGGTCACTTCCCTTTCCGATGGCTCTCCTTTCTGGTTCAACCTGCTTTCGCCCACGCGCCTGGCATTGCTTTTGACGATCAATTCGATTCATCCAGTGGTGGTGCCTTTGCTGATCGTAGCCAGCGCGGCGGGACTGGCCGGGCTGCTGGCTGGCGGCAGCCGCAGGGTGGCCGCGGTGACAGGATGCGTGATTGTGAGCGTGTGGCTGCTGCTGGGCTGGGGCGCCTTCTCGGTTTTGAACGAAGGCCGTTCGGGCAAGACGATTACGGCGGCCGCGCAAGCGGCGGCGCCGGACCATGCGGAGCTGGGACTAGCCGACTGGCGGGCTCAGCTTTTGCTGCACATGAATCGCCCGGTCACCCACTTCGGTCGCCTTCGGACCGACCGAAGGCAGGAAATTCTGGATGCCGCCGCTTGGCTGAACGGTGCCCCCGGACGCCTGCTGCTGGCGCCGGAGGAGTATCGCAGCTGGTGCTTCAGGAATGAATCCGGCACTCTGCTCGGCTATGCGCACCGCCGCAACTGGTATCTGCTGGACCCCGAAATGCTGCGGCCGGAGTGCCGAGTTGGAGACGCTCCGAAGCGGGTCGTGCATTTCCTAGGCTGGAGATAGGTTAAAGCATCGCCACCCGACCGGGCAGGGTCAGGAACTAGCGAGCAAGGCTTCGGCCGGGTTGGGACGGGTTGCCGCGAGTTCCATGACGCGGGCGGCCAGTTCAGCGCCTTCAGGGCCGTCGAGGGCGATTCCGATTCTTCGCAGCGCGCCTCGGGACCTGTTCTCAGCGCCGACCCAGGCCACTCGGCCCGCCACGCTATGCCTGTCCCCTGCCAGCAACTGCACCAGCAGCACCACTTCCTCGCCGAGCACATGCTCGCGCCGCGCGCTGACCCATAGTCCGGCTGGAAGCAGGAACGGAATCCATGCCTTGGCGATGGCGGCGGAATCCTCCAGCACCAGCGAGTAGAAACCGGGAACTTTCATGTCCGCGCGCAGAAGCCCCCGAACCAGCTCTGCAGCAACACGGCGGCGGCGAGTTCCGCATTGGCGCTGAATCCCTCAGCCCGGCGGCATTCCATGATTGCGTCCAGATGAACGAAGCTGCGGCGAATCATCTCTTGACGCGCCCGGACCGGCAAGCGTGAAAATCTCCGCGTGTGGGCACTGTTTTCCATCAGCATCCAGTCATGCACGCGCCGGTACGCGCAACGGAACAGGAAATCGCACCAGAACCGCATCGGAATGTCCTTCCAGGCGCCCGCCACTTCCGTGGGGGTCGCCCGTCGTTTCTCGAGCGATCCCAACTGGGCGGCCATGGCCTTCGCCCGTTCGTCCATCTTGTGCGCATGCAATTCCTGCGCCCACAGCGGCCCGCCTCCGGCCAAACGCATGGCGTTGTCCCAATCCACGCTTTGAGCCTGTTTCGCCAGCCAGTTCATGGCCTCATCCCGGCTCACTGCCGGAATCCTCACCAGCCGGCAGCGGCTGATGATCGTGGCCGGCAGCGGCTGGGTGTTCTCCGCCACCAGCAGCAGATAGCTGTCCGGCCGGGGTTCCTCGAGAATTTTGAGCAGGCTGTTGGTCGCCGGCCGCCGCATCGATTCCGCCGGACAAATCGCGGCGACGCGGGCGCCGCCGCTGTATGCGCTCATCAGCATGAAGTCGATCAGTTCCCGAATGCGCTCCACCGGCAGTGATTTGCCTTCCTCGGGCACAGCGGGATGCAGATCCGGATGCAATGTGTTATCAGGCGCGGATTCCGCGAGCCACACCGGACGATCGCCGCCCAGAATACGCTGCGCGAGCCATGCCGCCAGGCGCCGCCTGCCCACGCCGCGTTCGCCATATATCAACAGGGCATGGGCCAATTGGCCGGAAGCCGCCTGGGCGCCCAGTTCGGCCTCCAGTCCTGCCAGCCAAGGCAGCCCCGTGCTGCTTCCGCTAGCCGTCATGGACGGCCTTTTCCTCTAGGAATTGACTGACCGCGGCTACCAGATCCTTGCGCACCTCGGCCAGCTCTCTGGAGGCATCAACGACAATGCAGCGGTCGGCGCCTGCCTCGGCGCGGTGCAGGTATCCCTCGCGCACGCGCTCAAAAAATTTGAGGCTCTCCTGCTCAAAGCGGTCCCTTTTTCCCGGCCCGGCCTTGCGGGCCAGCCCCACTTCAGGCGGCGCGTCAAGGATCATGGTCAGATCCGGCCTCAGTTTTCCCACGATCTGCCGGTCCAGCGCCCGCACATGCTCGATGGGAACCCCGCGGCCATAAGCCTGGTAGGCGTAGCTGGATTCCACGAAACGGTCGCACACCACCCATGCGCCGCTTTCGAGCGCCGGCAGTATTACTTCGCTGATCGAGGCGCTGCGGGCCGCAAACATCAGCAGCACTTCAGCTTGGGGCGGCATTGGGCTGATTCCCGGGTCCAGCAGCAGGGCCCGCAGCCTCTCTCCAAGCGGCGTGCCGCCCGGCTCGCGCGCGGTAACCGCTGGCCGGCCCTGTTTCGCCAGCCAGTCCGCCAGATACGCCGCATGAGTGGACTTGCCGGTCCCTTCCACGCCTTCCAGAACGATGAATCGCGCCGTCACTGCTAGGGCTGCCGGGCGCGCTGGCTTCGCAGCATTGCGGACACCGCGGCATTGTGTTGGCCGAGGGTGTCGCTAAAGACGTGGGTGCCGTCGAGGTTGGGGGAAGCCACGTAGTAGAGGGAGCTCCCGGACCGGGGTTTCGCCGCCGCCTGCAATGATGCCTGCCCGGGCAATGAAATGGGTGTCGGCGGCAGTCCGTGGCGGGTGTAGGTGTTGTAGGGCGTGTCGCTGCGCAGATGGGCGCGGGTGATGTCGCCCGAGTACGATTCCCCCAGACCGTAAATAACCGCGGGGTCCACCTGCAGGCGCATGCGCTGCGTGAGCCGCCGGGCCAGAACGCCTGCAATGACCGCGCGTTCGGCATCGATCGCCGTCTCGCGCTCCACGATGGAAGCGAGTGTCAGCATTTCGTAGGCGCTGGCAAGGGGCAACTCGTCCGCCCGGCCGCTCCATGCCGCGAGCAATTGCTCTTGCATCAACGCATGCGAGCGCAGCAGCAGCTCCGCGTCCGTTTCCCCGTGCGTATAGGCGTAGGTGTCGGGAAAGAAAAGCCCTTCGGCATGCTCGTGCTCCAAGCCCAGTTCATCGGCGAGGTCCTCAGGGTTCCCGGACGCGAGCGTGGACATCAAAGGCTCCGCGGCGCGCAGCGCCGCAAGAAGCTCGCTGACCGTCCATCCCTCTATGATGGTGAAGTAGTGCTGCACGACTTCACCACGCGCCATGCGTTCCAGCAGCCTGCGATGCGTGTCGGCATGGCGGACCCGGTACTCCCCTGCCTGGATCCGGGCGGTCGTGCCGGACAGAAAGGCAGCTAGCTTGAACAGCCATGGGCGCGAAAGAATCCGATTCTCCGCAAGGCCCCGGGCGACGGCATCCAGCGATTCGCCGGCCTCCACCACGAACACCCCGCCGCTGGAGCCTTGCTCCACAGGACTTTCCAGCGCCCATCGGGCCGCATAAAGCCCTGTCATTGCAAGCAGCGCCGCCGCCGCGACCGCAATTCCCAGCCTAGCCCGCATATTGCATCAAGGAGGCGTGGAGGGCGCGGAGGATTTTGCCTGCCACTCGCCTTTCCCCGCCCCTTTCTTCAGGGAGACGCATGAATACATCCATGTAGCTTGCTCGTTCGCGCCGGGACATCAGCGCTCACCCTGCCTTCGATACTCCCTGAAGAAGGGGGCGGGGAAAGGCTTCATTGACGCATGGCCGTGCCTATGGCGCAGTGAGCCTATGAGCGCTAGACGCGGCTGAAAATCAAACAGCCGTTGGTTCCGCCAAAGCCGAAAGAATTGCTCATCGCGATATTGATCGCCATATTTCGGGCTGTATGAGGAACGAAATCAAGGTCGCATCCCTCGCCCGGATTATCCAGGTTGATGGTGGGCGGCGCCACGCCGTCGCGGATCGCCAGGATGCAGTAAAGCGCTTCCAGCGCGCCCGCTGCTCCCAGCAGATGCCCAGTCATCGATTTGGTCGAACTGATGGCGAGCCGCCCGGCGTGGTCTCCGAATACCTGCTTGATTGCAGCCACCTCAATGCGGTCGCCAAGGAGTGTCGAGGTGGCGTGCGCGTTGATATAGTCGATCCGCCCGGGATCCAGTCCGGCATCGTCCAATGCGGCCTGCATGCAAGACGCGGCTCCCGCGCCGTCTTCCGCCGGGGCGGTGATGTGGTACGCATCGCTGCTCATGCCGAAGCCGCTCACTTCCGCCAGAATATCGGCTCCCCTGCGCCTTGCATGCTCGTATTCCTCCAGCATCAGGCACACGCCCCCGCTGGCGAGCACGAAGCCGTCGCGGTCGCGATCCCAAGGGCGGCTGGCCCGCCTTGGTTCGTCGTTGCGCAACGACAGCGCCCGGGCGGAGGAGAACCCGCCTATGCCCAGGTATGCGATGCAATGCTCGGTGCCGCCCGCCAGGCAGGCGTCGGTTTCGCCGTAGGCGATGGCTCGGGCGCCGAGACCGATGGCGTGCGAGGAAGTGGAGCAGGCGGTGGCCACGGCGATGTTCGGACCGCGCGCGCCGATCTGTATGGACAGCAGGCCTGCCGGCATGTTGACGATGATGCCGGGCACCAGAAAAGGCGAGATGCGCCTCGGATTGCTCTGCTCGCTGTAGCGGTGATAGGCGCTCTCTATGGTGCGGATGCCGCCGATCCCTGAGCCCAGATAGACACTCACGCGCTCCGCATTCGATTCGTCGATGACGAGGCCCGAGGAATCAAGCGCCTGCACGCCCGCTGCAACCCCGTAGTGGTTGAATGCGTCGAAGCGCCGCACCTCGCGCGGGTCCATGTAATCGGCCGGATCGAAGTCCCTTATCAGCCCGGCGATACGCGACGGGAACTTGGCCATATCGGGCAGTTCCTCATGCGCCGTGATGCCGCTTTTTCCTTCCACCACCGACTGCCAGGCGGTTTCGGCATCGTTTCCCACCGGTGTGATCGCACCGGTGCCCGTCACTACAACGCGGCAGCCTTTCATACCAAAGCGGCCAGGCCTCGATTTCCTATCCTGTCCGTGCCGCCGGAGGAGCCGCTCCGGCTACTCTTCAAGACGGGCTGTAATGAAGTCGATTGCTTCCTGAACGGTTGTGATCTGCTCAGCATTCTCGTCCGGGATTTCGGTCTCGAACTCTTCTTCGAGCGCCATGACCAATTCCACCGTGTCCAGCGAATCAGCGCCGAGATCGTCCACGAACGAAGACGCATTCGTGATGCTGGATTCAGCAACGCCGAGTTGCTCTGCGATGATCGTCTTGATCTGTTGTTCCACGTTGCTCATAAATGCAAGTCCCCACGGGCTGGGCAAACCCAACTGAAATTCGACAGCAGGGTATTTTACCGGAATAAGCGCCCAGGGGAATGCTCTAAGCCTTGCGCGTCTGTCAGCCCGTCCATAAGCCGCCATTTACGTGCAGGGTAGCGCCGGTCACATAGGCTGCCGCCGGCGAAGCCAGAAAAACGGCGGCGGCGGCCACATCCAGCGGTGTTCCCGCCCGTCCCGCCGGGATGCTCCCGATCACGGCTTCCCGCCGCGCCGCCGATACTTCGGCCGTCATGTCCGTTTCGATATAGCCCGGCGCGATGGCATTGACCGTGATGCCGCGCCCGGCCACTTCCAGCGCCAGCGCGCGGGTAAAGCCCAGCAGGCCGGCCTTCGCCGCGGCGTAATTGCCCTGCCCCGCCGCGCCCGCCACGCCCACCACCGACGACAGGTTGATGATGCGCCCGCGGCGCGCCTTGAGCATGCCGCGAAGAATGCCCTTGCACAGGCGGTAGGCGGAACTGAGATTGGTGTTGATCACTTGCTGCCAGTCCTGCGGCTTCATGCGCAGCAGCAGATTGTCCCGGGCGATTCCCGCGTTGTTGACCAGAATGGTGGGCGCCCGGTCGCTCAGGCCGGCTATCAGCGCTTGGACGCTTTCGTCGGACCCCGCATCCAGGACTCTTCCGGCGTGTCCGCCGCCTAGGCGGCGGGCGATTTCCCTGGCGCCCTCAGGTGTGGTCGCTGTGCCGATAACCTCTGCGCCGGCGGCGGCCAACTGGCTGGCGATTTCAGCGCCGATGCCCCGCGTGGCCCCGGTGACAAGCGCGATTTCGCCATCGAGCGAGAAGAGGTTGGAATCGTTGGACACGCCCGAAAATTATAGGCGATAGCGTCTTTCATCCTGCTCTGGCATGATTGAATGGTGGCATTGCAGGAAGATACGTCAAATCGAATCCCGGCAACAGGGACGCCGCGCCCTCGGGCAAGGCTTGACGCGCTCTTTCCCAAAAAGCGCCGCGGCCGGCGGCGCGGCGCAGAGGATCGCGGGTTCACGCTCATGGAAATTCTGGTGGTGCTGGCCATCATCGGGATACTGGTGTCTATCGCCACCGGCGTCTATGTCAGCCGCGTGGATGATGCGCGAATGACCCGCGCCCGAGCCGATATTCAGGCAATCGAGGCAGCCTTGGACATCTTCCGCCTGGATAATTTCCGCTATCCGAGCAATGCCGAGGGGCTGCAGCTGCTGGTGGAGCGGCCCAACGATCCCGATCTGCGGTGGCCCCAAGGCGGCTACATGAGGCGCCTGCCCATGGATCCTTGGAACCGGCCCTATCTCTACAGCAACCCGGGACGCAACGGCGAGGTGGACATCTACACCCTGGGCGGGGACGGCCAGGAAGGCGGCGAAGGGCAGGACCAGGACATAGGCAACTGGAATCTCGACCAGCAGCCGTGAGCAGCATGGCGCGGGCCGCCGCCCGGAACGAGTGTTTACATACAGGAGCGAAGCCTATTCCGGTTGAGGCCTCGCCAAAGGCAGGATGCCCTCTTTCGTCGCGCGGCTTTACTCTGATCGAGCTGCTGGTGGTGCTGGCGCTGATCGGCTTGCTCACCGGAATGGCGGTGCTCTCGGCGGGCGCCTCAAGCAGCGGGGCCGAGCGCGAGGCGCGCAGGCTCTCGGCCGCGCTGCGCATAGCGGCGGACGAAAGCCGCCTGCAAGGCAGAGTGCTGGGCTTGCGATTCGATTCGCAGGGCTATTCCTATCACGAGCTTCTGCCGTCCGAAAGCGAAGACGAATCTTTTCCGGGGCTTGTATGGGTTCCTTTGAACCTGCGGGGCGTACTGGCGCCCCGCAGGTGGCCGCCTCCGCTTGAATTCGAGCTGAGGATCAACGGGCGCGCGGCCCCGTCCCGTTTGCCGCAACCTTCTTCGCCGCCCCAAATCATTCTGCTGCCCGAAGGCGAATTCACGCCCTTCTCGCTGAGGCTCAAGAGCACGTCGGATGCGGGCATGGTTGTGGAGTTCGGGGCATCGGGACTCTTGGATATCAGGCGCCCATGAAGAAGGGCTTTACGCTCGCTGAGGTGCTGGTGGCGCTGGCTGTCGTGGCGCTGGGCATCAGCGCCGTGTTCACCGCTTTGGGCCAGTCATCGCGCTCGGCGGAGCAACTGCGTGGCCGCGCGCTGGCCAACTGGGCCGCCGCGGACGCGCTGACCGCGCTGCGGCTGGAGAACCAGGCGCCGCGCCCGGGAACCGCGAGGCGGGAGGAAATCGCCGGCAGGCTCTGGTGGGTCGAGTACCGCGTGCGGAATCCCGGAGTCGGGGCTTTGCGCGATGTTGAGGTGCGCATCGCGCAGGCGCGCAACGCCCGGCCCATTGCATCGGCGCGCGGCATGGTCCGCCTCGTCGAGCCAGCCGCGCCGCCGGAAGCGGAGGAGCCCCATTGATCAGCGCGCCGCGCTTTCATGCGTCTCTCGGCAACCCAAGGCTAGGGGCCTAGTTGCTATGCGCGCTTTGTTTTTTGCCAATCCTTCGGCGCTTTCCTGTTTCCCCTCTCGCGGGAGGCGCCATCCCTGGCTCGGTTCCGCCATCCTGGCTTCAACGCTCCCGCGAGAGGGGAAACAGGAAAGCGCCTGCACTTTGGGCGGCGACCGCAGCCATAGCCTCTTTGCGTTTCCGCCTTCCGGGGGACGCATGCACCCATCCATGGGGCTTGGTTCCGGCATCCTGCCTCCAACACTCCCGGAAGGCGTGAACGCAAAGAGGCGGCATCAACGCGCCAAAAGAAAACCGGCGGGAGGCAAAAGCGAGACCAGCGCGCCAAGAGAAAGCCAGCAAGAGGCACGAGTGAGGGTTGCGAGCGGTTTTACCCTGATCGAGCTGCTGGTGGCCTTGGCAATTTTTGCGGTGATGGCCACGCTGGCGTTCGGCAGCCTTGGACAGGCGGTGGCGCAGTCCGAGGCGCTCGATGCCTCGCAGCAGCGCTGGTCGGCCTTGAAGCGCGCGGTTCGCCTGATCGAGAACGACTTCGCGCAATTGCGCCCGCGCCCCGTGCGCAGCATCCTCGGGCAGGACTATGATCCCGCGCTGGATGCGTCCGCAGCGGAACTGATTCTCACTCGCGGCGGATGGCTGAATCCGGCGCTGCTTCCGCGCGCCGAGCTTCAGCGGGTGCGCTACCGGCTGATTGACGGACGCCTTCTCAGGGAGCACTGGCCGGTCCTCGATCGCATTTCAGCCACGCAGCCGGCTGGAGAGTTACTGTTGGCGGATGTGCAACGGCTCCGGGTGGAGTTTCTGCCTGCCCGCAGGCTGGGCGCGAACGCCTGGATGGATTTCTGGCCCCCGTCCGGCGCCGCCGCCGATTCCCTGCCGGTTGCCGTGAGGTTCTCGCTGGCTGTCGCTGGTTCTGAGGAAATAACCCGGCTGATAGAGGTTGGGCCTTGAAGCCGCCCCGCTCGCAACGTGGCCTGGCGCTCATTTCAGCCCTGCTGGTGGTGAGTCTGGCGGGTGTGCTGGGCACCGCGAGAATGTTCTCCCTGCAAATGGAAAGCCAGTCGTCCAGAACTCTGATCGGCAGCGTCCGCGCCCGCATGATGGCGCTCGGCATCGAGGAGCTGGCCGCGGAGATGCTGGCCGCCGATGCCCGCGCCAGCGTTTCCGACCACCGAGGTGAACGCTGGGCGCAAGGAATCAGCGAGTCGATTCCCGGGCAAGGGATGTTTCGGGGCAGTATGGAGGATATGCAGGGCCGCTTCAACGTCAACAATCTGGTGACTTTCCATGGAACCGCGGACATGATCGCCGTCGCTCAGTTCCAGCGGCTGCTTCGCATTCTTGATCTCGACGACACGCTGGCCTACAAAGCGCTGGACTGGATGGACGCGGACAACCTGCCGCAGCCGCTGGCGGGGGCGGAGGACGAAGCCTACACGCGGCTTGATCCGCCATACCAGGCACCTAATCGGCCGCTCGAGGACGTGTCAGAACTGCTGGCTGTGGAAGGCTTCAGCGCGGCAGTCTGGAGCGTTCTGGCGCCGCATGTCACCGCCTTGCCCGTGCCGGGGCAGCCCACGCCAATCAACCTGAATACGGCGAGCGAATCCGTGCTGCTGTCGCTGGCCGACGATCTCGATCCGGTTCGCGCGCGGTTTTGGCTTGAGTCGCAGAAAAGCGGAGGCATCAGCGACCTGGCCGAAGCGCAACGCGCCTTGCCGTCCGGCATGGCGGACCGGGTGGCGATCGCCAGCCACTGGTTTCAACTGCGCGTGGCCATTAACGTGGAGGGAACCCGATTCTTTCTTGCCAGCCTTCTGGACCGGGAATCCGGAACGGTTCGAACGCGCTGGCGCCGCCAAGGCATTCCCGCGGAGGCGTGGCTCGCGCAGCGGCCGCCGCAGGGCACGGAACGCTGATGGAATCCTTGGTTGTTCGTTTGAACGCCCCTGAAGGCCCCGCCTTCTGGCAGGCGGTGGATGCGCACGGCGCGCCGATGGCGCTGGGCGGCGAAGGAGAACTTGAGCAGGCCGCCGAGTGGTCCGAAGGGCGCAAGGTTGTGCTGCTGCTGCCCGCCGGGGAGGTGTTTCGCAGTGGCCTGGATCTGCCTGCGCGAGGCCGGCGCGCCGCGGCCAAGGGGGTGCGGTACGCGCTGGAGGAACAAATCGCAGGCGATGTGGAGGACCTGCATTTTGCCTGCGGGCCGATTTCCGGCGACCGTCTGGAGGTGGCGGCAATCGAGCGAAAACGGCTCGCCGAGTGGCTGCGCCGGTGCCATGAAGCAGGTCTTAAGCCGGATTCAGCCTACAGCGAAGGGGATGCGCTGCCCGATATCCCTAATGCCGTTTTGGCGCTGCTGGAGCCCGATTCGCTTCTGATGCGCAGCAGCACCGGCCAGATCATGGCGGCGACACCCTCGGAGCTTGCCGGTCTGGCGGATATTCTGTGTGCCGAGGAAACCGGCGAGGAAGCCGTTCCATTTCGGCTGCTGATCTATTGTGAGACCTCGCATGAACAGGCGGCGCGCGAGGCCGTGGCGAAACTCCCCGGTCGCGAGGTGGAAGTGCGTCTCCTGCAACAAGGCGTCATGGCGCAATTGTCTGCGGAAGTGATTTCCGGGCGGGCTGTCGATCTGTTGCAGGGAGAATTCAGAAGCCGCAATCAGAGGGGCCACCAAGCGCGGAAAGGGGTGCTGGCGGCGCTGGCGGTTGCGCTGCTCTACTCCGCTCTCCTAGCCATAGAAGGATGGCGCGCCGAGGCCCGTTACGAGGCGGTCGCCGCCGCCGTGGACGCCCGCCTTTCGCAATTGATGCCGGATGTTCCGTCAAGCGCGAACCTGCGGGGAGAGCTGCGCCGCCGCGCCGCCGCTGCGGATTTGGGCGCTGCGGCCCGCAGCGACGCATTTCTGCGGCTGATCGAAGAATTGGAACGCGTCGGCGGAAAACGGCTGCAGATGATGGAACTGAATTTCCGCAACGGATCCGCCGGGGCGCGGATTAGGGTTGCGGATATGGACACCCTTGAAGAGGGTCGCCGTCGCCTGCGGTCCGCAGGCTATTCCGTGGTAATTCAAACGGCGACGCCGGAATCGAACGGCGCCGTGGCAGCGGAACTGGAGATTCGCGATGAACGCAATCGTTGAGTTCTGGCAGTCCCGCAGCGCGCGGGAACAGATGGCGCTTGGAGTTTTGGCGGCCGTCCTTGCCGCGGCCCTGTGGTTTTATGCCCTGGCCGATCCGCTCGCGCGGCGGGCGGAGCGCTTCGAGCAAAAGCTGGCTTCGGAGCAAGCCCTGCTGCAACAGGCTGACGCGCTGCGCGAGCGCATAGCGACGCTGCCCCCGCCCCGCCCTCGTTCGGATGCCTCCCTGCTGCTGTTGGCCAACCGCGCGTTGCAGGAAGCGGGCTTGAGCGCCTACTTGGAGGAAGGCAGCGCCGACGGCGAACGCCGTGTGCGGCTGCTTCTGAAGGATGCGCCCTTCCCTGAAATCAGCGCCTGGCTTGCGGCAATGGCCGTGCGGGAAGGCGTGCAAACGGCCAGCGCCGATATCGAGCCCGCTGCCGCACCGGGCCTGGTGCGAATCGATCTGGTGCTGGAACGCGCCGACTAAGCCGCAGTCGGCGAGGCGCTTCGATTCCGCCAACGCCGGCGCGAGCTTTTTCTCCGCCCCTTTCCCGCAGGAGTGTCGGCGGCAGGACAGCCGCCGCCAAGCCCCATGGATGGGTTCATGCGTCTCCTGCGGGGAAGGGGCGGAGAAAAAGCGGGGGGCAGGGGACACGTTCCGAATCAATCGGAAAGCAGGCGAAAACAGGCTACGGTGGCGCTGGCTGGCGGCGTATGGGGCTACTTGTCATGGGCGCCTGCGACATCGCCGAGGTGAACTTCGCGGAAGGCTTGATGCCAAGGAAAGTAGAGGGCGGTGCGGATGGGGCGGTTCTCGCGCGCGGCCATGGCGAGGCGGTAGCGTTCGAGTTGCGGGGCGTAGCGGCGCTCCTCCTCGTCGAGGAATGCGGCCAAGTCGCCGCCTTCATGGCGCGATGTCTTGAAATCCACGATCCAGCGCTCGCCTTCATGCACAAAGGTGCGGTCCAGCACCAAGCTGCGGGTGCGGCCTTCCTCCTGCAAGGACAGCGGCAGCTCGCTGGCGGCATCCTCGCGCGGGCCGAGCATCCAGCGGCCCTTGTCATCCTCCAGGGTATTGACCAGCGCGGTTTCCACGTCCGCCGCCAATGATTCCATCTCGTCGGCCGGCACGCCATGGAACCGCAGCATCCGCTGGGTGCCGGAGCGCAACGCCTCCAGGCGCTCGCGCGGCCAGGCGCCGGCCCCCTCCTCGGCGATTTCCTGAAGCCAGCGGTGGACCGCCAGCCCCAGCACCCGCGCCTTTTCGCCAGCCCACACATAGGAAGGAGGCCGGTTTTCTTTCGAGGCCGGCGCGATCATGGGCGCCGGCGGCTCCGGCGGCTTCCAGCCGTCGGGCACGCGCTGGATTCTCGGCTGCACGAGCCGCCGCTTGCTTTTGCCTTTGGACCTTGCGGGCAATGAATGCGGGGATTCCGATTGGAACAGCGATTTGAAGGCTTGTTCGAGGTCGCCCGCCATGGTCCGCGTCGCAGGCTTGAATTCGCCCGGCCCCTCCGAATCCTCCTCTCTGACAAGGCCCACCAGCAAATGCAGGCGCCGCCGCGCCCGCGTTGCCGCCACGTACAGGAGCCGCTTGCGCTCGGCGTCCTCCTTGGCTTTTTCCAGTTTGCCCAAGTACTCGTACACGGCATCCTGATCCTCTCCGCGCTTGGAGGGCGGCACCGCCAGCAGCGGCAAAGCGCCATCCTCCTTGCGCGACCGGGCTTGGCCGCGCGGAGGCTTCCACCAGCGCAGCAGCGGCGCGGAGCCTGCGCGGACTTCGCGCCCGAGCCCGGGAAGGATCACGGTGTCGAACTCAAGTCCCTTGGCCTTGTGCATGGTCATAATCTGCACGGGCGCGCCGGTTTCCGGATTGCTGACGAATTCCTCCGTGAGCTTGAGCGTGCGCAGCGCAGCGTTGTCGATCAGGCTGCCCTGGCTCGCTCCCTCCAGGCTGTCGAGGAACTCCGCGGCATGGCGCAGGCACTGCTCGTCGGCATTGCCCGCCGGCCCGCCCAGCGCCAGCCAGACGCCCTCCACCCAGCTGCGGAAATCCAGCTGCCCGCGCAGGCGCAACGCCTGCTCCAGCGCCGGGACGACGCGCGCCAGACGGGCGCGCCCGTCACCGCTGAGCCGCCCTGCCCGACCGTCATCGCGAATGAGATCCCACACGGTATCGTCCGGCGCATCGTGGCAGAGCGCATGCATATCCTTGAGCGACAAGCCGCACCAAGGCGCCCGTAGCACCGCCAGCCAGGCAATCCTGTCGGCAGGCTGCGCCAATGCGCGGGCAACGGCGGCCAGGTCCTGCACCACGCTGTAGCGCTTGCGGCGGTCGAACTCGGTTCGGCTGATGCCGATCCCTTGTTCGCGCAGCGCGTGGCTGGCTTGCAGCGCATGGCTGACCTGCTCGCCGTGGGTGCGGCTGCGGACCAGGATGCCGATGCTTTCCCCGGGATGGTCCTTGTAAATCTCTCGAACAAGCCGCTCCACAATGGCCACTTCCGATTCGTGATCGCCCTTGCGGAAGTAGTGCAGGTCCACACTGCCTTCTCCCGGCGGGGCCTCGGGCGCGGCTTCGCAGGGCGTGTAGGAAACAGTTCCCATCGACGTGTCGCCCGCCGCCGGGAAAACCTCCGGGAAAATATTGTTGAACCAGCCCACCAGCCCGGAAGCGGAGCGGAAATTGACCGTAAGCTGCAGCACTTCGGGCCGCAGGTTGCCCAGCCCTTGCTCGCGGACTCTCAGATAGCCGCGCACATCGGCCTCGCGGAACCCGTATATGGACTGCGCCGGGTCTCCCACCAGGAATACGGTGCGGTCGGCGCCCGGCTCCCATTCCGCAATCATCTGCTCAAGCAGATTGAACTGGGTGTCCGAGGTGTCCTGGAATTCATCCACAAGGATGTGGCGTAGGCGCGTGTCCAGCCGTTCGGCCAGCAGCGATGGCCAATCGTTGGCGCCCAAAGCCTGAATCGCTGCCTGGCTGACTTCCGTGTAGTCGGTTTCCCGGCGCTGCGCGAACAGCAACTTCAGGTGGGCGAGGGCCTGGCGCAGCACGCCGGTCACCGCTTGCACCCTCTCAAGGCAGCGGGCGTCGTAATCCGGCGACGGCAGCGCCCTGAGCCGGCCCAGCCGCTCGCGAAATTCACGCGACCCCCGCAGCGCCCGCTCAAGTTGCTCGCCGGGTTTCCTCTTGAACCGGGCCCGCCATTCGTCCTTTTGAGTCAGCAGGTCGGCAGCCGCCCGGCTCCATCCGGGCAGCGCATCCGGATCCGCAGGGTTGCCGGACTCGCCGGAAGCGGCCCAGCCATCGGCAAACATCCTCTCGAACTCGCTGCGGCAATCGCCCAGGCTTTCCAGCATCCGGCGGGTTTCGCGACCGGCCAGATGCCGCAACGCCCCGTTGAGGCCTTTGCCGCTAATGCGCTCTTTCAGCAGCGGCAGCCAGCTTTCCCGCTTGGCCAGCATCCCGGCGATCAATTCGGTGAAGCGCTGCCCGCTGCCATCGAGATGGCGAAGCAGCGATTCCACGTCGCCATCGCCCTTGCGGACGCCTTCATTGAGCAAAGCGCGCGCGGCCGATTCGTATAGCGGCATGGCGTCGGCGCGCAGGTCGCCGAGCGCGCCGCCGCCGCTGGACACCGGAGAACTCACCGCCAGCCAGGAGCCGAGGGCATCGATGGTGATGATCCGCAGGCGCGCCGGATTCTCCGGCAGATCCCAGCCGCGCTGTCGCGACTGCTCAAGCACGCGCCGCGCCAGCTTGAGGCTCAGCTCGCGGTGGGGCGGCGCATCGCCGCTCTTTTTTCCGGCCTCCCGCAGGCTGCCCGCGACACGCTCGCGCATTTCGGCGGCCGCCTTGCGGGTAAAGGTGATCGCCAGCACGGCATCGGGTTCCGCCTCCTGCCCCAGCAGGCGCAGGTAGCGTTGAACCAGAATTTCGGTTTTGCCGGAGCCGGCCGGCGCCTGCACGATGAACGAGCGCCTCGGATCCAGCGCCTGTTGCCGCGCCGCCTGGTCGGCCGGCGCCGTCATGCGCGCTCCATCTCCTGGATACGGCTTAAGACTTGGTACTGCCCGCGCGCGCTCTTTTCATAGTCAAATGTTTCAAGGCGCGCGTCCCCGCAGCTCAAATCATGCGCCGCCTCGCGCAAGGCCTTGCGCCATTCATCCTGAAGATTTTTCCAGCTCGGGTAACGCTTGAAATCGCGATGGCTGGAAATAGGCGTCAAACCCGGCAGGTTCGCCGCTCCCGGCTTGGGTATGCCGGGGTCGCGGATGCCTTTGACGAGAATGCGCTTCCCGCCGAGGAATACGTAGCCGACACCGGCCGCATCCGGCGTGGCCAAGGCGTAGGCGGGAAGCTGGCTGGAGCGCAGGCGTTCAGGATCGAGCCCGGAAAGCGCCTGTTCCTGCCCTGTCTTGTAGTCCAGCACCACGGGGCCGACTTCAGCGGTGGCGCTGTCAACCCGGTCCAGGCGCATCCGCAGAGTGAGGGGGCCAAGAGGCAGTTCCGCCTTCCTCTCGGGCTCCTCAACGCTGAAGTCGCCGCGCTCCGCATCGAGGCGGGCCCAGTCGAGCGCCAACTGCACGGCCCGCTCCCGCTCCATCCGCAGCAGTCCGAGCACCAGCGGGCGAAAACCGGGGGGCTCGTCTTTTGGAATTTCCGCCGCCCACTCCCCGAGGCGCTCCGCCAAGCCGGGCAACGCGGCGCTCAACGAGGCGGAATCCTTGACTTCCCCGTAGAGCCGGCAAAGGAGTTTGTGCAGAATATCGCCTCGGTCCAGCGGACTGAGTCCGTCGCAAGGCATCGGGCACTCCTTGGCGTGCAGCCGAAATTCGACGAAGGCGCGAAAAGGATTGTTCAGTTGATGATCCATAAGGCGCGTTCCGCCGCGGATTTCCTCATCCTCCCGCAAAGGGGGCGCCAAGTCGTCCTTGAGGGCTTCGAGCGCAGTGCTGGCGCGGAGTTTTTCGGCGTAGGAGGCCGATGGCGGAGCCACGGCGCTGGAAAGCCGGCGCAAAGGGAGCGGGTCGATCAACGGACTGCAACTGGTTTCCACGCCCTCCTCAGCCACCTTCGACCAGCTGAACACGATTTCCTCGGCGCATTGCATCAGCGCCGCGGTTTGCCGCCGCGCTTGGTCGAGCGCCGCCTGCGGGCTGGCCTGGGGCATTTTCAGCCGCCTTTGCAGCCCTAAAGGGAGCAGAGGAGCCGGCCGGGTTGCTTTTGGCCAGAGGTTTGCGCCCGCCCCGGCCACCCACAAGCGATCGAAACGCATTCCGGCGGCCTCCTCCACCGGCAGGAGTTCCGCGGCTTCATCCGGGCCTTGGGGCTGGAACTTGCGTTCCCGGGCCATGGCGCGCAGCCGTCCTAGCGCCTCCTCCAACCGCACGGGTTTTGCGGAAACGGCATCGCAGGCGCCGAATTCCGAAAGCAGGCGCTCGAAAGCCTCGACCGCCTGCTGCTCGCTGCCGACCAGCGTTCGTTGTCCCGGCCAGCCCAATTCACGCAGGAAGGCCGTGAATGCCGCAGCCCAGTTGCGATGGGGGCGCGCCTTGCCCTTGCCGCGGGCCTTCCTCGATGCCTCCCATGCCTGCCGAAGCATTTCGGCGAACCGCGGCGCTTTGCTGAGGGCGAGCCGCATCAGCTGGGCGCGCGAAATTTCGCCGCCCACCAATTGGTCGCGGATATGCCGCTCAAGCCGGGCGCGGGCACCCGCTTCGCCATCGGCGCCGCGCAGATAGGCGCCGCGTAGAATCCGGCTGACCCCCTCGAAATCCAATACGTTTGGCGCATCCGCTAGCAGATGGAGCGCATCCAGCGCCATTTCCGCCGGACCGACCTGTCCCAACGGCGGCGATTGCGCGGAATTCAGCGGCGCGTTCTCGGGAAACCCGCGGGCCTGCCAAGCGGGCTGCATGCGGTCAAGCAGCGCCCGGCGGGCTTGCGGCGCGCGCTCGGCGAAATCGACCACAACCAGGCCGGCGTTGCCCTCGGCGGCCCAGCTGGCCGCCGCCTGCAATTCCTCGTCGCCGCTCTCGCACTCGATCCTGCACACGCTCGCCGCGGCGGGCGCGGGGGGCGCTTCCTCCAAGGCCGCGCCGGCAGAGATCAACGCGTCGAGGAAGATCTTTTGCGTGGGCGGCAATGGGCCTTCGAAGCCAAGCAGATACAGCGGCCCGCGCACGGCAACCGCCCCGTTTTGCACATCCTGCGCCAGAAGTTGAGGCAGCGCAGCGGGCTCCAGCCAAGCCGCTGAGTCGCGCAGCGCCTCGAAGCGCCCGGCCCAGCGGACGAAGCGGCGCTCATCCTCTCCATCCGCCTCGCTGCGGAGCCGCTCAAGGCTCAATCCATACTCAAGCGCAAGATTCCAGCTTTTGCGGGCCAGCTCGGCGTTTTGCTCCAGGCCGAAGCCGGCCACCGCGTCGTCGCCAAGCGCCTGTTCCCAAAGCATTTGGGAGCCATGCGGCGACAGCAGCGCGCGCCCGCCGGCCTCGCCGCCGCGCAGCAGCGACCGCTCCCACAGCTGGCGCATCCATTCCTGCCAGGAATGCACCGCCGGACGCCGCCATACGCTCGCGTTTGCGGCGCGGCGCCATTGGCCGTAGCGAAACCGAATGCGCCGCGCCAGCCTCGCGGTGCGGGCAATCAGCACGCCGCCCCCGCGAAGCGCCGGAAACAACTCCCGCCCGAGCCGTTCCTGGTCGTGCGCCGAATTCACTCAATGACCGTAGCGGGCTCGCACTGAGGACTGTCTCGACAAGCGCCCGCCTGTCTACCATTGGAGTTGGGCTTGGCGGCGCATCGAGCCGAAGCGCCGTCCGATTTTCGGCTTAGTGGCGACAGCAAGGTTTCAATCCGCACAGCTTTGACGCAACGGCTGACACCGCCGTCTTCCGCCCAGCGCTGTCATGATCTTGTGCCGCCAAGACATGTTCTGCGTTTCCGGCATGGTGATTTCTCGTGCAATGGATCAGAGGGATCGCTGGTTTTCATCGAAGGGCCAGCGTTCCCGGCGGGTAACGTAACACAGCGCGCGCCTTCAAGCGTAAGGCTTGATGCGACAAATCAGGTCGCTTGCGCGCATGTCTCGATAAAATGAGGCCGTGCGCAATCTTGTCCGCAATGCGATGGCGCAGCCGCTATGAGCGGTTCCGAGTATCCGCTTCTGCTTGAGCCGATCACGCTGGCCGGAAGAGCCGTGCGCAATCGCGTGGCCCATGCGTCGATGAGCACGCGCTATTCTCGGAACCAGGAGATCGCTCCGCGCTTGGTGCGCTACCACGCCAACCGCGCTGCGGGCGGCGCGGGATTGATCGTGACCGAGCCGCTTGCCGTGCTGCCCTGGCACGATCAATCGCACCGCCCTGCTCTTTTCAAGCCGAACGCCCGCGATGCCTTGGCCCGCTGGGCCGACGCGGTGGAGAGCCAAGACTGCCGCCTGCTGGGACAGTTTCAGGACTCAGGGCGCGGCCACCGCGAGGCGGGCCGGTCGCAGCAGGCCTGGGCGCCCTCGGCGCTGCCCGACGACCTGAGCTGGACCATGCCCAGGGAAATGCCTAGGCACCGCATCCACGAGGCGATCGAACATTTCGGCAAAGGCGCGCGCCGCCTTGAGGAGGCGGGCTTCAGCGGGGTCGAGCTTTCCGCCGGGCATGGACACTTGTTTCATCAGTTCCTGTCGCCGGCGGCCAATAGGCGCGACGATGAGTACGGCGGGGATCTGGAGGGACGGACCCGATTTTTAAGGGAACTAATAGAAATAATAACAAGCAGTTGCAAAGATAACTTCATATTAGGATTAAAGCTTCCGGGAACTGACGGGATTCCGGGAGGCATCGATCATCCCGAATCCGCGCGCATCACCGCCCGCCTGGCGAAGGTCGGCGGCTTTCATTACTTGGTCTATTGCGATGGCTCGCACTCCAATGCCTTGGAAGCGCACATTCCGGACATGAGCCACCCGCGCGCGCCTTATGTCGAGAGGCACGCGGCGGTCGCGGCCAGCGCGCCGGACGTGCCGCTTATGGCCTTGGGGCTGATTACCGACCCGGCGGAAGCCGAGGGCATCCTGGCCTCCGGCAAGGCGCAGATGGTGGCGCTGGGCCGGCCTCTGGTCACGGACGCCGCTTGGGTGAAGAAGGCGGCGCAAGGCCGGCAATCCGAAATCCGCTACTGCGTGTCGTGCAACACCTGCTGGGCCACCATCGTCGAGCGCAAGCCGATCCTCTGCGACAACAACCCTCGCCTCTCGAAGGCCGATGAGGTGGACTACTGGCCGCGGCTGGCTGGTCGCAAGCGGCGCGTGGTGGTCGCGGGAGCAGGGCCCGCCGGCCTGGAGGCCGGCTGGGTGGCTGCGGCCCGAGGGCATGAAGTGACCGTGTTCGGCGCCTCCGAGCGGCCCGGAGGCAAGGCGTATCTGCATGCCCGGCTGCCCGGCGGGGAGAACGTCAGCAGCGTTTATGACTACCAGGAAATGGCTGCGGCCAAAGCCGGCGCAACCGTTCATTTGGGAGTCCGGGCGGGCATTGGCGACATGCTGCATTGCGAGCCGGACGTGGTGGTCCTAGCGGGCGGCGCAACCATGCTGTGGCCTTGCGGCTGGCCGGAGGAGTGGCGCGGTTTCGTATTCGATATTCGCGTGGTCAGCCAGGAAATGCTGGACCGCCCGGAGGAAAGCATCGACGGCACGGCGGTGCTATGGGACCAGGACCACACTTTGGCCACCTACGCCGCCGCCGAGCTATTGGCGGAGCGCTTCTCCCGGTTGGTCATCGCGACTCCGCGGGAACGCTTGGCCAGCGACGTGGGCCTGGCCACGCGCCAAGGCATCTACCGGCGCCTGTACGGCATGCCGAACGTGGAGGTGGTGCTGCTTTCGGGCATCCACGCCGATTCGGCGCTGGATGAAGGCCGCGTGAGCTGCCGCAACGTGCTCAACGACTCGCTGCTGGAAATCGGTGACTTGGCGCTTCTGACCTGGTCCGGCAGCCGCGCCCCCAACGACGAGCTGGCCGCGCCGCTGCGCGCCGAAGGCATGGAAGTGGTGTGCGTGGGCGACTGCGACATGCCGCGCACGCTTCTCGCCGCCACCTCCGACGGCCACGCCTTAGGCCGCTCGCTCTGAGCCTCATGCAGGCAAGAAGAGTCGTGCCGCGTCGGCTATTCGGCGCGGCAGGCTCAGTCCGCCGGAGGGATTTTCAATTCCGCTGAGACTGCCGCCAGCAATCGTTCGATTTCCGTTCTCGTTTCCGCCGGCGCTTCCGGGCTGATGGAAACCCTCACATGGAACCTCAAATCCCATCCGGCCCCCGCCTCCAACAGCTTGGGCAACTGCTCCGCTAGATCTTGAATTTGCGGCCCATCCAGTCTGGCGGAATTTGTTTGATCCGTCGGTGTTGCTGGTGGAAGTGGTTCCCGTTCCGGTCTGCGAAATTTCCATTGGCCTGCCGAAGCGAACGAAATTTCGTCCCGTACGAGTGTATCCACGGCCTCCAGCCATCGGGTTTGCAAGGCCAAATTGATGCTGTCTCGCGCCAACCCCCAAGGAATCGCTATTCCCCGTGCTTGCGAAAGTGCCTGCACTAACGCCGCTCCATTTGTTTCGCCGCCCTGCCACGCCCCCGGCAAGACATCGTCCACCAACTCCTGCGCAGGAATGAGACTGGGCTTAGGCAGAAGAACGGCATGCTTGTCGATTGCGCCGAACGGGATGTTCTCCTTCCAGAAAGATGCCGGGCCACTCGTCAGCCATACCGTTCCTTCCCGGACAGCTTCCTCAATTGAGTCACGCAAGCACTCCTCCTTGCAAGCTGGAATAGCGACCTGATCATCGTATCCTCCTCTCGGGATGCTGACCACATGATTTCCCGAGAAATACGAAATCATGTCCATCAGTGTCAGTTTCCCATCCAGCCATAGCCCGGGCAGCGCATCAGGCGCTAACAAGTGCTGAGGCAGCCTAGTCAGCACTGCTTTTTCCGGGAGAACAAGTTCTAGCAGCGGATCCGCCGCGCTTTCCTCGTCAACCGCAAAGCGCCACCAAGTGCGGAAACTTCCGTCCGGTCGCCTCAATCTTGCTGCAAACAATCCCCTTTCGATACCCTGAAGAATCGTGTCCAGAAGAATCCTGGAATTGAGCATTTTCGGAAGCCGCGGGTCGCGAGCGAAAGCCCCGGCGATATCTTTGACCAACCGGGTGTCTTCATCCTCACGCCAAAGGTCGTAGGGGCCTCCCGGCAGCAGCGCCTCCGCGTCCACGGGTGTTTCCTTAATGCGCGAGCGTTCGTCATTCTTGATTTCGGGAAAAAGCGGCCCTGCGCTGGCTGGCAGCTTGAACGCATGAATTTCATTGGATTCTTTTACTGTGACAACGACGCAGTAAGACTGCCGAATCGTTCCGGGAACCCGATTTCTAGCATCGCTGATCCGCCGGCGCAGATGCTCCATCCGTACTGGGTCCACTTTCTGATTAGCGAGTTGCTGTTGAACATCCTCCCAGCCTAGCAACGAGCGGACGCCGTTGCGTGCTGCCTCCAAGCCGTCGCGTGACGGAACCGCAAGCACCACGGCGTTTCGATGCACGCGCGGCTTATTCGGTCCCGTTGTTTCGTCAATGTACTTTTGGGCCAGCTTGCTTGGTTTGCCCGATTCGGAAGCGGCCTCGGGACCAAGCACAACATAACGGAAAACGCCATCGTCGCCCACATCTTTCGGAAACGATGGCAAAAGATGCGTTTGCGCGCCCGTTCCCGTTGCGCTGCTGGCCAGCGCCGCCTTCGATTTGCGGATGGCTTCCACCAGCTTTGCCTCCACATCGTCGTCCGTTACGCGTTGGGAGCAGGCTTCGTCATGCATCTGGCGCAGATTCGGCCGGTTGCCGAGCCGCCATGATTTCGGCAATTCCTGGCCTTTGCTGTCAATTTCCGAATCTTCATCATCTAGGAACCAAGAAATCTCCCGCCAACGGCTTAAACCTTTACGCAGCTCGATAGCGTCCGGAGCGCAAATCCCTGTCATTCGCAGCAGTTCCGGGGTAGAGGCCTTATGGCCAATTGGCTGAGAAAAAAGGAAAACTGACGCGACGGCCTGTTCCGCTTCACGCCCGCCACGCAACGCAGGAAGTTCGTTCTGAATCTGCCGGGCCTTATCCCATTCGGCCTCAAGAAGCGGCAGCCAGTCCGTTCGGCCACCTTCGGCATGCGCCGAGGCTGCCACGTTAGCCAGTTCCTTCATTGCTGACGAAGCTTCCTGCCGTTCCGGATCTTGAAGCAATGCCGCAGGACCCACCAGGGGGCTCGTATCCCACTGCTCCGCCTCGCGCAACGCAAGGGCCAGCGTACGCAAAATGCCCCGTGTGCGCTGAAAACTGTCAAGTTGCGTCCAGCGACTGTACAAAACGTCCGTCAGATCCGGGTGAAAAGGGAAACTTTTATGAAAACGCTCTTCCGCGATCCGCCGTTCCTTCGCCGTGGTTTCGTCCAGCTTTGCTAGGCCCCGCACCGCGCCGATCACATGCGAGCGGAAAGCGTCCTGATCTTGCAAATGTTCCCTCTTGAAGAAACGCCGCCGCAGAACCTCTGCCACATCCTGCCGCTGAACCGGTTGGATCCCCTCTTCCCGCTGACGACGGAACACCGCAAACAGTTCGTTCATGAGCTGTCGGCCAAGCTCGCCTTGCTGCTTTCCGGGATCGGTCGCGAGCAGCGACGCTACGAGGGCGGCGCGGTCCACCTTGACCACGGCTTGGGTCAGATACTGAAAGAAATCGATGATGCGCTCGCGCCACACGTTGGCAATCCCTGCTTTCTCGCGGGCGTACATCAACACCTCATCCACCAGAACCAGCGTGGCCAGTCCCTGCTTGCCAGGCGTTTCAAGCAGCTTGACCAAGAGTGGTTCCGCAGGCGGCGTGTCGCGTTCCTCTGCCTTGCCTTCCGCATGAATGGCCTTCAGGCCGTCGGCTCCAGCGAGTTGATATGCAAGCACGCTCCAAGGATGCCGCAGCGTGCGCGTTTCTCCATCCGGCGCACGCACGCCCTCAATGCCCTTTTCCACATCAATCTTGTCAAAGCACAGCGTGGCCACAAAGGCTTGCGGGATTTCCATGCCCGCATGCTCTCGGAACTCGCGCACCGCCGACACGTCAGGCAAAACGCCGGGATTGCCAAACAAATGGTAAAGCGTAATCAGCGTGTGCGTTTTGCCACCGCCGTAGGTAAGCTCAAGTTGGCGCGCAGCCTTGTCGCTCTTCCCGGCAAGCCGCATTGCGACATCCCTGACCAGTTCCCGTAGCGTGTGGGTCGGATAAGTCAGCGCAAAGAACTGCTCCGGATCCTCATACACCGGTCGCTTCCCGGCAGCGAGCGTGACTTCGTGCAGGTCAGCAGCGAATTCCGCCAGCGCAAGCTCCCCGCTTCGCAACTCGTCCTTGAGATGAACCAGTTCGTGCCAAGGCCTGAGTTTCGCAGTCACGCCGCCGCCTCCAAGCGTTTGGCGAGGTTGCCGAAATCTTCAGGGCATTTCTGGCGGATGGTATCTATACGGCGAGCCGCCTCTTCCCCTAGCAGTTTTCGCCCGCCTCCTAGTGCATCAGCAACGCCGCGCTTATTGGCAAGCTTGTCGAAATATCGTTCCTTGACATGGACTTCCGCTCGAACTTCCTGCCAAGTCCAGTTTGATGGGAGATCCAAGCCAGCGAGAGTCCACGTTTCCAGTTCCTCCCATGCGTTTTCGGCAAGGAACGTTTGCGGGTCGCCGAACTCTCCCTCGATCTGGTTTAGTCGTTGCTTCCGCCCGATTTCGCCATCCCTGTCCACGCACAAAACAAAAATATCTGTCATTCCCTCGTATTGTTCAAAAATCTCTGCTAAACGTGCAGGCTTCAACGCCTCCTGAACTCCCCCTAGCAGAGGATCGTTGCACACTTTGATTCGCGCTGACGGTTTTCCGATAGCAGCGAAGAGTCGTTGAAAAAGAGGCTGCAATAGATACTGATCATTGCGGAAATCCTCGGGAATGATTAGAACATTCATTCCTCATTGCCCTTATTCGCGGCCTTGCCTTCGCTAAACCATACGGCGGTTTCTAGCCAACCGCCCGTGTGTAGTCTTCCTAGCCCCTGAGACGTCTTCAATTTATTGGCATTTGGCAGTTCTGAGATGGGGCGTATTACCGCTTCGTCTGTATCGGGATTGCGACAAACCACGGAAGTATGCTCGAAGGTCTTATTGCTTATCATAGATAGAAGATCAGGGGAATGGGTAGTAGTGACCACTTGGATGTTGCCTTTCGCAGTTTGCCGCTCGATCAGATCGAGGAGCAGTCTTAGGCGTGAAGGGTGAATACCATTATCGATTTCCTCAAAAACGTAGAGTCGAGCTGGGCTCTTGCCAAGCAAGGCCGCGAGCATGGCCAGAAAACGCAACGTGCCATCAGATGCCGAGTATGCGGAAACAGTCTTACCACTGGTTTCTTTGAAGGCGAGTTGGATATGCCCGGTTGTCTGGTCTGTCGGAAACGCAAAGTCCCGAATGTCCATTGGGGTCAATTCCCGCGTCCACTCGATCAACGCGCGGCGCCTTTTCGGATTTTCGCAAATCTCTTTCAGCACAGTCGGCAGATTCTCGCCGGAATCACCCAAGATGGTTTGCCCAGGAAATGCGGGCTTGCGGAGACTTGCCGGGGACAAATCAAGAAAACGCATGTCATTCAGCTGGTTGATGGCACTGCTCACAATTGCTTTTTGGCGTTGTACAACTCTCTTATGCTCGGCTATTTGTGTCAGTCCCGGCTGATCATGCCGAGCTGATATGCGGTTCCCATACTTTCGTTGGTCTCCTGTTTTTGCCATCCTAAGTAACAAGTGCGTTTCATCGCCTTGGTCCCGAACTGGGTCGCCATGCGCAGGATGGCTCGTGTAAACGGCAGATCTTCCGGCAGTAAATTTTTCTCCGCTCACACTGAACGTGCTGGAATCCCGCTTTTGCTTTACCCGGATGTTGTAGTAGTGGGATTTTTTTCGTGTGCCCGTAAAAAAAGGCTGCATTGTTACTCCGAGGCTACAGGAGGATTTGCCCATGCGAATGACTTCATCTACAGCGCCACGAATTTGCTCCCATTCAACCTGGCCTCCCGCTCCGTACTTTCCGCCAATTATTTCCGCGAGGCGGTAGCCGCGGCCGATGCCGTGCAGGAAGCGGAAAGCGTCGCGGATATTGCTCTTGCCGCTGGCGTTTGCGCCCACGATCACCGTGAAGGGGCCCATTCGCAGGGTTTCGTTTGCGAAGTTCTTGAAGTTTTTTAGACGCAGGGAGGTAATCATGGAACAGGCTTACAGCATGGACTGCTGATGAGGGGCGGGCGCGCCGCTGCGGGCGGCGATATGATTCTGGATGGATTCTAGCGTAGCGCGCTCCTCGGAACCGCTCTGAGCCAATTCGATCAGCGCTTGAATGACGCGTGCGAAGAGTTCGTGGCGCATCAATCCTTGGTCTTCCAAGTAAGCCTCCACGCGACTTTGCTCGCCTGCCTTCCAGATCTGCATTAGCTTGTGAACGCAGTCGATCAACGGTGGCGGCTTGCCGTCGTGGGACATTGCGCCAAGGTCGCGGGACCGGCGGCGGTTCCATGCCTTGAGTCGCGCCTCGCTTGCTGAGGATTCGCCCTCGTCCGCGTCATCATCTGCTCCTCTTGCTCGCTTGTTCCCGCGGGCAAGCACGTCGAACCGGCCCGCGAGGTCCGAGTCGGCTAGATTGCATGACAGCGCATAGAGGATGCAGGCACCGGCGGGCGCTGGTTCAAGGCCGAAGTCGCTGCGATGCAGGAGGTAGTACGTAGTGAGGTCATCCAGTTCGTAGGTGGCTCCGCTGTTCTGCGCCAGCAGGTTGCTGACTACAAACCCCACCACCATTCGCCGCACTCGAACCAGAAAGTCAGCCACAGTCAATTGTTCGCCGGGCGCGTCCGCCTTCCGCACCACGGGATGTCGGCTGAAAGCCTCAAGCGCCGGTCCGGTCGCCGCCCAAACAAAGTCCGGCCCCCGAATGCCGGCATCCCAGAAGTCACGCAAGCGCTTGATGATGTTTGCCTGCATTTCTCCCAAAACTTTGGTATTCCAGCCCGGGCGCGCAGCAGCAGGGCGTTTCCTGCACACCAGCCAGATTGACGACGACAGCGCTGCGGAAGACAAGGAACGCTGCCGAGTCTGCATTTCGGTCTGAATAGGCCAGGAGGCAGTCACGACAAAACCGGCGTGGATAAGCGCTGACACCAGCGTTTCCCAAGCATCGGGCTGCTTGTTGGCGAAAACCAGCACCAGCCGTCCGTCTTCCGCGAGTGATTTGTGGAATCGTGCGAAGGCTTTCGCCATGCCATCCTCGTAGTTCCGCTTTGATGTTTGCCGATCGCCTCCAAAGCGGCTCGCATCATCAATAAGCTCGCCGTCGTTGGTTTCGAGGTTCCACTTCGGACCGAGGGGATCGACGAAGGCGGCATCCGTTTCCGGTGACAGTCCATGCGCAGTCCGACGTAGCCAGATGTGAAAGAAGTCCATCAGATCCGAGTAAGGAATGGCATCGTAGTAAGGTGGATCCGTGCAAATCAGATCAAAAGAACCGAGAAGTGGACTGATGGCCGACATGGATTCCACCTTTGACGCAGGAGCATGGGCCGTTGCTGCAGCCAAATGCTCAATGACGCGTGCGACCCACTCGACTGCTTGAATAAAACCACCAGTAGTATTCGCTAAAGGACAGGATTCGGAGAAGTCCCAAACCATGGGTAATGCAAATCGCGCGAAGGTGCTGCGGATTTTTTCTGGATTGTTGGTCCATGTCGCCAAACTACTGCCTCGGTCAGCCAAACGACTGATCGAAGGGGCTAGACACGCGCCCAATGCTTCCCTCCATTCTTCCCCATAATCGTCCATAGCTTTGGAATTCCGCTGTATTTCCTGAATGAACGTGCCAAGAGCCAGAAGTTGACGATTCGTGAAAAGCTGATGCCAACAATTCAACCCATAACCATCGATGGCAAAAGCCCGAGACGCGCCTATACCCGCTTTTGGCGTTGCTTCCTGAGGTAAGCCAAAAGGAATCTCCCGATAAATCTCCTCAAGCGCTTCCGTATCCACATATGCAGACTCAATTTCAATATCAGTTGGAAGCCGATACTCTTTTCCTTGCTGCCCGCTGACCACTACAGCTGTCAGGCGCGCTCCAATGCGGCCGGCACGCCCATCGACGCGAATATCTTTCATAGTCTTGATGACACCGCAGCAGGGACATGTAGCGCCACTGCTGCTCATGGTTCCCGCTCCCAGCCCTTGGTCATGCTGGCGGCGCTGCGACGCACTGCCGTTGCCTTCGGGAACTTCTTTTTCCACTCCGAATACAACTTCCTGCCCATTGCCGGGCGACATGGACAGCAATACGCGCTTCTTGCCTTTCTTGCAAAGCCAGCGCGTCTTCAACAACGGAATTTCCGCCCGACATCCGCCGCAGCGGACGGTGCGTGCCCACAAGTACGCCACGGTTGGCTTGGCCACCCATCGCGGATTTGTCTCGTCTTCCAGATAGAGTGAGTCGAATTCCGCGTTGAGATATTCAACCGATACTTCTCCGTTACCGTCTGGCTCTAAAAATTCTGGCGGGCGGCGGCGATACCGGCGCTCAGGTTGCGCATCAGTTCGCTTTCTCCCCTTGCGCCGCAGCGGTTCGAACTCTGCGTATGTGGGGTAGCGTCCAGCCAGCGCTTGCTTTGCCTGCGACAAAATCCGGCGCCCCCAGGCGCGCAAGTGCCATGCCAGATCCGCCTGCCCGATGGCTTCGGCGGCTAGTCCCGCGCCAGTTGATAGCTGTGCCTGCCGCTCGTCGCCGTGTCCCAGCTGAGCCAAGGCCTCCCTCAGCGCTTTCTTGCCCCGGATGCCTCGGGACTGGAAGAAGGCTTCCATGTAGTCGCGGTCGCGCAAAGCGAAATCCGGCAGCGCTCGCCGCTGTCCCGCCAGCAGGCGCGGATAGTGCAATGTGCAACGCAACACGAACCAAGCGACAGGATTCAGGTCGGCAGCCACCGTTTCGCATCCCAAGCGCATCGCTTCCAGCGGAATGGCGCCGCCGCCGGCGAATGGATCGAGAACTCGCGGCGCCCTTCCCCCGAAAGCCTTTCTTATCTCTTGGCGAAACGCCGCTATCTCACTGGATATGCGCGCTTTCTGGCCGTGCTTTTCCGTCGGCTCCCGTTCGCGCCCCCAATGCAGAATGCCGCCGCGAGTTTCTTCCTTGAATTTCCCGGTTCGGGCATCTGCGACTTCGACCACCTCTCCGGCCATGCGCCGGAGCAACTCGCGGCGCTTGTCCGGATCGCCGGGATCGGGCAGAAGCGTGGCCAGCAGCGCCGCCCGGCTCGCCGCCAGCGGTCGCCGTGCAGGCCAGATATGCAGCGTGGAAATATGCCCGTGCCGCACATTTTTCTCATGCACCGAATCCAGCGAAACCTGTTTCAACGGAAACGCCGCCTCAATCAGCCGCCTCTCAGTCATAAGCTACTTCCAGAAACATGTTTTCGCCACAGATAGCTGGCGAAGGAGGCGCATGCACTAAGCATGAACAAAGCTTCATCGATGCCAACCTTGGCTGTTGGGTGATCCAGCAGCGCGTGCCGAATGCCTTGCTCGTCCGATGCGTACCCATATAGCTTCTTGAATGCTTCCTTAAGCGCGGGATGCAGAGCGTCCCGCTTCTCTAATGATTCCAAGGCAAGCGCGAGAGTGCGTGACGCTTGCGGATCAATTTTCCGAGATACAGACTCCACAGCATGAATACTCTCCCGAACCGCGCCGGACCAATCGCGGCGATTGATACATGCCGATGCCTCTTTAAGATGTGAGGTGCTGCCTGATAACCCGGCTCGATGAAGATTATGCAGGGAGTCGACTAGCGCCTTCCCTTCCTCGGGAGTGGCGACAGGGAGTATGTTTGGGGGCGGGCTCCGGTGAATGGTGTAGGCTAAACCACACATCTCAAATACTGTGTTTAGATCACGGATAAAGGTATATGGGCACTCGCGATCACGCATGATGAATTCGAGGCGGTCGAATACCTTATTGAACCGGTCGTCTTCGATATGTTCGCGAAGTTTCCTCCGATTTAAATCAAAATCCGCCGTCCAGTCATCTCGGGCTAAGTTGTCAAAGAAGCCATGCATACGCTGAAGAATTCCTTTCCAGTGGCCATTAATGTATGTGCCATAAATATCATCCCGCTTGCACTCCGTGAGAGACGCATAAAGAAAATTCCATATCTGCGTTCTGGCATTACTTGGAAGCTCTTCCAGCTTTAGAGGTGCCGGCAGCTCTTCGTAGCCATGAGCCTGAGAGAAACTCAGGCGCTTGGGGTCAACAAAGTCGAGATTACGGCTGTTCTTGTTATTTTCCCGGGGCATTGGATTATGTTTTCCGGTGCATGATTGTTTGGCTATTAGCTGCGAACTTTTCCTTGGAGCTTTTCTTGAGGCGCACGGAAGGGAGTTTCTTCAGGCGTTGATTGCGGGGGTCGATTTCAATGCCGACGGACTCAAGCGCGGTCATGCCCAGCAATGGCTCGGCATCGTCTGGAGCAAAAATCACATCGCCGTGGGTGAATTCGCCCATGAACTCAATCTGCGCTCCCGCGATATCTAGCGTGGCTTTGCTGCCGTCCGCCAATTCGTAGGTTCGCTGGCCTATCGGGCTTATGCCGATGGCATCAAGGCAAGCCTTCGGAACCAGCGAATCGATAGCCCCGGTATCAACCAGGAACTTTCCTTCCCATTTTAGGGCCGGATCGGCAGGGTTGCGAATGGTTACGTTGACGTGTGTCATGCCCATGTTATTGCTCCTTCAAGTAGGTTCGGCCGCCGCGAATAATTCCTTGGCGGAAATGGTGTGCGCGGTCATGCCGCGCTGGTGGGTGAGCAGTTTGGCGAATGGGTCGCGAACGCGGATCAGCTCGGGATTGGGAGTGGCGCAGCCGAACACGGCATAGAGCCAGTAACGCTCGCCCAAATTGCAGGCTTGCTTCCATTCGTTCGCTTCCATTTGAATGCCTGTTCGTCCGGCGCGGCCTTTCACTTCGATACAGCGGTTGGAACCGGCAGAGGACGTTGAAAGCAGATCAAATCCGGGCCAGTCCGGGAGTCCGGCGAGGCGGGCCAACTGCGGTTTTGATACATCCCGGACTTTGGCATTGCGCTCTTTTTCCCAAGCCAAAGCAATTCCGACAGCCATTTCTTCAATGCGCTGGTCATAACGCTCGGTTTCGGCGGGGTCCGATGCCGGCACGGCAAGGGCGTGGGCAATGAACCGGAAGCCGCCAGGCTTGATTCGCTTTCCGGCATTCTGCAATTCCCGCAGCTGGCGGTCACGTTGAACATAGAGCTCGCTTTGCCGCTTTCTCAATTCCGCGACCTGTTTTTCCAACATGGTGTTCGGCGTTTTCTTTTCGGACAGCTTCGCACGCTGCCTTGCAAGCTCCGCCGCTTGAAGATCGAATGCAACCCGCAGCCGTTGGCTTTCCTCCGGCAAGGAGGTCTCCAGCGCCTTGCAGTGCTCCTCGGCCATCCGAGCTGCGATATGCTCTTTGCCGAAGGTTGCCGCCTGAGCGCGCATTGCCACGCCCCGACCGGCGAGCGGAACGGCCCCAGGCGGAACTTCGGGGGCGGCATGAAGCAAAAGAAAATGCTCTACGGAACAGTCGCTTAATTCGTCTTCATTTTGTTGCAGCGCAAAAAGGCGGCGTTCCAGCGTTGCCTGCGGAGTCGGCTTCGGCGCAGAGCCAATCAATTCCGTGCTGGGGGGATGACCGGACTCCTGCTCCACCGACATCAAGGCCAAGTGAAAAACATAAGGAGCATCGGCCTTCGGGTCCACAAAAATTCCACCGCGCGACGCATCGTAAGCAAATCGGGTTCTTACCTGCTCCAGGAGAGCGTCGAATACCGGCTCTCCCGGATGCAGCCAGATGCAATTAGCGCCAGATGAATCGCTGGTCGCTGCGCCTGTTCCTGAGTCGGACTTTTTCTGGATGGCACGGCTTACGCACAGCCGTTCACGAGCCGCGGCAGGGTAGTTCTCAAGAGCGGGAAGCAAACTGTCCAAGGCGCCAGATCGCGCGGGGACCAAGGAAAAGAAACCGTCAAGGCCTCCTCGAATCTCCAAATCTAGCAAAGGCGCGCTTTTATCGATAAAGCGCCGAACGTATCCCGGCAGCAGCTGCAAGTAGCGTTCGCGCTCCATGTCATCCTGGAGTCCGTCCAATCTTTCTGCCACATCGCCGGGTGGCCCATAGATACCTTGCTCGCCCGTTTTCAACTCCAGCACTTTCTCGCTTTGCAGGGTATCGCTGACCTGGTTGGTGACGCGCTGCTCGCCTTCGTCGGTCAAGGCCTCGATCATGTATTCCCGAAGTGACTTGTTCTCGAACAGTTTTCCGATAATGTCGAACACCTTGTCCGAGCTCAGTTCCCGGCGGATCGTATCCAGTTTGCTCAGCAGCACGTCGAGGACTCTGCCCTCGTGGGTGCTGCGCGAAACAAAGTTGACGATGCGCACGTTGTTTCGCTGTCTGTAGCGGTGAATCCGGCCCATGCGCTGTTCCAAGCGGGCCGGATTCCACGGAATGTCGTAGTTCACCATGAGCGAGCAGAATTGCAGGTTGATTCCCTCGCCTGCGGCATCGGTCGCCACCAGGTAATGCGCCCCGGCAGAGCGCCGGAATTGCTCCATTTGCTGTTCGCGCTCGCGCCAGTTCATGCCGCCGTGTATCTGCGCCACCCTGCCGGAGTAGCCCAGCCCTTCCAACCGGCCAACCAGGAAATCCATGGTGTCGCGATGTTCCGTGAAGATGAGCCACTTGTCCTGCCCGTAATGGTTGTCTGACAAAACCTCGCGCAATTTCTCGAACTTTGATTCGTTGCCGCTTTCCAAGATTTTTCGGGCTTGCTTGCTCAATGCCTTGAGGGTTTCAATCTCCTTGAGGAGATCCTCGAGCGTAACCGCCGCAAATGCGCCGAGAATCGCGATTTCGTAGTCCTCGCTTGCCTCGCCCGAGTCATCTTCCGCGCTGTGCGAATCGAAGAAATCTCGGCTGTACTTGCGGTTGAGCTTGGTCTGCAATCCTTCCAGCTCGCTCCATCCCATGTCTCCGCGCTTTAAGGATTGCGCCAATTCATCCAGCTTGCTGATGCGGCGTTCGAGCGAGCGCAGGAGCGCAAAAGTGGAGCTTGCCAGACGGCGCTGAAATACCCCGAGCGCAAGGCGTGCCGCGCCTCTGTTGTTGAACGCGCGACCGTAAGCACTGAGCAGGTAGCGGGTGGTGGCCTCATAAAGAGCCTGCTCGCCCTTATTGAGGTCGAAGCTGAGGGTATCGCAGGTTCGCTCCCGGAAGATCGGCTTCCCCTCAATGCTCACCATCTCTTCCTTGGTGCGACGGATAAAGTGCCGTCGCCTTGCCTCTTGAGGAAGACGCCGACAAGCCTCGCCAGTTGAAAAAAGATTCGGGTCAAGCAGCCGCCAAAGGTTGTAGTAAGCCGACTCGTTGCCCATATGGGGCGTTGCAGTGAGCAGTAGCCGATGGCGTGCCTGCCACCGGAGCCCGGAGAAACGGCTGCGCCCGTCCCCGCATCCGAATAATCCTTCCGCGAGCTTGTAGCGGTCCGTTTTTTCGACCCGAAAATTTTTTGCGATAGCCGAGAGCTTGTGCGCTTCATCAAAGATGACAAGATCGTAAGGCGGTGTGGCTGCATCGCTCATCATGGCGAATGCCCTTTCTCCAGCCAGCGTGTCGATGGAGATGATCGCGAAGTCCCCATGCGGGCTTGCAAAGGGATTGCTGCTCCGCGCGTCCTCTCCGGAAACGATCTGGGAATCGAGGTGAAAAAGAGCGTGCAATTCACGCTTCCAATTGCCCACCAGACCTGCCGGAGGCACGATAAGAACGCGGCGGATGCGGCCGCGAAGAAGCATTTCACGGATGTAAAGGCCAGCCATGATGGTCTTGCCCGCGCCCGCATCATCGGCAAGTAGAAACCGCAACGGGTCTTGCGGCAGCATATGTTCATATACGGCGATGCGCTGATGCGGCAGCGGATCGATTCGGGAGATTTCGCTCGCAAAGGCCGGGTTGAATTGATGACCGTACATCAGGCGATAGGCTTCAGCGACCGCCGAGACAGCGTTGGGGTTGCCCGCGAAGTCCAGGGATTGCGACACCACTGCGGGCGTTAATCTATTCAGAGGCTTAGATGATCGGACTTTTTGTTCGGCTTCCTCAATTTCCCGCAAGCGCTCAAGAGCCATTCGGCGAGGATTGGATTGCCCGGATTCCCAGCGAATCACCGTGAGCGGCGTTACACTGAGCCTTTGGGCAAACTGCTCCTGAGTCAGCTTGAGCTTGAGACGCAGACGACGAATGTTTGCCCCGATATCCGGCGTGGTTGATGAGAATTGGATCGCTGCGCTTTTCACGATCTGTAATTATATACCACGGAAAGAACGAGCAATCTATCATTTGATAGGTTCTTTTTTTGTGTTTATGAATCGACTTTTATTGATATCAGGGATTGCTTCTCTGGCCGAGGAATCACACTAAAACCGGACGTTAACTGTTCGCTGTAGCGGAATGGTTATAGGCTGCGGATATGATTCCGGCAATAGAGGCAGCCGGAGAATGAGATGTCATTGCAGCAACGAATCGTAGCTCGCCGCGGAACGCGGCGCTGGCGGGGCAATCTGCTGATGCTCATTGCGCTGGGCGCCGCGGCAGGTGCTTCCCTCTTCTCTCCGGCGCAGGCGCAGGAGCAGGAGCAAGCGCAGGATGAATCGCTTGGCGGGGAAGATGCACAGGCGGCGGCCGGGGAGAGCGGCCCGCAGGCGGAACTGGAGGAAATCGTGGTTTACGGGCGGCGGCGCGATGCCCGGATGGCGATTCAGGCGAAGCGCGATGCCGATCAGATCCTCGATGTCCTGACCTCGGATCAAACCAGCCGCCTGCCCGACAACAATGTCGCGGAGTCGCTCGGCCGCATTGCGGGGGTTTCCTTTCGCCGCAGCGGCGAAACCGGGAGCGGCGACTACATCGCCGTGCGCGGCCTGGACTCCGCGCTGAACTCCGTTTCGTTCGACGGAGTCAAGTCCGGCCTCGCCGGTTTCAGCGGCCGCCGCGTGCCGCTCGACGGCATCACCACCGAGGACGTGTCGGAGCTTCGGGTCGTGAAGTCGCTGCTGCCGCGCGACGCGGGCGAAGGCATTGGCGGCGCGGTGGACGTGGTTTCCCGCCGGCCGCTGGATTACGACAGCAGCGGGGTTCGCGCCACGGCGGAAGGACGCTACGGGGAGTTTGCCGAGAAATGGGGCCACCGGGGCCGCTTATCGTTCAACACGCTTTTCGGCGAGCGTCTGGGAACCCGGTTCTCGGCTTCTTTCCGGCAACGGAATATCCGCAATTTTGAAATGGACGCCACTTCCTCCAACCTGCTCTACCTTCCGCCCATCGCCGACGCGGCCGGCAACCCGGTCGATAACCGCTTCGTGCTGGACCGCCTCGATGATCCCGGCAGCAGTTTCGACCGCGTCCGGCCGGGCTTCTTCCCCCTCGACGCGATCGGTTTCGAGGAGCACACCTACGAAGTGCAGGACCAGCGGCGGGAAACCGTTTCGCTTTCCGGCGCCATCGAGTGGCAGGCCACCGCCTCAACGAGTCTGCTGCTCAACGCGCGCTACAACCGGCAGGACACCCGCGCGGTGGAGAATTCGATCGCCTTCGACAACGACGACGACGACTTCGAGCTCGTCGGCGACACCTTGCGCACGGTGTTCGACGACCCGGAAATCGACCTGGAATCGCAAATCGAGGATCAGGAGTCGGTCAACGCCAGCGCTTATCTCGGCGGAACCACCGGGCTCGGCCGGCTAACGCTGCAATACCGCCTCAGCTATTCCAACGCCAAAAGCGACGAGCCCGAAACGAACATTCATTTCGATACCGGCAGCCTGCTTGATGAGGATGCCGTGCGTTTCGTGCCCTTCTCGTTCACCGGCACGTATTTCCCGGTTCCGCGGATGAGCGCGGCGGCGGATCCGGACTTCCAGGAAGCGCTCGCGAACTTCCCCGACACTCAATTGCTCGATGATTTCACCATGGATTCGATCAATGAAAGGAGCAACGACCGCCTCGGATTCAAGTTCGATGCCGACTACTTGGCGGACTGGAGCTTCGCGGGCGGGCGCATTTCCGCAGTCAGCGCGGGCGTGGCCTTCGAGCGCTCCGAGTTTGAGGAAAACCGGGTCACTCTGGTTTATTTTGAACCTGACGCGCTGAACTTGGACGGCACCTTCAATCCCGACTTCGAGGGCAGCGCCGAGGGCGAGCGCCTGGAGAATTTCGAGGGTCTTTTCGGCGGCTTTGTGAGCTTGGATCCTTTGGGAAGCCCGCTGAAACCCATTGGCTTGAACGGGATTCCGAGAATCAATGAGCGCGCGTTCCGGCGGCTGGCGGCCACTTTCCGCCATTCCTTTCTGGCTTCCGGGGAGGCCCCGAACGAGCTGTTTTTCCTGAATGTTGACGAGAACCTTCTGAGCGGCTACGCGCAGGCGGAGTTCGAGGCCGGAAAATTATTCGTTGCCGGCGGCGCGCGCATCGAAAGCTACCGGGGCAAGTTCGCCGCCCCCCTCGAGATCAATGCCGACCTGGTCACCGTGAATCTGGCGGACCCGGCTGATCCGGACAGCGAGGAAATCGAGGAAGTCATCGACCTGCGGGCCGGCAACCTAGGCGGCACGGTGCGCTCCGAAGCGGACAATCTCGAGGTGCTGCCCCGCCTCAACCTCAAGTACGAATTGCGCGGCGACCTTCAATTGCGCGCCGGCGCCGGCTACTCGATCGCCCGCCCCTCGTTCTACCAGCTGGGCCGCGCCTCGTCGATCAGCCTGGTTCTGGCGGCCGAGGCGGACCGCGCGGGCGACACGCCCGTTTTGCCGGGCGTCGCCACCGCCGAGGCCGCCGCGGCGGCAGGGCTGAGCCCGCAGCAATTGAGCGAAGTCAGCCTATTCGTAAGCAGCGGCAATCCGAACCTGGACAACGCGAAGTCGCTGAATCTCGACCTCAGCCTGGAATACTTTCCAATGCCGGGAACCGCATTGACGCTGGGCTTGTTCCACAAGGAAATCGAGAACTTCATTTTCGTGGAGTCCGAATCGGGAACTGGAGGCTTGGATACCGGGCTGCTGACCGGATTGCTTTCCCCCGCCGCCCGGACGCTGGTGGAGCAACTGGGGGGGATCGAGGCGCTGGCGGAATCGGACGCCATCGACGACTTCGCGATCCGGCAGCCTCGCAATGGCGAAAAAGCCACGGTTCAAGGCGCCGAGCTGGCCTTCAGCCATCAGTTCACATGGGCGCGGGGATGGCTGTCGAACCTGGGGCTTAGCGTCAATGCCGCCTACACCCGAAGCCGGGCCGAAATCGCGGCGGTCGAAGCGGCGACGCCTTCCAACCCCGATGCCGGCTTGCAGGATTGGGAGGCCTTGGTGGAACTGGGCTTCGCCAATGAAGGCGACGGGGTGGTCCGGCGCACAGCGTTCTACAACGCGCCCACTTGGAGCGCGAATGCCGCCGTGTACTACGAGGGCGGGAATTTTGAATGCGCGCTGTCGATGCAGCACCAGAGCAGCTCGTTCGATTCGCTGGACGATTTCGGGTTCGATCAGTACAGCGGCCGCTACACGCAGTGGGACCTCTACTTGGAATACGAGTTCCCGACCCGCGCGGGCCTTGGAGAAACCAGCGTTTACCTTGAGGTGCCGGACATTACGGACACCGGACGCAATCCCACCGACCTGCAAAGCCTGGGGCGCGCGCGCAGAGTGATCGACGAAGCCTCTTTCAACGGCCGGGAATTCCGGATTGGCCTGCGGGGGCGGTTCTGACCGCATTCCGCAAAACCGGCGCCGCCTGGAATGCCGCGCGCCTGCGGCGGCCCCCAATCCGTTTCCGGTTCGCGGCCGTCGGGCTGTCCGCCGTTCTGGCGGCGCCTTTCGCGCAAGCGCGGGAAATCTTCCTGATCCCGATGGGGTCGCAATGGCGCTACCATGCCAGCGCGTCCGCCCCCGGCCCCGGCTGGGAGCAGCCCGGTTTTGACGACGCTCGGTGGAAGACCGGCCTGGCAGGCTTCGGCTACGGCGACAACGACGACGCAACGATTCTTGACGACATGGAGAACCGTTACGCCAGCGTTTACCTGCGGCGCGAATTCGAGCTCTCCTCCGTGCCGGACAAGCTCTATCTGTACATGCGCTACGACGACGCCTTCGAGCTGTACCTGAACGGCAGGCTGGCGGCGCGCGCCGGACTGCGGCGAGGACGGCTTCCCGAAAGCCACGAAGCCGACGAGACGGAGGTGTTCGAGCTGTCGGGCGAGCACCTCGCGGCCGGCCGCAATCTGCTGGCGGTTCGGGGCGTGAACGCAAGCGTGGACAGCTCCGATTTCTCCCTTCATCCGGGCCTCGCCGCGGCATTCGTGCCGATGCATGTTCTGGCGGGCGAAAGCGCCCGGCGCGATCTGGCCCATCTGCGCGAGCGGCTGACCACTCAAAGCTCGTATCTTGAAAGCAGCGGGCACGATGTGCTCGCGACCATCGAGGCGGTGTCCGGCCGGCTGCCCGAGGCCATGCTGCGCATTGATTTCCTGCGGGCCGTGCGGCAGATCCTTGCGCTGATCGGCGACGGCCATGCCAGCGCCTCGGCGGACTACGAGAACGACGGCGCCGTCTATCTGCCGTTCAGCTTGGCGGACACGCCGCAAGGAGTCGCGGCGTTGCGGGCAGGCAAACGCGAACGCGCCTTCGCCGATCCCGATTTCCCCTTTATCGCCGCCATCGACGGCGTGCCGATCGACCGCTGGCTGGAAGTGGCCCGCAGATACCACGCCTACATTTCGCCGCAGCTCAACCGGCGCCGCGCCGTCCGCTCAATCCGCCGCATCGACAAGCTCCGGGAAGACCTCGGGCTGCCGACCTCGGATCGCGTTTCGGTGACGCTGGCCGCTCTTGGCGGCGAGTCCCTGACCCGCAGCTTCCCGGTTAGCGGGCAGCGGCCGGCCAGCATCCGCAGCGTTCCGCTGGGCGACAGCCGCATCCTGCCCGGCGACGGCGGCGGAGTCGGCTACCTAGTGATCCGGGAAATGGAAATTGATTTGCTGCCGGAAATACACGCCTTTATGGAACGGGCGCGGCATACCCGGTCGCTGATTATCGATGTGCGGGGCAATGGCGGCGGCCGGCTGCAGGTGCTGCTGGCGCTGGCGCCGTACTTCTTCCCGCCTGATGCCCGCCCCGTGGTCGCCAATATCGCGGCCTACCGGCTTGCGCCGCACTTCAAGCCCGACCATCTGGCGCACCGTCCCACCTTCAGGCTGGCCGACGACGAATGGACCGGTGGCGAGCGCAAGGTGATCGAGCAGGCGCTGGCGCGCTTCCGGCCGCTATGGAATCCGCCGCCCGGAAAATTCTCGGCTTGGCATTTCATGCTCATCAACCGGCAGTCGGACCGGGCGCCGCAGGTGTATTACTACGACCGCCCCGTGGCGGTCCTGGCCAACGAGCACGGGTTCTCGGCCACGGACGGATTCCTCAACGGATTCTGCGAAATTCCCGGCACCATGCTGGTGGGCCAGCCGAGCAGCGGAGCGAGCGGCAGAACGAAGCGCTTTTTCCTGCCGGAAAGCGAAATCGAAGTAGCATTGTCCTCCATGGCCTCGTTCCGGCCCAACGGGCAAACCTTCGACGGCTTCGGAGTGGGGATGGATTACTACGCCGCTCCCCGCCCGGAGGATTTTGTGGGCGAATCGGATGCCGTTCTCGCCAAGGCGCTGGAGCTTTTGGAGGAGCGCGTCCAATCCGCGCGCGCCGCCGGCCACGAGGTCCGGCCTTGCCGCGAGCCTGCGGAACCGCGCTGATGCGCCCGCCAAGGCTCGAACGGCGATGGCCTGTTCAAGAATTCAACGCAAACACTGAGGGAAAACCAACGATGACCAGATGCTCAACAAGGCTGAACGGGGCGCCGCGCAAACATCGGGGCCTTCCGCTTGCCGCGCTTGCGGCCGCCATCCTTTCAGCAAGCGCTGTTCCGCCTCAGGCGCGGGCCCAAGAGGCGCCGACGGACGACCCGGTGCGGCTGGGCTTCGTGGCGTTCGGCGACAGCGGCCTGCACGAGGATTTCGTGGATCCGGGCACCCCGATCACCACCGAAGAGGAATATATCGAGAAATACAGGCGCATCTGGGCCAGAGACCACCGCAACCCGGAGGAGTTCGCTGCATCGCCCTCCTACTTCCTCGAAAGCTACGGCAGCTTCATCATGGCCAGCGGCATGCATCCGGTGGCCAATGCGATGAAGCGGCATTGCGCCAGCGCCTCATGCGAGTTCGCCTTGATGCTGGGAGACAACATCTATCCGGACGGCGCCGAGGCCGACGGCAATGACGAGCGGCGCTTCGCGGCCATGTTCACCGAGCCTTTCGCGCCGCTGGGCGCGGGCAAACCGGACTACCGCATCTACGCGACGCTGGGCAACCACGACTGGCACACTTCGAGGGAAGGCGCAATGGCGCAGGTCCGGTTCCTGGAAAGCAATCCGCCCTTTTATATGAACGGCCACGTTTACCGGGTCAAGCCGCCGGCGGGCAAAGGCCAGGTGGAGCTGTTCGTGATCGACACCGAAGTGCTGCTGGCGGGGCAGGAGGTGATGGCCCCGGCCCTCAACCCCGACGGCAGCGAAGCGCAAACAAGCGGCATGCAGCGCCCGCCTGAATGGCTGAAGCCGGCCACCGCCTTGGAGAAAGGCATGGTGGAATGGCTGGAGGAGCAGCTTGCGGATTCCGATGCGCGCTGGAAATTCGTGATGGGGCACCATCCGATCTGGTCGGGCGGCGGATTCAAGTTCCAGCAGGCGCGGGCTTTGCGCCGGGTGCTGCTGCCAACCTTATGCCGCCACGCGGATGCCTATCTCGCCGGCCACGACCACACCCTGGAGCTGCATGAAGACAACTGCCAGGCAGCAACCGGGCAGGAAAATATCGAGCCGCTGCTGCAAGTGGTCTCCGGCGCGGCTTCCAAGCAGCGCGGCCTGCACACCGCTTTCATGGCGCACCAAAGCGCCGGCCATCCGGCCAACCGCGTTCTGTTCGCCCGCGGCATGGTCTGGGGCTTCGCCTACCTGCATCTGGACGGCGATTCCGCCCGCGTCGATATGTTCAGCACGCCGAACTCCTCCAGCGGAGAACCTAGGCACGAGTTCCGCCACACGTTCAAGCGCCGCTCCGGCGTATCCGAACGGCGCCCCGCGCGCCGGATCGCCAAGTAAAGGAGGGCTATTCCAGCCGTTCGGCACGACACCGCCCAGCAAGCGGGCGGCCATTGGCTTGCCGCGGCTCTATCCGTGTCGATCTGAAGCGCGGCAGCGCGGCGGGGGCGGGCGGCCGCTTTTCTTGAGGCGCACGGAAGGCAGTTTCTTCAGGCGCTGATTCTGCGGGTCGATTTCGATGCCGACTGATTCCAGCGCCGTCACGCCCAGCAAAGGCTCGGCCTTGGCATCGCCGAAGATGACCAATCCAGCTGTAAACTCGCCGAGCAATTCCATTTCGGCGCCCGCGACATCCATCGTGATCTCGGTGCCGTCGGCCAATTCGTAGTTGCGTTGCGCTGCCGGCTCAAGGCCAATCGCTTCGAGAATGGGCCGAGGCACTAGGGAGTCGATGGCCCCGGTATCGACGAGGAATTGGCCTTCCCATTCACGGGCCGGGGCCGCCGGGTTGCGAATAATGACGTTGGCGTATGTCATGCCCATGTTCTTGCTTCTTCAAGCGCATTCAGCGGCCGCATCAATCCGATCCGGCCCACTATGCCAGTTTACAGGCTTCCAAGCGGCGGCCAAGCGCAAAAGCGTGCGCGTTTGCCTGGGATTCGCAGCGCCGCGCTACATGAACGGGCGGATTGCCTTGTTCGACTCCATGTAGCAGTACGACAGCATCCAGTAGAGGTTGATGCCGATGCGCTCGGTTTCCGGCTCGGTGAACACGTAGCCGTGGGAAGTTGTTTCGTCTCCGATGTACTCGAGAACGTAGAGCACCAGCACGTCGCGGGTGAAAACGTCGCTGTAGTTGTTGAGCGGCCAATCGACATTCGACAGGCGGATGCCGATTTGCCGGCCGTCGGAGTGCGTGATGCGCGCTCCGCCGCCGCGATCGTGGACCTTGAGGTTGTCGTAGCGCCTGTAGTCCTCGTCGCGTCCGCCGCTCACGCCGGGGATGTCGATATAGCAGCTCATCATGCGCGCCGCATGCAGCTTGTAGGCGCCGCCGGGATGGTCGCGCCCGCCCGGCGCCTCCAGCCACAGCTGCTGCTCGCCCAGCAGCGATTTGGCGGCCCAGGCCGGGCAATCGCCTTCCGCCTCGCCGCGGAATTGCGCGGCCTCGCGGGTCCAATGCACGATGCAATCCGGCGGCGCGTCCGGGCGCCCGGCAACGCCGGCGCCCTCGGCCATGGGATCAAGCCCTTCGACCGGCTGGGTCCAGACCTCCATGCGCGAGGCGCCGCGCCCGTTGTCCGGCAAAAGCGCCAGCGCCCCGGCGCGGGTGAGCGCGGAGTAGTCGCCGCCGGAGAACTCCCGGAACGCCAGCAGCATGGAATCCGGCCCGCCAATCCGGTCGATGCGAAGCTCGATGCGGTCGTGGCGCTCGTTGTCCGGATAGCCGATGCGGCGATCGAAATACACCTGGTTGTAGTTGTCGTACACGCGCGCCAGCAGCTCGGCGAGCACCAGCACGTCGCGCTCCGTGGGCGTGGAGTCCTGCCCTTGGGCAAAAACCGGCGCCGCAGGCGCGAGCAACGCCCAGCAGGCAACGGCCGCCAATGTTTTTTGCTTATTCATGCTCCACCTCCAGGCTCATGAGTTCGTAGTAGGTCATCATGTAGCCATAGACGGCGCCGCGAAGGAAGATGTAATGGCCATCGGCGGTGCACCAGACATCGTACTTCGGGTGCTCGTTGGGCAATCCGACGTTTTCGCCGAAGCGGAAATGCAGGGCGTCGAACTCGCCGGCGCCCACCGTGATCCGTTCTTCGCCGACGTATTCGATCGCCGGGGAGATGCTGTGCAGCATGGGCCCGGTGGCGCCGCGGTGATCGGGCGAAGACAGCAGCAACTGCGGGAATTTCTGCACGCCCGGCCCCTTGCTCAAGTCGAACATGCTGAGCACCCAGGCATCGCAGATGATGGCGTGGTCCACGAAGGCGCGCGGACGCTCGGCCAAGCTCATCTTCTGGGAAACCCGGCCTTCAATAGCCGTCCAGCTCTCGCATTCGGCCTCGTTCCCGCCGAAGCGGAACCAGCCGCTGCCCATAAACCGGTCGCCTACCGAAATGCGCACGAAACAGTCCAGCGGATACCAGTTCTCGTCGAGCGTGAGCGCCGTGTTGCGCATCACGCTGGGACGGTCGTCGATTTCGCTTTGCGCCATGCAGGTGCGGTGGCCGTCGGAATGCACGGTAATAGTGAACCGCTCCCGGCCCCGCTCCTGGTCCATGCGTTCCGGCTTCTTGCTCAGATAGGCAATCCGCCCGTGGTAGTTGACATGGTCAACTTGAAGAATGTCGCTCATTTAGGAGTCCTCCCGTCCTCATTGAATCCTGCGGCAAAAATGATCCTGCGGCCTAGCCAGTGCTCGTACATGTCGCCCTTGCGGAATTCCTCGTAATGGCACCCTCCGGGGCGCCGCGCGAAACGGCCCTTTGCTGCGCTTTCTTCCGCCACGCGCTGCTGGATCAAAGATCCTGGCAATGGATAAATACGGGATCGGAGGCGAACCGGCGGAACTCTTCGGCCAGTTCGCCCGCCTCCGCCGATTGAAGGTCCTCGCCGAACTTCTCCATGCTGTTGAGGTCGATTACTTCCACGTACTGGAAGGGCGGCCCGCCCGCGCCGCCCAGCAGTCCCACCGAGCGCAGCACCCGGAAACGGTCCACCGAGGGCAGCCGATTCACCTCCACCAGATCGCGGCGGCGCGCCCAGGCCTGGTATTCGGCCTGATCGGCCCCTTCCTTGAGATTGAACAACACAATGACGCAATCCACGTTCAGTTCTCCTGACCGGTTTCCGCAGGGGGTGTTGGAGCGGCGCCGGTCGGCCCTTCCAGATCGGTGACAAGCTCCTCAGCGGCATCGGCGTCCTGGTCCTCCGGCAGCGCAGGCGGCGCGGCGGCCTGGCCGAAGTGCGCGCGCACCGCGGCTTGCATCGTCTCGTCGAGCCGGTAAACGCCAACAACGGAAGGCGGGAAGCGGGAGAAGGAGGCGGTCCTGACCTGCAGGCGCTCGCCGGCGTGGCCGCACACCCGTCCGGTAGCGGTGGAGAACCCGATGCCGTAGGCATGGCGAAGATCCGCTGAAGGCGGCGACAATTCGACGTGATAGGCCCGCCTGCGGCCATCGAAAACAAGCAGGTTGCTGTCGTTGAGCACCTCGAAGTTGTCGATGCGCTGCTGGAAAAAGCAATCGGCGTTGGCTGCGCTATGCGGGAAGCGCGCCACGACCGCCCGATTGGATGCCGCCGACCGCTCGCCTTCCATCGCAGCGCAGGCGCCCAGCATCAATGCCGCCATCAACAGAATCGCAAGGCGCGGGGCCATCACGCGGGCCTCCCGGGTTCCGGTCCGCGAGCCGCCGGCCGGCTGCTGCCTTGCGACCATTCGCTCCAGGAACCCGGATACAGGGCCGCGCCGGACAACCCCGCCAGCTCCATCGCGAACAGGTCGTGGCAGGCGGTCACGCCGGAGCCGCACATCACGCAGGCCTGCCCGGGCTCAACTCCATCCAAACGCTCAAGGTACAGCGCGCGCAATTCGCTGGGGGGCAAAAAGCGACCGTCCGGCCCCAGGTTATCGCGAAAGAAGGCGTTGACCGCGCCGGGAACATGGCCGGCTTGCGCGTCGATCGGCTCCGAAAGGCCTTGGTAGCGGGCGGCGTCGCGCGCGTCAAGAATGCGCAACTCGCCCGTCGCAGCGGCGCGCTCAACCCGGGACAGGTCAACCACCGGCCGGCAATAACCGCCCGCAGGGTATTCCGCCGGCTCAATGACCGGCGCCTTGCGTTCCAGCGGCCGCTTCGCGGCCTCCCACGCCTGCATGCCGCCGTCCAGAAGCCCGGCGCGCTCGTGGCCCATCCATTTGAGCATCCACCATAAACGTCCGGCTATGGCGCATCCCATGTTGTCGTATGCCACGACCAGCATGTCCGGCGTGATGCCCCAGCGCCCCAGCTTGGCCGCGAAATCGGTCGGATCGGGCAGCGGATGCCGCCCTCCCCCGTGCCGGGCGGGGCCGGCGAGATCCTGGTCGAGATCCGCGTAAGGCGCGCCGGGAATATGGCCCTCGGCCCAAAGCGACCGGCCGCCGGCTGGATTCATGAGGTCGAAACGGCAATCCACCGCCCTCGCCTCGCCCCGCTCGATGGCGGCGTGCAACTCCGTTGGAGTGACCAGCAGTGCCGCCAATTACGAATCTTCCAGCGCTGCTTGAAGCTCGGGAACGATGGAGAACAGGTCTCCGACCAGGCCGATGTCGGCCACCTCGAAAATAGGCGCTTCCGGGTCCTTGTTGATCGCCACGATCACGCCCGCGTCCTTAATGCCGGTGAGGTGCTGAATGGCCCCGGAAATGCCGATCGCGAAATACAGCGCCGGCGCAATGATTTTGCCCGTCTGCCCCACCTGCATGTCGTTCGACACGTATCCCGCGTCCACCGCCGCCCGCGAGGCTCCCACCGCGGCGCCAATGCTGTCCGCCAGGCTGTAGAGCATCGAGAAGTTGTCGGCGCTGCCCAGGGCGCGTCCGCCCGATACCACCACGCTGGCGCTTTGCAGGTCGGGCCGTTCGGTTTCGGCTGTCTTGAGCTCGAGCCACTTGCTGTGGGCGGGCAGCTCAACGTCCACGGCAATTTCCTCGATGCCGGCCTCGCCTCCTTCGGAAGCGGCCGGCCAGGATGCCAGGCGGGCCGTGGCGACCACGGTGTGATCCGCAGGCGCCTCCACCGTCAGCACTGCGTTGCCTGCATAGATGGGCCGCTTGAAGCGGCGCTCGCTCTCCACGCTCATGATGTCGCTCACCTGCGGCACGCCCAGCAAGGCGGCGACGCGCGGCATCAGGTCCTTGCCGAAGGTGGTGGACGGTCCAAGCAAATGGCTGTAGCCCCGCGGCGCCAGCGCCGCCAGCTGCGGCGCCTGAACCGCCGCCAGAGGCCGGGCGTTTTCCGCGCGGTCGAGGCATAGAACCTGCGAAACCCCGGCGATGCTTCCGGCCTGCCGGGCGACTGCGGCGCAGTCCTGGCCCATCACCGCAACGTCCAGGCTCTCCGCCCCGATCGCCAGACCGCAACTGACAACACGCGCCACGCCGGAGTGAAGCGAAATCCCGTCATGTTCGGCAACCACCAGTATCTTGCTCATGGGCGCGCCTCAGGCCACCAGCCCGCGTTCCCGCAGCTTGCCCACAAGGGCCGCGACATCCTCCACCCGCTCCCCCTTCTCCCGCTGTGCGGGCGGCTCGTAGCCGGACGGCTTCAGCGAAGGAACGGCGGAAAGGCCTAGCTCGCCGACCGCCAAGGTCTCCAAAGGTTTGCTGCGGGCTTTCATGATGTCGGGCAGCTTGATGTAGCGCGGTTCGTTGAGCCGCAGATCGGTTGTGATCACGGCCGGCAGTTGAACTTCGATGATCTCCAAGCCGGCATCGACTTCGCGCGTCACGCGGGCCGTGCCGCCCTCAAGCTGCACTTCGGAGGCGAAAGTGGCCTGCGGCCGACCCCACAGCGTTGCCAGCATCTGGCCGGTTTGGTTGCAGTCGTCGTCGATGGCCTGTTTGCCCATGATGACGATGTCGGGCTTTTCCCTTTTTGCCATTTCGAGCAGAATGCCGGCCGCCTCCAGCGGCTGGACCTCGGCATCGGTCTTCACGAGAACGGCCCGGTCGGCGCCCATGGCCAGCCCGGTGCGAAGCTGCTGCTGGCATTCATCGCCGCCAATCGCAACCGCCGCAATCTCGCCGGCCTCGCCGCGCTCGCGCATGCGCAGCGCTTCCTCCAGCGCGATCTCGTCGAAGGGATTGACGCTCATCTTGAGGCCGTCGGTGGCCATGCCGCTTCCGTCGGGCTTGATGCGCACGCGGACGTTGTAATCGACCACGCGCTTGAGCGTCACCATGATCTTTCGCATTGCTCCGCGAAAACTCCGCTGCCGGTTAAGGAAGCGCGCATTCTAACCCGCATATTGCGCCGAGGGCCTTGCCTGCCCCCTTCTTCTGGGAGTATCGGAGGCTGTGCGCGCCAATCGCTTGGCGCGCACATCGGAGCAAGCTACAGGGATGTATTCTTGACCTTTCAGGCCAAGCTTCAAGTAGTCATGCGTCTCCCGGAGGAAGGGGGCGGGCAACGGGGCTTCATTATGCGAGCTTGAAGCCTGTCCATGCACAGCGGGCAAGCCCTGCCAATGCCAGCGTAAGCCATTGCTTCGCCCCTTTCCTGCGGGAGTGTCGGCGGCAGGGCGAGCATCGGTCGCTGCGCGCAGCGCAGCGAGGCAAAGCATGCCTTTGCCAGATGCGAGCGGGCCGGCAGGAGGACGGCCCCGGACGTGATTCCGGCGCCGCCGCGCGGCAGGGAGGCCAACAGCAACTCGCGGGAAGAAGGAGGATAGGTTTATGCGTCTCCCGCAGGAAAGGGGCGAAGCAATGGCGGGGGCAGCACGCCCCGCCATAACGCGGCGGCGCGTGTCCGGGTTCAGACACATATGGGACTGGGACCGGGGTGATGGAGAGATGGTTTCCACCCTGACAGGGCGGGGAGGTTAGACTATGGCCGGTCTATTGGAGGGGAATCCTATGTATGGAGCGGAAGGCGATCTCGGCCACACGATCTGGTTGATTCTTCATCTGGTGCTGTTCGCCTACTGGCTAGGCGGCGACATCGGCGTGTTCTATTCCACCCGGATCATCCTCAACCGATCGCATTCCGCGCCTCAGAGGTTCATGGCCTCGCGCATCATGCTGTGGATCGACCTGCTGCCGCGGCTTTGCCTAAGCATGATGCTTACCGTGGGCGGCATCCTCTCGGAATACGTGGGAGTGTCCCATCCGCCCTGGCAGCTCGCGATGATCGTTTTGCTGGGCCCGGTATGGTTCACGGCGCTGCTGATCATGCACTTCAAGCACAACGCCAGCTTCATGCCCACGCTCACCAAACTGGATTTATGGTTCCGCTGGTTTCTGATCGCCGCGATCGTGGCTTCCGTATGGTGGTCGGTCTCCACCGGAAGGCTGGATAACGCGCCCTGGCTGGCGCCCAAGCTGATCGTTTTTGCGCTCATGGTGCTATGCGGCGTGATGGTTCGTCTGTACATACCGGGCTTCATTGCCGGCGTCAGGGCGTTGAGCCAAGGCTCGATCACCGAGGAGCAGGACGACGCGATGAGGCACAGCATCCATCGCGTGCGCCCTTGGGTGTTCGCGATCTGGGCCGGCTTGATCGCGGAGGCCTTTCTGGGCATCTACAAGCCTGGCGCGCCGCCTGCCGCGGAGGCCACGGGCAGCCTCACGCACGTCATTCAAGGAATCGCCGCGCCGCTGCTCGGGTAGCCCATTCCGCCGCTGCCGACATTGCCCCGAAGGCAATGCCGGAGCGTATCTAGGCAGGGATGAGGGCGCTTCAACGGGTCCGGCCCGTTGAACGGTTGGATACGGTCGGGCATTCGAATCGACACCTTTGGATAACTCCATATTTATCCATTCAGAACAATGTTTTAGATAAGCCCAACAATGATATTGCCAAGTGAAAATGGATATAATGTAACATCTTGCGGGCTGGAACTTGCGCTTTTGGCAAAAGCCGCAAGATGCTGATGTGATCCTTAAGAGGTGTATTTAAGTAGATGAATCGACAAGCAAGTTTGCCGGTGACCGTGCTTTCGGGATTCCTAGGGGCAGGAAAAACGACGGTGCTTAGCCATATTCTCAATAATCGCGAAGGCAAAAAAGTCGCGGTGATCGTGAACGACATGAGCGAGATCAATATCGATGCTTCACTGGTTCAGCAAGAGGTGTCGCTGTCGCATCAGGAAGAGAAGCTCGTGGAGATGAGCAATGGCTGCATCTGCTGCACTTTGCGCGAGGACCTGCTGCTCGAGGTGAACAAACTCGCCAAGGAAGGCCGGTTCGACTACCTGGTGATCGAATCCACAGGAATCTCCGAACCCATGCCGGTGGCCGAAACCTTCACTTTCGCCGATGAGGACGGAGTTTCGCTATCCGATGTGGCAACCCTGGACACCATGGTGACTGTGGTGGATGCCGTCAACTTTCTCAGAGACTACGACGAGGCAAAGGACATCCGGGAAACCGGGGAGTCCTTGGGCGAGGAGGATGAGCGGAGCGTTGCCGACCTGCTGGTCGATCAAGTCGAATTTGCCGATGTGCTGCTCATCAGCAAAACGGATCTCGCCGGGCAAGCCGAGATCGAGAGATTGGCCGCAATCCTCAGGTCCTTGAATACAAAAGCGCGCATTATCCCCATCTCGCAAGGCCAGGTGCCCGCCGGCGATATTCTGAACACCAGGCTGTTTGACTTTGAGCGCGCCCGGCAGGCTCCGGGCTGGCTCAAGGAGATGCGCGGCGAACACGTTCCCGAAACGGAGGAATACGGCATCGGCAGTTTCAGCTACGTGGCCCGCCGGCCGTTTCATCCTGAGAGAGCCTTTGAGTTTTTCCATGGCACGGAGAAGTTCGGCAAACTGATTCGATCAAAAGGCTATTTCTGGCTGGCCTCGCGCCCGGAGTTCGCATGGCAGTGGAGCCAGGCAGGCGGAATTGCCCGCTACGGCTTTGCCGGCATGTTCTGGCATGCAGTGCCTCGCGACAAATGGCCTGAGGATGAGGAAAGCCTCGAAAACATTTTCAAGTTTTGGCAAGAGCCGTTCGGCGACATGCGCCAGGAACTCGTCTTCATCGGACAGGGACTTGACCAGCAGGCCATGACCGCTGCTCTTGATCGGTGCCTTCTGACGGAAGAGGAGGTGCTTAGGGGCAAAGAATACTGGTTGACGCTGAATGATCCCTTCCCGGCGTGGAAAGATCAATGACCGCATTGGCCCCCGCGCTCAACATAGCCCCTTTCGAAGCTAAACGCCGGCAAGCCGTTGTCGGGGAGCAACTCGACGTGCTGACCGACATTTATCGGGAGGATGTGAATATCTCCGTATGGGAGCGCAAGCTCCCGGCAGCGCTGTCCAATGCCGCCGAACAGCTCTTGTTTGAAAGGCCAATGCTGCAAATTTCGCGCTCGGTGAGTCCGGATAATGCCCACGATATCCTCATCGATTCCCTCGATGCCGCTGCGGAGCCGGCCGCATTGGCCGCGGACATCGCCGAGCTGGCCGGTATGTTCTGCTGCTTGTTCGATCTCAAATGCGCCGGCCTCAGGCTGACTGCGCTCGGCCATGCCATGTGCCCCCGATTTCATGTCGATCGGGTGCCTTGCCGATTGGTGACCACCTACCTAGGACGAGCCACTCAATGGCTAGCCCATGACCGGGTGGACCGCAGCAAGCTGGGATCCGGCAGCGGAGGGAGGCCTGATGAGCAATCGGGCTTGTTTTCCGGCGCCGATGATATCCGGCAAATTCGGCAAGGGGACGTTGCCCTGCTCAAGGGAGAGAGTTGGGCGGGCAATGAAGAGGCAGGCTTGGTCCATCGCTCTCCGCAGATCAACGCGGGCGTGCGCCGCTTGCTGCTGACCCTGGATTTCATCAACTAGCCGATCGCCGCCGCTGCGCTTAGCCCCTGTTCCTCAAAAGGCCGCTTTGGTTCCCGGGCGGAATCCCGGTCAGGCGAACCGCACCAGCGCCTTGCCGACGTTCTTGCCGCGCATCAGCCGGCAAAATGCTTCCGGCGCCTTGTCGATGCCGTGCGCGATATCCTCGCGGTAACGGATGCGTCCCTCCTGAAGCCAGCGCGTGCAGGCGCGCAGAAAGTCTTTCTGCTTGTCCTCATGGTCATAGACGACCAGCCCCCGGAGGATCGCGCGGGCCATGATCAGCGGAATCAGGCTAGGGCCTGGAGGCGGCGGCCCCGCATTGTTGTAGCCGCTCATCATTCCGCACAGCACGACCCGGGCGCCTTGGGCAAGGTTGGCCATGGCCGCGGCCAGCACCTCGCCGCCGACATTGTCAAAATACACGTCGATCCCGCCCGGGCAGGCGGCCTTCAGCTTCTCGCCCAGGTCGCCGGTTTTGTAATCGACGCATTCCGCGAATCCGAACTCGTCTTTCACGATCGAGCATTTCTCGGCGCCGCCGGCGATTCCCACCGCTTGGCAGCCGGCAATGCGGGCCAACTGGCCCACCATGCTGCCAACGGGGCCGCAGGCTGCCGATACCAGCACGGTTTCGCCCGGCATGGGTTCTCCCAAGTGCAGCAGCCCGGCCCAGGCCGTCAGCCCCGGCATGCCCAATATCCCTATTCCGGTGCTGACAGGAGCGGCTTCCGGATCCAGTTTCCGCAGGTCGATGGCGCCGGCGCTAAGCCCGTATTCCTGCCAGCCGTTGGAGCAGACCGCGATATCGCCGGGCGCGAAGTCCGGATGCCGGGACTCGACCACCTGCGCGACCGTCCGCCCGGGCATCACGCCGCCCGGCCGCACCTGCTCCGCATAGAGGTGCCGGCCCGAAATCACCCCGCGAAGATAGGGATCCAGCGAAAGGTAGAGCGTCCGCGACAGGAATTCGCCGTTGGCGGGCTGCGGAACCGGCCCCTCCGCCAGCTCGAAATCGGTCGTTTCCGGCACGCCCTCGGGATAGCGGCGCAGCAGCACCTGCCGCTGATTGCCGGGAAGTTTCGGGCTCAAAGCTGCTCGAGCGCGGCCTCGGCCGAGGAGCAGCTCAGGCCGCTGCCTTCTTTCTCCACGTTGAGCTCCGTCACGATTCCATCGTCAACCACGATGGAGAAACGCTGCCCGCGCATGCCCATGCCGAGCCCGTAGAAATCCTTTTCCAACCCCAGCGCGCGCGCATATTCGCCATTGCCATCGGCCAGCATCAGCACTGAATCGCCGACGCCGGCGGAGCGGCCCCATGCGTCCATCACATAGACATCGTTGACGGCCATGCAGGCCACTTGGTCAACGCCCTTGGCCCGAAGCGCCCCGGCGTTGTTGACGTAGCCCGGAAGGTGCTCTTTCGAGCAGGTAGGCGTGAATGCGCCGGGAATGGAGAACAGAACAACCTTTCTGCCCTTGAACAACTCATCCGTTGTGATCCGAGCGGGGCGCCCGTCGGTCATCACGCTGAAGGCGCCTGCCGGCATCGCCTGCCCTTTCTCAATGCTCATTGGTTTTCTCCCGGAATGTGTGAAGGGCCGCCATTGTAAGTCAGAGCGGGCCGCAGCGGCCGGTTCGATTGATTGCTGTTGGCATGCTCGGCGCCATGCGCCAGCGATGCGCAGAGGAAACAAAAAAGCAAGAGCAATCCCGCAGGTGCCCTTCAATCTGATTCCTGCGGCTTCTTGAAACGAACGATCAATCCTATATTGGGAGGCGAATAGCCGCTATCTAGGCCTCTAATTCTAATAAGGTTAAGAGCGGCTCTGGCAGGGAGCAAGCTTGCGAATTGGGGATCAATACTGAAACGGTAAGTGAGATGTCTTCGCCCCTGCAACACAGCAAGATCATCGAATCTGTCCCCCTCCCGGACAAATCTTTCGTAAACCTTCTTTCCATCTTCTTCCGCCTGTAAAAGAAGTGGGATAGCCAGATCGTTACTAGCGATCACATTCAAGCCCTCATCCGATTCTTTACGGCCATCGAAGCGCACGCAAAGGCTCAACTCTTCCTCGGTGAAATCCAAGCCAACCTCGGCGGACTCAAGCACCACAGCCCCCTGGCGAGTGATCTTTACTTTTGGCTCAACACACCCCTTGCCGCACTCAGGGCAATCAGAAGGGCTTCTATAAGAAACGAATGCTGCCGGCTCACCCATGGCCAAAGGAGCCCAATGTATTTCAGGGAGGCTCTCACCGCTATTGCGGTGCGCGTCTTTCGGTTGCTCCACACTCTGCACAGTCATAGGGCGTGCTTGCAAAGGCGAATCATTGCTGTCTGCTATTGCTGGATTTTCGTTCTCAGCGACGAATGCGGAGCACACATCCTGGTCGTCTTGCGACATTGCGAAGGTTGGAACCCAATGGCTGCATGCCCCGGCCAATAGAAAATAACTGCATGCCCCTGTCAAGAAAAAAATTGAGCATTTTTTCATTCGTCGCGCCATGAGGTGCTCCGCGCGGCAAAATGGCGGGGCAAAAGATAACATAGGCATCCATGCGAATAGCAGCGGCAAAATTTCGCGGCGCGCGGCGCAAGGCGGTCACGCTGATGGGCATGTCCGGCGTGGGCAAGACGGTGCTCGCCAACCGCTTGCCCTCCACCCGCTGGTTCATCTATTCCGGCGATTACCGCATAGGCACCCAGTACCTGCGCGAGCCGATTCTCGACAATATCAAGCTGCGGGCGATGGAGGTGCCGTTTTTGCGCGACCTGCTGCGAAGCGATTCGATTTACATAGAAAGCAATATCACTGTGCATAACCTTGATCCCATTTCAACCTTCCTAGGGCAGTTGGGCGACCCTGGGCGCGGGGGATTGCCGCGCGGGGAGTTTCTCCGCAGGCAGGAGCTGCACCGCAAAGCGGAAGTGAGCGCCATGCGGGACGTGGCCGCGTTCATCGAGAAGGCCGAGCGCATTTACGGCTACCGCCATTTCATCAACGACGCGGGCGGAAGCATATGCGAGCTGGGCGACGATGACGCATTGCGCGCACTGGCGGAGCACACCGTGATCTTGTATCTGGAAGCATCGCCGGAAGGCGAGGAGGCGCTGGTTGAGCGCGCCCGGAGCGATCCCAAGCCGATGTACTACTCGCCGGAGTTCCTGCGGCGCGCCCTGCCGGAGTTCCTGAGCAAGCATGGGCTCAGCGATATCGCCCAAGCCGAGCCGAAGGAGTTCGCACGCTGGGCCTTCCCGCGGCTCATCGCGCACCGCCGGCCGCTATATGCCAAGCTGGCCGCCGAGCACGGCTATACGGTTCCCGCGAGCGCCGCGCAGCAGGTGCGAAGCGAAGCGGATTTCGTGGATTTGGTGGCCGGCGCGCTCTAATCGCTTGGCTGCGTGACGCGCAATTGCAGGTAGTAGTTGCGCCCGTATTCGATATCTTGGTAGGCATCGGCGAAAAAGCCGAAATAGCGGTCCGCCAAGGGCGCCCGCTTGTCGAACAGGTTGTTGATGCCGAAACGCAGCCGCCAGTCGCGGTCAGCCGCTTCCCATTTGTAATCGAAGATTCCGTTCCAAGTGGTTACCGAAGGGATCCAGTGCCGGGTGCCGTCATCCAAAGTCAGGGAATCCTGATAGAAATCGCCCAGATGCCGGGCCGACAGCCTCGCCCCGAACGAGTTGCGGCTCCACGAGAGAAACAGCGTTTGCCTCACCTTCTGGTTGCCGTCTTTTTGCAGAAGGTCGGCAAATCCCGCCACGGGGACACTGGCCGGCAACTGGCCTGCTTCCTTGGCCGCCACAAGTCGCGCCGCCTGCCCGCCGGCCACCTGATTGAACTTGGTGATGAATGAGGCGCGATAGGAGAGGCTGAATTCGCCTACAGGCGTTTCCCGCGAGTAAAGCAGGCTGGCGTCCCAGCCCTTGAGGGTGCGCGTGTCGAGGTTCACGTAGTTGTCATTCACGTAGCGGATCAGGCCCGCCGGACAGATTCCCGCCGCCCGGTAGATGGCGGCTTCATCATCGCCAAGCTCCGCCTCGCGGACCACCGCCGCATTGCCGGTGAATCCGGCGCAATTCCCGCCTCCGTGCTCAAGCCGCATCAACAGATCGAGCACCGTGTGGTTCTCCTCGCCCAAAAGCCCGATCGTGTCCTCTTTTTCGATCGACCACCAGTCCAGGGTAAGCGTGAGCGCGTCCATGGGCTGCACGGCAATCCCGAAGGAATAGTTGCTGGAGCGCTCCGGCTCCAGCAACTTGCTGCCTTGCGCGATGCGCTGGGTGCTGTTTCTGCAATCCAGCGTGTCCTGCTCGGGATCGCCGCCGTTGTCCGCGGCATAGGCGCAGGCGAAATCAGTGCGCGTGTTCTGGCGCGCCACAATCACCTCGTTGATCGTGATCAGATTGGGGGCGCGGAACGCTTCCGACCAGGAACCGCGCAGCAGCACCGCAGGCGCGATCTGCCAGCCGACGGCGAATTTTGGCACCACGGTGCTGCCCACATCGGAGAAATTCTCATAGCGCGCCGCCAATTGCACGTTGATATTGCTCATCAGCGGCAATTGCAGCTCGGTGAATATCGATGCGACATTGCGGCTGCCGGAATTATCCGGCGTTGGGCTGGAGTTGACCACATCGGAGACGTAGGGGAAGGTGTCGCCTTGGAAATCGGTGAAAACGATGGTTCCGTCCAGCCGAGGGTCGCGGTCGTCGTCAAAGGTTTCGCGGCGGAATTCCACGCCTGCGAAACCGCCGGCAGGCCCCCAGGGAAGATTAAACAGTTCCGGCGTGGAGACTTGGAAGTCGGCCATCGCCAGCGTGGTCTCGCTGTTCCGGTAAACATCCACCAAGGCGCGCTCGATATTGCTGTTCACGCCACCGCTGAACGGATTGTAGGCCGCCTCAGTGGGATCGGACAGGGCCTCCACCATCAGCAGGTTGGACACGCGGTTTCGTGTCAGATCATCCTTTTGGGCGCGCGACCACACAACCGCGCCTTCCCAGTCCCATTTCCCGGCGCTGCCGCGCAATCCCGAAAGAACGCGAATCACGTTGCCGTCGTTTTCCACGATCCGCGGCACTTCCGCGAACCGGTAGTTGTCGATCTCGATCGCCAGCCCCTCGCACGGGAACCCGCTCGGCAGCACCGAGTCCGGCAGGCGGTTGGGCGACCCGCAAGGGCCAAAGGGGTTGTAGTGGTTATTGGCGGCGACCCGCAGCTTCACGCTGCTGAAGGGCGCAGATGGATGCCGGTAGAGATGCGTGTCCGACATGTAGTGGAGCAGCTCGGAAAAGACCTCCATGCCATTGCCGAACTCGTGGTTGAGAAACAGGAACACTTTGCCGCGCTTGAGATCGGAAGAAAGATCGCGGGTTTCGTTGAGGTTGTACCGGGTGATGGGGTCGCCGTCGATGGCGCCGCAGTTCCCGTAGCCGAGAGCCCAGTCGCAATCCTCGTGGCCGGCCGGATACACCTGGAATTCGCCGGAGGAATCGGTCAGGCGGGCATCGAGCAGTCCGGTGCTGCGGGCGCTGGCGATGAAATCGAACTGGCCGAAGAGGGAATTGGCGCTGCTGTTGCGGAAGCGCGTATCGCCGGCCCAGGGCGAATCCCCGGGCACGCGGCGCCTGAAGTCGGAATCGGCCCAGCGCTCGTCCTCGCGCGCGCTGATGCGATCGCGAACATAGTAGTTCGCAAGCACGCCCACCCGGGTGCGCTCCCCGTTGAACGAATCGCCCCATTCCAGCGCCAGGCGCTGCGTCTTCCTGGACACATGGTCGTAGGCGCCGGAGCGCAAATAAACCCGCAGATGGTCGATGTCGTCCCTTACAACGTAGTTGACCACGCCGGCCACGGCATCGGCGCCGTACAGCGCCGACGCCCCGTCCTTGAGGATTTCCAGCCGGTCCATGCCGTAGATCGGAATCGTCTGCGTATTGGCCGTGTTGACCGGAACGAAGCTGCCGCCCACTTCCTCGGTCTGGAAACTGGCGGCGTTGACCACCCGGCGGCCGTTGAACAGAACCAGCGTGTTGCCGGTGCCCAAGCTGCGCAGGTTAAAAGCGCCGATATCGCCGCGGGCCGAATTCACCCCGCCGCTGATGTTCTCCGCCTCATTGAAGAAATTCTGCCCCTGCTCGGGAACGAACTGCATCAGGTCGTCGCCGGAATCGACGCCGGTGCTCTCGATTTCGTCGGCGCTGATCACGGACACGGGCAAGGCGCCGACGATGTTGGCGCCTTTGATATGGCTGCCGGTCACGACAATCTCCTCCATTTCCTGCCCTTGGTTGCCGTCCTGGCTGGCTGGCTGAGCGAATGCGGCGCTGCCCGCGCTCATCAACAGGGCGAAAGCCGCGGCGGCGGCCAGGATCTTGCGATCGGTCATGCTGTCTGCTCCCGGTAAAAGCGAAGTTAATTCTAACCTTCGCCGTTCATGGAACCCTAGCGTTCGGGGGGCAGGAGTCCCGCGAAGGCGGAGTGCCGTTTCAGCCAGGCGCTGAGCAGTTCCTCATTGGCCCGCTCAAGCCATTGGCGGTGCGCATGCAGGGATTCGCGATGATCGCGAATCATTCTTTGCACCTCTTCGGCCTGCGGTCCGCCCTGCCCTTTACGGTTTTTCAGCAGCAATTCGGGATCAAGCGCGTCACGTATGCCTTGGGGCGGCACCGGCATCCGCCCGCCGATCGTGTCGCGGTAGATCTCCGACAGCTCCTTGCCGGTGAGTTGCTGAGCGCGCTTGGCGTTGGCGCGGGCGTAATCGGTCAGCGCCGAGGCATAGCGGTGCGCGGCGCGAAATGGAAGGCCGGCTTCGCGCACCAGCCAATCGGCCGCTTCCGTCATGGTGGAATAGCCTAGCCGCAATTCCTTCATCGCCCTGCCGCGGTCGATGCGCAGCAGCCTAATCAACTCCGTATGCCGCTCGTACATCACCTCGGCCTGGGCGGCCAGATCAAGCATAGGGGCCATATCGCGATCATCGTGCATGCCGGTGTTGAGATTGTGGGCCAGCAGCATTTGCGTCTGCGCGCTGCCCAGCACTCGGCTGGCTTGGCTGCGCACGCGGTCCAGCGGCCTGGGGTTGCGCTTCTGCGGCATGGCAGTGCTTGTGCTGGTGGCGGCTTGATCCAGCAGAATCCAGGGGCGCGGATTGTGGTACTGGGTATGAAGGTTCTCGGCCAGTTGTCCGATCGGAATCGCCGAAAGCGCCGCAATGGCGGCCAGTTCCCTGCGCAGATCCCCGGATGACACAAAGTTGGCGTCGTAGCTGTTATCGGCCGGGGCGGAGAATCCCAGCAGTTCCGCCAGCCGCTCCCGGTCCAAGGCGAAGCCCGAAGTGCCCAGCGCGCCCGCGCCCAGCGGGCTTTGGTTCATTCGCGCGTAGCCTTCGCGGTAGCGTTGCGCATCGCGCTCGAGGTTGGCGGAAAACGCCAGCAGGAAATGGCCCAGCGTGGTGGGCTGAGCCTGCACGCCATGGGTATAGGCGGGTATGGGCGTATCGGCCTCCTCGGCGGCCAGATCAAGCAGGGCGGCGCGGGCGCGCGATGCGGATTCCGCCAGTTGCAGCCACTGGTCGCGAATCAGCATGCGGCGCACCACGCCGTGCAGGTCCTGCCGTGAACGCCCCAGATGCAGGTTGCTTGCGCCTTCGCCGGCCAGTTCGACCAGCCGCCGCTCAAAATCAAGGTAGTTGGGGGTTCGGGGCGCGCCCGCCGCTTCCTGCCCCGCGTCCAGCCGGACCATGGCCCCGGCGATCTCGCTGGCCGGGCGGTCGCCGATCAGGCCCTCCTCGGCCAGCATGACCAGCGAGGCTTTGTTGGCCTCCATCAGGTAGCAGAAGAAATCCGGGCAGAGGGCGCCGCGCCGTCGTCCCAGTGGTCCTTCGCCGCCGCCGAGCACGGTGATCAGCGCGTCCGCCATCACCCGGGCCGTGGCGGCGATCTCATCCCCGCCGGCATCGTCTCCGGTTTCCACGGTAATCGCGGGAATGCCGAAGCGCTGATAGAAGTAGTTCTTGGCGATCGCCGTTTCCGCGGAGCTTCTAGGTTCCGTTTCGAACTCGTACGCCGCGCTGCTGGCCCGCGTCAGCCGCAACCAGCGGGAGGTGAAGGCCGGCGGATTGGTGGCCTCCCCAAGCGCGGGAACATAAAAGACATTCCTCCAGGTGCTGTGGAAATCCAGCATCAGGGCAATGGATTGGCCGCTGCGCTCGAGCGCATCCACGAGTTCCCTTGCCGCGCGGGTTTCCGCCTGCTCGAACCGCCCCCAGTCCCGGTTCAGATCCACCCCCCGGACGTTATGCCGCCAATGCCCTTTTGCCACTCCGTCCGGGTTGAGATTGGGCACAAGCACCAGGCTGTGCTGCTCGAAGAACTGGCACGCAGCGGAGCCGGCATCGGCGCAGGCCCGCATGCGGGCCTCCAAGAGGGCTTCGGCGAACGCCATGAACATCAAGGCGCCCGGCACTTCCGGCGGATGCTGGCGGCTGATGAACAGCAGATAGCGGGGCGCGCCGGGAGCGGTCGCGGCAGCGAAGATCGGACGGCCTTCCTCCGATTTTCCTATTTCCTGCCAGTCAACGCCCGCATGGCGCGCGGAAATATCCCGCCGCCAGTCCGCATAGGCATCGAGGCCCAGCGGCTCTTGCGCGAACACATAAAGACCCTCCGGGCCGGGCTTCAGTTCCATCGTGGCGCGGCCGTCCTCGTGCGCCAGCCAGTGCCGTTCGTCGAGGCGCTCCCAAAGCTTCCCGCCGCTGCTGATCTTCGGCCAATAGCGATGCCGGCTATCGGTGTAGCGCAAGGTCACCATGATGGCCCCCTGCTCGTCCGCGCGCTTGGGATGAATATGAAATCCGTACCAAGGGCTGGGATTGATCGGCGGCGAGTCCTCAGGCTCGATGGTCAGAACCACGCCGCGGGGCGTCGTGACCTCGCAGGCGTTGGCGCGCGCGCCCTCGAAATCCGCGCGGATCTCGTAAAGCCCCGTGTCGCAAAGCGCCGCGCCCTCCGCCATCCGTGCCTGCTGCGCCTGCGCCGCAGGCAGCACCACAACAGCCCCGGCGAGCGCCGCGCCGGCAATGAGCGGCGCGGGAATCACCGCGCGGCTGCGCGACCGTTTGGGCCGGCCTCCATGCGCGGCGGTTCCATGCCGGCCCGGCCGACGGGCGCACGCCTCAAAACCCATCGCTAACCGCTTGCCTCCAGCTCGTCCGCCAAATCGAAAATCAGCGCCAGCAGGGCCACGCGCATCCACATGCCGTTGCGCTCCTGGCGCCAGTACATCACGCGCGGATCGTTATCGATGGACGGGCTGAGCTCCGGGCCGCGGGGCAAGGGATGCATGATGATTGCCTGCGAAGGGAACTTGCGCAACTGCTCGGGGCCGATGGCGTAGGATGCGTACTCGGCCGGTTCCGGTTCCGGCTCCTCCTCGCCGTATTCGGACTGCAGCCGCGTCACGTAGAGGGCGTCCAGCTCGCCCGCCACATCGTCCAGGCGGCTGGCGGACTGGTGCGCCACGCCGTGGGCGTCGAGATGATCGAGGATGTCCTGCTTGATCTCCAGGCCGGGCGGCGCCACGAACCGCAGGCGAACGTCGCGGTAGTTCTTCATCAGGTAGCTGAGCGAGCGCACCGTCCGGCCCCGGCGCAGGTCGCCCATCATGGCGATGGTCTTGCCGTCGATGCCGCCGCGCCCCTCCAAGCTGCGCTCCAGCGTGTAAATGTCCAGCAGGGCCTGCGTCGGGTGCTGGTCCGGACCGCTGCCGGCATTGATGACCGGCACCGGGCGCGGAATGGAATCCATCAACTCGGCCGCCCGCGCGGCTTTTCCTCCTTCCGGGGTGCGCATGATGATGACATCGGCATAGGAACTGAAGGTGCGGATGCTGTCCTCGAAGGTTTCGCCTTTCATCTCCGAGGAAATCGAAGGATTGCGGATTTCGCTGGTATGCATGCCGAGAATATGGCAGGCGCTGTTGAAAGACAGGAAGGTTCGCGTGGAGGGCTGCGTGAAATACAGCATGGCGCGCCGGTCGGGCGCCAGTTCCCTGAGCCTGCGGGCCCCGTCGCGGGACCTCGCCAAGGCGCGCGCGCGCGTTGCCAAACGGCACAGGCGGTCCAGCATCGACCGTTCGAACTGGCGGGTGTCGATGACGTGGAACAGGCCGCTTCGGGCGCTCATGGCCGCCATTATCGTTGAAGCAGTGTCCGGCATCACGGCGGGAGGTACACTTTCGCCGCCATGCCCACCAACGTCACGCCGGAGTACAGGAAGGCTGAGCAGGCCTTCCGCGAGGCCAGGGACACGGCGGAACGCCTGCGCTGCCTGCGCGAGATGTTGCGCCTGATCCCCAAGCACAAGGGCACGGAGCACGTGCAGGCGGACATCAAGACCCGAATCAAGCAGCTGGCCAGCGAGCTGTCCTCGCCGCGCAAGGGCGGCGCCCGCTCCGGCCCGGCGCACGCCGTGCGGCGCGAAGGCGCGGCCCAGGTGGCGCTGCTGGGGGCGCCCAACGCCGGCAAGTCGCAACTGCACTCGGCGCTCACGGGGTCGCAGAGCACCGTGGGCGCTTGGCCGCACACCACCGAAACGCCGATACCGGGCATGGCGCCGTACCACGATATCCGCTTCCAGTTGGTGGATTTGCCCCCGGTCGCGCACGAGCGCATGCAGCCCTGGCTGGGAACCGCCTTGCAGCCCGCCGACGGCGCGCTGCTGGTCGTGGATATCGCCTCGCCGGACTATGCCGCGGAGATCGGGACCGTGCTGGACAAGATGGCCGAGAAGCGCGTGACCTTCACCGCCGCATGGCCGGGGCTGCCGGAGCCCCGCAAACGCCGCCGCAAAAAGCGCGTCGCGCGCCAGCAGGAGACTTTCGAGGACCTGTTCCGGATCCGCCTCCCTGCCCTGCTGGTGGCCAACAAGGCCGACCTGGGCGATTGCCGGGAGCGGCTGGAAGCACTAAGCGGGAAGCTCGGCTTTCCCGCGCTTGCCGTGTCCGCCGAGACCGGCGACAACCTGGATGCGATTCCCAAGTTCCTGTTCAAGGGCCTGGGCGTGGTGCGGGCCTACACAAAAACGCCGGGCAAGCCGCCCGATCTGGGACGCCCGTTCACCCTGCGCCACGGCGCCACGGTCAGCGAACTGGCAACCTTGGTTCACAAGGATATCGCCGGCAGCCTGCGCTACGCCCGCATCTGGGGCGAGAAGGTCTATGACGGCCAGCAAGTGAGCCCGCGCCACCTCATCCGCGACGGCGACATCCTCGAACTCCACCACCGCTAACCCACTCTGTGCCAACCGGGGCTGCCAAGCGCAAATGATGCGGCTACGAGGTGGCGACCGGGTAGCGGCGCAGGCCCGTCAACGGAGTCAGGACGGCGCCGGCGAGCAGCAGCAGCATTCCCGCAAGCGAGGGAAGCAGGCGCGTCAGCATCGCGGTGAACGGCTCCTCCTGGTACTCGAAGGCCGGGAACTGGTCGTAATCCGAGGGCTTAAGCGGGGCGCGCCGCAAAAACCTCACGGTGAAAAAATCGCTCCATTCATCGCGGAAATCGAAAGCCTGGGCCAGAAAGTGCTCGTAGCGGTCGGCGCCGGTGCCGGAAATCTCGTTGAGCGCCAGCTGCATCATGATGGCCGGCGAGATGAACTGGAAGCGCTGCACCAGGCTTTCCTGGCGATTCAGTTGCGACTGGAATTCGTCGTGCAATGGCCGGACGGCTTTATCGATCGCGTTGCGGTTGGCCATCGCTACGGTCAGGAAATCCATCGCTCGCTCGTCGCCTTCGGGCACGAACTCGAGATGATCGTAGTAGTACTCGCTGAGCCGGGCCATGTAGGCGCTCTCGGCTTCCGTTTGCGCCTGCCGCGCGGCGGTGGTCAGCTCCATGCGGGAAGGCGCCGGATAAAGCGTGGTTGCGAGCAGGCCGGCCAGCGTGGGCACCACCACCACCAGCGCCAGCCACGTGCCGGCCAGCGCGATGCCGTTGGCGGCGGAATTCCCGCCATGCACGTTCACCAGAACCGACAGGGCGAACCAGAAAAGCGCGTAGAGCAGCGTGGGCGCCACGATGCCGATCCGGTCCTGCAAGCGGCGCTGACGGGTGTAGGCATCGCGCAGCCGGCCGAAATGCTGCGCGAATGGCGACCGACGAGCACACCGGGAATCACGCTTGACGGCAACATTCAATCTCTCATCACCCGCCGCAGGAATTCGTCGAACAGCGGCACGGTAAAGCCGGTGTCGCCGTGGGCGGGACTATAGATCATGCCTTTTGCGATGAGCTTGGCGCGAGTCGGCGCGACGGTCCTTACCCCTCTCCCGAGCATCCTGCTGATTTCCCCTGAACGATGCGGTCCTGGACCCAGCTCCGCCATGGCCCGCAAATAGCGCTTTTCAGACGGAGCCAGCCGATCGAAACGGGCGCGGAAGAAGCTGGCATCCAGCTCCGCAGTGGCTTGCGCCGTGGCTGCGGCGACATCCTGCGCTGTGATCGGGGATGCCTCGGCGCAAGCCCAACTGTGCTTGCCCCATTCTTGAAGGAAGTAGGGATAACCTTGCGTGCGCTGCACAATCGCCGAAAGGGCATCGGGGTGAAAAACCACGTTCCGTTTCCTGGCTGGCGCTTCAAGGGCGTATCGAGCCTTATCCTCAGGCAGCGGGCCTATTTCAGGGAAGCTGAATAATCTTTCGGCGTATGTCTTCGCTGCCGCCGCATGAGCCACGAGTTGTGGCAGCCCGGCGCCAATAAGCGTAACGGGGAGTTGCCGTTGGGCGGTGCGGTGAAGGGCTGCAACCAAGTCGCCAAACTGGCTTTCCTCGACGTATTGCAATTCGTCGATAAACAACGCGAACGCGGTGTTCTGGTCCTTTGCGGCTTCGCCCACCGCAGTGAACAGTTCGCTCAGGTCGAAGTCCAGATGGCCGCTGTCCGCAACCCCCGGCTCTCCCTCGATATCGAGGCCGATGCCAAGGTCGCCGAAATTGACCTTCATTGCGCGCACGAATCCGGCAAGCGCACCGAGCGCTCGCCTTGCAGCATCCCCGGCAGCGGCCCGGCGGCTCATCTTCACAAGGGCGCTGTGCAGCGGCGCGGCCAGCAAACCAGGCAGCGAGCGATCCTCCGGCGCTTCGAGCAGCAGCGTGGCGAAGCCTCGGCATTCCGCATCCCGGCAGATACGGTTCAGGAGCACGGTTTTGCCCACGCCGCGAAGACCTACCATCAGCAAGCTCTTGGCCGTCAAGCCATTTCGGATGCGGTCCAAGGCGATGGCGGCATCGTCAATCAGCTCATCGCGTCCGGCCAGTTCAGGCGGAGGAGTGCCGGCACCAGGGGCGTAAGGGTTGGTTCGAGCATCCATTTATACCGAAGTTAACCCAAGTTACCTCAAATCACAAAACTTTGGCCGCCCCTGTCAAAAAAGGCAGGAATTTCCCTTTCGCCCGTGCCCAAAGCTGTGCGCAATTTACTAGGATGCGCGCCCGGCGAGCATCAGCGCGAATGACGATCAGTGCTTGTTAAGGCGCTCACACCTTTGATAGTCATACAAGGAAGGAACCGGTTCAAGCGGCTGGTTGAGTATTTCGGCATACAGCGCGGACTAGGGGGGAGCGCGTTCCGCATCAAGCGGACAACGGCCACACTTCCCCGCAGGCCTAATTCGGCATCCGTCCAGCCAGCGGACGGCGCATGGCGCGGTGCTATTCGCAGGCGGCGTTGGCAGCGCACCGCCAACGATTTCAGTTTGCCTGCCAGTTGAGGAACGTCATATCATTAGAGTTAGGTATTAGAGGTTTTCGGAGCGTTTTGATTGATGTGGCGCGGGAAGGCGATGAACTCTTGGCGGCGGCGATGAGTCTCTCGCCGGATACGGTCCTGCGCCGCAATCCGGCGCTGGTTTTCACGGAGCTGGACGACACGCTGTTGATGCTGGATCCCGAACGGGGCTGTTACCACGAACTGGATCCGGTCGCCGCGCGGATCTGGACGCTGCTGGAGCGCGGCCCCTCCGTAGCCGAACTGCGCGAAACCCTGCTGAGCAAATACGATGTGGCCCCGGACCAGTGCGAGCGCGACCTGGCCGCCTTCCTGAATCAGGCGCTGGAGCGCCACTTGGTCGAGCCCGACACGGCGCGGTAGGGGGCGTGGCGGTTCGCGCGGCGGGATCAGATGACTCCCCCCGGGGAAGCGCTGATCAAGCCAGAGCTTCCTTGGGTTGCGCGGATGCTTTTCCTGATGTGATTTGCCCTTGGGAAGGAGCTTATATGATAAGCTCCT